>QHXI01000094.1:64638-77782 GCA_003222895.1 Acidobacteriota bacterium | reverse complement strand
ACCGCATAGATGATTGATCGTGGCTCGTCAGCCTTGATCACTTGAGGACCGCGAACGGCGGTTAACTAAAACCATCAGTCTCATGTCAAAGAGCAAACAACTGGAACAACTACAGGCGCTTCGGCGTCATGGGTGAACTCTGCACTAGAATACCCTTGACTTCGATCAGCGCTTCATAGATGACCTCTGTATTGCTCGCCTTGCCCCCGACCCTGCGCCGTTATAAGCTAAAAGCTCAACAATCTTCCCATTATGCTCTCCTGAACGAATCGACCGAGATTCGACTAAGTTTGCGTGTCACTAGCTTGAAAGGACGGAAGACAAATGAAAAAAATTCTACTTGCTCTCGTGATGGTATTTGCCGCGGCGACGTTTTGCGCCGCCGACACAATTTATTTAAGAGATGGCCGGACGATTCAGGGGACGCTGCTCGGGTTTGTGAATGGCCGATTCGTGGTCCGCGTCGAGCCGCGTTACTCGATTAATAATCAGTCCAACGCGGATCGCACTCGACGAGACGAAGGCGACATCCAGTACTTTCGTCCCGAGGAAATCGATCGCATTGAGATTGAAGGGCGCACGCTTGACGAAGGGCGATTTGAAACGCATAACGTGCAAGTAACCCTGGATTCGAATTGGGTAGACAGCGGTGTCTATGTGCGTCGCGGCGAGCGCGTGCAAGTGAGCGCTTCGGGCGTTATTACGGTCGGCAGAAATCGGATCACACCCGACGGCTTGCGCTCGACTGATCCGACTGCGCCGTTGCCGAATGCCTCGGAAGGAAAGTTGATCGGGGCAATTGGCGATGATTCGCGCGCCCCGATTATCGAGCTGGGTTCTGCGCGCGAATTCACTGCCGATCGAAATGGCCGGCTGTATCTCACCGCCAACCGTGGTTCATACGCAGATGCGCGCGGCAGCTTCAATGTGCAAATTCGCAGCGAGCGAAGTCAGGACGCGTACGATCGAGGACAAGACTATCCCGGACGCGGCCGTTCGCGCGATCGAGACAATAGAGACACTAGAGACAATCGGGATCGCGGTCGTACTCCGCAGGAGGTTACGATCAACGTCCCCGGCACATCGCGCGGAACCGATACGGGCATCGATGTTCGCGCCGGCGATCAGATCACTTTTAGTGCGACCGGAACGATCGTCGCCGGCCGTCGTGTTGGCGAAGTCAGCCCGGAAGGCGCGCGTAGCAGCGGCATCGCCATTAACGCGCGGCCAGTTCCGACGGCGGGCGTTGGCGCACTCATCGCATACATTCGTATGTCGAACGGTCAAACGAGTCAGGCGTACTTGATCGGAAGCAATTTAACGACGACTGTGCCGACGGATGGCCGCCTGTTCCTGGCAATCAACGATGACGATTACAGCGACAACAGCGGAAGCTTCAGCGTGAGAATCAGGTACTAGTTGTCAGTACCGGGAGCTGTCTTCTCCTCTCCCTTTGGGAGAGGTTGGGTGAGGGTCCCGACTTTGTCGGGATAGCGGCCGGATATTCTCAAGTCCCGGATCGATGAAAGACGCCGTTCGTGCAAGCGAGCGGCGTTTTTTCTTTTCCTCTCAATCTTCACCCAAGCGATGTTACTCTACGCGCAATCATGAACCTGCTGCGCTCACCTTGCGACGAAGGCGTTATCTCGTCCGGCAAATCGTCTAAGCGATCCGCGAAAGTAATGCGTCGTTGGACACTCGCTGCAACGATTCTCGGCTCGAGCATGGTCTTCATCGACGGCACCGTGGTCAACGTCGCGCTACCCGCCTTACAAAAGAACCTGGGCGCCAGCGTGACGGATGTGCAGTGGGTCATCGAAGCCTACACACTTTTTCTCGCAGCGTTGTTGTTGCTTGGCGGATCGCTCGGCGATGAGTTTGGTCGGAAGAAGATTTACGCGATTGGGATCGCGCTGTTTGCTCTCGCCTCGGTCTGGTGCGGACTCGCGCCGAATATTCATCAATTAATAATGGCGCGTGCGGCTCAGGGAGTTGGCGGCGCGCTGCTCGTGCCGGGCAGTCTAGCGATCATCAGCGCGACGTTTGGTGAAGATGAACGCGGCCACGCAATCGGAACCTGGTCCGGCGCGACCGCGATCACCACTGCGCTCGGGCCGTTGCTCGGCGGTTGGCTAATCGAACACGTTTCGTGGCGAGCGGTCTTTTTTCTCAATGTTCCAATCGCGCTGATTGTCCTGTTTCTTATCGTTCGATTTGTCGCCGAGAGTCGTGACGAAGAAGACGCGATGAAACTCGATTTAGTCGGCGCGATGCTCGCGACAATAAGCCTCGGTGGAATAGTTTTCGGATTGATCGAATCGTCGCGTCTCGGGTTTCACAGCGGGATTGTTTGGGCAACTCTGGCGGGCGGCCTCTTGATTGGCGGCGCATTTGTTCTGGTGGAAGCTCGCATCAAAAATCCCATGATGCCGCTGACGCTATTTCGATCGCGCAATTTCACCGGGGCAAATCTGCTGACGTTATTTCTCTACGCGGCTTTGGCGGGCACGCTTTTCTTTCTGCCGCTGAATTTGATTCAGGTGCAAGGCTATTCGCCAACTGCTGCCGGCGCTGCGTCTCTGCCATTTATTCTGATCATGTTCGGCTTGTCGCGCTGGTCGGGCGGTTTGGTGCAGCGCTACGGTTCGCGTCTGCCTCTGGTCGTTGGGCCGATCATCGCCGCCATCGGCTTCGCGCTCTTCATCAGAGCCAGACTTGGCGGCAGTTATTGGACCACATTCTTTCCCGCAGTCGTCGTGTTGGGATTCGGAATGGCGATTAGCGTTGCGCCGCTGACGACGACGGTAATGAATTCAGTCAGGCAGAATCGCGCCGGCATCGCCTCAGGAATTAACAATGCAGTCTCGCGCACCGCCGGATTGCTGGCGATTGCCGTGCTGGGCTTGATTATGTTTCATGCGTTCAATCGATGTCTCGACGCGCGTCTGAATCAAATGCCGTTGGCGCCGGAGGTTCGACAATTGCTGAACCAGGAGCGCATCAACCTCGCCGCGATCGAAATACCAAACAGCGTCGACGCTGCAACTCGAGCAACGATCAAGCAAGCGATCGACGAATGTTTCGTCTTCGGATTTCGCTGGGTGATGACCGTCGGCGCCGCCCTGGCGCTGGCTAGTTCATTGATCGCGTTCGTACTGATTCGCAGCCGCTAATACGATCCGCCGCCAATGATTGTCCGGCTGTGGCCCTGCTCTGATCGCTTCGTTGCCCCTCGCGCGCTACAGACGGTCACCGCAACGGAACGGCAAACTAAACACGAACTCACTGCCATATTTATTCCCGGACTTCTGACCTATCGTCACAAGGCTATCGGGTGAGCTGACTCCCGGCTGGTCAGATTCAACAAATTGATTGGAGCGAAACCGAGATGACCACCAATGCTCCGTCCACCATTCTGGTAGTCGATGATTATTCGGATAACCGCGTGCTGCTTTCGGCCTGGCTGCGAGCCAAGGGTTATAAGGTCATCGAGGCCCAGGACGGCCGTGAGGGATTACTTCAAGCTAACCGATCACATCCGGATTTGATCCTGATGGATCTGGCCATGCCCGAGCTCGACGGCGTCGAAGCGACGCGGCAACTTCGACAGCGTCGTACTTTCTCGCGTACGCCAATTTTTGCCATCAGCGCTTACACCACCTACGACGTGAAGGCCGATGCCCTGGCAGCGGGCTGCACGGAAGTCTTTGCCAAGCCTCTCGATCTCGCGGCGCTGCTGGGCCGAATCGAATTGTCGCTGGACCAGCAGAATTCAAATCGCGTGAATCACCGCGCCGCCATCGGCAGCAGTTAGCCGTCTGTCCAGGAGTTAATGATCGAGCCGGCGATCAAGTGCAAATCCGCGAATCAAGGCATCAAGTTCTGTTTGCAATTTCAAGCCTTCTTCAATGGCCGCCTGTTTTTCCTTGTTCAGTTGCTCCAAACGGGTTTCCTGTGTGTCAGCTTTGGCGACATAGCGCGTAATGAGTTGCTTAGCTTCCGCCGTCGCGGTCAAAGCTTTGATGTTGTCGCGCAGGCGTTCCTGGTCCTTTCCGATCTCCTCAACCTCTTCGTCGATCGCTTCCGCACGAGCCTGTGCCGCGGCAATTCGGGTGCGCAGATCAATGATCTTCTCCAGTTCGGCACGAGTCGCACCATCGATGTAACTGCGCGCGATAAAGAGTTCAAGATCCTGCTTGGTAAAATTGGCCAGCGTGTACGTTTCCATCAGCACGCGTCGTTCGGTGACGGGAAGTTCAATTTTCTGATGGGCCGCGAGCGGAACGCGAAAGCGATAATAACGCGCAGTCTTGTCTTCGGGCTTTTGCGTGTCATCCGCCAACTCCCAATCCTGACGAATTGGATGTTCGATGATCACGACACGCGGCTTGTCGGTTTGGTTGGTCAACACGTAAGTCTTCCTGGTGGTTTGGTAGTAGTGGGCCTGAAACATGCCATTCACTGCTCGCACCAGAAAAGTCGGAGCGCGATCTTCTTTCATGCGCACGTTAATCAATGTGCCGAGATCGAGCGCAAAAGAAATCAGGCGCTGCTCGGACGGCTTGAGCCGAGCCATCAAAGCTTCGCCGGCGTAGGCGTCGCCATCAATAACCGTCAGCGCGCCATTTTCAAGCGTCAGAGAAGATGTGTTCTTGAGTTGCATGCCGCCAAACGCACGATCCTGGCGCACGGCTTCGTTATAGATCGAGACCCGCTCGCCCTCCATTCGGGTTTGCAGAATGGGAATCAGTGCGGAACGATCGCGCAGAACGGTTACTGGTTGATCAATTCGATACTCAAATAGATCGCCGACTTCGCTTCCCGTCGCCGCAGTTTCAACTCCCGAGTCAGGTCGAGTCATGGCATCACTCACTGAGACTCCGTCGAGAGAAGTGTTTGGCCCTGACGACGGGCGGAGACTGTTAAGGCTGTAAAGGCCGCGACCGTTCAGTGGCGATCTTCCTATTGTCGCATTCGACGAATTGACGACGGTACTTGCGTCGGCTGTCACGGTCACCACTTCTGTAATGCTACCTGCCTCCAAAGGAATATTGGCGTAAGCAGGAAGGCGGCTTCCCACCACCACACCCTGCAGCTCGAAGCTCTTGAAACCCGGCGAGTCGACTCTAACTTTGTAGTTGCCCGGCTGAAGCACCGGTGAACTGTACGATCCGCCATTCGAAGTCGACAGATTGTAAGACTGATTCGTGGTCATATTAGTGATCGTCACTGTTGCGCCAACGACTACAGCGCCATTCGCATCGGTAACTTTTCCACTAACAGTTCCCGCCAATCCTCCCTCGCTGGGCTCATAAGTCTGCGGCTCAAGCCTCAGGTCCTCTTGCATTCCGACGATTGGACGATATCGGTAAAACGGTTTTTGAATCGGCTGAATGAAAGACACCGGCGATCCGGAAATGAGTGACAGCGAGATGTTGTTCCAATCTTCCTCGCTGACGTTGTCCACGATGGCCCAGCCCTGGAAAAAGGGCTTGCCGGTTGAGTCAAGCACAACGCGGTACGTGGTTTTCCATATCGGCGCCGCAATCGTGTAACTGACAAGCATCTCGCGCGAGCCGTTGCCGTCCGATGTGACCACGATCGTTTTCGCATCTCGTCGGCGCGCAGAGGCGGTCGCGTTTGCGAACTCGCTCACATCCCGGCGCGTGCCTTCGTCGATTAATTTGATCGAGCGTACGTCCGCTAAATCGAAACTGATCAATTCGCCGCCTTCGGATGCGATCACCAGCGAATGAGTCTGACGTTGTCCGCGATCGGAATCAGACTTATGCTCTTCAATCGTCAGAATTGATCCAGTCGCCGAACGCGTTGCGGTCACAACCGACACGCGCGCTCCTTGAAGTTGGCTTAACACCGCCGCCAATCCTCCCCAATGATCGCTTTCAGTTCCTGCCTGGATTGAAAACGGAATGTCCGCCATGCGCGCGGCAGGCGGCGCTGAAGAGTTGTAGCTCACCGCCCCGATTCGTCCCTGGCCCAGGTCCAACACGACCATCGATTTCAGAACGTCATCGACTTGTGAGTGTTTGAAGGAAAGATCAATCTCGGCGTGACCAATGACTGTGCCGCGCCTTTCGATGTACGCAACGCCATTGCTATAGAGAATGACGCGGCGGATCGGAAGAGTTTGAGTTGGTGAAGTGGCTTTCGACGATTGCGTAGCGACAGATCGGTTGGCGCGACGCGGTTGCGCCGAAGCGTTGATTGAAATTAGACAGACTACGACCATAAGGAGAGTGCGTTTCATAGTTTGGCCTCCTGCTAAAAAGGGTTGTTCTGTTTGAGGGGAGACGACCGGTAATGCGAAAGGATGGATTGCGATCCAGCTAATTGATGCGCGAAGAAGGTCACGGGTTGGTCTTAGATAAAACCATTAATCGTTACCACCTTCGTGGGGAAAGGCAGTCGAATCTCGTGACCAGTTGACGCGTATGTGCTATTTTCCTCGTGCTACTGCTGGTTCAGTTGTCGGTGTCCCGTCTGTCCCTGACACTTCAGACGTGAAGAGCTTGTGTTATTGGCCGTTTAAGGATAGCTCAGCTAGTCAATAAAGTTGCGCCCACTTTCCCGTGATTCGGAGTTTGCCTCTTGAGCAAAGAGAAACCCAAACCCAATAGCGCCGTCGTCGATCTTGAGCGCGCTCGTGCGCGGCTGCGGTCGCAGGGTGGCAATGTGTCGCCGGAATCGCTGAGGACCGAGCTTGATGCCGTTCGCGATTTGCTCGATCAGGGTTTAAGCAGCGAAGCGCGGGCCCGCCTCAATGTAATTCTTTCCGCGGCTCGATCTCATCCAACGTCGTTGGCCCAGGCGCGTTGCTTCCTGTCTGCATCTCTTGAGATGCAGGGGCAGTTTCAAGAGTCGCTCGATGCGGTTTCGATGTATGAAGATCCGGAGATGCGCGCGAAGCTCGATTCGCAATTGAGCGCGCGGCTGCGAATTCAGATCGCGCTGGCATACAACTACACCCGCGACCATCCAAAAGCGATTTCAATTCTGCAATCGACTTTGCGCGAAGTTCCGGAAGAAGGGGTTGAAGCCGGCGCCGCCTACACCGCGCTCGCGCGCGTCTATCGAAACATTACTGAGTATCCGATCGCGCGCGATTATTCGCGACGAGCTCTGGAATGCTATCGCCTGACAGGTGATTGGCGCGGAATGGCGGAAGCATATTTCGGTCTGGCGACGGCCGGGGTTCACGAAGGCAATTATGAAACTGGGCTGGAGAATTTTGATCAGGCGATCAAGTTGATTGGCGATCACCCCGCGAGTTACATGCTCGGCCGCATTTTCGCAAACATGGCCGGGGCGTGCTGGTTTCTCAAGCGGCCGCAGCAAGGCATTCGCTACCTGGAAAAAGCTATCGGTTACTACGAGCGAACCGATCACAAAGCCAGCGCCGCCGAAGGCTACAATAATCTCGGCATCAATCTGGTCCTGATCGGTCAATGGGATCGAGCGCAGGATGCGTTAGAGCGGGCGTTGTCGATCGCGACTGAGATCGACGACCGCGGTGCTGAGCTGCCGATGATTCTGGATTCGCTGGGCGAGTTGCTGATGCTGCGCGGCGATCTCGACGAGGCGCACAGGTATCTCGAGCGCGCGGTTACGCTCGCCACTGAGAAAGGTCATAACTGGTATCGCTGTCAGACGCATCGCACGCTCGGCCGCTGCTATGTGACGATGAACGCCGGCATCGACGCGTTGACGCAAGCGAAAGAAGCGCTTCAGCTCGCTGAGCTAATTGGCGATCGGCAAGCGATTAGTGAGTCGCGATTGCTGTTGGCGGAAGCATCATTGCTGAACGATGAACCGCAGGAAGCCACGGCAAATCTTCAGATCGTTGCACAGCTAATCACTGATTCAGAGACCGATCTGTTGTTGGCCGGAGAGGCGCAGCGTCTGTACGGCTTGCTCGAGATGGCGAGCGGCAATGCGAGTTTGGCCGCACAACATTTCGGACGCAGCGTTTCGATTTTCGATCTGCTGGGCGATCGTTATCGCAGCGCGCGCGCGCACTACGAACTGGGACGAGCTTATGCGCTCGCCCAGCCGGATCGCGCCAGCGAACAGCTGGCCCGCGCGGTAAACATCTTCCGCGAACTGGGCGCGCGAATCGATCTGGAAAAGGCCGAACAAGCCGCGTCGAATTTGAATCGGGCCGTCCCTGATGCGTCTCGTCAAAACGAAACTGTCGCGCAACTATTGACGTTGCGTCTGGCAGAAGCGGTGGCTTCGCGCGAATTGCTGTTGCACGAGCTGGCTGCGGTGATTCGCCAGGAGACGAATTGCCGTTGCGTCGTGATCGTCGAGCCCGACGGCGACACGCAGCGCGTGGTCATTGCTCATGGCTGCGAGAAAAACGAGCGCGAGAAGCTGGTCACGGCGTTTGCTGCGGTGAAAAAGGATTCGCAGCTCGAATCGTTCATGCAAAAGCATGACATCGCAGTGATCGATTTGAAATCCACGAATGCGCCGACGGCGACCGTGCTCATCTCGCCGCGCGACCGCGCGACGCTGCCGGGCGGACTTTCACTCGCGCCGCTTTTGCGCGTGGTCGAATTGGGAATGGATGTTTGCGCTTTGCGCGAACACACTCGCGGCACTCAAGGTCCAAGTGAAGAATGCACGCTCGCCGGCTCGAGCCTGATGCCTGGATTCATTCATTCGAGTCCGGCTATGACTCGACTCGTCGAAGAAGTTCACAAGATTCGTTCGTCTGACGTCACCGTTTTGGTTACCGGCGAATCCGGCACCGGCAAGGAACTGGTCGCGCGTGCGATTCATGCGCTGTCTTCGCGGCGCGACAAGATCTTCGTGCCGTTCAACTGCACCGCGGTGCCGAAGGAACTTTCCGAAGGTTACCTGTTTGGTTATCGGCGCGGCGCCTTTACGGGAGCAGTCAAGGACTCCAATGGCGTAATTCGCACCGCTGCCGGCGGCACTCTGTTTCTTGATGAGATCGGCGATTTGCCGATCGACGTGCAGCCAAAGCTGCTGCGCTTTCTTCAGGAAGGCGAGATTCAACCGCTCGGCGAACAACGCCCGGCGAAAGTGGATGTGCGGATCGTCGCGGCCACCAACACCGATCTCGAAGAGATGGTGGCGCAAGGAAAGTTCCGCGAGGATCTCTATTACCGGCTCAATGTGATTCGTCTGCGCGTGCCGCCGTTGCGCGAACGTCGTTCAGAGATTCCGACCATCGTTAGCTACTACGTTAATCACTACGCGGCGAAATTCGGCCGGCGCGATATTCAAATCCAGCCGCAAGCAATCGATCTGTTGATGGTCGGGGATTGGCCCGGCAACGTCCGCCAACTTTGCAACGAAGTGCAGCGCGTCATTGCGCGGGCTGAAGACGGCTTGACGATCACGCCCGAACATTTGTCACCGGAACTGCGGCGCATGGGTGCTCCGGTAACGCCCGCCGGCGGCCTGACATCGATCGTGCCCGGCACAAACGTCACCGTCCCTTTGCAGAACGTGACGTTAGCCGATGCGCTGGCGGAAGTTGAGCGGCGCATGATTGCGGAAGCGCTGCGCAAGCATAA
This sequence comes from Acidobacteriota bacterium, assembly GCA_003222895.1. Taxonomy (GTDB): domain Bacteria; phylum Acidobacteriota; class Blastocatellia; order Pyrinomonadales; family Pyrinomonadaceae; genus UBA11740. Next base: position 68,213 of record QHXI01000094.1, on the reverse strand, counting down.
CGGCAACATCTCGCGCGCGGCCCGCGAACTCGGACTCACCCGGCGCGGCCTTTACTTGAAGCTCGATAGGTTGGAAATGACTGCCAGCGCGTAATTCCAAGCCATCTCTTTCCGCAACCTTGCTCATCTATCAACGTGTAATCAGTTAAGGCGCGGCGATTCTCGACATCCGGTTTGCGCCCCTTCGCGACAGGCGTGTATCCTTTTCGTGAAGTTAGTCACTGAAGTATGACCTCAAAGCTCAACCTGGCCAGCAATCCTTTTCGCAATCGCGCACTCCCGTGGACGGTGACGGCGCTGGTCGCGATCGCGTCGATCGTCGGGCTGCTTTTTATCGCCCAATCAACTTTTCGCACCAACGCGAAAATTCAGGAAACACAACGCGACGTCGCGAACTTGCGAAAAGACAACGACGCGCTAATGAAGCGCGCGAAGGACGTCGAAGTCGCGCTCACGGCCGATCAAAAGCGCGACCTGAAATATGCGCATTCACTTGTCGATCGCAAACGATTTTCGTGGTCGCGTCTGTTTGCCGATCTGGAAAACTTTCTGCCGGGCGGCATTCGGGTGACGCGCATCTCGGTCAAAGAAGTTCGCATGCAGGGCGATCGGCCCACGGCTGATCTCGATCTGGTTGTGGCTAGCAAATCTCCGACTACCGTGACCGAAATGATTCAGGACATGGAGTCGGAAGGAATTTTCCAGGCTCAACTCGTTTCTCAAAATCCACAACGCGGCAAAGGCGAAATAGGATCGGAATATGAACTGAACGTGCACTACGTGCCGCGTGCCGGTTTCGCGGTTGCGCCGAACACCAGGCGCGTGGTCGATACCGCCGGCGAAGGAGGCAAGGTGCGATGAGTGAGGATCGGCCCATGCCCGAAACCACGCTGGCTTCGCGGCGACAGATTCCGATTCGCCTCGATCAGATGAAGCGCCCAACGGCGCTGAATATGATTGGTCTGCCGGAACTGATCGGACTTGCGGGTGCGGCGCTACTCGCAGTGCTCACGATTTTCGCTTACTTCTATTTTTACGTCCCGGCCGCTCTGCGTTTGAAATCAACCGAATCCGATCGCGCGCGGCTGCAAGCACAGCGCCAATCATCGGGGACGTTGCTTCAAGAGAATCAGAGCACGAGCGAAACCGTCAACAAGATCAACGCCAGCCTCGAAGATTTCGAAAGCAACTGGTTGCCGGCCCCGAGCTCCGGCCGCATGTCGCTGTACACGGTGCTGAACAATCTGATCCGCAGCAATGGCTTGCGCAACACGGCTGGGCCGAGTTATTCGCCGCTCGAACCTGTCGGCACAAAGCAGCAGGTGCAACCAACTGCGACGGCTGAAAAGCAAAGCCATGCGAAGTGGCAGAGCATCTATCCGGGAATTGCCGTCAGCGTTACGGTCGAAGGCCCGTACCAGAACGTGCGCCATTTTGTGCGCGACATTGAGACCAGCCGTCAGTTTCTAATCATCAACGCCGTCGAACTCGAGCGAGTGACTCAGTCTGGATCGGTCGAGGAACTTGCGCCGGTTCAACCCGGCAGAGGAACTGTTCCGACAAGCCGCCCGATAAGCGGTGGCAAGACAACGAATGTTAGTTTACGTCTCGATATGGCGTCGTATTTTCAAAGACCTCAGGCGCAGCCAGCGACGGCTAACTAATTATGAAGTTTTTCGATCCAAACAATCCGAACGAGAAAAAGAAAATGATCGCCGCCGGCGTCTTGGGCCTGATCGCGATCGTTGTCCTGGGCTATGTCTTCTTCGGAGGATCGTCGCAGCGGCCTACTAATAATGTAGTCGTTACGCGGCCGTCACCGACGCCGCGAACTGCTGCTGGATCGGCGCCCACACCGGGTGATTCAGACGGAGTTGACCTAACGATCTACCAACCCATTTCGTACAACGGAACTGTGCCGGCTCTGTCCGAAGCAGATCGAAACATCTTTGCCTATTATGAAGCGCCGTCGCCGACTCCAAAGCTTGTGTACATTCCGACGCCGTCACCGACGCCGACTCCACCGCTAGTCGCGTCAGGGGTTTCGCCGTCGAATGTCTATGCGCGCACGCCTGCGGATTTTAGTTTGCAGTTGACGGGTGACAAGTTCACGCCTGCGGTGCGCATCGTGATCGACGGTCGAGAGATGTCTACCCGGTTGATTAGCTCGCAACAGCTGTTCACGACTGTGCCGGCCGCGATGATTACAAATCCTGGTGTGCGCCAAGTGATGGCGCGCAGCAGCGACGGTAAGCTGTATTCGAATACGGTCACTCTCAACGTCACGCCGCCGCCTCTTCCGAACTTCAGTTATGTCGGCATCATCGGTAAGCCGCACTTTAACGACACCGCAGTGTTACAGGAGAAGGGCAGTAAGGAACTTATCAATGTGCAGCGTGGTGAATCCGTCGGTGGACGATTCCGCGTCGTCAGTATTTCTGAAAGAGAAGTAAAATTGATCGACACGACGTTAAAGATCACTCACACGCTTGCGTTCAGTAGCGATCAAAGCTCCAGCGGTCCCTACCGGCCGCCGGTTAGAGCTGTCGATGACGAACCGTAGCGAGTAGTGACTGGATGGCTTCGCTTATGAAATTAGACGCCACAAAATCTGAATCGGAAGGCGGATACACGCTCGTCGCTCTGCTATTGGTTATGAGTCTGCTGGCGCTGTTTGCGGTTGCGGCGAGTGAAAACGTGCGGCAACAAGGCCAGCGAGAACGCGAAAAAGAGGCCATTTTTAGGGGCGAACAGGTGGCTGACGCGATTTATGCGTACTATCAATTCAAGGGCAATCGAGGTACTACGTCGTTACCAAATTCAATCGATGATCTGCTGGAAGGCATTCCACGCGGCACAAAGAAACTCCAAATCTTGCGGGCCGAAGCCGCCAAAGATCCGTTGTCATCTTCCGGCGAATGGAAATTAATTGATCCGACTGCTCAAGACCTCGGTACGTTTGTTAAGTCGTTGACCGTTTATTCGGGAGGCACTCCACCGACTCCTCGTCGCATGCCGCAGCTTGCTTCCCTGATTCCGCAGATGATGAATGTGCTCGACACTGAATCGAAGAGCACTGCTCCCGGAGGCGAAGATAATTCGGCAGGTTCCTCTGGTCCATTCATCGGCGTCGCGAGTCGCAGTCGGCGCAACTCAGTCCTCACGTATTATGGAATCGATCGTCACGATGGATGGATCTTCACACCCCTGTTCAAGTGAAATTGATCGCTTCCTTCGTCTACTATCTGGCGTTGCACACCTCGAAGATCGATCACTCCATTTGATCAATCAACACTTTGCAGATCGCTTGTTCGACGATCGCAAGCGCACCGCGATCGCCTGAGTTCACTCTCGGCACTGAAGTGAGGCGCTGAACTTTTTTGAATAAATTGTTGACAACTCTTTCATTTAAGTTTATATAGCAAGATGTTGTGCGCCGTTTTCTCTAGACCACAAGAGACAAAGCAACACAGCATCTTGTGGTCACTCACTCTGAAACTTAAGAAGGAGAACGACCAATATGGCAACTAAGAAGAAGCCCGCGAAAAAGGGCGGCAAGAAAAAAGCGGCCAAGA
>QHXI01000094.1:0-64630 GCA_003222895.1 Acidobacteriota bacterium | reverse complement strand
AAGTGGCGCACATCCTCTGAGGCCTTGAAGGCCCTTGCAAAAGGAACGGTGAATGCTTTCACAGCAACACCGTTCCTTATTATTTTGTCTGCTGCGCAAACCTATCGCGCGTTATGATTAAAGTTCGATCTCGTTTGCTGATCGTTTCGATCTCAGCTGATTGTTCGTTATGTATGTTGCTCTGGTTGAACCGGAAATCCCTCACAATACGGGCAATATTGCTCGTTTGTGCGCGGCCACGCGAACGGATTTGCACATCGTGGGCGTGACCGGATTTCGGCTGGACGATCGCGCCGTGCGACGCGCAGGCCTCGACTACTGGGACGAAGTTTCGATACAGCGCGAGCGCGATCTGAACGCGCTATATAGTTCACTGCCGGAAGCGCGGTTCCTTTACTTCTCGACGAAAGCCGAAACGTCGTTGTGGGATTTCAACTTTGAGTCCAACGACTGTTTAGTCTTTGGGCCAGAGACCCGAGGCTTACCCGAGTCACTGTTGCGCGCGAACTGGGATCGCTGTTTGAAGGTACCGATGATCAATCTGAAGGTGCGCAGCCTGAACCTGGCAAACACGGTTGCGATTGTTCTGTACGAAGCGCTGCGCCAAACACTGCACGCTAGCTAGATCGATCTTCTGAGCTGCCGGCCGACTCAGATTCTTCCTCACCCTCGTCATCTTCAAAGATCTCGTAGTCCGTTGCGTCGTCATAGTAGTAACTGCCGTTTGTCTCCGCTATCGCTTCCGCAGGATCAGATCGTGGCGTCTCTTCGCGATCGCGATCGATGTTGTCTGACTTCGTCATTGTGATCCATGATAGCTCACATCGAGTGACCCTACAGCTTCCAGGAATCTATCCAATCACTGATCGACGACTTTCGGGTTTGTCCCATCGCGAGCAGGTTGCGCGTCTCATCGATGGTGGCGCAACTTTCATTCAGCTTCGCGAGAAGGAAGGCGCGCCGCGCAATTTCTTCGATGATGCAGTTGAAGCCTTGCGCCTGACACGTTCAGCAAACGCGAAACTGATTATCAACGATCGGGTCGACATCGCATTGGCGATCAACGCTGATGGAGTTCATCTGGGACAAACGGATATGCCCGTGGCAGCCGCGCGCCGCTTGCTCGGCATAAATGCAATCATTGGATTTTCGACTCACAACCTCGAACAGGTAAAAGCCGCGCTTAATTTACCGATCGATTACCTGGCATTCGGTCCGATTTTCCCGACCACGAGCAAGGCGAATCCTGATCCGGTCGCGGGCGTTGCGGAACTCACAGAGGTGAAAAGTCTCGCCGGTTCTCCACCACTGGTCGCAATTGGCGGAATTGACTCAACCAATCTGTGGCAAGTCTTTGCGGCTGGCGCAGATTCCGCCGCGGTCATTTGCGCTGTGCTCAAGGATCCGGTGCAAATCTCCCAAAATCTCAGGAATCTGCAAGAGTCAGTTTCCCACAACACACGGGAAAACATTTTTTGCTTGCGTTTTTCGCGCTCAATCCGTCACAATGTCTGTGACGCTTCTCGCATTGCCGCGAGAACTCTCACATCAAGCATTCACAATTCTTTGAGCCACGAAATCGCCGCTAAATGAGCTACTTCGATCTGCCGCCAATCATCGAACGCATGCTGCTGGTCTCGGACAAGATCAGCGACCTCAATTTTTCAGTCGGTCAACTTCCACAGGTTGAAATCAACGGCAAGCTAACACCGGTGCAACCACTTGGCCTGCAAAAGCTCACCCCTTATCAAACCGAAATCATTGCCATGACGCTGCTTCAGGATTCTCCGGAAGCGGCCGCACGCCTGGTGCAATCGGGGACGGCGGATTTGAGTTATTCGCTGCCCTCGCGAGCGCGTTTTCGTGTCAACATTTTTCAGCAACGCGGCGTGTATTCGATCGTCATGCGTGTCATCCCGACCGACATCCCGTCGCTGGCTTCACTGGGACTGCCGACACAACTTTCCGACATCGCCGAGCTTCGCAACGGGCTCGTACTGATGACTGGTCCAACGGGTTCAGGCAAGAGTTCGACGATGGCGGCGCTTATCGACATCATCAACGAGACGAAGCACTATCACGTCGTCGCGATTGAAGATCCAATCGAGTACCTGCACACGCACAAGAACTCGACGATCAACCAGCGGGAAGTCGGGCACGACACTAAAGATTTTCCCTCGGCTTTGCGCGCCGCATTGCGCCAGGCGCCGAAGGTCATCTTCATCGGTGAAATGCGCGACTATGAAACCACTGAGATCGCGCTGGAAGCTGCTGAGACGGGCCATCTCGTGCTCTCAACCCTGCACACGATCGATGCGTCAAAGACGATCGACCGCATCATTGGTCTATATCCAAAGAATGAAGAGCCCGTCATTCGCACCCGACTCGCACAGACATTTCGTTACATCCTGTCTCAGCGATTGATTCCGCGAGCGGATCTGCGGGGACGAATCGCTGCGGTCGAGATTTTGAAATCGACACCGCGAACGCGCGAGTACATTGAACAAGGCGAAGCGCAAGGCAAATCCTTGCTGGACGCGATGCGCGATGGAAAGATCGACGGCATGCAGGACTTCGACACCGTCATCCAGGGCTTGATCGAGCGAAAGGTGATTACGCTCGAAGACGGTCTGAGCTTCGCGACCAATCAAAACAACCTGCTGCTTTCGCTCAAAGGTTTGACCTCCGGCGAAGACTTCGTTCGTATGGAAACTGAGCACATCGTTTCGAATCCGCAGCCGCGGCCGCCTGTTTCTTTCAGCTTCACCAAATAGCGTAGGCTAATTTTCTCATCATGGTTGTTACCTGCCCAAAATGCGAAGCGCGTTTACAAGTTGACGAAGCGAAAGCGCCGGCGCGCGAATTTTCTGTTCGCTGTCCAAAGTGCGAAACGAGCGTCGAAGTCAATCCGTTGACTGCTACGGCTGACCAAAACGCCGCCTTCTCAGAGGCTTCCCCGAACACGGGATTTGAACGTCCGGCGAGCGCGCCGAGATTCAGTCGACGCGCCAGCGACCAGAAGGATGAACCAGCGAGTGACGGCGCACCGATTCTGAACGAGCTGGCGAAGATGCTTGCTGCTGCTCTAAAGACCGCAGACAAGCCGAATCCAGAGCGCTTACGAATCGGTCAGCGCAAGCTCCTGGTTTGCAGCAGCCCCGCCTATCGCGAATCGATCGCCGAATCGTTAATTAAGGAAGACTACGACGTGTTCGTCGCTGAGAACCTGGCCCAAGCCCTGGGACGGATGCGCGAGGATCGGATGGACATTGTGATCCTGGACGCGAACTTTGATCCGCTCGAGCAGGGTGTGGCGTTCATCACGCGCGAGGTGCGATTGATGCGGCCATCAGAACGAAGACGGCTCTTTTTTGTTTACATCACATCGAACGCCCGCACCATGGATTTGCATGCAGCGTTTCTTCACCACGTAAATTTGGTGGTGAATCCGTCGGACGTCGAACAGTTGCCCGAAGCGCTGGACGTTTCGCTGCGTCACTACAACGAGCTGTATGCTCCGTTCAATCGCGCAGCTGAAGTTGCCCCAATCTAGTTCGATCAAGAACCCAAACTAATCAGCGCATCGCGCAGCTTCATATGCTTCTGCATGAGCTTTAAATAACCATCCTCGTCCCCGTCGCCTTTTGCGCGAATGATTCGCGCCGCCATTTCCTTTTCATTCAAGCTCCACTTTTCTATCTCCGGAATCATCCCGAGAACGAGCGAAAGATTTTGTAAGCCCTCGCGCTCATCGTCTGCCCATCGATCAGTCTTGATTTTTAGTACTCGCTGGACAAATTGAAGCGAATACTCGCGAATTTCTCTCGGGTTGCTGTTGAAGTCGCGAGCCATACGATGCTGCACGGCCAGGCCGATGTTGCGCACTTGAAAGCAATCCCACTTGCCGGTCGACACTCCGGGCAATTCAAACAGCATGTGACCGGCGGCCAGTTTTCTTAGCGTTCTGGCCGAGGTGCGATAACCCCGATCGTTCGTCATCTTTCGCTCTTCAGACTGCGTCAGCTTCATCAATTCCGGTCGCACCGGTCGAAAGCCAAGCTTTCGATAAAACCAGAACGCGCCCGATTCAATTCCTTCTTCGTTCTCGTGACCCACCTGATAAGGATCGATCGAGCTGACCGTGACGCCGAGGAGCTGCCGCATCAATCGCAGAATCCGCGCGTACAGCCACGCCGTTTCGCCTTCGCGAAATGTGTAATACAGATTGAAGCCGCTCTCCATCCGTTCGCAGATCGACAGGCCTTCGAAGTACGCGACCGGAATACTGTTCTTGAAAACCAGTGCCGCGTGATAAGCGCGCAACGGCAGACGATTCTCCGGCGGCACTCCCATCAAAAACATTTCGGTGCCGCGACCGAGGTCGGCTTTGAGCACGCGTCGCGCATCGCCGTACGTGAAGCCGTGCAGCTCGCGATAACGGACCGCCGAAGTTTCGCGCGCCATATCGAGAATCTTTTCACCTTGGGCACGGGACAATTTCTGCACCGGAATCGACGGCGAATTCAACTCAGCAACTAACGAAATATCGCGACGCTGGATTAGCGGTTTGTCGTGGAAGAAAATTTGTCGCGTGGGCATTTTCGAGCCCGTGCGAGACGAGCGAAAGCCAAACTTCCAGGTCACGTGAAGCTTCAGCGAGTCATAGAGTTCTGCTTTCGCCTTATCGGAAATCTCTAGCGACTCGAATCGATCGATAATCCACCTAAGTTCATTCTGGCGACCGGCCGCCGCGCGCAACCAATCTCGAAACGGCACGTGGGCTTCGACCATCGAGTCGTCTTCCAATAGCGGCATGAATCGCGGCATCGTCGCGCCGAAACGATCTTCTTCTTCGAACCATTCCCAATCGATCGAGAGTTGCGATGGATACTTTGCGACCAGCCAGCGCACGACAGCGTAACTAAAGTTGCTCGTCACAGTCGTTCCCGCCATTCCCGAAACTTCCGGCTCGTCGAGCGCCGCAAGATCGACATCTTCATCACGAAGTTGAGCAACGCGCGACTGAAATTTCTTCAAACCTTGATCGAGTTGACTAAGAACTCGATTGCTGGATGGGTATGCGCGAAAGAAAAGCAACGCCTCGTGAAGACGAATCAGAGATACGGCGTCCGTGACTTTTGATGTTGCGAGTTTACTAAGCGCGGAGAGAGTCTTCGCTTCGTTATCGCCGAAGCGTCCTCTCGATTCTTCCAGTAAGCGAGAGGGCTGATTTGCAAGTTGCCCTCCCTGGCGGTCGAGCTTCTGATACGCTTTCGCCGCTACTTACAAATGTTTACGGAAGAACGTCGCGATCTTCCACGCGTCGATTGCCTTCCACGGCATCTCGGCGGTGGTGTAGTGCCCGCATGGTAGCCACACGACATCGAGGTCGATTCCCAACGACTTCACTTCGGCGATCACTTGTCGTGAAAGATCGACTGGGAACGTCAGATCGTAACGCGCTGCGATGAAGCGCATGGGCCGCGGCTTCATGTTGACCAGGCGCGGAATAAACGGGACCGGGCTAATCGGTTTCCAATACTCGCGCAGCTCATCAAGCGTCACATTAGTTTCCAGCGCTTGCCGCACGTGAGGCGTCGAGATCCCCTTCCAAACCACGTCGGCAAAATAGCCGGAGACGTGATTGAAGATACCCACATCGATCAGCGGCTCATGAGTGAAAGCCAGGAACGCCGTGCACGATCCGATGCTGGTGCCGAGGATTCCGATTCGTTCAATGCCTTGTTCGTGCAACCAATGCACTGCCGCGCGCGTGTCGAGCACAGCTTGCCGCATCGATTGGATCGTGCGGCCGATGTTCGAACTCACCAGATATTCTGCGCGCTCGATGTCTGGCGGTCTTCGTTCCTCATGATACGGAAGCGTCAGGCGCAGCGCCGTCATCCCAAGCCCGTTGAAGATGCGACACGCTTCGACGTGGCTGTCGGGCTGAGCGTTCCATTGCGGCAGCACGACGATGCCGGCGCGCGGTTTGTTCTTCCGTTCTCGCTTCGGTGTAAACAGTCGGGCGTGCACGATGTTGTTCTCAGGCGACGGTGTGTGAACCGCGCTGGTCCAGGTAAGCTGGTCGCCGTCCAATTTCCAATCATTGATCGGCGGAAGCGCAAAGAACGCCTCGCTGTCGCTCATCGCGCGCACGGTATGTTCGCGAAAGATCGTTCGCGGGTCGGCGCCGTTGACGTGTTCGCGAATGAACTCAACGCCCCACGCAAACGGCCGCATTACACGATTGTCGTCGCGTTTCATGTGCGCTATCTCGCGCGCGTGCATCCATCTGCCGAACAAAATTTCTCCTCGAATGAAAAACTAGCGAACATTCCCGCTGAACGCAAAGCGCTAGCGGCTGTCTAAATCGTCGAGCGAGCGCTGCACCTCGTCGCGTTTGGCTTCGAGATCAGCCTCACTCGCATCTGAAGGCACGAAGATTGGCGGAGCAATGTGCACGCGCGCGCGCGAAAACGGTTTGGCTATTTGAGGACGATCCCAACTGCTCACTTGCCATGACTTTTCGGCATTGATCGTGAAAGGAAGGATCGGATTGCCGGTTTTCTTGGCGAGCAAAACGGCGCCCATCTTGGCTACGTGGCGAGGACCTCTGGGTCCATCAATCGTAAACGCAGTCGGCGAGCCGGCGCGCATCAGCCGCACCATTTCGACGATCGCTCCGGTCGCGCCGCGACTGGACGAGCCGCGCGCCGCGCCATAGCCAAAGCGTTGAATGAAGCGGGCGATATATTCGCCGTCGAAGCTCCGCGACGTCATCACGACAATCCTGCGACGCTGCCAAAAATAAGTCGCGAGAAAAACTCGATCGTGCCAGAACGTATAGATCGGAATCTTCCCATCGCGCGACGCGGCTTCCCAATTCTCCCAGCCGTGCACTTCAAACCTGACCGTGCTGCCGATCAGTTTGATCGCGATGAAGAAAGCCAGATCCGCAGCGCGAATCATCATTCGCTCTTTGAATGTGTACGTCGACAGATCGGCGAAGGAGTAGGCGCGATCAATCCTGGACGCTAGTTGAATATTGGATCGGGCGGAAGACATTGAAAATTAGAAATTGAAAAGTGCAAATTGAAAATTGAAGGACTCGCAGATCACCTGCTGAATCCCGCCGACCGTGTCGCGTTGGTTGAATTTGACGGTTGCGTGCGTCTTAGTTTGACGCCGGCGAAACTCAATTTGCAATTTGCACTTTTCAATTTTCACTTTGCAATTCCGTACAATTCGGCTTCGCCCGGCGGTCGCGTCTTCCATCTTCGATGAATCCACAACCACTGGTCCGGATACTGCCGCACGTACCTCTCAACCACGCTCGTGAACAGTTGCGTCAGTCGCCGCACGTCTTCAGTTTCGTCGCCCGTCAACTCGAACTTCAAAGGCTCTTCAATTTTCAAGACGAACCGTTTGCGGCTTTCATCCCACGGCGCGAACACAGGCAACACTTGCGCGTTGGTTCGCAGCGCGAGCTTTGCCAGCGTGAAGGTCGTCGATGCCGGCACGCCAAAGAAATCAACGAAGGTGCCCTCGCGATCCAAAGTGTTCAAGTCAACCAAAATTCCTAAGGTCTCACCGTTTTGCATAATCTGCAGCATTTCGCGCGCGGCTGAACGCTTGTCGATCGTGCGATTGCCGAGCCGCGTGCGGGCTCGATCGATCAGCGCTTCGATTTTCGGATTATCGATCCGGCGCACCAGAAAGCTCAAAGGATGGCCGAACAGCGAAAGTCCGAAACTCGAAAGCTCCCACGCGCCGATGTGACCGGTGAACAGAATGACACCGCGCCCGCTCTGCTCGGCCGCTTCAAGATGTTCGATGCCTTCGCAATCGATCAGCGACTTCAACCCTTCCGGCTGAGTCGTGAACTGAGCGAAGACGGCGAGCAAGCGACCGAGATTCGCGAAGCATCCGCGCAGCAATCGTTGTCTCTCGTCCGCAGAAAGACTTGGAAACGCGATTTCCAAATTGCGCTCGCCAACCCTGCGGAGTTTTCGCGAAAACACAAAGAAGATGCGCGTCACGACCGCGCTGGCCGCGAATCCAACCCGCACCGGCAGGATGGCGAACGCCCCGAGCAACAGCCGCGCAACTAAGTATTCCAGATTCGTCGTCACTCGGGATTCACTCATCGGCGGTCGAAGAAGTCTAGGGTCTTGAGTCTGAAGTCTCAAGTCTCAGACAGTTCTGAGTCTGGAGTGCGAAGTCTGGAGTCTAATGAGACTGACGTCCGACATCTTATCCACTTCAGACTCAAAGACTCTGCACTCCAGAGTCTCCTCTGATATATTCTGCAACGCGATCGGCGACCGGTTCGTATTAGGAACTGAAGAAGGGCCAACGGCCATCTCTCCGCCGCGCAACGCGAAAGATGCCCCTGGGAAATAAGGCAAACAGTTGTCGCATTCTGATTGTTGAGAATAGCGCCGATTTTCGCGCGGGGCTCGGCGCCGAACTTGATAAGCTCGGCCACGACGTAACACTCGAAAGCGAACGTTGCGAAGCCATTGCGCGCGATGATCTCGGCCAGTTTGATTTGCTCGTCAGCGACCTGGTCGATCACCGATCGTCGGATGAGGCAGAGACCGTCCGCTCGTTCAAACTCGGAGTAACGAATCAGCCCGGCCGTCGCGCGATTGCCGCCGTTCATGACGTCATCGAGCGCACGCTGTCGTACAAACTGTGCTGCATCGATAAGGCGCAGGATGTGTCGCGTGTACGTGAGAAGATCGATCTCGAACTACCGAGCGATCTCACGTTGATGAACGCGGTGCTCGAGTATTTGCTCGGGCGCGTTGCGCGTTTGGGAATGATCGAGGTGGAGCAATCGAATCTTTTCGTCGCGCTGGACGAAGCGTTTGTGAACGCCGTGAAGCACGGCAATCGAAACAATCCTGAAAAGCTGCTGCGGGTGACTTCTGAGTTGTCGCAGCACGAGGCGATCTTCACAGTCGAAGACGAGGGCGATGGCTTCAACGTGGCAGAGATTCCTGACCCAACTGATCCCTCGAACCTGTTCAAATCAACCGGCCGCGGTGTGCTGTTGATATACAACATCATGGACGAAGTCGAGTACAGCCGGGGCGGCGCGAAATTGAAGATGGTCAAGCGGCCCGCGCCTGTGCATGCAAGTTAGACAGCGTGTCAGTCCGGTCGCTACCGCTCCCGGTACTGACCCCAATTTTCAATGTCCTTCTCTTCTGATCCCGCGAAATCACCACAGAGCTTTCTTCGCGAGTATCCTTACTGGCTTCCTCCCGCTTTGATCGTTCTCGTTCTGTCGCTGATCTATTTGAATCCGTTCATCGGTGATTGGGACGGACTCGACTACACGATCTTCTCTCTGCACGGTCGGCCGTCATCGATGGCGCTGGGCCGGTCGCTTTTCACGCTGTTCAATTTCGTTCTGTTCAAGTTTGCACACGCGACGTTCGGCTTGCGTCCGGAGCAGGCTTACTTGCTTTTCAAGTTTGTCGTGGTCGCCCAGACGCCGCTGGCAATTGTCGCGATTTGGATTCTCGCGCGCGATCTTTCCGGTTCGCAGCGAGCCGCCACGATTGCGGCCTTGCTGGTCGCGTTTTCCCCGACGCTCGTCATCTACAGCGGACAAGTCATGACTGACGTGCCTTCAGTTTTGTTCACGGCGGCGGCGTTGGCTGTGCATCTTCGCGGCGTGAAACAAAAGCGCGTAGGGTTGATTATTGCGGGCGCTGCCTTGCTAGGTTTGGGCGTCAATCTGAGAGAAACCGTCGGGCTTTATTTTCCGTGGCTGTTGTTTGCGCCTTTCGTCGGTGGGTGGAAAGTCGATCGACGCACGATTGTCGCGATTTTATCGTCGCTGCTGGTCTTTTTTATTATCGCGATTGGTCCGTTCGCGATTTGGTTCGCATCGTCTCCGGCGTATCGCACTGAGTGGCACACCTGGCTTTCGTCGATGCAGCGCGAAGCTGGAAGACATCCGATTACCCTCGCCGGCTTCTGGCCTTTCTTTGTCTATTCGTTCATGACGGCGCCGCTGATTGTTGTCGCGCTGCCATTTGCGATTTGGAAGGAATGGCGCGAGCGCGGACTGACGCCGATGCTTACCGCCGCCGCGAGTGGCTTGTTCGCGACCGCGATGCTCTTCTTCAATTACAGCACGACGATCAACTGGCGGTATTTCCTGACGGGCTTGCCGGCGCTGGCGCCGATTGTCGGTGATTTCTATTTTCGAATTCAAAAGCGAAGGTTTGGATCAGATCGATGGGCATTCGTATCAGCGCTTGTCGGCATTGTGCTGATCGCCATCCTGCTCGGAATTCTGATTCGGCCAAAAAGCAACGAGTACTTCAATCGTCTGGCGCTGGCGAAAACTTACGATGAGACGTTGCGTCAGATTCCGCCCGATGCAGTCGTCATTGCGGGTGCGCAAACGATCGCGGTGCAGTATTGGCGCGGCATCGGCGCGGGCGAGTGGGGGTGGATTGGCGTCGGCGCAGGTTGGCCCACGGGACAACTCGAATCAAGAATTGCCGAGCACTTGAAAGCAGGCCGCCGCGTTTTTATCGACGTCGATCCGCGCTGGTGGCTGCCGTGCTCGTGGCACGTAAGCGAGATAAAGGAATTGACTCAGATCGAACCGCATTTTCATTTCAAACAAGTCGCGACGAACCTTTATGAGATTCGACCTTTAGAAGATCAATCCGCGAAAGACCAACCGCATCTGGAAAATTTATTGCCTGAGAAGAGGCCTGAAGAAGTGCAGAAGTGTTTTGATTCGGGGTGAATTGGAGTGCGGCGGCTTGACGCCAACTTTGTTTTCTTTTTCGATGCACAAGAACGCCGGCTAACTAAGATAAAACCTTGACTTAACCTTGACTGAGAGTATAGTTGCGCCATCTTAACGGCTCCCTGCCGCCCACATCAAGGGATGTCTCCGACAGTCAGCTCACTGTAATTTACATTTACCTTTCACCCGAAGGAGATACTAATGCGAACTCACATGAAGACTGTGATGTTTGTAGCCATTGGTGTATGCGTTGGCTTTGTTATTTGGTTTGGATTATTGGGACGAGCCCAAGGCTCTCAGGACAATCCAGCACATCAGAGACTTTCGACGCTTCCACCTATCAAGAATTGCACGGAACATATCAAGCTAATCAAGGCGGAATTGGTTTATCAAGGTGAGTCGCAGGTTGCGGCTTTAGAAGTAGAGAATGAAGCTTACGTTGGTGTTACTTCAATCTCTATTGAGCAGATAGTCAATAGAGAAAGGCACTCGATCGTACCGAGTGGATTTACCCCAGACCAACCTCCCCAGATCGTTATTCCTCCTGGCGGAAGACAGACAATAACTCTTGGGAATCTCGGGAAAGCGCCGATTCGAATCGGCGCTGTAATGTTCGCTGACGGCACGGAAGAAGGTTGTCAGTCTTCGTTAAAGTCCATTCACGAGCTAAAGGACTTCAACACGAAGAAAGGAGGTCCTGAAAAATGAGAAGAGTTCTGGTTGCATTAACTTTTATCGTCGGGAGTGCGTCGGCGACAATCACAATATTGGCTGCCTGTGGCTCTACGTTCACGCCAAGCCAGCCCGACGCGTCGAATGTATCATTCTATGGAACACAGTGCAGCACTGGCGGCTTTGGAAAGGCGCACACGTGGCATTTGTATTACACCGATGGTCATGAAACGGCAGCTTTCCAGGTTAGTGCTGCTGGCACCTGTAATAATTCGGCCCAGACTCCTTGCTATCCTGGTTTTGACACGCCAGTTTGGGTAGGCGCCAACCAGAACCGCTTCAATGAAGTAACGCACGCTCCCGATTTCGCGAATTTTGGCGGAGGTTGTACCTACCAATCTGCTGGAACCAATCATCCGGTTGATTACTACTGCAGTGCTAGTGAAGCGGAGGACGAAGAGACATGTGAAGCTAATAATTACTATTGGAACTTCACGAACAGCACCTGCAATGCAGATCCAGGATGTCCCGACTACTGCGATCAAACGGGAACTGGTTTCATGGGGACCGACAGCTGTTGGTACGGCGTCAGCGGATGTCCTTTTGGTTGGGGCCGACCGGAAAGAGGCAGCACCTGCTGCACGAACGGCACTCCTATTCTGATTGACGTAAACGGCGACGGCTTCAATCTTACCGATGCCGCCGACGGAGTCGTATTCGATATCATCGGCGATGGCCGGCCGGTGCATATTGCATGGACTGCTGCCGACTCTGATGACGGTTGGCTTGCTCTCGATCGAAACGGCAATGGCATTGTCGACAACGGGACCGAATTGTTTGGCAACTTCACACCTCAACCCAGTCCGCCGGCGGGTGTTCAGAGAAATGGTTTTCTGGCGCTGGCCGAATACGATAAGCCAGAGAATGGCGGCAACGAAGACGGACTGATCGACCGTCACGATAGGATTTTTTCTTCGTTGCGATTGTGGGTCGACAGTAATCACAACGGTGTTTCAGAACCGGGCGAGTTGCATACGCTAGCCGCGCTGGACATTTGGAAGCTCGAATTGGATTACAGAGAATCGAAGCGCACTGATGCTTACGGCAATCAGTTCAAGTATCGCGCCAAGATCAAGGACTCGCGCGATGCACAAGTAGGCCGCTGGGCGTGGGACGTGGTCCCAGTCATCGCACACTGAAGGTTTGACCGTATCTGGGATTACACAAACACCCGCAGGCTCGCGCGAGCTTGCGGGTGTTTTGTTAGAGCGATCCAAAGCGCCGTCGTCGCTGCGCTGTGCCGGCGCACTCCAAAGACAAGTTTCAAACTACGCCGATACCAATTGCATCACAGGTGGCTTCGCGGTTACGAACAATTCTTTTGCCGCCGGGAACAGATCGGCTTGCCAATGCGGCTTGCGTGAAATCCAGGCAGTAACCGAATCGGCATCGACGGGGCGCGAGAACAGATAACCCTGACCATACTGACATTTCAAACCGCGCAGATGGGAAAGTTGATTCAGCGTCTCGACGCCTTCAGCCACCACATCCATTCCCATATTCTCAGCCAGTGAAACGATCGTGCGCACGATCTCGGCGTTCTCGGACTGTTCGCCGATGCGACCGACAAATGATCGATCAATCTTCAAAGTGTCGACCGGAAAGCGATGCAGATAGCCGAGCGACGAATAGCCGGTGCCAAAGTCATCGATGCTCAGGCTGACGCCCAGCGCCTTCAATCGCTTCAACAAACGCACGGCCATCTCAGCATTGTCCATTACGGCGCTTTCAGTAATTTCGAGTTTGAGGTGCTTTGCGTCGACGTTCGTTTCTTCCAGCGTCTCGCGAATCACATCGACCAGATCCGGTTGCGAGATTTGTTTGCTCGAAAGATTCACGCTCATGAACAGGTTGCGATTCGCGTGCGATTGCCACTGCCATTTGGCAAGTTGCTGACAGGCGCGCTTTAAAATCCATTGACCGATGGGAACGATCAGTCCGGTATCTTCAGCTAGCGGAATGAAATCTGATGGATTGATAAAACCGCGGTCGGGGTGCTGCCAGCGAATCAACGCTTCAAACCCCGCGAGATGCCCATTGTCGAGGGTAACGATCGGCTGATAGTAGACACGGAACTCTTCGCGCTCGAGCGCGCGCCGCAAATCGTTCTCCATTTGCAGCACGTACACGGCGTGAGTATGCATTCCTTTGTCGAACACTTCGTAGCACGCTTTGCCCTGGGCCTTCGCACGATACATCGCGGTGTCTGCGTCGCGCAGCATGTTCTCGGGATGATCGTATCCGGTTGAGCTGAGCGCGATACCGATGCTGGTCGTCGTGAAAACTTCATGACCGCTGAGATTGAACGGCGAAGCCAGCTTCTCTTGAATGCGTCGGGCCATGTTCGTCGCGTCACCGCCGCTCGCGATGCCGTCGAGCAGAATCGCAAACTCGTCACCGCCAAGACGGGCAACCATATCGACGTCGCGAATGCAGCTTTCCAGACGCCGCGCCATCGCAATCAGCAATTGATCGCCGATCGAGTGACCCAGACTGTCGTTCACGTTCTTAAATCGATCGAGATCGAGGAAGAGCACCGCGAACTGATAGTCTTCATGGTTCTTCGCTCGTTCGATCACGAACTTCAAATTCTCAGTCAGTAATGCGCGATTCGGCAGGTTCGTCAGCGCGTCGTGGAAAGCCGCGTGACGAAAGTGATCCTTGCTCTCCTGCAACTGCGAGCTGATGCGTTCCTGCTCAGCGATGTGACGATTCAATTCTTCGACGTGACGCTCGGCTTGTTCGGCGCGTTCGCGCTCGGCTTCGGCGCGCGCGCGTTCAGCTTCGGCGCGCTCACGCTCGGCCTGTTCGGCCGTCGCCGACGTCGTCTTAATCTCGTTCAGATATTTGTGATAGGTGAAGTAAACGATGCCGATGACAGGCGCTCCGACCAGAACGATCGTCAGACCAACCCGTTCGATTGAATTCGCCGTGAGGGCAGCCAGCAACGCGCCCGACAAATAAGTGATCGAGGTCCAGAGGTAATGCGTCTGCCACGTTCGCCAGATCGATTCGCCTTGCTTGCACGCCAGACCGATCGCGCTGATCCCTGTGTTCGAGAAATACTGAACCAGCGCCATCGTGCCAACGGCAACGCCAAAATGCGACAAGTCCTGGAAGCGCAAATTGTCAATCGATCCAAAAAACAATCGCACCACCATGACCGTGAGCGAAGTCGAGGCGAGCATCATCGCTGAATTGAACGCCACGGTTAACGGCCGCTTGCTGATCCGCAGGCCAGAAAACAATCCTTCCATTCCGGCCAGGAGAATTCCCGCCACACCGCCGTACAACAACAGCACCAGAAAAATGAAAGCATCTGAGATCGTAATGTTGGTGTTGACCCGCGGGATTTGGACTGAGAATCGCGAGCTGACCAACATCATCACGGAAGCCAGGATGATGAAACGCCAATCGAACTGCGGCGCGGCCAGCCATCTCGATGAAGCAAGGAACGCAAAGCCCCCGGCGATAACGATCAGCCAGCGGTAGGCGTCGAACGCTCGAGAGCGATTAGGTAGTTGAGCTATTGCTTCCACAGGGGATTTAGCAAACTTGGTTAACGTAAGTAGATCGTTTCGTAATCGCTGTGCAGTTGAAAGCCCACTTTGGTGTAAAGCGCGATTGCGCTCTTGTTACTCTCGTTGACGGTCAGACAGATCGAGCGCGAACGACCCATTAATATTGACGACAATTTCGTCAGGCAACGTAAACCATGGCCCTTGCGCCGCTCTTCAGGATGAACATAGACGCCTTCGAGATAAGTCACATCCGGGGTCTCGCTGACGACGTCTGTCTTGAAAACCAGACGATTCTCGTCAAACATTACCCAGACGCGGCGCTTCTCGATGCGTCGCGCAGTGCGGGATCTAAAACCGCCGGGGTCGCGTCGCAGCGGGCTAATGCCGCCTTCTTCAAACGCCATCGAAGAATTCACGGCCATGACTTTGTCGATGTCTGCGATTGTCGCCGGCCGCAAGTAAATTGAGCCGTCAACTTCCGCGGGGACTTCTTTGAGTTCGAACAAGTGCTCGCGACAAATCAAGCGCGGCTCGCGACCGGCGCCGGCAAAGTGACTCCAGAAGATTTGGATCGATGACTGCTCGCCCCGAATCAGATGTGCGTTATGACAGTTGCGAGCCACTTGGGCAAAGCCGGCCAGAGAATCTTCCGTATGCGCCTCGATCATGGTCGCGTGACCGATTAGTGCGACGCCTTCTAATTGACCCGATCGAGTTCGAGAGCCGTAAAACGAGCCGCGGTTCTGCGGGCTGACCAGGCTGTTGTCGCGAATCAAACCGGCCATGAATACTGTGTGAACTGGCCGCGCCGAAAGAAATTCAAGTACTTCTTCTTCATCGGCACGAACCAGTTCACGAATCGCGCATGATTCCGAAGAGTCAGCGAAATTATTCAGATTCGCTGTAAATTCCTGCCGCATCATCGTAACTGCCATGTCGTGCTCCTGTGTGTCTTAATATCCCGACGGGTTGGACAAAAAGCTGTGCGCCGGCCAACGAATAAGCCGCGCACCAAGGGCTATCAACGTTATGGCTGGGCCGGCATCGCCGGTCCAGCATCACCATTGAGTAATGCCTTCGTAGACATGGCTTGGACCGTGGCATCGCCCAGCACGACACCGTCACCCAGGACAACGCCATCACCGAGGACGACGCCATCACCAAGCACAACACCATCGCCCAGAACCACGCCATCGCCGAGCACGACGCCGCTACAGAAGATCGTGCCGTCACCCAGGACGACGCCTGAGCTGGTGAA
Organism: Acidobacteriota bacterium; assembly: GCA_003222895.1. Taxonomy (GTDB): domain Bacteria; phylum Acidobacteriota; class Blastocatellia; order Pyrinomonadales; family Pyrinomonadaceae; genus UBA11740. The sequence continues at coordinate 48,333 of QHXI01000094.1, read as the reverse complement.
GATGCTGTCGCCGAGTACGACGCCATCGCCGAGTACGACGCCATCGCCGAGGACCACGCCATCGCCGAGCACTACGCCATTACCAAGCACGACTCCGTCCCCGAGGACGACACCCTGCGCATAGTAGGTTTGGTACTTCGTCTCCAGCGAAACCCCGGTGGCATACCAATGCTTCAGGATGATGCCCTGCGACCATGTGAACGTCTGTCCCGCCACCGTGGTGTGTGGATCCGGCGGTGTGCTGGTGGTCAGCATCGCACTGTCTTGCGCGGTGCTCGACGACAAATCGGTGCGGATCAGTTTGGCCATCCGGGCCGCGCCTTCGACGTTCAGTTCACCCGTGCCTTGCTCCAGCATGTTGAAGTTAGGCAGAGGATCGGACGTGTACATCAAGGCCATCTTGATCATGTTCGGCGTTAGCTTGGGATTGACTTGCAGCATTAATGCCGCGGCGCCGGACACGATAGGAGTAGCCATTGACGTACCGCTCAGATACATCAGGCGCCTGTTGTTGTTGTCGGTGATGCCCGAATCCAATTGCGGATTCTGAGTGACCAGAAGATTCGGGCCGGCGTTCGAATCGGCTTCCGCATAGATGAGCTTGTTGCCCGGCGCAATAAGATCGGGCTTGAGCAGATCGTCGTAGTGCTTCACGCCGCTCGCGTCAGTGTAATAGCTGCGCGTCGGGCCGCGCGAGCTGTAAGTTGCTACGCCATCGTCCGCGCGCGCGTCGGTGCCGAAGGTGTTGGCAGCGCCGACGGTGATCACGGAAGGCTCGTTACCGGGCGAATGGATCTGTCCATAAATCTTATTGCCGTTCGCATCTTTGCCGTTGTTACCGGCAGCAGCGACGACAACCAATCCTGCGTCAACCAGGGCGCGCGCCGCGCGACACACCGGGTCGTTCTTGTAAGAATTGATAGCCGGCGCGCCGAGACTCATGTTTACGATGCGAATGCTGTACTTGTCTTTGTTCAGCGGGTTGGTGGAGCTGACCGCCTTGGTTGGATCAACGGGACTGATGATCCAGTTCATTGCGGCCAACAAGCTTGAGATTGTCCCGACGCCAGTCCTATCAAGGACTTTAAGATTGATAACGCTGGCGCCGGGAGCAATTCCCTGATAGGTATCGCCATTGGTCGTACTTATGCCGGCGGCGGATGAGGACACATGCGTGCCGTGTCCATAAGGGTCAGTGCTTGTGTTATTTTCAGCGGTGAAGTCCTTATTGAACACAATGCGGTAGCCGGTGCCAAGAATACCTTTGCCCGTGAAGGCCGCGTGACTGGTATCCACACCTGAATCGAGCACCGCGATGCCAATGCCCGTGCCGTCAATCGTGGTGCTGCCCAAAAGATTGCCCAGCAGCGATCCGCTTTGCGGGTTGCGGACCTGATCGGTTCCGGTCGTTTTTACGACGTGACCATAATCAAGATTCAGCATCCTGGCATCAGGTGAAATGAAGTTCATTGAATTGCTCTTCGCCAGCGCTTCGATAGCCTGAACCGGCAGATCAACTTTCATCGTGCCAAGCCTGGCCAGGCTGTCGCTTATCAACACGCCATTGCGAGCCAGCAAGGAACGAACTTCATGGCTGTTGACGTCGTTAACTTGCAGGATCGCCGTCACGTGTCCGTTCCGGCCGGCGCTCCGCATCAACTCGCGCATGTCGCTTGAAATTTTTTCGCCTTCGAATTCTTCGTTGATCGGGCTGTGACGTTTGTCTTTGCCCTTCGCTGCGGTCTCTGACGCGCTATCCAACGTTCGATCGATCGAGATCGACTCGAACAGCTTTGCCACGTTTTCATCCGAAGCGATGTAGCTGGCGTAAGCTTCCGGCGAAGTGCCGCCGATGATTCGAAGATGATTTGCTTCGATAGCTTCCTTGACTGCGGCCGAGGCGATCGCCGTGGCATGCGCGCCGGCATATTGATGAAGCTGATCGACAAAGAGGATGACGCGGCCCTGAGCCTGCGCGGCTTCCGCGAACACGGATTGAACGCGCGTTGCAAATTCGTCGCTGGTGCGCGCGCCTTTGGCCAGCGCGTCAAGACTCAGACGAAAGACTCGCTTATCGCGCAAACTGTCCGGGACATCGCCAAACGCAACCTTAATCGCCACGCCGCGAGCAATCGCGTCGCGGTCGAGATCGGATTCGCTGACGACTACCGGAGCTTTCGACGTTGCCGACAGACTCGCAATTACGCGCGCCACATCAGCGTCGCGATCGCTAGCCTTATCGAGCTTGCCGTTCAGCGCCAGCAGCGTTAAATCCGTCGCATACTTCGAAAGCAGCGGATACTTAACATCAGCCTGGCTCGTAATTTCGCGATTAGTCTTCTGCGCTGAAGTGCGTTGACTGAACGTCAGGCCCGCAAACATTGAAACCAACAGGGCCAAAGTAGTGATCCATGCAGTGACGGGGGCTTTTCTTTTTTTCATCTTCATGATCCTTGTTATCTGCCGGCCGTGATGCATGCCGGCCCGAGTTTCTTTCTCAGCAACTAGTGCTCGATCGCTCTATCGGGGGAACGATGACGAGGTGTTGCCGCCTTGCGGTGTTGCTTTGAAAAGAGCTGCCACATGGAGAGACTCCAAGGGCACTGCTGGCAATTGCGAGGGCTGTGCCACATGGCAGGAAGGAGCTAAGTGATGACGATAGAGAAGTAAGACCTACAGCAAGAGAAGGGGCGAATGACTTAATCATTCATCCTGAACGATCGGAGTCAGTCAGAATTAGAAGTTGTCAGTACGAGGAAGGCAAGGAGTCGATCTTTGATTTCATCACGCACGCGCCGAAAGACAGACTTTAGAACTGGACCTGAAAGACATATTAAAGGCAACCAGGCCGGCTGATTCATTACCTGTCTCTCTGTCAGGAATCCTGATTGGTCATTAGAGTTAGCACTCACTTAATCGCGTAAACCTTCACGCTGGCCGCATGGTCGTTTACATTGTAGCGAGCGAGCAACGCGGTAAAGTCTGCGAACAGTTTTGCATCGCCCTCTGCGATTTGCGCAGGAGCACAGCAGCTAGCCGCCGCTGACATCGATTCCGCTTCTGGCTTAACAGCAGGAGCGCAACATCCCGATTGATTTTCGATTTGCGTAGCTGCCGATGAACAGCAGCCGGACTGATTTTCGATCTTCGCGTAGGCATTCAAGTCCGCGCCTGAGTCAATCACCTGGACATTCGAAAAGCCCGCTTTGATCAGTCCGCCCTTGTAATCATCGATGAGGATCGCTCCAGCGATGCAGCCAACATAGGCCAACATATCCTGGCTGATCTCGCGCGGAAGTGATTTCTTCAGAGCGATGTCGCTTACCGCTAATCGCCCCCCCGGCTTCAACACGCGCGCGATTTCGCGAAACACCGCAGGCTTGTCGGGCGCGAGATTGATCACGCAGTTGCTGATCACGCAATCAACTGAATTGTCGGCGAGCGGCAACTTGTCTATGGTCGCCAGATGAAATTCAACGTTCGTGAACGGCTCGCCGTTATCGCCGCGTGCGGCGTTGCGGCGCGCCAGCTCGACCATCTCTGGCGTCATGTCAATGCCGATCGCGCGGCCCGTCGGTCCGACTTTGGCCGCCGCGAGAAACACATCCAGCCCCCCGCCCGAACCGAGATCGACGACGGTCTCGCCTTCGCGCAAATTCGCCGTGGCAGTTGGATTGCCACAGGATAAACCCATGTTGGCTTCGGCCGGAATCGACGCCAATTCTTCCGGTGAATATCCAAACGCTTCAGCGACCGCGCGCACGCCTTCATGCGTCGAAGACAAATTGCTGACGGCCACCGCGCCATATCTCGATCGGACAGCTTCTTCAATATTTGCAGACATTGAACTGATTCTCCTTTCAAATTGCGCTGCGGCGAATATATATGCCTAAGCGTATGCGCAAGCATAGGCCTGGCCGAGAATATATGTCAAGGCATATATATTCTGTGATAAGATTTATCTCGCTATGAGTAAGAATACGAAACTTTTTGATATGGAGCGGTTCTTTCGAGCTCTGGCCGATCACACCCGTTTGCGGCTGCTGAACCTAATGCGCACCGATGAAGTGTGCGTTTGTTTTTTCACTGAAATCCTGGGAACTCATCAACCAAAGATCAGCCGTCACCTGGCATACCTGCGACGCGCAGGCATCGTCTCAGCGCGCCGCGAAGGACAGTGGATGCATTACCGTTTGGCGGAACCGCCAGATGAAAACGCAGCGACTGTTTTGAAGAGCGTGCTGGCGTCGCTCGCGAATGATCAGAAGATGCAAGCCGACCGCGAGCGTCTGAACAAGTTGTGTTGCGCGCCGCGTCTGCCGGTTCGGATACATCGCGCGCCGCGGCCAACGAAAGTCGCGGCTCGCAACTCAGGCTCATAATGATTCGAAATCCTGACGAGGTAATAATTCGCGTGGCCACCAACGCCGACTGCAATCGAGTGGTCGCGCTTGTATCCGGAGTTCTCTCAGAATTCAATCTACCTTTCGATCTCGAATCAAAAGATTCAGACTTGAAAGATCTTGAAGAGAGTTACCTGCGTTCGGGTGGCATCTTCGAAGTGCTTGAAGATCGCGACGGAAACTTGCTCGGCACGTACGGCCTTTTTCGGCTTGACAACACAACCTGCGAGTTGCGCAAGATGTATTTCACGCCGGAAATTCGCGGGCTTGGTTTGGGTCGGCGATTGCTGGAACGTGCGGTGGATCATGCACGCAGGCTCGGCTATCAAAGGATCGTTTTGGAAACGATCAGCGTCTTAAAAGCGGCGATTTGTCTGTACACCCATTTTGGTTTTACGCCGATCGAGGGGGCGCAAGTTTCCGCCCGAGTTGACCAGGCTTACATGCTGAAAGTCGCCGAGCCGGATTCACCCCACTGACAGGGCACGTCGCTTTTCCTTCGTGCGACTTGCGCCGTGCGCTATAATGCCCGCGTCGTCCTGGTCGCAACGACGCGCCCGTAATCCGAAGACTCAGCAGGTAACGAATGTTCGAACGCTATACAGAAAAAGCTCGCCGGGTAATTTTCTTCGCTCGTTATGAAGCTTCGCAGTTCGGGGCGCCGGCGATTGAGCCTGAGCACCTGCTGCTCGGTCTGATGCGGGAAGACAAAACCCTCACGGGCCGTTTCTTCCCGCGCGCGCAAATCACGATCGAATCAATTCGCAGAGAGATCGAAGGTCGCACGCTCTTGCGCGAACGAATTCCCACTTCAGTCGAGTTGCCGCTTGCTCCGGAGACGAAGCGCGTGCTGCATTACTCGCATGAAGAATCCGATCGCCTTCAGCATCGACACATCGGCACCGAGCACTTGCTGCTGGGGCTCTTGCGCGAAGAGCGTTCGATGGCTGCGCAGATCTTATTTGAGCGTGGCTTGCGACTCGCGGCCGTGCGCGATGAGATTGCGAGACAGACCGGCGCCGATGCGCGTCATCGCAAAGACATTCCGCACCTGCTCGAATTTTCGCGCGACCTGACTGAGGATGCTTCGAACGATCGACTCGATCCGTTGGTTGGACGGGATGGCGAAATCGAGCGCGTGGTTCAGATTCTTTGCCGTCGTACTAAGAACAATCCGGTTCTGATTGGCGAGCCGGGAGTTGGCAAGACGGCGATTGTCGAAGGACTCGCGCAGCGGATCGTGCGCGACGAGGTTCCGTCCTTCCTGGAAAACAAACGCATCCTTTCGCTGGACATCAGTTTGATTGTCGCGGGGACCAAATACCGTGGTCAGTTCGAAGAGCGCTTGAAACAAATCATGCGCGAGCTGATCGACAATCCGCAGTACATCGTTTTCATCGACGAGTTGCACACCCTGGTTGGCGCAGGTTCGGCGGAAGGATCGCTCGACGCGGCAAATATTTTGAAGCCGGCGCTGTCGCGCGGAGAGATTCAATGCATCGGCGCGACGACGCCTGCTGAGTTTCGTAAATCAATCGAGAAGGATCGCTCGCTCGAGCGGCGTTTTCAGGCGGTTAAGGTTCCGCCGCCATCCGAAGACGAAGCTGTTTTGATTCTCGAAGGCGTGCGCGAGCGCTACGAAAGTTTTCACCAGGTGCGCTACACCGACGACGCGCTCGAAGCCGCAGTGCGCCAATCGACGCGCTACATTCCCGATCGATTTTTGCCTGACAAAGCGATCGACGTGATCGACGAAGCCGGCGCGCGCGTGAAGCTGCGCGTTCGCGCCGAACAAGGCAGCCTGGACGATTTGTCAGCTTCGCTCAGTGAATGGGAGCGCGCGACGTATGGCCGCGCCCAGGCCCCGATCGTCGACGACGAAGACCAGATCGTAATGGGCGAGGTAAATCGCACGGACATCGAAGAGGTAATCGCACGCTGGACGGGCATTCCGATCGTTTCGCTAAAAGAAGCGGAATCAAAGAAGCTGCTGCGCATCGAAGCCGAGCTGCACAAGCGAGTGATTTCGCAGCGGCCGGCAATTTCAGCTTTGGCGCGGGCAATTCGCCGTTCGCGCGCGGGATTGAAGAACCCGCATCGTCCGGTCGGGTCGTTTCTGTTTCTTGGTCCAACCGGCGTCGGCAAAACCGAGGTTGCACGCTGCCTCGCGGAATTTCTCTTCGGCAGTCAGCGTTCGATGATTCGCTTCGACATGTCTGAGTTCATGGAGAAACACGCCATTTCGAAATTAATCGGATCGCCGCCGGGCTACGTGGGCCATGAAGAAGGCGGGCAATTAACCGAACGGATCAAGCGGTCGCCTTACTCAGTGCTGTTGTTTGACGAGATTGAAAAAGCGCACCCGGACATTTTCAATATCCTGCTACAAGTCTTCGAAGATGGCATTCTCACCGATGCGCTGGGCAACACGGTCGATTTCAAGAATGCGATCATCATCATGACGTCGAACATCGGCGCGCGATTTATTCAGAAGAAAGGCGCGCTGGGTTTCCAGGGTTCAAACGATGTGTCGCGCACCAAGCTGGAAGAGATGGTGATGAACGCCGTACGCCAGACTTTCAATCCTGAATTCATAAATCGTCTCGACGAGATAATCATCTTCGATGAGTTGGGCGATGAGGAATTGCTCGACGTGCTTCAGCTTCAGGTCGATCAAATCAACGCGACGATGACGAACCATGGCTTTATTGTCCGTCTCACCGACGACGCGAAGCGCTGGATCGTAAACAAGACCTGCGCCGACCGTTCCTACGGCGCGCGTCCTTTGCGCCGCGCCCTGCAAAAATACGTCGAAGATCCTCTGTCTGAGTCACTGATTCAAGGCCATCTCGCCGACGCTTCGCTGGTTGAGATATTCGTCGACGGAAATGATCTGAATTTCCACTCGATCACGATCGACGAGGAAGGCAAAGAGCGCGTCAACGATTTGGTGCTCACCCCATGAGAGCCAGCGTTTTGTATGATTTAACCAAGTCCAAAGTGTGCTCCACTTTGGACTTTCGCTTTCTTTTCCCGTTATAATGCGCCCCTTTGTTGGCTTCGGAAAGTTGGCAACGGGTGAAGGCTGCGGCGAATCAAAGTGCTCCCCAGACTTTCAGCCATCGCGCGTCTTTACTTGAAATAATTTGATTGCACCCGCGGATCGACGAATGGGACAGCTCAACATTTCGCCAGAGCGTCCTTGCTATCACGCGGGTTTCTGTTACTTAATACGCTGAATCTTTCATACACTTGCGTGCAGTCCCCAGAGAAAACTCTAAGGGTACCGTCACTTATGCACTTTTATCGCGTCGTTCTGCTCGCCGCCATCAGCCTGGTGATCGGCTTAACTTTTTGCTTAGTCCCCGCGCCCGTGCGCGCCCAACAGCCCCCGCAACGCCTGGTCGAAGAAGTCGACATCATCGGCAATCGCCGTCTGCGGAAAGACGACATCCTTTATTACATTCAGACGCGGGCCGGCGATCCTTACAACCAGGCGCAAATCGAGCGCGATCTGCAAGCACTGCTTTCCCTTGCTTTCTTTGATCGAGTTGGCACGCGCGTCACGATCGAGGACGCACCTCGCGGCGGCGTTCGCGTCGTCTTTGAAGTTAAAGAGTTGCCAATCATTCGCGACATTCAATTCGAAGGATTGAAAAGCGTTGCCGAGTCGGACGTGCTGAAGACCTTTCGCGAGCGGCGCGTCGGCGTGTCCAAGGAATCGATTCTCGATCCAGTAAAAGTTAAGAATGCCGAGCGCGTTGTGAAAGAAATGCTGGCCGCCAAGGGTCATCCGAATGCGATTGTCAGCGCCAACGTCGAAGCAGTATCAGCAACTTCCAGCGCCATCACTTTCGTAATCAACGAAGGCGCGCGCGTGCGCGTCGCCGAGATTCAATTCGAAGGCAGCAAAGTTTTCAAGAGCGGGGCGCTGCGCTCGCGCATGAAGTACGTGAAGGAAGCGGGACTGATTACTCGCTTTCGCGAGCAGGACATTCTCGATCGGCAGAAGCTGGAATACGATCTGCATCAAATCGACACCTACATGCGATCGAAAGGCTATTTGCAGTCCCGTCACGGCGAGCCGCGCATCGAAGGCCTGGGCAAACGTCGCACTGGTTTCCCGATCCTGCCGCTGCCATTCATTTCGTCGGTCGATGACACGCTGCGAATCACGGTGCCGATCATTGACGGCAAGCTCTATCGCGTCGGCGACGTGAAGATCGAAGGCAACTCGATCTTCTCTGAACAAGTCATCAAGGCCTTCATTGGACTGCAAAAAGGTGAAGTTGCCAACGGTGAAGCGCTGAGCAAAGGACTGTTCGAGAATTTGAAGAAGGCTTACGGCACGCAAGGCTTCATTCAATACACCGCGGAAGTCAATCCGACCTTTAAAGACAATCCGGCCAAGCCTGACGAAGGCGTCGCTGATTTTGTGATCACCATCGACGAAGGCAAACAGTTCACGCTGCGTCGTCTGGAATTCACCGGCAACACGTTCACGCGCGACAACGTGCTGCGTCGCGAAGTGCTGATGAATGAAGGCGACATCTACAACCAGAACTATTACGAGTTTTCGATTACGCGCCTGAACCAGCTCGGCTACTTCAATCCGATCGATAAAGACAAAGACGCAGACTTTCGCACCAATGAAGAAGAAGGATTGGTCGATGTCACGATCAAAGTTTCTGAGAAAGGACGCCAGCAGATTTCCTTCAATGGCGGCATTTCGGGAATCGGCGGATCATTCTTCGGACTTGAATACTCGACAAATAACCTGTTCGGACGCGGCGAAGTGCTCTCGTTAAATCTGGCGGCCGGCAACCGGCAGCGATCGTTCCAGTTCTCGTTCACCGAACCTTACATCAGGAATCGCCCAATCACGGCCGGCTTTACCGTTTTCGCTTACTCGCAAAAGTTCTTTGGCGAGGGCACATTCCTTTCTCAAAACACGTCGGCTCAGCAGGGTTTGAGCGGCTCGTTATTAGATTTCCTTAATACGAGCGAAGAAAACCTGTTCACGCGTAACTCGCTCGGGGCTTCGATTTTCGCCAGCGCACCCTTGTCCGAGTTTTATCGCAAGCGGCCATTCACACAGTTTTCGCGCATCGGCTTGTCTTATCAGCTGGCGCAATCAAGCGTGAAGGACCCGACGGTTAACGCTTCCGGACAAACAACGCAATTTATTCCGGTGATTTATCGGCAGCCGAACATAATCACAAGCCGCGCGACTGGCACTTTCGTCTATGACACGCGCAACGCGAACATCGATCCGACAAAAGGCACTTCGCTGTCGGCGTCGCTGGGATTCGCCGGATTAGGCGGTGATGTCCGCAGTTACGAGCCGACGCTCGAGTTCACGCACTTCATGCCGATTCGCAAAAAGCGTTCTGAATATCCTGAAGTTTTCGGCTTCCGGATTTTAGCGGGAACGGTTGGCAGTTTCGCGGAGACTGCGAAGGTTCGGAATGCGAACTCGCTGGCGTTCGTCGATGGTGTGCCGATTTACGAGCGCTTCTTCCTCGGCGATGAATTTACGATTCGTGGCTACAACGTGCGTTCGATTAGCCCGGTCACGCCGCTCGACAACTACGTCACTTCTCGCAACGTCGTCTTAGCGACGAATCTGACTGGTACGGCCAATGTGGTCCCAGGTTTACCAGCGAATCTCACCAGCATCGGCACGTTCACCGGTTCGACGGGCAGTAACGTTGCCACGCTGCCGCGGGTTTATACCGCCACCGGTGCTGACACGCAAATCCTCGGAAACTTTGAATATCGCATTCCGGTCGTGGGACGAACCGTGCAAGCCGCACTCTACGTCGATGTAGGCTCTGCATTCAACCTGCGTTCGAAGAGGGATCAGACTTATTCGACAGAATTCCTCGCCGATGATCCATTCCTGTCGACGAGCGGATTCATTGCGTGCCCAAGATTGTCCGGCAGTGGCGGCATCGCTCCGGTGACTTTGACGACGCTGGCTGCTTGTCAAAACTTCAGCAACCTGGCGCTGTCGCCGGCATTCGGTTTGGTCGCGCGCGACAACCGACTGATCACCCGCGCTGAATATGATCAAGCACTGCGAACCGGGCCTATCGATCCACTCACCGGTCTCCCGTTCGGGCTGCAGCAGGTTTTCCTGCGCGGTGAGGCGCAACGAAATACGGTCGTGCGTCTTAACCAAAGCTTGTTCGCAAGATTCAACGACATTCGCAGCAGCATGGGCGCTGAAGTTCGCTTCCAGATTCCAATTCTCAACGTGCCTTTTCGGCTTATTTATGCTTATAATCCGAACGCTCGCAAAGATCAGGTTATCAACGGATTTCCGTTCTTCTTTAACGAGAAAAAGTCGGTCTTTCGCTTCAGCGTAGGGCGCACTTTTTAGTTGACTGAAACCGCGCCCGACAACGGCCGGTCCAACCAGGCAAACCAAACCGGCGGCATGAACAACTAAACTGGTTGAATCACAACGCCGCTCAATTACTGTTAAGGAGTTTTACGACACACTTATGAAAATCTTTCGTGCGATAGCCGCAGTCGCTTTACTTCAACCACTTTGCCGGAAGCGAAGATCGCGCTCGTAGATACCGACGCTTTTCTGGATGAGAAGGCCGGTATCGTTCGCCTGGTTGCGGCCGCGAAAAAAGTCGAGGGTGAATTTCAACCGCGACGGACTGAATTAACAAACCTTCAGCAACAGATCGACAAAGCAACTGCGGATTTGCAGAGAGCTGGACCGGTGCAGGATCCAAAGGTCAGCGCTCAGCAGCAGGAGAAGATCGAGCAGATGAAGAAGGACCTGCAGCGCAAGGGCGAGGATGCACAAACCGCTTATCAAAAGCGTCTGCAGGACATGCTTGGTCCGGTTTACGAAGAAATCGGCAAGGCGCTGGACGTTTTCGCTAAGGCGCGCGGCATCACTTTGATTTTGGATGTCACCAAAATTCAGGGAATCCTGAGCGCTTCCGAATCGTTGGACATCACCAGGCCGTTCATCGCTGATTTCAATAGCAAGAATCCTTCGACTGCTTCGTTGACGACGCAGCCGTAGCAGATTTTTTCAGCCTCGGTCATGAATGCGGAGGTGCGGCCGCCGGCAACGCCTCCGCATCTTCGACTTAAAGACTGATGGAGAGCATTAGGACATGAGAGTCATTACGAAATTTTCGCTGGCGATCGCGTTCGCTTTGATCGCCATTTCGCACGCCGTCGCCCAACCGGCAACGCAGCCGAAACCTCAGACGCCGCCGGCAACCCGGGCTGCGGCTGTGAATGTACCGGTGGGAAAAGTTGCGGTGATCTTCTCGGCAGCTTTTCAGGACCCGAAAGAAGGTATCGCCAAATTCGTGGTGCTGCTAAACAAACTGAACGCCGAGTTTCAGAAGACGCAGGACGATCTGAATCAGATGGCGCAGAAGATCAATCAGCTTCAGGAGGAAATCTCAAAGCTGCAGAAGTCGACCGCGCCAGTGGATCCAAAGACAGTCCAGGCTAAGCTCGATCAGGTTGATCAACTGAAGAAGGAATACCAGCGCAAGGGAGAAGACGGCCAGACCAATTATCAAAAACGCCGCGGCGAGATTTTTGCGCCGCTGCAAGACGATGTCGGCAAAGCCCTCGATGTATACGCAAAATCGCGCGGCATCACGCTGGTGATCGACGGCAGCCAGATCGAAGGAATTCTGTTTGCCTCAGACAGCACCGATATCACCAAAGCATTCATCACGGATTATAATCTGAAGAATCCAGCGACAGCTTCAACTACAACTCCGAAGTAAGCGTCAGAGCCGCTGGCGATGCACGACCGGGCGCTGGATGATTGATCCACTGTCACGCTCGCGGCACTGAAACGAATCCTATGGAAACAGTTCTCGATTCCGAAGGCATCAAGAAATTACTGCCGCACCGCTACCCCTTCCTGCTGGTCGATCGCATCATTGAACTAAAGCCCCTCGAGAGAATCGTTGGCATCAAGCAAGTCAGCGTTAACGAATCTTTTTTTGAAGGGCACTTCCCGGGTGCGCCAGTAATGCCCGGCGTGTTGGTTATTGAAGCGCTGGCGCAATGCGGCGCGATCCTGGCGCTGCGCGAAATCGAGAATCGCGATCAAAAACTGGTCCTGTTTACCGGCATTCGCGAAGCGCGCTTTCGCCGGCCCATCGTTCCCGGCGACTCACTGGTTTTGGAAGTAACGGCGTTGCGATTCGGGCCGCGTATTCAACGGATGCACGGCGAAGCAAAGGTCGACGGCCAGCTCTGCGCCGATGCGGAACTCACCAGCGTGATCGCCGATCGCCCAACCTCATAGACATGAGCGCGCCATTAATTCAAAGTCAGTCGCGTCAAATTCATCCTTCCGCGGTCGTCAGTCCAAATGCTCAAATTGGCAGCGACTGCGTGATTGGGCCATACACAGTTGTGGGCCACGATGTCGTGCTCGGAAACAGAGTTCGCATCGACAGTCATTGCGTCATCGATGGACGCACGCGCATCGGCGACGAAACTCATATCTATCCTTTCGTTTCGATTGGACTGCCGCCGCAGGATTTGAAATTTGCCGGAGAAGAGACTGAAACTGAAATCGGCAAGCGCAATCGCATCCGAGAATTCGTCACGGTGCATCGCGGCACGCTAGGCGGTGGCGGAATCACGAGCATCGGCGACGACTGTTTTTTGATGGCCCAGGCGCACGTCGCGCATGATTGCCTGATCGGTAACGGCGCGATCATGGCGAACGCGGCTACGCTTGCGGGTCACGTAACGGTCGAAGACGGCGGCAACATCGGCGCTTACTCCGGCGTGCACCAATTCTGCCGTATCGGCCGCGAAGCTTACGTCGGCGGTTACTCGGTCGTGGTGAAAGACGCGCTGCCTTTCGCCCTCACGGTAGGTAATCACGCGAAGTGCTACGGCCTGAATAAAGTTGGCGTGCGGCGTCGCGGTTACTCGCGCGAAACGATCGCGGCGCTGCATCACGCTTTTCACCTGCTGCTTTCGGCAAAGCTCAACACTACACAAGCAATCGAACGTATGCGCGCAGAGATTGACAGCTCACCTGAAGTCGACGAACTGATTCGCTTCGTTGAATCATCCAAACGCGGCGTCGTAAAGTAACGCGCAATGAAACTCGGTCTCATCGCCGGCAATGGAAACTTTCCGTTCCTGGTAATCGAAGGCGCGCATAAAGCCGGCGCGACGGTTGCGGTCGCCGCAATCCGCGAAGAGACGGATCCGGCAATCGAAAAGACCGCTGACAAACTTATCTGGGTTGGTATCGGGCAGCTCGGAAAGATGCTGCGCTTCTTCAAAGACGAACGCGTCGAGCAAGCGATCATGGCGGGCCAGGTCAAACACGTGCAGATTTTCAGCCGCGCGATCCCCGATGTGCGCATGCTGAAAATGCTCTTGCGTCTGCCGCGCCGAAACACTGACGCGCTGATCGGCGCCGTCGCGGACGAACTTGCAGCAGAAGGAATCGAACTGATCGATTCAACTTTCTTTCTTCAGGATCAACTTCCACAGAAAGGCACGCTCACGAAACGCGAGCCAGACGAACGCGAGCGCAGCGATATCGAGTACGGATTGGAAGTCGCGCACAAGATCGCTCGTCTCGATCTGGGCCAAACGATCGTCATTCGCGATCGGGCCTGTGTCGCGATCGAAGCAATGGAAGGAACTGACGCCGTGATTCGCCGCGCGGGCGAACTTGTGCGCGGCAAGCTCACCGTCGTTAAGATCGCCAAACCCGATCAGGACATGCGCTTCGATGTTCCCGTGGTGGGCGTGCCCACGATCGAATCGATGATTCGGTCGCACGCGGCGTGTCTTTGCCTGACCGCCGGAAAGACGCTGATGTTCGATCGGGAAGAGACGATTAAGCTGGCGAACAAACATAAAATCGCGATTGTGGCTCGTTAATAATCGAATCGTCTCGATGTTCATAAATAGAATGGAATGTGAGGGTGCCCAGAATCATATATCTTGATGAGGCTGGCGATCATTCGCTCGAGAAAGAGGATAAGGACTTTCCTGTCTTCGCTCTGGTCATGATGGTCTGTGAGCAGGAAGCTTACGAGAACAAACTCGTGCCGATGGTGAACCGTCTCAAATTTGATTATTTTGGGCACGAATGCGTGATAATCCACTCTCGGGACATTCGCAAAGCGCAAGGCGACTTTGGCTTCCTCACTGATCCAGCGAAGCGACAACCGTTTTACGAACGGATTAATGAGATCATGTCGGTCCCTGGCTACGATCTGATCGCGTCGGTTATTAAAAAGCAGGATCACAAAGAGAAGTACGGAATGCAGGCAACCAATCCATATGATCTCGCGTTAACCTTCGCTTTGGAGCGACTGTTGCCGTTACTCGAGAAGGAAGGCCAAACCGAAGCATATCTAGTCGCCGAGGCCCGAGGCAAGAAAGAGGATGATGAGCTGCGACTAAGCTTTCTTAATATCGTGACATATGGAACTTACTATAATTCAGCAGACAGATTCCGCAAGATAAAGTTTCATTTACGTTTCAAACCAAAAGCGATGAACGTTGTGGGAACGCAACTAGCCGACCTGGCCGCTTATCCGATAGCGCGATACGTAATCGATCCGAAAAAGCCTCTACCAGCCTACGAGGTCATACGAAAACGGTTTTACCGTGGTCCTGGATGGATACATGGTTTGAAGATTTTTCCCTGAAAAAACGAAAAGCTCCGGTTTTCACCAGAGCCCTTCGCCGACCAGGAGTCCCCAGTCCCAATTTTCATAGCCATCGTACGATAGGATCGATATCCTGTCAAAGCTAATCTCTGATTATTCACGAAGTACAACATCGATCTTCCTTGACTTGCTTATGTTTTAGTCTGAGAATCCCTCACACAGAAACCAGACAAACACATTCAGTTCGACGTCGCGCAAGCGATGTCTACAAACGATTTTCAGCAAAGGAGTATCGATCATGGCATTACGTTTAGGAGACACCGCTCCGGATTTTACGGCCCAAACAACGGAAGGTCCGATCAACTTCCATGAATGGATCGGCGACAATTGGGCCGTTCTGTTTTCGCACCCGAAGGACTTTACGCCCGTCTGCACGACCGAACTCGGCTATATGGCGAGCATCAAACCTGAGTTCGACAAGCGCCACGTCAAAGTCATCGGGCTGAGTGTCGACCCGGTGGAAAACCACTCGCGCTGGGCAAATGACATTAAGGACGCAACCGGTCACGCGCCAAACTATCCCGTCATCGGCGACACGGATCTCAAGGTGGCGAAGCTCTATGACATGCTGCCGGCCACGGTCGCGGGAACATCCGAAGGGCGGACCCCGGCAGATAACATGACTGTGCGAACCGTGTTCGTGATTGGACCCGACAAGAAGATCAAGCTGATGTTCGTGTACCCGATGTCCACCGGTCGCAACTTTGACGAGATTCTTCGGGTAATCGATTCCATTCAGTTGACAGCGAACTACAGCGTCGCCACGCCGGCTAATTGGAAGGACGGCGATGACGTAATCATCGTTCCCGCGCTTTCTGACGAAGCCGCGAAAGAAAAATTCCCGGGTGGCTGGAAGACTCTGAAGCCTTACCTGCGCGTTGTGCCGCAACCGAATAAGACACAGACAAAGGCGGCGGAAGGTTAATCGAGGGGCAAACATCTTTCCAGTGGATCGCCGGCGTCGTGCCGGTTTCAATCGACCGCAGATTGATTTTGGGCAGCGCTATGTCGCTGCCCGAATTTTTTTCGGATTCGAAAGGAGTTCGCGCTTGAGAGCAATCGTCACCACCCGCAACGGCAACGTCGGCGTAATGAAAGTCGAAGAGCGTCCTGATCCAGTTCCGACTCAAGGTCAGGTGGCGGTTCGCGTCAAAGCCGCGGGGCTGAACTTTGCCGACATTCTCGCGCGTCAGGGGTTGTACCCCGATGGCCCAGCAAAGCCCTGCATCATGGGTTACGAAGTTTCGGGCCTAGTTGAATCAGTTGGCGACGGAGTCGAGCGAACTCTGATCGGCAAACCTGTGATCGCGATGACGCGATTCAATGGTCAGGCCGAATTGGTTGCAGTTTCCTCGGCACAAATCTTTGAAAAGCCTGACGGTCTAAGCTTCGAACAAGCTGCTGCGATCCCGGTGAACTACCTCACCGCCTGGGCGCTGCTCGTGTCGATGGGTGGATTGAAAAAAGACGAAGCTGTGCTGATTCATAACGCGGGTGGCGGCGTCGGTCTCGCGGCTCTCGACATCGCGAAGCACATCGGCGCGAAAACATTCGGAACGGCGAGCGCGTCGAAACACGAGTTTCTGCGCCAGCGGGGATTGGATCACGCGATCGATTATAGAAATCAGGATTGGTTACCCGTGCTGATCGATCTTACGCAGGGCAAAGGCGTTGAGTTGGTGATCGATCCGCTGGGCGGAGACAGTTGGAAGAAAAGTTATCGCGCGTTGCGCGCAACGGGACGCATGGGCGTGTTCGGAATGTCGGTCGCTTCAGCTTCCGGCATCAGGGGCAAACTCCGCGCGCTGAAAGCGGTAGCACAGATGCCGCGCTTTAACCCGCTCGCGTTGATGAATCGGAATAAAGGAGTCTTTGGCTTGAATCTCGGACACATGTGGGGCGAAGGCGAAAAGGTTCGCGGCTGGACTCAGGAGATCATGCGCGGCGTGGCCGAAGGTTGGGTTCAACCCTACGTCGATCGCGCTTTTCCATTCGATCAAATCGCCGATGCGCATCGTTACCTGGAAGCGCGCAAGAATACCGGCAAGGTCGTGCTGGTGCCCTAGCCCCGGGGTCGTATGAAGGAACCTGGCGTTAAATGACGGCTCGAAATTTAGTATTGATTGTTCGGGAACCAGTGCTAGAATCTGCTCGCTAAGTACGTCAGCAATCGTAACAGTTGATTCTTTCATAAACATTCGGGACCTTCTCATGCTCGCTGAATTAACCACGTACGGGAGTCGTCCGACTTAGGCGCCACTTGGCACAGACGTGCTTTGGGAAGGCAAAATTTTCCTCGCGTTGCTCTTTACTCACGGAATTCCTCGGCGAACAGCAGGTCTAATACTGCTCTAGCCCTTGATCAAGCCAATCAAGATCACGGTTGAGTAGCTCACTGACCGGGTCTCAAATCTATTGGAGTGGATCATGAAGCTTCAAGATATATTTCCCGCCGCCGATCAACTTAAGCTTATCAAAGGCGCTGAATCAGATCTCCTAAAACGTCGACAGAAAGGCATGGTCGGATTCGTCGTTGGTATCTCAGCGGCCGTGATTCAAATTGGGTTCGCGGCCGTCAGTAGTGACTATGCTCGAAGATTTGGCCAGGCTCTTCAGGCACTGGCTCATCTTCAATTGCGATCGCTGATCACCAACCCCGAAGCGATCGGACTACTAGTGATCGTTGCTTGCTTTGGCGTCTGGTTCACGCTTCGCTGGACGAGTGTGCTTGCCAAAGAGTCAAAGGAACCCTTCACGTACACGTTCTGGATCGAACCCTTCGAACCGATAGTCGGAACCCCCGGAGATCGACTTCAACTCATCGCCGAAGATCGTCTCCATCTGCTCAATCACGATCTGATGCAGAGGGTGAGAGAGCGGATTCGCCGGCTATCTTTGCTCAATGCAGAAAAGGAATTGTCCGAAACTGCCAGGAGCTATTTGACTTCTCACGTGCAGGTTCGCGGGAGTTACACGGTGCGTGAAGACAGAGATGGGGAATGGATTCTCCAAATTATCTCTCGAATTCGAATCGGGCCTCCGGGAAAGCCTGAGACCATGGCCCACCCGGTCAAAGTGGCGCTTACCGATGGTGGTTCCGGTGAAGCTGAACGTGTCCTTACCGCGGACAAATATCACCAACTCCTCGAACATGTTTATTCGCGGGTGGCATCAGAGATATACAAACAAATTA
Source organism: Acidobacteriota bacterium (assembly GCA_003222895.1). Taxonomy (GTDB): domain Bacteria; phylum Acidobacteriota; class Blastocatellia; order Pyrinomonadales; family Pyrinomonadaceae; genus UBA11740. Next base: position 30,022 of record QHXI01000094.1, on the reverse strand, counting down.
GGGACGACGTGAAGACGAAAAGCGAAATGTTTCCGAGCAGCTATCTTCGCGCCGTTGCGCTTTATCATGAAGCTTTTGATTTTGAACGATCGAATACGATCGATGCCTATGCTCTTGCGATCGAATTCTATCGGCAAGCCAAACGATATTTTGACACTAGGATCTTTGGCTGGTTGCCAAGGATCTTCGCGAGAGTGAATTGGTTGCCACTGTGGCGATTATCGAAAGCCTCGCTCATGGCGGAGGCCAATACCCGAATCGGGTTCGCCAGATCCCTAATCTACCGAAGAATCATTTCATCATTTTCAAGCAGGCGACAGTATCCTCTTTTCGAAATACCAGCAGAGCTAGACCGGATCATTTCGATTCTGGCGCTACTCGAAAAGCGAATGGATCGTACCTTCAGAGCTCGTGATTACGTGCCGAGCGGTGCCGACGAACCGCGGGCCCTCAGCGCCGGCGATCAATAGTAGGACTTTAATGGGTTTCCTAACTCATCCGAGTGACTCGGCGCTGAGACGTGGTCGCGCGGATTTCGATCAACTTCACGAGATGCTTTCCATGGCCTACACGGTCGCGGCGCTCGCCTACTGTTACCTGAAGGCGCCCCAGCGCGCCAAATCGTTTCTGGATAGTGCGAGGGCTGCGAAACCGAACTATAGCGACGAGAGTCCGCTGTGGTGGTTGGTCCGGGCTGAGGCTGAAACTGACGTCAACAAAAAGTTGAATTTCCTCAGAAAGGCGACTGAGTTCGACTCTTCCTTCGAAATTGCGCAGTACCGTTTGGCGCAATCCTCGGAAAGGAAAGCGCGTATCCGGGATGAGATTCCAATGGAACAGGTTGATAGTCTAATCGAAGAATACGACAAAGTGCTCAGGATTAACCCCGGCAACATCGGTGCCCTGTCCGCTCAAGGATATCTATTGTGGCTGTCGGGAAAACTAGAAGAGGCACAAAAGAAATTTAATGAGGGCTTGCAAAGCAAAGCCATCGTGCGTCAAACATTCGTCGGCGATCTTCAATATGGCCTGGCCCGGGTTGCCGCTGAGAATGGAGAAATCAACAGGAGCTTCACTCTGTTCACTCAAGCACTCTCCGCCGACCCGGCCGTTGCGGTTCATTCACCTTCCTCTGGGGTCCAATCGAATTATGACTATATCGCTGACGGCATTCTGAAACGATACGAAGCTTTCAAGGCGAAAGTAGAGGAACGGCTGCAGGCCGAAACCATAAGAGATTCCAGCAATGATTTTTCCTTTATTGCGCAAAGTACTTGACGCAATAGACCGATCGCGGTAGGCTACGCATCATTATGGCGCCGCTAGCCCAATCAAAGCAGCCTCCCGCGCTCCACGATCGAGCGATCAACAACCTGCGTTACATCCGCGAAACGATGGAGCGCGCGTCCGCGTTCACCGCCGTTCCCGGATGGGGACAGGTCGCAATTGGTGTCACTGCATTAGCAGCGACTTACTTAGCAGCGCAGCAACCAACTCCTCGCGCTTGGCTTTTTGTTTGGGTTGCGGAAGCGATCATTTCGTCTCTGATTGCAGGGTGGCTGATGGATCGAAAGTCGCGCGCATCAGGAGTGCCGCTGCTATCGGGTCCAGGCCGCAAAGTCGCCTTCAGTCTTTCGCCGCCGATGATCGTCGGGGCGCTTCTTACCGTCGCGCTGTTTCGCGCGGGGCTACTCAGCGCGATTCCGGCAGTTTGGCTACTGCTTTACGGAACGGGCGTAGTCACCGGCGGCATGTATTCAGTGAGCGTCGTTCCGGTGATGGGCATCTGTTTCATGTTGCTCGGCGCGGTTGCGCTGTTTGCGCCCGCGTCATTGGGAGACTGGCTTTTGGCGGCTGGCTTTGGCGGACTGCACATAATTTTTGGTTCAATCATTGCGAGAAAATACGGTGGCTAAACAAAGTGCGCTCAAGCGCGAAATAAAAAGAGGTCTGACGGAAAAGGAAAAGCTTCGCGGCGTTCATGGCGGCGCGCCGCACAGCGCGCGCGAAATCGATCGCATGATTCACGAGCGTTTGCGTTTGGGAATTATCAGCGCGCTGGCGGGGCACGAATCGCTGACGTTCAATGAACTGAAGCACGCCGTCAATACAACCGATGGAAACTTGAGCGTGCACGCGCGCAAGCTTGAAGAAGCGGGCTACATTAGTTGTTCGAAATCCTTCGCAGGCCGTACGCCGAAAACCGAGTTCAGTTTGACGACCTACGGCCGGCGCGCACTCGAACGTTATCTCGATCACATGGAAGCCTTGATCGGACGCATGCGAAAGGCCTAGCGCCAAAAAAATTTGCCCGATTAGCTTTATTAGGCAAAGCTCTTTGTTGGATCGAAACAGAAGGACAAGAAAACCACTTTTTCAGATCGGACTTCGGAGGTCTTCTTGAAAACATCAAGATCAATTAAGCGAGTCAAACTGATTCTTCCGGCGCTGACCGAAGCCACCAGTCCTTACTGGCGGCCGATCAAGTACTCACTGTTTCCACCGCTGGGGCTCGCGACGCTGGCTGCATATCTCGATCCCAATCTCGAAATCTCTCTCCAGGATGAGCACGTCGAAAAGCTCGATCTCGACGACGATCCGGATCTTGTCATCATCCAGGTTTACATTACGAACGCCTATCGAGCTTACGCAACAGCCGATCATTATCGCGCGCGCGGCACTTATGTCGTGCTTGGCGGTTTGCATGTCACGTCGCTGCCGGATGAAGCCGCGCCGCATGCAGACACCATTTTTCTGGGTCCGGGCGAATACACATTTCCGCAATTCCTGCGTGACCTTGCATCAGGGAAACCGCGTCGTCGGTACGAGTCTTCGGTGCGAACTTTGGAAGGAATCCCTCCGACTCGCCGTGACCTGATTCAACGACATTCCTACCTGGTGCCGAACTCGATCGTCGTTTCGCGCGGCTGCCCGCACCACTGCACCTTCTGTTACAAAGACGCGTTCTTCGAGGGCGGACGCGGATTCTACACACAACTTGTCGATGACGCGCTCGCAGAAATCGCGCGGCTGCCGGGACGGCATCTGTATTTTCTCGACGATCATCTCTTCGGAAAGCCGCGCTTCGCGCGCGAGTTGTTTCGCGGGATGCGTGGGATGAATCGAGTGTTTCAGGGTGCCGCGACGGTCGATTCGATCCTGCGCGATGACTTGATTGAAGAAGCGGCCGCCGCCGGATTACGAAGTCTCTTCGTCGGTTTCGAAACGCTTTCAAGCAATAGTCTGCAAGCTGCCGGCAAGCGCCAGAATCTCGGTCGCTCTTATCGCGAAGTCGCGCGCCGCCTCGATAGTCTCGGCATCATGATCAATGGCAGCTTCGTTTTTGGTCTTGACGGAGAGGACGCGTCGGTCTTCGCGCGCACGGTCGATTGGGCCATCGAATCAGGAATCACCACCGCCACGTTTCATATCTTGACCCCGTATCCTGGCACCGCACTTTACGCCGAAATGCTCGCGCAGAATCGAATGAAAACAAACAATTGGGATCTCTACGACACCCGGAACGTGGTTTACCGACCGCTTGGACTTTCACCAGAAGAATTGAAGCTCGGCTACGATTGGGCGTACCGTACGTTTTATCGCTGGGGTTCGATCGTCAAAGCGGCATCAGCGCACTCAACCACAAAGCATTCGCTGAAGCACTTTTTTTACAGCGCGGGATGGAAAAAGTTCGAACGCGCCTGGGACTTGGTAATTCGAATCAAGCAATTGTCGCAGATGCGGCCGGTGCTCGAAGCAGTTCTCTCACGGGTCAGTTCAAGCGAAACACATTCGCATCAAGCCGACCACAACGACGCGCACTCAAATCGCAGGCTCAAGCTATTACCTTCGTGAAAATAACTCAGGCCGCATAACTCGCGTAGACGCTTTTTACTTTCTCCAGAAAATCGCGGCGGTCGATGAGGTAATGAAGTTTGACGGGCTCGGAAATGATTTCATCCGGTTCGGGCTGCGCCGTTTTTGACTTGCGAGTCTTGCTTGCTTTCTTAATAGACTTTTTTGAGCGACTAACCCGGTCGCTACCGCTCCCGGTGCTGACTTTCTTTGCCGGCTTGCCGCCGCTGACGCGCGACCAGTCATGCGTCGCGGCCAGATGATCGATTAACTTTTCAAACACTTCGCCGGGTTCGCGCTCGGTGATTCCGATCTGTTCAAGATAGCCGAAGTAACGCAGTCGCCGGATCAACTCCATCAATGTCAGACGACCTTCAGACGTTAGTCCTCCGTGCGCGTGTGAACGGCTGACGAGATATTGAATCACGATCGCTTCGGCGTAAATCCTTGGCGCCAGAAACAAACGCGAGCCATCAACTTCGTAACCTTCGGTCACGCGGCTAGAACGACGCGCCACGCGCACTTTGGTAAACACATCTTCCCAATTCGTCTTGGGATCGCGACGCGCGAGATACTTTCGCGTCGCGTCCAACAGCCAGGTCTCGTCGTTGAGATCCAGATTGACGCCCAGCGTGTCGAGCCACTCAAACAGCACCGCCCGCGAATCAGATTTCTTTTCGACGATCGCGAATTGCTCGCCGGTGGTCGGCAGCTTCTTGATGAGCGCACGCCGCGGCGCGTCCGTCGTCTTGCCCCCTTCGATCACGTAAGTATCGAATCGCGCGAGCCAGCGTTTGGCCGCACCGCAATACGGACAATGCGGATGCTTCTCTTCGCTGTCGAAGTACGGCCGCATCGCGTTGCGGCTGGTGAGTTCTTCAATCGTTGGCGTGTGACGCTTGATTTCCGAGAACGCCGTGCGCGGCGCGAGCCCGAGTTGTTTGGTGAAAATGTCGAAGGTGCAGGCGAGACAAACCAGCGTCGTGAACTCGGTGACCGTGCCGGCCGGAAAGTCTTTTAGATCAAGTTCGCGCTGGGTACTGGTCGGCATGCGGCGGATTTAATCACAAAGGGAATGTCAGTACCACCTGCGTCAGCAGGTGGGATAAAGGAGCGTCTTTGTTCCACCCGCTTACGCGGGCGGTACTGACCGGCCTCTAAGCGATTGCTACTAACGCAGGCTCGCTGTCGGTATGGCCCAGTGCGAGATCGAGTTCAGCCTCGACATCGCCGATGCCGCTCGACAATTTTGTGAAGTCAAACAGGTTCGGATCGAGCAGATGCGTCGGCACTGCATTTCCTAAAGCCGTCAGCATCGATGCGCGCACATGCGGAATTTCTTTTTCGAGATCTTCGATCAGACGTTTTATGCGCGCGCGTTTCAGATTCGGTTGCGAGCCGCACAGGTCGCAGGGAATGATCGGAAACTGTGCGGCGGCGGCGAACTCAGCAATATCAGCTTCGCGACAATAGGCAAAAGGCCGAATGATGGTGTTGCGGCCATCGTCGGAACGCAGCACGGGCGGCATCGCTTTCAACCTGCCGATGTAAAAAAGATTCAGCAGAAAGGTCGCGATGATATCGTCCGCGTGATGGCCCAGCGCGATCTTTGTGCAGCCTTCTTCGACGGCGATGTTGTAGAGAATACCGCGCCGCAGACGCGAACAAACCGCGCAAGACGTTTTGCCCTCTGGTACCAGCCGCTTCACAATTGAGTATGTGTCGCGTTCGACAATGCGAAACGGCACGCCGCGTTCCTGCAAATATTTCGGCAGCACGTCCGCCGGAAATCCCGGCTGTTTTTGATCCAGATTCACTGCCAGCAGATCGAATCTCACCGGCGCGCGTTGCTGCACGTCGAGCAGCAGATCGAGCAACGCGTGACTGTCCTTGCCCCCTGACAAACACACCATAATCCGATCGCCATCTTCGATCATGCGGAAATCGCTCATGGCTTCGCCCATGCGGCGCAGCAGTCTGGTCCTGGTTTTTCCTGGGACGGACATCTGCCAACAGGATGCCATGCGTGAGTTGGCGCTGACAAGAAGAGCGAATGCGCTTGACGCGACAATCGAGCAAGGAAATAATGCGGGCACGTTGAACGCTCGGAAACTCGGTTTGCGATCCCGCGTTATTTTTTGGTGTCCCGACCATCGTTCATAGATCCGACACAACGCTACAAATTCGAGTATCAACTAAACAACGGCGGCACTTCGATCACGGCGCGCGTAACGCAGTCAGGTGTCAGCGACAATTTCAAGATGCTAGTGCCGATCTACGTCGACTATGGCAAGGGTCTGGTAAGGCTTGGTTCCGCTCGCTTGATTGGCAATAAATCAGTTGATTTGAAAGACGTGAAGTTGGGAGCTCCGGCAAAGCGCGCGGCTACTTGCGCGTTCGATGATGTGCTGGCGCTACGCATTCAGAATGAAGCCGGGAAGGCCTTCTAGCACGCGACCTGTTTGCACGTTGAGGCTTGGGCCATAAAGGCTTGAACGACTGCGCGTCATGTGATACTGTGCGCCCCACTCAAGGTGGTGTTTCTCGGAAAATCGCTCGCTCGGCGGTCCGCTTAGTGAGCTCTTCCCACGACAAGTCGAGTTTCTGCTGGCCCTTAATTATTGTTTAGAGGAGAACTCTGATGTCCCCAAAGGCGGCTCTAGTGAGAGAGCCTAGCTCCGTTCCCGTCGAAGAACCCCAATTTCAAAGCACGGTCCTACCGGTTGCGCGACCACGGCGGATTCCCGAGGACAACGCATCAGTTTCTCCGATTCGTGCTTTCCCCAGGGCGACTAAAAGTCCATCAGCCAAAGAGACGAGCTTTCAGACGCGCGTCCCAGTGATAACCGGAGAAGCGACGTACCGGGGAATGATTCCCGTCGACGGAATTATCTCTGGTCAACTAGGCGCGGCGGGCAGCGCGCTCGCGATTAAGCAACGCTCGCGAAACAATTCGGAAGATCTGCCGCCTGAACTCGATGGCGAGATCACGTTCAAGGACATGCTGCGCATTAATGGCTTCGTCGCGGGAAAGATCTTTTCTTATAAGGGAACGCTGATTGTTGATAACTCTGCGCGAGTAGATGCCAACATCGATGTCGCTGTTTGCGTCGTCAGCGGCACCGTTAACGGCGATGTGGTTGCTGAGAAGCGAGTCGAGTTGGGACCCGCTGCCGTAGTCAATGGAAACATTTCGACCGCTTCTTTGGCAATGCGGCCGGGCGCGATCTTCACCGGCAACTGCCGCATGATAAAAAACGAAACCGAGGAGAGTTAGCGCAAAACCCTCCTCGCTGAATAGCTGGTCCCTCCTTCATTTCTCCTCAATTCAGTTCATTAATCTTTGTTCAAGACCGAGCTTTCTCGGTTTCTGTTTTGTGATAGAGTCTTGCCCGCGACCTCTGTGGCGCAGACCGAAGTCATGCCATCATTAATCGATCTACGCAGCGACACTGTCACCAAACCCACAGCCGCGATGCGACGCGCGATGGCTGACGCCGAAGTCGGCGACGACGTTTACGGCGAAGATCCAACCGTCAATCATTTGCAGGAACGCGCGGCGGAAATCTTCGAGAAGGAAGCCGCGCTGTTCGTGCCGACCGGTTCCATGGGCAATCAAACCGCCGTTAAGCTGCATACCAAACCGGGCCAGGAAGTGGTCATCGAAGAGCGCGGCCACATCTACAACTTCGAGATGGCCACTATGTCCGCATTTTCTGGCTGTCTGGCGCGACCGGTGAAGAGCCAGGATGGCAGCGGGATTCTCACGTGGGATGAAATCAAAGGAGCAATTCATCACAACAGCGCATACTACGTCGCGCCGACGGGACTGATTGCGCTCGAGAATTCGCACAACCTGGCGGGCGGATCGGTTTTGACGCGCGAACGAACGGAAGATATTTGCTTGCGCGCTCACGAAATGAATTTGCCGGTGCATCTTGATGGCGCGCGAATCTTCAATGCCGCGGTGGCGTTGAAAGATTCAGTTGCGAACCTCGCCCGTCCGGCTGATTCGGTGATGTTTTGTTTGTCGAAAGGCTTGGGCGCGCCGGTCGGATCGATTCTGCTCGGCACGAAAGCCTTCATCGACGAAGCGCGCACGGTGCGCAAGATACTCGGCGGCGGAATGCGGCAAGCTGGAGTGTTAGCTGCCGCGGGATTAATAGCGTTGGAAGAGTCGCCCAAAGCTTTGCCAAATGATCACGCTAATGCAAAGCGATTAGCGGAAGGCGTTGCCGAACTTCCCGGCGTGAAGATCGATCCTGAAAACGTGGTTACGAACATTGTCATCTTTGACGTTGCTGATACCGGTCAGACCGCCGATGGAATCTGCGCTCAACTGCGCGAGCGCGGAGTGCTGATGTCAGGTTTCGGCGCCGCGATACGCGCAGTGACGCATTACGACGTGACCTCTGTGAATATTGAAACTGCGTTGCGTGAGCTTCGAAGCGTGTTGGCTCATTAGAATTTCATCAAGAGGACGCATTGAACTAGCCGCGGCTAGACGCGGATTTCGCGGATCCGAAAAGGAAATTAAGTGAAGTTTTCGTAACCTCGCCGCACGTAGTAAAGTAATGCCCCAACATGAAACGCTCGACTCGCGGATGCGGATGTGCGATTGCTGTGCTGGTGCTGCTACTCGGCGCCGGCACGTTTGCTTTCGTCAAGTGGGGTCTGCCGTGGTGGCGCACGCGGCCGCCGAAACCTACGGGCGAGTTGCAAGTCCACGTGCTCGACGTTGGGCCAATTGAAGGCGACTCGATCCTGATCGTCTCGCCCACGGGAACGTCGGTGTTGATTGATGCGGGCGATGCCGGCAAAGGCAAGATCATCCTTGATGCGCTCAAGCGTTACAAGGTTGAGAAGCTCGATTACTTTATTGCCACGCATCCTCATCCTGATCATATCGGCGGCGCCGATGAAGTCATGAATGCGATCAAAGTCGCGAACGTAATCGACAATGGCGTGGATCTTTCGACGCCGATGCCTTCGCCTTCGCCGGCGAAAAAGGGAGCCAAATCTGCGCCCACATCCATCCTGCCAAAAACAAACAAGGTGAAGTCCGTAAACAGTTTCTTTGACGAGTATAAAGACGCCTTGCACAAAACCGGTGCGCAGTACGGCAAAGCTGAGCCCGGAAAGAAATACGACCTCGGCGGCGGGGCAATTCTGACCGTGCTCGCGCCGACTCAGCCGTTCTTTACCAGAGACATGATGAAGGGCGGTGGCAACGACACCAACGCAAATTCGATCGTGCTGCGTTTAGACTACGGCGACTTCTCGATGCTATTCATGGGCGATGCTGAGGAACAGAGCGAAGCGCGGCTGGTCGGCAAGGATCAAACTTTGAAAGCAACTGTGATCAAGATCGGGCATCACGGATCGAAGTACGCAACGTCTGAAGGATTTTTGAAGCGCGTGCAACCCGAAGCCGCGATCATTTCTGACGGTGCTTGGAATCGTTATGGGCATCCGGCGCAGAGCGTGCTCGATCGCTTGAAGGCGATAAATGCAAAAGTCTATCGCACGGATTTGCAAGGCGAGATCACGATTACCACGCACGGGAAAGCTGACTCAGCGAAGTTCTATGAAATAAAATCGGCGAAGGAAACGTCAGAAGATGTTTGGACAGGGCGCGAAGGACAAAAGGATGATTCGTCGCGGTCCGGCTTTATTGCATATGGGGATTTTGGGCCACCGCCAAAACAGAAACCGTCAACCACGAAGCCACCAAGGCACTAAGATGATTTCTAAACTTTGTGCGCTTCGTGTCTTTGTGGTCGTTACCATCCTATGACCAAATCTGCAACCTATATGGACGCCGGCGTCGACATTGATGCCGCGAATCGCGCGACGGAAAAGATCAAAGAGCTTGCCCGCACGACCTTCAATGCGCGGACGCTGTCCGAAATTGGCAGCTTCGGTGGAATGTTTGACGGGGCATTTCCATCGTTGCGCCAGCCGGTGCTCGTTGCCTCCGCAGATGGCGTCGGCACGAAACTGAAAATGGCGTTCGCGACCGGAGTTCACAACACGATCGGCCGCGATCTCGTGAATCACTGCGTCAACGACATCCTCGTCCAGGGCGCGCGGCCGCTCTTCTTTCTCGACTACATTGCGACCGGACAGCTCGCGCCGGAAATAGTCACGAACATCATCGAAGGCATCACTAACGGCTGTCGCGAAAATGGTTGCGTGCTGCTCGGTGGCGAAACTGCCGAGATGCCTGGTTTCTATGCCGATGGCGAATATGACGTCGCGGGCTTCATCGTCGGCGTTGTCGGCCGTGAAAAGATCATCGACGGGAAAACGATCGCCCCGGGCGATGTGGTACTGGGCTTGCCGTCAGTCGGTTTGCACACGAACGGTTATTCGCTGGCGCGCAAACTTTTCTTTGAAGATGCGGGAGAGACTGCGGACACTTTCATCGATGAACTCGGCGAGACAATCGGCGAAACGCTTTTGAAACCACACGTCAGCTATCTTCGCGAACTTGCCGGCTTGCTCGATTCAGGAAAGATCAAGGGCCTCGCGCACATCACTGGCGGTGGTTTGCTGGAAAACATTCCGCGCATTCTGCCTGAAGGAACTGCCGTTGAAATCAAACGCAGCTCGTGGCCAGTGCTGCCAATTTTCACTCTGATGCAGCGCATAGGAAACGTCGAAGAGGCCGAGATGTTCCGCACCTTCAACATGGGAATTGGGATGGTGATCGTTTGCGATCAGTCGAATCTATCAGCAATCAAAACGGATCTTAAATCTCGCGGAATAGCAGTTTTTGAAATAGGCGCGGTGAATATGGGCAACAGAGATGTTAAGATCCGCTAGAATCCGAATCAGGTGATTAGTCGGAGGTAGACATGAGTTCAACGGTTGCAGAGATGAGCCCCGAAGAGTTAAGAGAAATGATTGAAGCCTCGGTGGAGCGAAAGTTAAGCGAGTTTTTTAGAGATCCTGACGCAGGGCTTGAAATAAACGAAGCTCTGCGTGAACAACTCTTGCGTCAGGAGCAGGATTTTGAGCACGGCAACCGGGGTAAGTCGCTGGCAAACATTATGGAGCGTTTAGATCTTAACCAAGATAATGTATGAACTGCGAATTCTTAACGCCGCTGAAGTTGACCTTACGCGGCTCGATCGATCAATCGCCCGTCGGACATAAATCGTATTCAATGGCTCGCTGAACACTTCGACGATCTCAAGCCCGAACTCCTGGTTGGAACGTTATCAGGATTCTTCAAATTCCGGGTCGGTGACTATCGAATCATTTACAAAGTCCGCAAGAATGAGAATCTTATTGTCATTCACCGCATCGGCCACCGCCGCGAAGTCTACAAACTGTGAATTATATTGAGGTAACAAATGGATCAATGGCTGGATAATTTCAAGCAAACGATTGACTCAGCGGCGCCCCGCCTGTTGAAAATCAGCGAGCCGCAGAGCCAACAACCGCGCGCCGAAGATCACTGGTCTTCGAAACAGATCATTGGTCATCTGATCGATTCAGCGGCCAACAACCACGCGCGGTTCGTCCTCGGACAGTTGAAAGACGATCTCGTGTTTCCGGGATACGACCAGAACGGCTGGGTCAAAACAAATCATTACCAGGACGCGCCGTGGCCGCAACTTGTCGAGCTTTGGCGCGCTTACAATCTCCACTTGCAACATGTGATGGCGCACGCCGACAAATCGAAGCTGAACACGCCCTGCACTTTGCACACGTTGCAGGAGATTGCGTTCAAGACCGTGCCGAAGTCTGAACCGGTAACGCTTGAGTATTTGATGAAAGACTATGTCGATCATCTGAACCATCATCTCGCGCAAATCTTCACCGATGAAAAATAGATGGCCGAGGGATCCGCACAGAAAGCGCGCATAGCAATTCTGATTTCCGGCCGTGGCTCGAACATGATCGCGCTCGCCGATGCAGTTCGCGGGGGATCGATTCCGAACGCTGAGGTTTGGTGATCGAGCGCCGCGGTCGAACTCGCGAGGAACACGATCGCCAGATCGTCGCTGAGTTGCGTGAGCGAAAGATCGATCTCGTTTGTCTCGCCGGTTACATGCGCGTGCTGTCTTCTGAATTTATCAATACTTATCGCGGCCGGATTCTCAATATTCATCCGAGCTTGCTGCCTTCGTTCCCCGGACTGAACGCACAGAAGCAAGCTTTGGATGAAGGTGCAACTATCAGCGGATGCACAGTTCATTACGTTGACGAAACGTTGGACGGCGGGCCGATTATTGTGCAGCGCGATGTGCCGGTTCACGAAGGCGATACGGTTGAAAGTTTATCGGAACGAATTTTGATTGAAGAGCATAAGCTTTATCCCGAAGCGGTGAAGCGAGTCCTGGAACAGATCGAATAATGTCCGCCGCAATCACCTCAGATGAAACCCTGGTAATCGAAACGCCTGAGCGCGTGCCGCTTCATTTCGCGCTCGCGTCGATCGGCAATCGCTTCATTGCCTGCGCCATCGATCACACGATCCAGATCGTCGGGCTGATCACGATCGTGATCGTATTTCTGATCATTTCTGATGCGGCGGACGTTGGGCACCGACTAGTCAATGCGCCGAAGTGGGTAATTGCGCTCCTGGTCATCATTCAATTTCTGATCATCAACGGTTATTTCGCAATTTTCGAGTGGATTTGGAGCGGCCAAACGCCCGGCAAACGTTGGTTGAAGCTGCGCGTGATTCGCGAAGACGGCCGCCCGATTTCTTTCTTTGAAGCGATGGTGCGAAATCTTCTCCGGGTAGTCGATTTCATCGTGCCGCCTTTCTATTCCATCGGGTTGATTTCAGTTTTTGCCACTGAGCGAGATCAGCGGGTCGGCGATTTGGTTGCCGGAACGGTTGTCGTGCGTGAGCGTGAGGCAGAAGCGCCGGCGTTTGCCGAAGTGTTCGCGTCGCCGGTGTCTGATCCTGCGTTGAGGCGGACTTGCCAGCCGGTCCGGTTCACGGCGGACGTGAATACGTTAACCGAGCCGGAGATTTCCGTCGTCGAAAATTTTTTGCGCCGGCGCTGGGATTTGAGAGATTATCCGCGGCAATGGATGGCCTGGCGGGTTTCGATGCCGATCCTTTTCAAGCTTCGCCCTCAATACGATCTGGCGACGTTCACCTATGAAGGATTCCTCGAAGAGCTGCTGCATCGCTATCGCGAGAAACATCGCTTCATCGACTGATCAGTCCTTCTCCTTTTCAGCCGGAAACATCGCTCCCGCTTTCTCGGGCGTTAGCTCGAAGCCAACCAGTGCCGCCGCTCGCGCCAGTACCGGATCATGTTTGGCCGCAAGGTTGACGGGCGTCGGCAGTACGAGTTCATCGGGGACAACTCCCATATGTTCAAGACCCTTGCCATCCGACATAATTATGTCCGCATCGGTGATGGATGCTCCGTAAAAAATCATATTGCCGTTGCTCATGTCTCCGAGGGCTCCTGGTCGGAATACCGAGCGCATCACGGCGCCGGCAGAGCGGTCCCCAATGACGGTCCCACGTTTCTCAATTTGAATTACGCGAGCAAACAGCTCGGACGCTGAGGCTGAATTACTATCAATCAACACCACTAGTTGGCCCTTGAACACATTATCGCCACGCGACTTTGCTTTGAGAGGCCTAGTTTCCTTCCGTCGCTTCATCTCACCGACGGTGAGGTCGTGATCGAAGAAGTAGCCGATAAGTTTTTGTAGGGCTACTTCCTGTCCGCCGCCATTGCCGCGCAAGTCGAGTACGAGGGCTTTGCGTTCCTTTGCCCGCTTCATCATATCGGCCATTTTGCTTTCAGTTAGATCGAAATGCCTCAGCTTCCAAATGAGGACGTCCGCGTTCAAGTCAAAGTATCGCGGCAGTTTCTTTTCATCCTCTTGATCCTTGAATGCCTGGTTGAACCATTCTTCAGGATTGATTTGCTTTGGCCGCTTTTCCACCTTGGCCTTCAACGCGAGTTCCCGCTCCTCGCCGGCCGGCGTGCGTATGACGATTCGCTTACCCGGCTGAGGTCTCAACACGTTATAGTTGTATTCCATTTTCCACAGCGACTCGCGCGTTGGCTTGAATCCATCAACCGAAAGAACCTGGTCTCCGGGATGAAGGCCCTGAACGGCCGCGTCGCTGTCCGCGTCCACTTCGGTGACCAGACAGAGGTTGCCAATTGCCTGCATTCTCCATCCATAATCGACATCCACCGGTCGCGAAGGTGGAACAAAGAACGTGTGCGAGTCGTTTAACTCAACCATCGTTTGCGCGATGATGCCAAGCACTTGCGAAATATTCGCGGCCTCATGAATCTTGTTTTCAGAAACCTTGAAGCGGCTTTCAAGATCCATTCCGTGGTACGACGGATCGTAATAGTATTCCTTCAAATAGTCCTTCATCAGTCCCAACATGACCACACCCCGGTTTCGATCACGCTCGACATCCTTTTGGGTCTGACCAACGACGGCTTGAGAAATAAAGATGATCAAGACGGACGTTAGGAAAATCGGAGTCTTGCGGGCCTGGTCCAGCAGCGTGGTGTTCTTCCGGCTGGGAGTTGAGATGCTTGATAGACGGCGCTCTTGGCAAATGCTCCCGAACCCGTCACGACTTAGAGAAGAGATCGGCGAAGAGTGCAAACCAATTATTTTCATTTCGAGGTACTCCTGAAAAATTTTGAGAAATCTGCTCCCAGAAGTTACTGCGCAGATCGGGCGAGGCCTCTGAGATGCTTGCTTAAAAAGTATTCGGAACTGAGCCGTTTTGCAAGCGCCTCTCCTCATCGTGCGTGATCCAGATCGCCGCTGCAACAAGGTCGAAATTGACTCGATTTTTTGGCTCTGTTAGTTTGTTTAGTTTCGATCTGAACGTTCTTACCAACAAAGAGAGGGCAATCATAATTCATGTCTCGAGACGTTTTCATTTTGGGTGGGAAACGAACGCCGATGGGCGAGTCCGTTGGCGCGTTGAAAGATATTTCGGCGATCGATCTCGGCGCAATCGCGGCCCGTGCGGCGCTGGAAACGACGGGAGTGGCGCCCGAAGAAATCGATCACACAATCGTCGGCAACGCGTTGCAAACTTCCGGCGACGCCATCTATGGGGCGACACGACAGCCTGCATCGGCGGGGGGACAAGGAATCGCGATGATCGTGGAAATCGTGTAGCATAAAATTCAACCGCGCCTGGATTAAAGAACTTTTTGTCTGCCGTAGTTTAGATTTTCATAGAAAATCCAAAATCTCGTCCGCAATATTTTGGTCTGATACTTCAGGGGTTAGATTAGACGCAACAAACCGAACGCTTGGTTCAATTCTGCTCCGCAGGCGTTTGAGGCACAATTCTTGCGAAAAATTGCAGTTCCTGCGCGGCCACGAAAAATGTCGACGAAAATTGACGAGCGCAAGTAAGAAGCGAACTGAATTCTGATAGTTTTATGCTTGCGCAGTTAACGCTCAACATGATAGAAACCGCCTTCTGCACTTTTCGGCAGTCAATCCTTCGAAAGACGCAGTCCAAAAAGTTTTTAACGGTCTCAGTTAGCTTTGCGCGCGATGGTTCGGGCGCATCATGTTCTTCAACGATTCTGATTTCCCCTTAAGGAGTTCTCCGCTTATGAGTAAATTTCTACGCTTCTGTTTTGCTTCCCTGCTCGTCACCGCATTTTGCGCAGTTAGCGCAATGGCGCAAGGTACGGTGACAGGTGGCATCAGTGGTACCGTCACGAATCCTAATAAGGAAGTAGTGTCGGGAGCTGCGGTCACCGCAAAAAACAATGGGACCGCCAAAGAAGCTACCGCAACGACTGACGACAACGGTGGCTTTAGAATTGTAAACCTCGATCCCGGCTCCTACACCGTGAGCATAAATGCGACCGGGTTTTCCCCATTCTCCAGCCCCACAGTCGTAGTCGAGGTCGGCCGCTTAACGAATCTGGAAGTTCCCCTAGCGCTCCAAGGGGTCTCTGGCGGAACGGTAACCATCACCGCTGAGGCGCCAGTTATCAATACGACGCAGCAGGATTTCTCGAGTAACATTAATCAAACAACGATTAACGAATCGCCGATTAACGGCCGGCGCTGGTCCAACTTTGCGATTCTTACGCCCGGCGCAGTTCCGGATGGAACGTTCGGCTTGATCAGCTTTCGCGGAATCTCTGGGCTGTTGAATAACAACACCGTCGATGGCGGCGACAACAATCAGGCGTTCTTCGCCGAAGAACGGGGACGCACACGCATCCCGTACGTAATCAGCCAGGCATCAATCAAAGAATTTCAGGTCAACACCTCGAGTTACTCTGCTGAGTACGGCCGTTCGGCCGGCGGCGTCACGAATGCCGTAACCAAATCCGGAACTAACGAACTTCACGGTTCGGGATTTCTCTATGACCGGAACAATAAATGGGGCACCCGGAATCCGCTGGCAACTAACTCTGTATTGGTCAATGGCGTATTCACGCCTGTCGGGATCAAACCCGTCGACGTGCGTTACCAATTCGGGGGCACCATCGGCGGGCCCATTGTGAAAGACAAAGTGTTTTTCTTTTTCAGCTACGACCAACAGCGTCGTAATTTTCCTGGTTTGGCGAGATTTACTGATCCCAATTTCTTGAACACTGCGGATAGATGTTTGCTGACCACCGCCTTAGGTACCCAAACCTCCAACGCCTTGTGCCCCGGACTGGTTGCGGGTAGCAGTAGGGGAACTGCCAGCGCCACCAACGCGCTGACGACCGGCAAAGGATTGACTGCCGCACAAGTCGACACCGCGCTCACTTTCCTGAACGGCCTTTCCGGCACCCTTCCTCGTCGCGGCGACAATCTTATCTTTTTGCCGAAGGTCGATTGGCACCTCAATTCTAATAATGTGTTTACGGCAACCTTCAATTGGCTGAAATGGAATTCACCCGCGGGCATCCAGACCCAGGCGACGAACACCCTCGCCAGAGATAATTTTGGTGATGACTTTGTGCGCGCCAGATTCCTGAATCTGCGACTCGCTTCAACTATTTCAAGCAAATTCGTCAACGAGGCCCGCTTCCAGTACGGGCAGGACTTTGAATACGAGTTTAGTCAGCCGCCACTGGCGGGTGAACCAACCAACTCGGTTGGCGGAAGATCGCCGAACACATTTATCACCAACGGCTTCTCGTTCGGTATGCCGACTTTTCTCGAACGGGTCGCGTTTCCTGATGAGAGGCGTACCCAGTTTGCCGATACGATGACTTATACGATGGGTGATCACACGCTGAAGTTTGGTGGAGATGTTAATCACGCCAAGGACATCATCAACAACCTTCGCTTTAGTGGCGGCGAGTTCAATTACAATGGTGGCGTGAATACGCTGGGCTTCACCGGGTCGTTGAATGATTTCATCCTTGACTACACCAACTTCAGGGGTGCGCTGCCGGGAACCACGACGTGCTACAGCAGCACCAGCAGGTTTAGCGGCAGGTGTTACTCCGGTAATTTCAATCAGGGACTGGGTGTACTCGGATTGACCTTGAGCACCAATGATTACAACTTCTTCCTTCAGGACGACTGGCGGGTTTCGCCCCGCTTAACTCTAAATCTCGGGCTGCGTTACGAGTACCAGCAGAACCCGACAAACACAGTGGCTCGGATCAATTCGGCGCTACCGCAAACAGGGAACCGAGTTAGCGACAAAAATAACTTCGGTCCGCGGATTGGGTTTGCCTATGACGTCAACGGCGACGGCAAAACTTCCATTCGCGGCGGCTATGGCGTTTATTTCGGCCGAGTCATTAACTCGACAGTCTATAACGCGCTCATCAACACCGGAGTTGGAACCGACGTGGCCCAGCGGCAAGTGACCCTTCAAGCTGGCAGTGCCGGCTCTCCAAGCTATCCGAACCTTTTGGCTGCCGGAACTCTGGTCCCCAGCGCAATTCAGTACTTTGCATCGAACTTCCAGTTGCCGCGGATCCAGCAATTAGACGCGGTCTTTGAACGTGAGATTGCGCACAACACCGTGGTTTCAGCTTCGTATCTTTTTAGCTATGGCCAGTATCTCCCAAACTTCGTCGATACTAATTTGCCGGCTCCCGGCACACCAAACTTGCAGTTTGTGAACGTGACGGCAGTGGGAGGACCTGCGAATGGACAAATTGTCCGCATGCCGATTTTCCTCGGCGCTAGTCAGCGGACTGCTTTTACGACCGCGAGACCAAATCCTCTCTACGCTCAAATCACTGAGATTCGCAGCGACGTATTTTCCAAGTACAACGCCCTGGTCCTTCAGTTCAATCGTCGCATGACGAAGGGTATGCAAATCCAGAGCAACTACACCCTGTCGCGCGCGTACGACAGCGGGCAGAGTTCGGTCACGTTCACCTCGAATAACCTGCCGTTGAATGCTTTCGATCAAGCAGGTGAAAATGCACTATCCGCTTTCGACCGGCGTCATAAGTTCACGTTCAGCCTGGTCTACAACACCAGCTACAAGAACAAGGACAACAAGGCGGCGCATGCTCTGCTTAACGGCTGGACGATCTCGCCGATCTTCAACTGGTTCTCAGGACAGCGCTACACCGGCAATGTGTCTGGATCGATCAGCGCATCCGCTGCGGGCTACACACCCAACGCGGCCACGGGCGTTTGCATCGGACCTGCTGGTAGCGACCCCGCCACAACCCCCGCTTGCTTTACGCCTGGTGGTGGTATTAATGGTTCGGGCGGAGCCACCCGGTATCCGGGACTGCCACGAAACTTCTTCAAACAGCCCTCGATTCAGTTCCTCGATCTACGCCTTTCCCGCCGCTTCCCAATTGGCGAAAAGGCAAAAATCGAAGTGCTCGCCGAGGCCTTTAACTTCTTCAACCGAACTGAGGTTACTACCGTGAACACGACGCTCTATAACCTCTCTGGTACGACTTTGACCTTCAACCCAACTTTCGGCCAGACGACCGGCGCCGACAGCACGCTCTTCCGCGAGCGACAAGTGCAGTTGGCAGTACGCTTCGAATGGTAAGCGAAAAGTAGTCTGAACCCTTGCGGGCGCGTCTTTCGGGACGCGCCCTTTCTGTTTGTCGAATTGAGAATGAAGATGTTCGCTAACCCGCCGCCCGGCGTAGCATCTATACTAATCGCAGATGATCGCTGAGGCAGAAAAGCAGAACTCGACTGAGGCATCCTTTGATCGCGCCGCAGCTTCCGCGCTAATCAAAAACTGCGCGCTGCAACTCGGTTTTCAGAAAGTTGGTATCGTTCGAGCTGAAGCGCTAAACGATGAAGCCGCTCGCCTGCAGCGATGGCTGGCGCACGGATTTCACGGCGAGATGAAATGGATGGAACGCGAGCCTGAGCAGCGCACCGATCCGCGGCACATTTTTCCCGCCGCGAGTTCAGTCATCGTGGTCGCAATCAATTACAACACGCGGCATCAACATCATGTCAGTGCCCCCCGCGTCGGCGGGCGGGCCGGCTCTAAAAATACAACGGGAAAAGTTTCCCGCTACGCCTGGGGTGATGACTATCACGAAATCGTCGGCGACAAACTTCGCGAGTTGCTTTCATGGACAAAAGCACAGTGGCCGCAAACCGAAGGTAAGGTTTGCGTCGATATTCAACCGATGATGGACAAGGCCTGGGCCGTGCGCGCGGGTTTGGGTTGGATGGGCAAGCACACAAACCTCATCACGGATGAATTTGGTTCATGGGTGTTCCTCGGCGAGCTCTTGCTGAACCTCGAACTAGCGTACGACGAAACACAAGTTGCGGATCAATGCGGCAGTTGCACGCTTTGCATAGACGCGTGTCCAACCGGCGCGATCGTTGAGCCTTACGTGCTGAATTCAAGTCGGTGCATCTCGCACGCGACCATTGAATCTCGCGCCCCTGAAATTGCTGATGAAGTTGCGAGTGAGTTGGAAGGCTGGCTTTACGGTTGCGACGTCTGCCAGGACGTCTGTCCATGGAATCAGATGACCCCGGAGACGACTGAATCGCGGTTCGAGCCGCGCGCGGGAAACGTCGACGCGTTGCTCGATGATATTCTTCAATTAACCCAAGAAGCTTATGCCGAACGGTTTCGACGCAGCGCTATGAAGCGCGCTAAGCTCTCGGGCCTCCAACGAAATGCGCGCACACTGATCGAATCTTTGCCGCGCGCGCGCACCTCGATTGACGGATAGCGTCTTATGAAAATATCAACCGTTAGCGGCATCAACGGCGACGCCCCAAAGTTGCTGCAACTGTTCGGTCGTGCCATTGAACTGATCGCGATCGCAGTTGCCGATGCCGGCGACCGAATGCGGCTGCGGCCCAACATTGCCGTCGGTGTATTGCCACATGGTCCAGGTCGACCATGTTTGCGGAATTTGCGTAGGCGCCGGCCCGTACTGGGCGATCCACAGAAAACATTTGTACAGAATTGGATCTGGTGGCTTACTACCAAGCTGTTGCTTGATCAGCGATCCTGAATACAACCCCGGATATCTTCCAGTCTGGTCCTGGATGCGTTGTACGAAAGCCCTCGCCTGGTCCAGAGTCATCGTCGAATTGCCATTCGGCTCGTAGTCGAGGACGAGCAATGTCTGCGCGTCCGGCGTCGCTTTGCTCAAAAAGAAATCCGCCTGCGCCGCACCATCACCCGCGGTCCCAAAGTGATAAGCGCCCCAAAGCAACCCGGCCGCTTGCGCCTTCTGTCGATTCGTCGCGTACATGTTGTCGACCATGCCGGTGCCCTGCGTCGCTTTATGAATGACCCCGACCAAACCGGCCTGCTGCGCTTGCTCCAAATCGACGTTCCCATTGTGATGAGACAGATCAAATACCACATTGATTGACATGCTTTTTCCTTTCTATGCCCGAGTGCGTCTTATTGAGAGCGAACCACACACGGGGTTTTTTGGAGAATAGAGTCGGAGGTGCGCGCAAGCTTATTCCTAATCTCGCGGTGAGGCAAAAATATTTTCGTGCGGCCGTAAAAGAATTACCCCAAGTCATCTGGCGAGACAATTATCGCTGCTCCTGTCCGGTGATTCCGGCAGTCCGGCGATTCTGGCAGACACCGGTCGCGATCGTCTCGCGCCATCAGAATCCGTCGTCACAATTGCCTCAAGATTTTTCAGAGATCGAACCGGCACCGCGATTGCTGACGTTCGAGGCGATGTCGCAAATCGTTTCTCGCATTCCGCCGGATTCTTCCCCAAAACAATTCTCCTCTGCGCAATCTCTGCGTACTCTGCGTCTCGGCGGTGAGTTGTCCTGCTCGGAAGAGTTCACCGCACAGACGCCGAGCGCGCAGAGATGGCGCAGAGAACTACTTGATATCCTGGCCGACGGCATCAAACGCCGCTGGGCGCGGGAGCAGCGGCGGCGCAAAGTCGGCCGCGCTTACGACATGGCTCTGGAAATCGCGCGGATGATACCGCGCGGTTCAGAAGTTCTCGACGTTGGTTGTGGCAACGGCTTCATCGCGCATCACCTGAGCGCGATGCTCGGGACGAGCGTGATCGGAATCGATGTGACTGATGCGACGGTCGCGCCAATCGATTTTCGTAGCTTTGATGGCCGACGATTTCCGCTCGAAGATAATTCAGTCGATGCGGTACTGCTCTGCTATGTGTTGCATCATGCGCAAGACGTTCATTCGATCCTGAATGAAGTGCGGCGCGTCTTGCGCGAAGGCGGTCAGGTAGTGATCTATGAAGACATTCCCGCGACTTCGTGGGATCGAATAGTTTGCGAGATTCACAATCGTAAATGGCGAGATCGCACCGGGCCATGCACGTTCCGTAATGAATCCGAATGGCAGCAGCTATTCATATCATTAGGATTTGAAATTGTTAGCGAGCGCCGTCTGTCGCGGGCACGGAACTTCACTCACCCGATCAGTCGCAGGTTTTTCTGCTTGCGGCTGGCATAAATCAATTGCCTCCGTTCGATAGCACCGCCTGCAAATCCGTGTAATCAGCTTTTGGTTTCGTGCGGCAGACGAAGCTGATTTCTTTCGGTTTGCCGGGCGCGGTCACGCTGACGCCTTGATTTGTTTGCGCGGGCTTCTCTTCGCCGTTGTAATCGTCGGTGATCTGGTATTCGTACCCGTTGTTGGTAAAGCTAATCTCAGTCAGATCAAACTGCGCGCGAAAGTAATGCGTGTACTGAAACTTCTGTTGCGTGCCGGTTCGATCTTTAGGAAACTCGAGTTCAATCTTTCCCGGCAAGCCAAATCGATATTGTAAGTAACCAGTTTCACTCGTCAGATTTTTCGAAGCGCATAGCGAAACAATTTTCGCGGGTCGCTTCACCGGACAACTGAAGATGACGCGCTCGCCTTTTTCGCAGAGGGTTCCTGTCTGCGGATTGTTTGGCTGAGGCGAAGCTGCGAATTGGTGCGTTGATTCAAGCGTAAGTACAAAACCGATCGCGATTAAGACAATGATGAGTATCGGGTTTTTCATAGGAACGAATCTTCTGTCAGAAGCTCTGTTTCAAAGTTGAAGAGATCATCGGCGGGTATCGGTAATCAACACCACGTCACTCGTCAAACTGCCGTTGGCATAAGCGAGCCACTTACCGTCACGCGACCAATCGAACGAAAAAATCGGATTCGGATTCCAGTGCGTCAACTGTTTCGCGGCGCTCCCGTCCAGCGGTTGAATCCAAATATTCCCGACGCCTGCTTGCCGCGCCGCGTACGCGATTGCGCTTCCATCGGGCATCCAACGCAGTCGCCCATACTCGGCCGGCCAGTCGCAAATTGACTTTGGCTGACCACCCTCAATGCTAAGAATGGCAATCTGGTTTTTTGCAGCAGGCGCGGGGCGATATCCACACGCAATCACCTTGCCATCTGGCGAGACGTTGGGATCGAAAAACCCTCTCTCGGTCAAGCGCACCGCGTCACCACCGTCGATGCTGACGCGGAGCAGGCCAGACGGGTTCAATGATCTGAAAATCACCGCGTGGCCATCCGCAGCGAAAGTTGGCCGCCCGTCACCCGTGCCGTGCGTCAACTCCATCGGATGCTTTCCGTCGATATCGATTCGCCACAGGTGTTCCTGTCCATTGCGATTGGAAAGAAAGACGATGTAGCGGCCATCGGGAGAAACGGCTGGCTGCTCGTTGAATCCCGCGTGAGCAGTGAGCTGTTTAGGACTGCCTCCGTTGAGATCGGTAATCCAGAGATTCTGTTCTCCAGCAATTGCCGACGTATACACAAGCCTGCCCTCCGGAGCCCAAGAGAGGCCGTTCAATCCATCGTAGCTGGTCGCGGTGAACTGTTTGGGATGATCCAGATCGTTCGCGGGCGCTAACCAAATGTTCGCTTTCTTTTCAGATTGAATTGTGACAATGGTGCGCGCGTCGCCGGTGATGCTCAGATCTCGATAATCGATCAGATCGTTTGTGATGCGGCGCGCGTTGCCCTTCGGATAGGGAACAAACCAGACCTGTTGTTCAGAGCTGGTCTCAGTTTCAATAATGGTTGCCAGAATTCCGCTGCCATCCGGCGTCCATTCAATTCGACCTAGCGCCGGCCAGTGATTCTTAGTTAGCTGTACGCCGGCGCCGTCCTTCGCTCGAAAACCATAAATCGTTTGATCCCACTGAACCGCGTTAATGCTCACTGGACAAGCGATGATTGCGCCGTCGGGCGACCACGACGGCGGCAAGACTCCGTTAGGCCCAATCCTCATCGCATCCGAAGTGTGCGTCGTGACGAGCGTCCGTTCCGCGCTGCCGTCGATGTTCGCAATCACGATTGAAGCGTTTCCGGGACTAAACCGGATGAAGGCCATTTGCCGTCCGTCCGGCGAAAATGTCACCGGCGAATCGACGTCTTCCAGAAGTTTGTCGGGAACGCCACCGAGACTCGGCACTTGATAGAGCATCGCCAAAACATTCTGTTCCTGGCTCACGTAAAAAACGTAATTCCCGTCGCGAGTAAACGTTACACCGTAGATGTCCGTGCGCTTCGGCGGAACAATTTGTAATTCCTTGCCCGTAACTGCCTGTCGTATCCAGACGCTCTGTTCCCCTGAATCGTTTAGAACGAAGGCGATGTATTTTCCGTCGGGAGAAATCGCGGCTTTCACTGCTTTGCCCGTAGTCGTGAATTTTGTGAGCTTCACCGATTCGAACGGGATCGCGCGGCTGCGCCGCCACATGATGACACCGACCGCAACGACGATCAGAACAAGCAGAGCCAGACTCAACCATAACCAGCGGTGAGAAGTCTGTGGCCCAATCGCGGTCGGTAACCGCCGCATGGCCGGCGTGACGTCGATTACATTTCCCGAAGCGATCAGTCGTGCTTCGTCCGCGACCCGATCGTCCTCTTCTTCATAGCTGACGCGCGTGCTCGTTCGTTCCTTAATGACGATGACGTCTTGCGGCGCGCCATCCTTTTCTTTGACTGGTGCGACGAAACGATAACCGCGGCGGGGAATCGTCTCGATGTAATCGCCTTCGCCGAGCGCCTTTCGCAGCGTGTAAATGTTCTGCGTCAAATTCGCTTCCTCGACGAAGCTGTCCGGCCATAGGCGCTGCATCAGCTCATCCTTTTCGACCACGTCGCCGCGACTTTGCATTAGCAACAGCAGCGTGTCGACCGCCTTGGCCTTCAAAGGCACAACCTCGCCGTCACGCAACAGCTGACGGTTCAGCGTGTCGATCTGAAAAGGCCCGAACTCGAAAAAATGCCTGTTTTCCTGGCTCATCCGGCGATTGAGAAACGGTTGAGAACTAATTGAGCGTTCGGTTGAAGACTTTTAGTTGGCGCATTCGCGAATATGCGGCGCGTTCGCCGAAGCATTCTAGAACAGAGGTTTCGAACGAACAAATCTTTCAGTAGGAGGCATAAAAGCCATGAAGAGATTGACGATCATTTTCACCGTTATTTTGGTTTTGGCGGCCGCTGCTGCGCCCTTGCTCACGACCGGCGACGCGCAGACGCGAAATCAATCGAGCAAAGTTCAGTTGACTGAATTTTTTGTCTTCCCAAATGAGTGTACGAACGAATTGATGGACGTCTATGACACGACGACCGTGACGTGTCATGACCAGCAGCGGGCGAACGGTACGTTCAGCGAGAAGTGCGAGATTCGTCAGGACGTAACCGCGACCGGCGAAGACACCGGCATCACCTGGCACGGCACCGCGACATTCAAAGACGAATTCGTCGCCACCGACCCATGCAACTTCAGCTTTACGAATCGCGGCAAAGTCCCGCTGCTCAGCAACGGTCCAGCAGTTAACACGTTCATCTCGTTCGATGATTTGGTCGTGATGCAGAACTGCAACATGACGACTGATCAGCACCTTGTGTCATTCGACTGTCGCGGAAACGGCAAGTAGTGATCAGGTAAACCACCCGACATAGCCTGAGCGACGCGGACTTTCGGTTTGCAATTGCAAGTGCTGCGAAAAAAACTCGGGGGGACATGAAACGAAAAGCAACGATCACGGTCGAGACAGAGCGTCTTGTGGTTATCAGCGGTTCACACGCGGCCGCCGCGACGCTTTGGTGTGAAGCGTGTCAGGCTGAAGTCACGATGTTAGGCCTTGATGAAGCGTCGACTCTCGCGGGTTTGAGCCATCGGACGATCTTTCAGTTGGCCGAAACAGGGGCGATTCATTTCATTGAGACTGCCGAAGGAAAGACGATGTTCTGCGTCCGCTCTCTTCGACAACAAACGGAAACGCGCACGACGCGCTTACTAAACGAAGAAAGAAAGGATTAACGTAATGAAGAAATTTTTTCTGTTATCACTTTTCGTCCTCGCCTCAGCTTCAGTGGGTCTGGCGCAAGGTTCGAACGACTACCACAAATGGGACATCTATGGCGGTTACTCGTTGGGCCGCTTTGAGTCCAATGTAAACAGCGCGAGCTTTACCGGATTCGGCAGCACGCAGACCTTCACGAATCTTTGCAGCACCGCAACCGGCGACATGCTCGGGCCGAACTTTCAGAAGTTCCTTTGCACGCGCCGGAATTTCAACGGCGTCGAAGGCGCGGTCGCCTACAACGTCAGCAAATACGTGGGCGTCGCGGGCGACTTTACTGCGCACTTTAAGTCACAGACATACGTCGATAAGTTCACACCGCCCGGAGTGACGCAAACGATTTCCAACGACGAGCGGCTTTACAACGTGCTCGGTGGAATTCAGATCAAGGACAACCGCGCCTCGAAGCGTTTCAAGCCCTTCGCGCACGCGTTGGTTGGCTTTGCTCGATATACAAATCGGCAGGCGCAAACCCTCGATCTATTTCCGGCGTCGAATTTCGTGATCGAAGATCGTGAAACGAGTTTTGCGATGAAGCTCGGCGGGGGCTTAGACATTCGCGCCGGCAAGCGAATCGACATTCGCGTGATTCAGATCGACTACAACCCTGTTTTCGCCGGCAATCGTCGCGCGCAGAGCATTTCGGGTCCGTTCAATCCGGTGAACTTTACCGGAAAGACCTCAAACAACTTCACGATCGGCGTCGGGATCGTGATTCACTGAATTCGCCTCGTGTCAGAAGCCCGCGCGTAGGTAAGGGCTTGTTTGTTACGGGTCGGCCGGGCTTCTGACTTTACGAACTAGAATCCGATGATGCCGCTATCCGCCAGTTTTTTGATCATCCTGAGACTGTCTGCTTCGCGAAACGGACAGACGGACATGATCGAGGCCACGTCTAATTCCCCATTGATCCGGGAAAGGACGAAACCTTCCTGTGGCAGGAGTGTCTCGTGCTCGAGTTGCTCCAGGCTTTGAAGTAGTTTCGGGACTGAATGGGGTGAAACTCCGTTCTTATGGATCGTTATTCTCTTTGAGCTCGGCCCGGGCCCTCGTTAGCAACTCGGGCACGCTCTGCGGCAGTTTCAAGGCTAACAGATCCGGGACTTCAACAACCGCTACTTCACCCGCAACTTTGATCACGCCTTTCTCAATCAGATCGAATAACACCGCGCACGCGTGAAACAACGATGTGTGCATGTTGTAGCAAATCTCGGCGGCGGTCATTCGCCTCTCGACGTGATACAGAACTTCGCGAACTTCCTTGCTGTCTGGAAGTGATTTGGTCCATCCCGGGTTGAGTTCAAAGAAGGTGCGATCTGATGGAATGACCCGGCGGTAGCGCGACCACTCGTCGATGCGATAAATGCCGTCCATGATCACCGACGTCGCATCGACTTGAATGCGGATCAGATCGTCAGGCAGCGGATCGCTGTCAAAGAATTCAAAGTCGGCTTCTTCCCAAATGAAAAGGTCGTAGATGATCTCCAGCGTTCGCGTGCGCAGAGATTCCATCACCTCTTTCTGGCTAATGAATCCGCGCGAGGAGAGGATCACGCCGAGTCTCCCGCCCGACTGGCGCTGAATATCCATCGCACTCTGCAACTGGTCCTCAGTGACTTTTCCGTAATGCAAGAGATACTGGCCGAGAAATTCTTTCGGATCGTTTGAACTCGAGCCGACGATCGATCCGTTCTCGAGATAGATCTGCTTGAAGATACTGCCGCGTCCAATTTTGAGTGTGCCTGTCTTGCGCCCTGCCGCCAGGAACTGCAGCAGGTCAGAGACGTTCATTGTTTTAAGGGTTCCGTGAATACTCATCGGCCGGAAGGAAACGAATTCATCTGAACGAGGAGGCTAACCGGGTGCGAAAAGCAGGACAAGTAAAAACTCCAGATGGTGATTCCTAAAACAGATTACCTGTTTGGACGTAAGGGATTCAAGAGCTATCTGCCGCCGTAGCGCCTTAGCTCCCGTTCAAGATCGAGCCGTTCAATAACTGCGGCGGTTTCGTGCTCGCCCCACAGATCGCGCGGGACCAGCCACATCACTTCAAACTCGTTTCCGTCCGGATCTTTTCCGTAAAGGGATTTTGTCGCGCCGTGATCGCTTTCGCCGATCAATGCGCCGAGATCAGCGAGCGTCGCACGGGCAGCCGCGAGATCTTCAATCGTCGGGACTTCCCAGGCAAGATGATACAGACCCGGCGAACCAAGCGGCGGTCGCGATGTGGACGGCGTCGCGAACAGCCCGAGGTCGTGGTGATTGGTAGAATTTTCCGCGCGCAGGAAGGCGGCTTTGCCGGGTGTCCCTGAAATGACTTCAAAGCCGAATGCGCGCCGATAAAACTCGATCGTGCGATCGAGTTCTCGAACGAAGAGTACGGCGTGGTTCAGGCGAGTAATTGGGATCACGTCATTAAAGCTAATCGCCTCTTACGTTATCGGCGTCTCAACTCTAATGTCAACGCTGCGCAGGGTGCGGTTAGTTACTTCAAATGCGCAAGGACGTCGCGCGCAATCGCGATCGCGTCGTCTTTATGATCCTTGCCGTCGTGGCCGGCAACTTCGACGTGCAGGTTGTGGTTGAAATCTTTTTCATCTCTGCCGAGAATCACGGTGAGATAGACGTCACCCTTAGAAACAGGATCTAGCCGCTCAAGATAGGCGGCTTTCGCAAGGCCTGCGAGTGAGTCAGCACCTTTGATCGGTTCGTCCGGCCCATTGTCGAAGGTAATCTCCAGCGCAGACTTGTCGTTTCGAACCGTGCATCTCAGCGGGTAGCGCTCTGTCGTCGGAGCGTACGCACCGGGAACGAGTTTCTGAACATAGTCCGTCGGCATGAGCGTACACGCGTCGGTCAGCTTAGCGACAGCGACGGCGTACGATGAGCCGCTGCCCGTTTTATTTGTCGATGTCGGCTCGTTGCCCGATCGAGTTGTTGACGAGCGCAGACACGCCGACAAAACGAGTGCCGGCAAAACAACAATCAGAGCGCGGTTCACTGGGATTTTCCTTTTCATAACTAGTTCCAACTTCCGGGAGCGGCCGCTGCGCCATCTTTGTTTTCGTATTCGATCTTCTGAAACGTGAACGAGATTTCCTGCATCGGCCGTCCGCCGTTTCCATTAATCTCTCTCACGGACGAAACTGTCGCATTAGTTAGAGTCACCGTTTGATAGACCTCGGTGCGAGTTCCGACCGTGCGTTTGAACTCGAATCTCACGTAAGTAAACGTTGCGCCGTTGGCAGCAGCGTTCACAAAAAAGCTCGAGCTTTCATCTATAGGCTTAACGATCACGACCGGATCGTTTGTGCGCCGCATTGCTGCTCGTCCCCCGCCCGCGCCTCGCGCACTCGTGCCCGCGTTCACGGCAGCCATGCTTGACGATCCGCCGGCGAGATCGCGCGGCGATTGACTGTAGCGAAACTCTTCGGCCTGTGTACTGGTTTGTCCCTGGTTTCCCGAGATCGTGATCCAGATTCCGCCGGTCGCGAAACTTGTACTACTCAAAACCAAAACTGCGAATGTCGTTGCGATTAGTTTTTTCATGACGAGATCTCCTTACTTTGAAAATTCAAAAGAGTTTATTAGCCGCCGGACTTGTCCGGCCCTCTTGCGAACAGCGGACAAGTTCCGCGGTCTAAACAAAGTCCAGCGTTTGTCTCGCGATCGTCATTCCTTTCGCTGCACCGGCGGAGTGATGCGCAGCTTCGCGCTAAATGGTCCATTGAAGGTTTGGTCCGCCCAATTGATCGTCGCGTCGCCGTTGCCGCTGATACCGTTCCAGTCACCCACACTGTGCGCAACAATAATGATCGCAAGAAAGCTGCGCTGCGCGTTCGTTACCGACGGCTGCAACAGACCAATTAGAATTCCGTTGAGCGAGTTGCCGGCCTGATCGGTTAGCGTCAGAGTTCCGCCCCACGCATTGTTTGTGGCGGCATCAGGCGGACTCAGATTGCTAAAGAACGTTCCGCCTGTCCACGTATTGTTTCCGCGCGAATTCTCTTGATCATTTCCCTGGACGGTGCGCACGCTGCCATCGGCGAATCCGGCGAGCTGCACCGCCGGTACCTGCTGCGGGCCTGGGTTCGAGGCTGGATCCTGGTTCGGCCCCGGGTTGATGAACTGGCTCAGGCCGGACACCCGTGCATTAATTGGCCCCGGGTTTACTTCAAGCATTTCGAGAGTCACGCCGGGCAGCGCGCCGACATCTTCGCCGCCCGCTCCCAGTTGCATTTCCTGATCGATGATCGCGATGAATGGGTTAATCACATCAGCGCCACGCCGCTGTAATTATTGAGATCGGTAAAGGACACTCGGCCGTCGCCGTTCAGATCGAGTTGATTGAACGCGCGCTCCGTCGTCCTTTGCGATTCCAAGCCGCGCGTGATCTCCGGAAAGTCCTGCGGTCTTTGCAAGATCAAACGAAGCAGCG
>QHXI01000093.1 GCA_003222895.1 Acidobacteriota bacterium | reverse complement strand
TCTTATTGTAGGCAATAAAAAAATCCACTCTGCCCGACGAATCGACGTCAACGTCGTAGGAAGATGCAAGATCTCCGGTAGATGTATCATCGCGTCTTTCAATTACTCTTCCGCCGTAAGAACTTACACTTAGCCATCCTTCAAAAGTCATCGAACGGTTCAAGGCTAAGGAAGGCGAGTCTGGCACCTGGACTATTCCGGCGTTACTACTGTAATTACCCAAGAATCCGCCGCCAACTTTGCCGCCGCCAAAGGTCATGTTGTTGACGAGCGTTCCATTATTGACTCCGTTCTGATCCAGCGCAGTGCCCTCGCCTCGCCACCATGCGACTAAACCTGAGGGGCGAGGCACACAGGCGGTAGTTGCTGCGCCCTGCTGAACGGTAAACGTTTGACCGGCTACGGTAATTGTTCCCGTACGCGTTTGCGAATCATAATTCGCTGCAACGATGTACCTCACTGTGCCTGTGTCAGTGGGAAACACAGAAAGCCAGTCAGCATTGCTCGTGGCCGACGGCAAACATCCACTTAGTGTGTTAACTGGAATAGTTCCTTCGCCGCCGCTCGCTGAAAGGCTTTGTGAAGTCTGACCTAAACTGAAAGTGCATCCGACATTAAGTTCAACTTTGATATCGAGGCTCTGTGGCGTTGTGTTTCCCTTTCCGATTACCGTTATGCGAATTCGATTCTCATTATCGTTGAAAGTTTGACCTATTAGGAGCGGTGCATCAGTCGCATCGTTAGACGTATTTGGGGTCATGTCCAAGAGTTCGTTCTCGTTATAGCTCGCGCTGGCATAGGTCCATCCGACGATGGCTCCGTTAAAGACATTTGAATTATCGGTGAAGAGTTGCCTAAATTCGATCCAATAGTCTTTCGTGCTGTTCTTCTTGATCCTGATTGCGCGGATTCCGCCCGGCGTGGATGAGTCGTGAGCGAACACGCGATAGGTACCGTCAGCAGTGACCTTTTGCACGTTCGCATCTGTTAGCCAATCTAAGCGCCATTTGTAATGGGCGCTGAAGTGGGCTCGCGAATCGAAGCCATTGCCCATCGTATCGAAAGGGTTGCCGTATTCGATGTTGCTCCCCGAACCGATAACTGTTCCGTCGGTCGTGCGCCAAAGGTTGGCATGCCAAAGACCGTAGTTATGGCCCAGTTCATGGGCCGGCACCTTGAAACTGAACGAACCGTTCGTTGCCGCGCCGCGCGTGCCCACATTAGCGATTCCTCCATACGGAAAACCTTGGTTGTAGCTCATTGCAAACAAATCCAAGTTGTAATTATTCGGGTCGAATCCCGCGGACTGAGCCGCGTTTTCAGCATCCTTTTTTAGATCATTAAAGTCGTTAAAATAAAAAGATTGTATCTGCGGCATTCGCACAACCGGAGTAACGGTGCTTTGCATTGACGTCTTATTGTAAGAACAGTTCACATAGAAAGGACTTAATTGGTTATTAATCAAGTCTTGCGCGCGCGCTACCGTTAGTGGCTGATTAGCGAAATCGACTGGTTCACCCGGTCTGTCAGGAAAATCAATCCGAATGACGAGGACAGTCTTCGGCCCCTCCGTCCATGCGGAGTCGGCGCTCAGTCCATTCGCAGCCTCTAGCAAAACTCTTTCCTTATGCTCTTCAGTGTCTGGTCCAATCATCATTTCACGAGAAATGAGCTCCTGAGTAAAGGCGGACAGGTCATAGTCATCCTTGAAGTATTGCAACGCGCCTCCGATTTCGACAGCAATTTCTCCCTCGGTTAACGTTCGACTCTCTAGATCGAGTAACTCACGCGGCACAAGCACTCGGACTGGTGATTCATTGACCGCCAACACATCATCAATCGCTATCCCGTTTATCGGTATGTTCTTCTTTGAAGTCATGTCCAGCCATCGCCCGTAAACGGATGCTCGGTAGGACTTCCCCTTTATGACGACAGTTCGCTCAATCTGTGCCCTGTTGAAGGCACCGCTCGCGGGATCGATCTCATCGGAGGCGACAACGAGATAGTCTCCATAGGCGCTAACCTGTTTTTCGAGTTCATTCTGGATCGCTGATGGCAGCCTATGCCTAACATCGGCTGTCACAGTGAGGGTCAATGCTTGAGCTGGATCGCTTAGAATTAATTCCTTAAGCGAGGCGCGACGCTTCTTCGCCACTTCGAGACCCCGTGGCGAGAGCGATTCCGGATTAGGAGAGGCAAAGTAATCATTCGTCCAATCCTTAAACGTTGATGATAACTCTGCCGCTTCCTGTGCGAACTTATCTTGCTGCTGTTGCTTTTGGTACTGAACCGAATTTAGACGGCCCGCCATACTCGATGAAGGACGTAAGATGTGGTTTGCCTGTGCAACGGCGAGAATTGCGAGCAGTGCTCCCAGAAATACTGATGCTACGCGAATCTTTCGAGTTAGAGGAAGGGACAACATTGAAGTGTTCTCCTGTTCGAGTTCTGCGAGGCGTAGGGTCTGAGGCGATCAGAGAAAACGCTTGATCGTAGAACGTGAGTATACTGAGACTGCTAGTCGCAAACTTTTGGTTATCACGGGAGTTCTTCGGGCGAGGAACTCAACGACCAGCCTTCAACCTGCTTGATGCGGATGTTTATACTCCTAATCGTCTCAGCGAGCAACGAAAAATCTGATCCTGCAATGTGTTCACCAATCGAGAAAATCGCTCGACGGTCGCAACTCCTTAGGGCTGCTGTGTACTGATACCTCGCTCCGGTGGCACAAACGCGTCATATACCACCACCCGGTTCCCCCACATTTGGGTTCGGGTTGGCGGATCATCTTGTCGCTGCGGCTGGCAAACTTTGCAGTCGTTTTCGCGCGTCTACTGCTTGCGCACTGTTCGGATAACGCCGCACGATCTCTCGCCAGGCCCAGCCTTCGTAATGAAATTTCTTCGCTGCACGATCGAACGTAAAAGTTACTCCTTGTCGATTGTATCGATCGAGGCCGCTGTAATTCAGATAGTAACTGAATTCAGGAGCACCGCCGGCCGGAAGCTCGCGGCGTTCGAATCGCCGTTCCGCCTCACGTGAAAGCTTCGTCGCGGCTTCCTCGGCAGCGTCCGCATAAATCATCAATGCCTTTGGACGAAGAGGTGAACGCGCAAATGCGTCCAGAAAGATTTTTGCGCGCGCCACACGATCAAATTCATCGGCGCCATCAAGCAACCGCATTAATCGATCGTCATCGCCATCACGCCACGACGCGATCAACGCTTCGCTCTGCAACCAACCGGACGTCCGCCGCGTCACGGCAACGTGATAGAACAGCAGGCCGTCGCGGCTGCGGCCTGATCCACGAATCGAAACCAAATGGCCGCGACTCATCCGCCGCAGCAGACGGGCCGACGGATCAGGCGAACTGCGCAAGGCGGCCAATCTCTCATCAGCCACGATCGCGATGTGCCCACCTGGAGGCACCCGCGGTTTCTGCCCGTATGTGCTAACCGCACAGCCGCAAAGAATGATGAGCAGAAAAGGCGCAATGCATTTGGGAAAGAAATTGATCGGGATCATCGTCCGTCTCCTTTACAAGGTGAGGTTGCGAAGGCGGCAGACTTGCGGCGGCGCGAAAAGAAAAATCGGAAGAGAACGCAGCACGATGCCCACGGTCTGCAGGAAGGATGCGTGCGCCCCTAGCGAATCGCGCGGCGGCGAGCCGCGGCCGCAACCGCGGGATTGAACTTCGCGCGAGGTTCAGCCGCGGCTAATCTCTGGCTGACTCCCGCATGATGAAAATGGCAGATTGCGACCGCTAAAGCATCGGCCGCATCGTGCGGTTCGGGCACTTCGCGCAATGACAGTAGGACGCGCACCATTTGCTGGACCTGATGCTTCTCGGCGTTTCCATATCCAGCTACAGTTTGCTTCACGAGCCGGGGCGAGTACTCGCCGATTTCCAACGCCGCAGTTTCGGCGGCAAGCAAAGCGACGCCGCGAACCTGGCCCAATTTCAAAGTGACTTTGGGATTGACTGAGTAGAAAGCTTCTTCAATTGCGCAGGCGTCGGGCTTTAGCCTGGCGATAACTTCTTCGAGCGCCCGACTAATTTTCAAGAGCCTGGAAGAGAAGGTCGCGGCGCTCGACAGTTTCACTACCCCGAACTCGATCAAACGATAGCTGTGGCCATTGCCGTCGCCTTCGACGACGCCCCAACCGGTCGTTTCACTACCAGGATCGATCCCAAGAACGCGCACGATGGCTTCAGAGTGTACAGCATCTGGCAAGCTGCGGGAGAAAATGTTCGAGTCTTCCGATCAGCAAAGGGTTAGGGCATTTTGCAAGTTTGATTCAAACGAGGTACAGATAATTAACGAGCGGCGAAGGAAGTATTGTTCAGCGAGTTATTGGGCGTTGACTGGCCCGAGCAGCCGCAAAACATCAGGACGATCTTTTCCTAACAGGTAGACGGCACTGCGCACGCGGCTTAATTCACCTTCGACGTGCTCGAACCTTGAAGAAACACCATGCTCGATGCTATCCAGACGCAATTGAACTTGTTCAATGTCGCCGCGAACGCTGGTTATTGAAACATCCAGCTTTCCAGTGAAACGACCGTCAAGTCGGGCGAGATCTTCCCTGGTCGCCATCTGCTCGCGAATGGCAGTGACATCTTCGCGTAACTTCTCGACGGTGCTGGCGATAAAGCCAATCAGGTTGTCATTGTTCGATTCAGCCATTGATTTCGATGCCAGCACGTTAGTCGACCTAGTTTGATGCAAAGAATTTGCAATCGAGTTTAGCGATCTCACGCCGCCGCCATGTCAGCTTCGCTAATGTCGAAGTTCGCGGAAACTTTTTGCACGTCGTCGTGATCTTCCAGAGCTTCCATCAGCTTCACCATCTGATTCGCCTGCGAGCCTTCGAGCTTGATGTAGTTCTGCGGGAGCATTTCAACTTCGGCAACTTGCGGAGTGATACCGGCCGACTTGATCGCGTTCTGCACGGCTTCAAAAGTCTCGGGCGCGGTGATGATTTCCCAATTGTCTTCGTCGTCGCGAATGTCGTCTGCTCCGGCCTCAATCGCGATGTCGAAAAGCTCGTCTTCGGCTTTCGCGGATTTTTCGACGACGAGATAACCTTTCTTATCGAAGATCCACCCGACCGATCCGGATTCGCCAAGGTTGCCGCCGTTCTTTGAAAAGATGTGACGAATCTCTGCGACCGTGCGATTGCGATTGTCAGTCATCGCTTCGATCAACAGCGCCACGCCCCCCGGGCCGTAACCTTCGTAAGTGATTTCTTCATAGTTAACGCCTTCTTCTTCACCAGTGCCGCGGCGAATTGCGCGGTCGATTGTGTCGTTCGGCATGTTGCCGGCTTTCGCATCGGCAATCGCTTTGCGCAAGCGCGCGTTCGCATCGGGATCGCCGCCGCCGGTACGCGCCGCCACCGTCAATTCCTTGATGAACTTGGTAAATAACTTGCCGCGCTTGGCATCGAGCGCGCCCTTCTTATGCTTAATACTATGCCACTTCGAATGTCCGGACATTTGAAACGATGATCCTTAAATTACTTGATTGAGTTTGACCGCAGACTATATCACATCCGACAGGTGTCGAGGCTTTCGCTCTGCCCGTCGAAAACGAGAGAACTACTTTAACTTTTCGTACTCGGCGCGAGCCGCAACGAGCGCGGGCAAATTCGAATCAGCTTCTCTCCAAAGTGTAAATAATAAATCCTGATAGGCTGTCCGCGCCGTCGCGTTATCGCCATTCAAGACGGCCGCCCGCGCGAATCCAAGCTGCGCTAACGGGTACAACGGTGAGGTCGGAGACCAACCACGATGATCCAGAATTGTCTTAAACTCGGTCGCGGCCTGGGTGCCGTTCTTTAGTTTTAGATAGGCTTGACCACGAAGATACTGCGGCCAGAAATCACCGTACACTTCATACTTGCGCGCCGATTCGAGCAGTTGAATGGCTTGCGCCGCGTTGCCCTTGTTCAGTTCGTTTTGGGCGCGAATAATTGGCAGCGAGTTCGCATTCAGCAGGGTATCGAGCGGAAAGTCTTTAGTTAACTCGTCGACCAACGTTTGCGCCGCCGCCGTTTGGCCGCAGGCGGCGTATGCATTGGCAGCAGTGAAGAGATTCGATTGCTCAGGCGAAAGATCCAGAGCTTGTTTCGCCAGTTGAATTGCGCGTCCGCAGTTGCCCAGGATTGAATCTCTCGTGGCTGAAATCAACATTGCCTGGGGCACCTTTTCTTTCGTCTCGCTGTGGCGCGTCATCTCGATTATCTGATCGCTCAATCGATCGGCATTCGCCAACTGCCCTGAAAAATCAGCTACTCGCGCCTGCCAGGTGAGCCCGTCTTCGGGGCTCTTGGTACTCTTTGCCCAGTCAAGCTGTTGCTTCATTACGGCGTCGTCGCTTTGCACAAAGGCAATCTGATAAAGCCGGGCGTGCATGTTGGTGCTTTCCGGCTTCAGTGCCTCGGCCTTGCGGAGAATTGTTTTCGCTTCCTCGAATCGGTTCAGGTTGATGAAGGCGACGCCAACGTTAACGTAGGCGCGCGCGTCTTTCGGATTCAGCTCGATGGCTTGATTGCCCTCAGTCACCGCCCGCTCAAACGGCCCGACGACGGTGTATTTACTCGCCAATTGGTTCAAAGGCTCCCAGTCGCGTGGATAGGTACGCTTCCACGTTTCCAACTCTTCGATCTGCTTCTCCCATTGACCGCTGACAGCGCCGTAGAAACTCGACCTGATAAAAAATTTTTCGCGCTCACTGACGCGGTCAACCAGTTCGTAAGCCTTCGTGTATTCTGCGCGAGACGCTTCGAACTGGTTATTGTTGTGATAGCATTGAGCCAGCCTGGCATGCGCGATCGCAAAATTTGGATCGCGCTCAATCGCGAGTTTATAAAAGGGAATCGCACTCTTGTAATCGAGTTTTGAATGTTCCTTCACGCCGAGATCATATTGACGCAAAGCTTCCAACGATGAAGTGGTAACGTTTTCGATGGGTGCGTCGAATCTCTTGATAGTATCGAGTTTTTCTCCCAGCTTTTCTCGCAAACTCGCCGCGGCAGAACCCAGTGCTTTTAACACCTGCTCTTTGCCTTCAACGTCGATTTGTTCGCTCGCAATCATGTCGCCGGTCTGAGAATTCTCAGCCTCGAGCAACAGGTAATAATGTGCGCCAGTGCTGGAAATCGATCCCAGCAGCATCGCCTTAATTCCATTGCGTCCACAGATCTGTTTCGCCACGTCGCGAGTGATGCGGGCATCGCTTCCAGCGTTCATGTATTTCAACGTTTCGCGAACGCGATCCTCAGAAAAGATGTCAAGAAAGGGTGACTGGCCCAGTTGCACCGCGAGCGCCTGCTTCAGCGTTCCGTCGAATTGTGGATCGCCCGTCGTGTTGACGAAGTCCGCGAGCAGGATCGTGTCTTTGTCAGTCAGAACATTCCTGCTGCGCCAGAATGCAAAATAGAAGATCGTTGCCGCGACTAACACGACTGCCACTGCCGCAATGATGGCGCCGGCTTTGTGACGCTTGATCTCGCCGAAGATGTATTCCGCGCTCGACGCACGCGTTTGCGCGGCGCTGGGAATTTGGTCGGTCGCAGCCGAATGCAGCGCGGATGTTCGCGTCGGCAGCGGCTGACCGTGAATTTCAGTGTCCACCAGCCGGCTGAGCGCCGCGCTGTATTGTTCAGGCGGCATCGATCGTTCCAGCTCGCTTTGAAACTCGATCCGTTGTTTTAGTTTCTTCAGATCCGACTCGATTTCCTTGATCGTCTGATATCGCTCGTCGACATCTTTGCGCAACGCCTTCAAAACGATCCATTCGAATTCCGACGGCGCGTTCGGCGCGAACCGCGCGATCGGTGCGGGCTCAGTCTTGGCGATCGCGACAATCACGTCCGTCTTTGTCTCGCCTGAAAACGGCGCGCGTCCCGCCGCCATTTCATAAAGCACGACACCCAAACTCCAGATGTCCGTGCGCGCGTCGATCGGTTTGCCGCGCGCTTGCTCAGGCGACATGTATTGTGAAGTTCCGAGGACCATTCCCGCGTCGGTCTGCACCAGCGCGCGCGTTACGGCTTCGGTGTCGGTTTCGTCAGACGCCGGAGGTTCCGTGAGTTTCGCCAGACCAAAGTCCAAAACTTTCACGTGCCCGTTGCGGCGAATCATTATGTTTTCGGGCTTGATGTCGCGATGAACGATACCCGCGGCGTGCGCCTCTTCCAGCGCGCCGGCGACTTGAATGGCGATATCGAGCACCTCGGTCAATTCCAGAGGCGGACCACCAAGTCGCTTCCGCAAGGTTTGACCGTCGATGAATTCGGTAACGATGTAGTGACGCCCGCCTTCATCACCCATTTCATAAATCGTAAGAATGTTCGGATGGTTCAGGGCCGACGCGGCATAGGCTTCCTGATCGAAGCGACTGAGGCGATCGCGATTCTGGGTGAGTTCTTCAGCGAGGAGTTTCAGCGCGACTTTGCGGCCGAGACGCGTATCTTCGGCGAGATAAACTTCGCCCATGCCGCCCGCGCCGAGCTTCTCAATAATTTTGTAGCGCGAGATCGATGTCAGTTCCATAGGGGGATCTTCTACTTGATACTGGTTAATTGAGCGAGCGTCGCACCGTTAATGCGAACGACTTTGTTCTTTGAAGTCTCTCCCGAAACGATCTCGACTGAGCCCTGCGGGAACTTGAACTTTTTCGCCAGCAGTCGAATCAGTTCGCGATTCGCAGCGCCTTCGACCGGCGGCGCGGCGACGCGAATTCGGAAAGCGCCTTCATGTTCGCCCGCGATTTCACTGCGCGATGCCCGAGGAACGATGCGAACAGCGAAAGTTACGCCGCGCGCATCTTCCTTGAACTGAATCATTCGGCCGTAATAATAAATCGCAACTGACGAATTCGGAAGCTATTTCTGCGCGGGTTTGTCTTTAGAAGAATCTAAGCGGCCACTTGGCCAAAAGCGTTCGCGCAACGGCGGCCTGGCACACCCATAAGATTAGGAACGCAATGATCGGAGAGATATCGAACATCCCGACCAGCGGCACCATTCGTCGCAACGGTCCTAGCAGCGGTTCGGTAATTTTCACGAGAGACCTAAGCCACGGATTTGCGTAGCTCCCGCCGACCCAAACGAAAATGATACGAACGAAAATCGCGAGCGTATAAAGACCGAGCAGACCGAACAAAACGTAACCGATGATCGCGATCGGCGTATCAGCGCTATGACTGGCGACTGCGTACAAAATTCCGGCAATCGTGTTGAGAAGCGTTCCGGCAAGCTGCAAGATCAAGTAACCCGCAACCAGAATCAGAATAGCTGCGATGAAAGGCGCGACCTTTGGATCCAGCCGGAACGCCATCAGCATAGCGCGCACGGGCGCAAGCACCGGATCAGTCACGCGTCGCACGTTGCGCGCATGCCAGGTAAACGGATTCACGTCCATGTAGTTGAAAAGTGCGCGCAGGATGATCAGCAAGATCGCCGCGACGATTAGCGCCGTGATAGCCCACGTGACGAATAGGTCGATCGATTGAAGGATGAGCATTGATCAGTTTTCAGTTTCCCGTCTTGATACGCTCGCCGAATATCGCCGTTCCTATCCTTACAATCGTGGCGCCTTCTTCGATCGCAATTTCGTAATCGTGAGTCATGCCCATCGATAAACCTCCTGCTCGATTGTCAAACACGCCCCGCGCTTGTAATTCGTCTCGCAATCCACGCAATTGTCGAAAGAAAGGCCGCGCCTTTTCCGCTTCATCAAAAAAAGGCGGCAGAGTCATCAAGCCTTGCAATGCTAACCGGGCAGACTCAGTTACCGCGGCAACTAACTCGTTCAAATCTTTTACATCGACACCGGTCTTTGTCGCCTCATGAGCGAGATCAACCTGAATAAGAACCGGCAAGGTCGCGCGATCTAATTCAACGCAAACTCGATCGAGCCGCTGAGCCAGCGCTACCGAATCCAACGAATGAATCACATCGAACAGCTCGACGGCTTTGCGCGCTTTGTTTGATTGCAAGTGGCCAATCAGATGCCAACGCGCCGCTTCTCGTCCGCTGATCGGAATCTTGCCCTCGGCTTCTTGCACGCGGTTCTCGCCAAAATCAGTCAGGCCCATACTGATCGCTTCACGAATCGCTTCAGCCGGGTGCGTCTTGCTAACGGCGACCAGGCTGATGTCGTCAGGCGATCGATTGCATCGCTGCGCGCACGACCTGATGCGACGGCGCACCTTCTCCAGGCGTTCTGAAAACGCAGTTGTTGATGAAGTGCCGGCAGACATAAATCGGAATTAATCGCGTGCTGAAACTCAACTATAACAATGCCGCAAGGCTAAGGCTAACAACGATCCGATATAATTTCCCTGTACGTACTCTCTCCTCATAACTCATTTCTATTTCAGGAGGAATTATGAATAAGAAACAGCTTTCAATTTTGAAGCGTTCCGCGATGCTTGTGTTGTTCGTATTGCTGTTAGCTCCGGTTAGCACGTTTGCACAGCGGCGCTGGGTTAATCATCGCAACCGCGTCGTGATTTATCAGCCGCGACAGTACGTTATCCAGCGGCCGCGCTCTACGTATCGCTACCGCGCTGACACATATGGCTATCCACAGTCGTATTACAGCACGTACTACTCAAATGGCTATGGCTACACTGAACCCTATTACGCATCGCCTTTTTATTCGTACAGGTACTCTCAGCCATATTTCGCAAATCGGTATACGTATTCATGGGCCAACCCGACGTACCGCTACGATTATGGCGAACGCCCCCGCCATCGAAAAAGTGGAATCATAGTTAGGTGGCGTTAAGTCGGATCACAAAGGAGGTTCTTATGAAAAGAATTAAAAGCCATCGATTTATCTTGATGCTGGCGACGGCGCTAGTAATTTTCGCTGTGCCGATGCTAACTGCCGCGCAAGGTCGCGGTCGCGGATTGGGGCGCCGACATAACAAGAACTGGAAATGCAGCATCTTCGTCAATTGCCATGACGCTCGGGATGGACGTCTAGACGGACGCGGTCCAAGAGCCAATCGGATTGGTTTCAGAAACCGCATCTTCGTAGATCGCGGTCGACGCGTGCGGGTCAGGAGATTCCGTTCATCCGACAATGACATTAGATTTCGCGGGACACGAGGCAATTCAGATTTCGGTCGCGAACGATTCATGCGACGCGATCAAGTGAGACCAGTCGATCGCAACTTCCGAAATATGGACGTGTTTCGCGGACGGGGAAGAGGTCGAGGACGGCCCTAAACAGCCAACGGAGACGGTGAATTAGCGTCTGATCACCGCCTTGACTCGCGAGGATCGTCTTCGTATAGTCGAACCTCGTTCGGGGATGTGGCGGAACTGGCAGACGCGCAGGTCTCAGAAGCCTGTGATGGTGACATCGTGGAGGTTCAAGTCCTCTCATCCCCACCATAGATTAAAGGGCGAGTCCGGTGACTCGCCCTTCTTTATTGGAGCGCAGGCATCCTTGCCTGCGGAGCGCCGACATCCTTGTCGGCCAGTTATGATCGCCGTTTCAATTTTCCGCCGATCAAAACTCCAATCGCGCCGGTGATTGGAAAAGTAAATGGAACCCACACGGGCCAGAACGCTTTCTGGATTGCTTCCATCTGTGGCGTGCTGGCCGTCCGAACCATCCCCGCATTGGTCTTTCCTTTATTCATGTCGAGAACCGCCACCACGAATCCCAGCACGACCACGA
Source organism: Acidobacteriota bacterium (assembly GCA_003222895.1). Classification (GTDB taxonomy): domain Bacteria; phylum Acidobacteriota; class Blastocatellia; order Pyrinomonadales; family Pyrinomonadaceae; genus UBA11740. Next base: position 19,313 of record QHXI01000093.1, on the reverse strand, counting down.
CTATCGCCAGGGCTAACGGCGCTCTTCCACCTTTCGCGATTAGCGCGCAGATGATTCCGCCGATAATCGACACCACGATGTTGATGACGAACGCGATTCCAATCCAACGCGTCGATGCTTCGTATATGCCGGGTTTGAACGCGACCTCAGAGCCTACAATGAGATACGCACAAGTAAAGGCGATGAACGCCAGCACAAACATCCCGATGTAAGAAACAACGACTGCCAAAATTGATCGGCCCATGATGTGAATCTTTTAGTCGCAGCTGAAAAAGCAAGCGGCATCTATCGCAAGTCGCACAGAGACAGCAAGGTAACGAGTGTTTTTCGGGATACGCCTGAACGGAACTCCAAACGTTAGGATCGCCGTTTCAACTTCCCGCCGAGAAGAACGCCAATCGCGCTGATAATTGGGAAAGTAAACGGCGTCCAGGTGGGCCAATAGGCTTTTTGCACTGCCTCCATTGAAGGGACATCGCCGGTGCGGACCAACTTCGCATTCGCCTGAGCTTTCATCACCGCCGGAATCGCCAACAGCAATCCGATAACGACGACAACGATCGCCAACGCCAACGGCGCCTTTCCAGCTTTGGCGATTACCGCACAGATTAGACCGGCGATAGTTCCGGTGATGAAAATGATGACAAAGCTGATCGCGATCCACTTGTTCGAAGCGAGATACAGACCCGGCTGAAAAGCCTGAGTAGGTCCTATGACCGCATACAGCGCCACGAACCCAAGAAAGTTCAGGATGAACATGACTACGTAACCGACAATAACAGCGACAATCGATCTGGCCATTTATATATCTCCTTAAGTAGGGAACTCGAAAAGCAAAGCGCCGTTTATCACGATAAGCGCTGGACGCGCAAGGAGTTTGCGATCAGCGGCACGATTTTTCGCGGCACGTCGATCGCCGCTTTAATGTGACGTGCGTGCGTGAAATGTCCAGCCACATAAATTCCACGCACATTGGTCTCGAAGGTTTCAGGATTGTAGACGGGAACTTCGGTGAGTTTGCCCAGCTCAGTCTTCACCCCGAGCTTTTTCAAAAGAGTTAGATCGGCGTCGCTTCCAACCAGCACGAACACAACGTCGTTGGGAATTGTCTTCGATTCACCCGTGTCAGTCGTCAACCGCACCGAATCGTAAGTTACCTCGTCAATTTGTTTGTAGAGAATCACGCGCAAGCGGCCTTCGGCGATCTCTCTTTCCAGGGGCGAGCGCACCCAATGCTTCATTGCTCCGGCTTTGGGATCGCGGTTCTCCCAATCTTCGCGCCAAATCGCCATCGTCGTGCGCGCGCCTTCTTCCGAAAGAAACAGCGCGGCTTCGGCAGCACTGTTGCCGCCGCCAACAACGAGCGCTTCTTTGCGAACATAAGGATAAGGGTCAACGAAACGATGATGGACCTTCGGCAGGTCTTCGCCCGGCACATTCAAACGTCGCGGATATTCCATCGCGCCAATCGCGAACAGAATGCTGCGAGCATGATAGGTGTTCTCGTTCTGCTTTCCATGAAAGCTGCGAGAGCGCGTAAGCAGTGTGAATCCTTCTTCGTAATTGCCGACAACCTCGATTACTTCTTCGCCCGTAGTTATTCGTAAATCGTGATCGAGGACGAAATGGATGTAGTGAGACAGGAGTTCTTCGCGGGTCGGCTTTTCACGGATCGGTTGGAGCGAGCCTTCGCGCATCTCCAATTCATTCGGCGTCGAGAACATCGTGCGACCGACGGGATACTGGCGAATCGTACTGGCGATCGTTCCCTTCTCGATCACGATATAGCTCAGACCTTCACGCGCCGCCGCGTCCGCGGCAGATAGCCCGGCGGGCCCAGCGCCGATGATTATAAGATCGAGAATTTCTGACATGTATGTTTGGCTCCGTAGGAGCCAAATGTTTATAGCACGCAGCTATCTTCAATCTTGGGGGCGCAATCGAGCAGCCCAGGCTGCTCGATTGCGCAGAATAATCCTAACGAACTAAGGTTCTATAAATATTTCGCTCCTAGCGGAGCGAACCACACACGCCGCTAATCAAAACTCCAAAACTCCGCGCGCGACAACCACGGACGCCCCGCCGACGCGCACCTCTTCAACTTTGCCCGGCGCGCCTTTCACTTCCAATTCAATGCGGCTCGGACGATTGATGAAATCGCCCTGCTCGATCACGAACTTGTAAACGCCATCCACCGGATCGACTCGCGTCGCATCGTGATGAACCAGGTAACCACCCAACGGTCCCGCGGCGCTGCCCGTCGCCGGGTCCTCTCCAATATTCATGCCGACAAAGAATCGCGCGTGCGCACGCGCCGCGCCAACTTCTATCGTCTCGCGCGTGAAGGCATAACATCCGGTGCCGCCACGAAAGGCTTCGCTGCGCTCAAAAATTTCATCGAGCAGATTCTGATTCGGACGACAGTTGCCGAGATCAGCCAGCGATCGAATCGGCACCAGCAGCATCGTGTTGCCGGTCGAAACCGCTTGAATCGGCAGACTCTCGTCAAGATCCTCGCGTGACAAACCGAGCGCTCTCGCGATGTCTGCTTGCTCGTGACCGTCCTCAATCTCGCCACGAATTTCGAACTTGCCTTGCGTCATCACGACCCGTACAGGCGCGCCGTCTTTGAATTCAATATCGACCGGAAGCACGCCGATGCCGACCTCATGCTTGATGTGTGCCCAGCCGTTGCCACTTTCGGGCGGCGTCACCACGCCTTCGCGCGCCAAACAATTCCAGGTACCGGCAATCGGATGACCCGCGAATGGAAGTTCACTGCTCGGCGTGAAGATGCGGAGGCGACGCAGCGCGTCTTCTTTTTTGGAAGGCACAACGAAAACGGTTTCCGACAGATTCATCTCGCGCGCAATTTGCTGCATCTGCTCGTCCGTGATTCCGTCAGCTTCAGGAAAAACCGCGAGCGGATTGCCGCAAAAGGCGCGGTCAGTGAACACGTCCAATTGAATAAAGGGATAAGAGCCCAATTTGGTTCATCTCACTTTCAAATAGATTGGTCGAGAATGATCGCGGACGTGACCACAGGGGTCAAGCGCGGACGCGCATGTTTGTGCTGGAGAAACTTGCTGGCCTACTCAGCACGACTCGTCTAGAATGTGCCGGTAACAGAGCTTGCAGCCGACCTTTTTTACCGCATCCGTTTATAGAATCCAGTTTTGCCGCCATGAGTACAATCGTGCGCGATCAAGTCTTCATAAGTTATAGCCACCAGGATCAAGAGTGGCTGCGCAAGGTTCAGGTTCATCTGAAACCGTTCGAGCGCACGAACAAAATTCAGGTCTGGGACGATACCAAGATCCGGGCCGGCGCTAAGTGGAAGGAAGAGATCGAATCCGGTTTGTCGTCAGCCAAGGTTGCTTTGCTGCTGGTGAGTCCTAATTTCCTCGCCTCCGATTTCGTCGCCGATCATGAGTTACCAACCTTGCTGGAAGCCGCGCAAAAAGAGGGACTCATCATTCTCTGGGTGGCGGTCAGCGCCAGCGCATTTACCGAAACGGAAATCAAGAATTATCAGGCCGCGAACGACCCGGCCAAGCCTCTCGACACGCTCAGGCCCGGGGCGCTAAACAAGGAACTCGTCAGAATTTGCGCGCTGATCAAAACAGCTATCGTCTCGCCCGCGTCAGCTGATGCTTGTTCCGGGGCCGGCGCAGAAGCCTACCAGATCGGCGTTACGGCCTCTCAAACAAGGTCGCTGGTTAAGCCGCGCAAATCTGTCTCAAAAGCTCGGCTCTACTTAATCGGAATTGCCATTACACTTGTGCTGGTTGTCGGCGGCATCATTGCTTTCAACAAGCTCAGGACCCCGAAGATAACGCCTCTCAGCTCGGTTGAATTCACAGAAGAATTTCTTAATCTAAAGCGTTGGTCTGTACCGTCTTCAGGTTGGACTATCACCAAGGGCCGACTGCTAATTGAGAATCAGCCGAAAGTTGGTTTTGTGCGTCAGATCAACTATGGCGATTTCGAGATGGGCTTCCACTTACAGTTAGAGAATGCGGCCGGCGCGGCGTGGGCGTTGCGGGTGCAGCCGGACGGAAACAATTACTATTTGTTCTACCTGTCGGGACCGGAAGGGCAATACACAAACCGGTTCCTTACCTACGAAGTGCATGACAACAAGATCAGCCCGACGGATTTCAAGAGTTCCGTGCCGGTAATCGTGAAGCTCGCGGCGGGCGGCCAATACGAGATCCATATCACGGCAGAGAACGGCCGGATCGTTCACACAATTCAGCCGGCGGACACCGGTAGGTTGACGAACCTCGGCGATTATTCCGATCCCGACAACACCTACACTTCCGGCAGTATCGGGTTTCGCACCTTTGGCATCGAGAAGTTTTCTGTTGATGACCTCTTCATTCGCCCACCAGGCGTAAAAGCGCCGCAGTAAAAGCAAGCCCGAGCTTTGTTGCGTCCCAGTCGCCAAAGATATTGCATCGCGAAGCCCTCAGGTATATGCTCCGCCGCAGTTTCCGAACTCTTGCGCGCCAACGCGGCAAAGACACGAAAGCTCTCAGCCATTCTTCTAGTTCATTCGGATCGTTGGCGCAGCCCAAAGGACCTGATTGATTTATGTGTTATCGGTCCCGTTTTGATCTTCTCTTGAGCTCGTGACTTAGTAGAGCAACCTCGTTATCGACTCGCAAGCGAGAGTCGGGCCAATTCAAAGAAGGGAGCTTTTAATCCATGCACAGGCGTCAGATGACATCCATCGCTGGACGGCTGGTAATCCTCAATGTTTTTCTTCTGCTCGCGGTCACTCCGCATCTCAACGCTCAGACTACTTCGGGGACGCTGCTCGGTCTGGTGCGCGATAAAGCGGGGCACGGCCTTTCGGAAACCAAGATCACGATTGAGAATGAAGAGAATGGAAACAAACGCGCGACCAGGACTGACGACGCTGGAAACTACACTATTTTCAACTTGCCGCCTGGCGCCTACACGATCACCGCGACAAAAGATGGCTTTCGCGAGCAAACGATCAAGGGCTTTCCGATTCAGTTCAATCAGAAGAACGTCATCAGATTGCCGCTATTTACTCTGCTCACCGCTGCGTTGAATGGAAAAGTGATTGATACCGCGGGCAATGCTCTCCCGGGCGCCAGGATCATCGTCGTTGGCAAACGCGATAATGTGTCCCACGAAACAGTCGCGAACCGGGCGGGGTTTTACAGCTTCCCGGATCTTCCTTTCGATCTGTACACGGTGACTGCCCGTTGGGCGGGCCGGCGTGAAGAGTTAATTGGAGTTTCTTCGATCTTCCTTACGCCGCAAACAGAGGCCACTCAATTTGTCGACGTCCTGTTTCCAAAGTCTCGTCAGTCCGAACTCGGCGCTTCGTCGGCGCGTTTGCCGGTCACAAGTCAGGCGCGGCCGGCGGTCATTCAGACTGCGCAATACCGCCGCCCGGCGTACACGGAAGTCGGTGGCTCTATAAGTGACGCTTGGCTGAGAGATCGAGAACTAAAAGCCGCGCCGCGAAACAACCGAAAAGCCGCGACGGCCGCTTTGCCGAACCCGGGCCAAACCCAGACGTCTCATCAAGGCGCTGAGGCGGCCGCACTAGTGAACTCGACCGACGCTGCCCGTAGCAGTAATTTTTCCGAACGCCAAATCAACTCGCTTCCAGTTGGAGGCGCCACTGCCATGCGCAGCGTCGATGAATTTGCGATGCTAGCGCCGGGCGTTGCGCCGCCGCCATACACGCCCGGCGTGCGCGGACCAGGAGTGGGTTTCGGCATCGGGACGGCGGGAGAGTTCTCGGTTAACGGAATGCGCGCGCGCTCGAACAATTTTTCGATGGACGGCTCAGACAATAACGATCCGGATGTGGGCATGCGGCGACAGGGATTCGTGGCCCTGGTTCCCCAGCCGATTGAGTCGGTAAAAGAGGTTTCGATTTCCACGTTGCTGTGGGATACAGAGCTGGGCCGAAATTTTGGTTCTCAGGTTAATGCGGTGACGAAGTATGGCGGCAACAAATATCACGGACAGTTCTTTGCTTCGTTCACTGATTCGAGATTGCATGCCCGCAACTTTTTCGATACCAACGGCAAGCCGCCTTTCACGCGCACGCAGGTTGGCGTGACCTATAGTGGCCCCATCATTCGTAACCGAACGCAGTTCTTCGTGAGTCTGGAACGCGATCAGACCAGGGCTTCAGTGACGCAGCACTTCTCAACGCCTACGGTCGCAGAGCGCCGCTTTCAAGGCGGAGCTCCGTTCGACACCGTATTTGGATCACAGTCTCGCCTACCTCCCCGGGCACGCTTTACAAATACGTTGCCTTTGGGCGCAGAAGTGCTCAGTCTATATCCCCTGCCCAACAATCCGAATGGACCTTACGGAGCGAACACCTTGACGACCAGAGCGCCCGCCGATAATGAAGGCGTGATCTTGTCATTGAAATTGACGCATCAGATCAATCTGAGCAGTTCCCTGAGCGGTCGCTACAATTTTACGGACGATGGGCGCGTGCTTCCGAGCGTTAACCAAGCTATCCGCTCCACGCTGGATTCCCGCACTCGATCGCATAACTTTTCGCTGATTTGGGACCAGGCGCTTAGTCATACTATTAGCAATCAAGCCCGCTTTTCTTTTGGACGCACGCTGCTTGATTTGTTTGAGTATCCAAATAATCCATTCATCTTTTCGGCGAACTCCGGCTCCCCCGTATCGGTGGCGAAAGAGTTTGGAGGTATCTACGACAGTGGTGTGGCGGACACGGGTCCGCTTGGTGAATTATTGATTGAGCCGTACAGCCCTGTCGGTGTTAACGCCTTCACCTTCCCGCAGCGTCGCGCCAGCAATACATTTCAGTACGCAGATTCAGTCTCGTGGTCGGTTGGAAATCATTCAATCAAGTTTGGCGCTAATGTTCGACGCTACCAGTTGAACAGCGTACTCGATCGACTTTATCGTCCGCAGGCTGTCTTTGGTTATGGCAAACTCAACATACAGCACGGCTCCCAGACAACCCAGACTTTGATCCCCGGAGTACAACTAGCGACGCTCGGAATTCCATCCTCGGTCTTCCAGACAATGACGCTCGGCGCTCCGGACTCAACCATTGGTTTGCGTTTTACCGAGTATCATGCGTTTGTTAACGACAACTGGCGCATTCGACCGCGGCTGGTCATGGACTACGGCTTGCGCTACGAATACAACACAGTTCCACGCGAAGTGAATAACCGTATTGAAAGCGCGCTGCAACTGCAAAATCTGCCGCCCGTAAGTTCCTCAGGCCCCTTCAATATGCCCGTGTCGCTGAGTCGATTCAATGCGACACTGGACGCTTACCGGCAGATAGTTGCCGGTCGCCGCAGAATATATGACCCCGATTACAATAATTTTGCTCCGCGGTTGGGATTCGCCTGGTCAGTTGATAAGAGCGGGAAGACTGCAATACGCGGCGGCTACGGCATCTACTACGACGCGATCCTCGGGGCAGTCGTCAGCCAGTCACGGAATGTTTTTCCAAACGAAATTCAGTTTAATTTCGAAGCTGGCGGCAACGGTGTGAGCGCGTTTGATTTTAACAACCCGACAAAATATCTGGCCTTTGGTCCAGGTTTTCCTGGATTCATCCCACCTCAAATCTTCATACTTGCGCGGACTCCATGCAATCAGTTTGGGACTTGTAATCAATTTGGTCTCGCACCTGAGGGCTTTGCCGCCGTGATTGGCCGCCTCTTCTTCTTCAACACCGGGCCAGCGTTCACACTGCCCGAGAAGAAACTGCGTTCACCATATGCGCAGCAATGGCACCTGACAGTAGAACGAGAAGTCTCAAGGGGATACCTGTTCTCGATCGCCTATGTAGGAAGCAAGGGTACGAAGCTTACGCGCTTAACCACTCCCAATAATGGTAAGGACGTCATTCCAACGATTGACATCGCTGGAAATGCATCTCCGTTACCATTCGTTCAAGTTCATCCTGCTGTCACGGCTACCACAATTGCGCGTCCGAATGTTCTACTTGGCCCTTACCAGATATTTGAAAACTCAGCCAGTTCCATTTACCACGCGCTGCAAATCGAAGCGCGCAAGCGCTACAGTCAAAACTATCAGTTCACCGTTGCTTACACCTGGTCGCACGCGATTGATGACGTGTCGGATCTTTTCCCGATTGCCGGTGCCCCGGTCATCGCGCAGGACTCATTCAACTTTCGAGCAGAACGCGGCGATGCCAACTTCGACATTCGGCAACGCTTTGTTGCTTCGTTGTTGTGGGACCTGCCCTTCTACCGCAATGCGACTGGCGGCGCCGGCAGAGTCTTTAAGAACTGGCAAATCGCGTCCATCTTCCAGATGAATACTGGCCAACCGTTCACGCTCAATCTTCCCGTGGACGCCAATCAGGATGGCAACCTGACTGATCGTCCTTCGACAACGAGTGGGCTTATCTTTCTCACCGCACACGGACCGCAAAGGGTTGCCCTCGCGCCAGGAAAACAGCTCTCAAATTTCTTCATCTTCGGAACGGATGGCGCAGTCGGCCGAAATACAGCGCGCGGCGACAACTTCATCGATCTCGATCTGTCAGTCAGCCGGACCTTCAGGTTTGGGGAGACGAAGAACCTTATGTTTCGCGCCGAGTTCTTCAATGCTTTGAATCGCGCGAATTTTGGTTTGCCGGTCAGGATACTTGATGCGCCCGGGTTCGGCTCGGCGGTGGATACCGTCGTCCCCGGTCGGACGATTGTGCTGGTGTTGAAGAGCGCGTTCTGATTAGGGCGACAAGTTTGCCCGCGCGACCTCGGCAATGATTGATTCCCTCTCCCTCTGGGAGAGGGTTAGGTGAGGGTTTACGGCCGCTACAATCCCACATCCCATCCCTTCTCCCAACGGGAGAAGGGCGATCAAATCAATCGCACCCACTTCGCAACTTCGTCCATCACGTTTTCATAAACCTGCTGCTGCGGCGCGATGCTTTTCGGAACTTTGAAAGAATGGTCGCCGGATTCGACAACATAAAGCTCCGCACGCAAACGATGCTTCTTGGTAATCGCGCGGATTTCAGCTTCAGTTCCAAACGCGTCGCGCGAGCCTTGCACGAACAGCATCGGCGCTTTTATCTTCGGCAGATGCTCGTCGCGCAACTTGTCCGGCCGTCCCGGCGGATGCAGCGGATAACCAAGAAAAACCAAACCGTCGATTCCTTCGGAGTGTTCGGCCGCAACCTGTGAAGCGATTCGTCCGCCCATCGACTTGCCGCCGATCACCAACTTATTTCCTTTCAACTTCTTGTTCGCAATCGCTGCCTCGATGACCGAGCGATAACACGCTTCCAACTTCGCTTTCGGATCGGGCACACTCTTTCGTTTCTCTTTGTAGATAAAGTTGAAAGTCATCGCGTCCAATCCGCGCGCCGCGAACCCGCTCGCAACCATCCGCATGAAACCGCTCATCTGATCCGCGCCCGCGCCATGACCCAGAAGGATCGTCACACGCGCGCGATTTTTCCTGGCCGCCGGATACAGCATCGCGGTCACTGATTCAGATTCGTTGACCGCAATCGTCAGATTTCGCGCTTCCGCCATGACTCAAACTCCGAATTGCCGCAGGTGATGATCGCAGTGCAGATAGCCCCAACGCATCCAATCTCGCTCAGACATTTCCGCAAACAACGGATGGCGGCTCCACTTGAAATCTCTCTGCGCGCTCGTTACTCGCTCAATAATCGATGCGAGATCGTCGAGGTCACGTTTGAAATCTTCGGGCGGAGTTCCACCTCGTTCCTGATCGTTTTCGGCCATCGTGGGAACGCCGTGCGGCCATTTGAGCGGCGCGTACAAAGCAATCCAGCGCACGACACTGCGCGTCAGAAAATTACTCTTGTCGCCGCTCACACTTCGCTCTCCAATCGCCGTCTTGAACGAATCGTTGAGATGACAAATCATCTGATGCGGCGACATCTTGCCCCAACGGCTTTGAGTGTTGGGCTTAACTTGTCGCAGACGAATTAACAAAAACTGTTTGTCCGCTTCGTTACCGAGTGTTTTCATGTTTGTAAATTCGCGGCACGCGCCCGCTGATGCCACAGGTTATTTCGTATGAGATCGTTCCCGCAAGTTCGCCGAACTCCTCTGCGGTAATCGATAGGTCTTTGTCGCATCCGAGTAAGATCACTTCATCGTCCAGCGAAACTCCAGCGACGTCTGTAACATCGATCAAAGTTAGATCCATCGACACCCGCCCAACCACCGGCGAAAATTGTCCACGAATTATTACGCGCGCACGGTTTGATAACGCGCGCCGATAACCATCATCGTAACCAATCGGCAAAGTCGAATGCAGGGACATCACCGGCCGCAATTGCGGCGCATCGATGTTCCCAGGGAAAACGTCGCGGGTGAAGCCGTAGAGAGATCCGCCCGGGCGCACGAGATTGTCTGCAGCGCGGCGTTTCGCAAAAGTCGCGGCTGAATTCGCCGCGTGAATGAACGTGGGACTGAATCCTCGCTGGCGAAAGATCGCGACGGCTTGATCGAACTCGTTTAGTTGCCGGTCCGTGAACTCTTCTTTCGATTCGTCGTCGGCTGCTGCCAGGTGCGTCATCAATCCATCGACGCGAATATTTTGAAGACGAGTTAACGCGTCGCAGAATGCCGACACTTCATCAGCACGCACTCCCAAGCGTCCCATGCCGGTGTCGATCTTCAAGTGAACATCGGCGACAACACTCGCATTTCGCGCGACACAATCAAGCGATTCGATCATGTCGAGACGATAAACAACAGGCGTCAGTTTCTGATGTAGCAGCGCTGCCTCTTGTCCCGACCAAAACCCACCCAAGCAAAGAATCGGCCGCATAATTCCGGCATTTCGCAGCTCAACTCCCTCTTCCGGTAACGCGACGCCGAACCAATCAACGCCTTCGCTTTCCAATCTTCGCGCGCATTCAATCGCGCCGTGACCGTAGGCATTTGCCTTCACGGCTGCAAGAATTTTCACCTCATCCCCGACGTGATCTCGAATCACGCGAAGATTGTGAGCGAGCGCGGCCAGATCGATCTCGGCCCATGTTGGCCGGCTAGGTGATTGATTCATTGATCCATTGTCGCATTGATCCATCGGTATGAATTATTGAGTCAATGATCAAATGAATCAATGAACAATATCAAAACCCGTCATTACCGCGACTGATTCGCGGCGAGCCTTTTGATCGATCGAAGCGGGCGAGGTAAGCGCCGAGGGCCTCTCGATCGAGATCGGCGAACTTGGCGAATTGATTTACGAAGGCCAGATAGACTGTATCGGTGGGGCCGTTGCGCTGCTTCGCAACGATTAGCTCTGCAATGTTCTTGTTCTCTTCCGACTTGTTGTATTGCTCTTCGCGATAGATGAACGCAACCACGTCAGCATCCTGCTCGATCGCGCCTGACTCACGAAGATCAGCGAGTTGCGGCCGGTGATCGGTACGATTCTCAGGCGCGCGCGATAGCTGCGACAACGCAACCATCGGAATATCAAGTTCCTTTGCGAGCGCTTTCAGCTCGCGCGAGATCTGCGAAACTTCTTGCTGCCGAGATTCGAAGCGTCCCGATGAACCGGACATCAACTGAAGATAATCGACGACGATCAGATCGAGTTGCTTTTGCTCAGTCGCCAAACGTCGGGCTTTGGCCCGCATCTCCAGGACCGAAATCGCGGCCGTGTCGTCGATGAAGATGCGCGCGTCAGCCAAACGACCGAGCGCCTTTCCAAGTCGCGTCCATTCTTCATTCGACAGATAGCCGCTGCGGAACTTTTGCGCATCGACACTCGCCTCTGAACACAGCATACGCATCGCCAAAGCTTCGGCCGACATTTCCAGCGAAAAGATGCCGACGACCGCGCTACTTTCGATCGCCGCGTGCTGCGCGAGCGTCAAGGCAAGACTCGTTTTGCCCATCGAAGGCCGAGCTGCAATAACCACGAGGTCCTGTTTTTGCAAGCCGGACGTAAGCGAGTCCAGTCCTCTAAAGCCTGTAGCGATGCCGGTTACGACCAGGTCGCGATGCTCGACAGCTTCAGCCTTTTCTAACACGCGCTCGGCCGGATGCTTGATGTGTTCGAAGCCCTGACGAATGCGCTCATCAGCCAAAGCGAAGATCGCATGCTCAGCATGATCGAGAATATTCTGTGGCTCATCTTCTTCTTCGAGGGCTTCAGCGGTGATCTTTTCCGCCGTCTTAACGAGTTGACGCAGCAGCGACTTTCCGCGCACGACTTTCGCAAACTGCACGATGCTGGTGACGTGCGGCAGACCGTTCGTGAGGTTCGTCAGGAACAAAATTCCACCCGATTGATCGAGCGAGTTATCGCGGCGCAGTTCTTCCGCAATCAAAATCGGGTTGATTTCCGATCCGCGCTCGAACAGTCTGGTCATCGCGATAAAGACTCGTCGATGCGATGGAACGTAGAAGTCGCTCGGCTTCAAAAGCTCGACTGCCTGCGCGATTAGAGAGTTGTCCAGAATGATTGCGCCGAGAATTGCGCGTTCAGTGTCTGGACTGCTGGGAAGCGGACGCTCAAGAATCGGGTCGCGAATCGGTTCAGGTGTTGCCATTGAAGAAGAACGAAAGTGGAAATAGCAAAATGGATAAGTTCGAGAGCGGAATATACTACACGGCCTGGATAACTAGATAACAGATCGACCACGATCTTGTTATATCTCGCTTCGGTTGAATTGAGGGCGCACTTTAAGTTCAGTGAAGTTAAGGAAAGCCCGCGAAGTGGAACGACAGAGATTTATTTTCGATCATCTGTCGTCCAATTGGCGGGCTTTTGGATTCTTTTGGGAGTTGATCTACTCGCTTGTCGATTCACTCGTCCCTTCGCTTGACGCTGCTACTGGTGCTTCCTGCGTAGCCTCGCCTTGCAACGCTTCCAGATCGATCTCGACGCCGCCTTCGCCTAAAACATTAATTGGCAACTCAACTGTGACTTCGCGATGCAGACGCACCGGCACAGTGTACCTGCCAAAGCGCTTGATTGGTTCGCGCAGAGCAATCTTGCGACGATCGATTTCGTAGCCTTGCGCTTCCAGCTCGTGAGCAATATCCATCGACGTGACTGAGCCGTAGAGTACGCCCGCTTCACCAACTTTTCTTTCGAACTTCAACGTCAGCTTCGACAGTTGACTCGCTTGCAGCTCGGCGGTCGAACGCTCTTTCGCTTCGCGTTTTGCTAACGCGGCGCGCTCGCCTTCGATTTGGCGAACGTTGTTCGCGGTGGCCTCGACAGCGAGTTTGCGCGGCAGCAGATAGTTGCGCGCATAGCCGGCTTTCACGCGCACGATCTCGCCGCGCGCGCCCAGATTATCGATGTCTTCGCGTAAAAGAACTTGTGTATGTGCCATGTTTGATTCCCCAATCTATCTCCCTCTCCCTTTGAGAGAGGGCTGGGGTGAGGGACGCAGTTACCCGCAAGTAAGTCCTCACCTTAACGCTCTCCCAGAGGGAGAGAGCGCAAATCTCAATCCGCGGCGTAAGGCAGCAGCGCGATATTCCGCGCGCGCTTGATTGCTTCGGCGAGCATTCGCTGATGCGCCGCGCAAACACCGGAAATGCGTCGAGGCAAAATCTTGCCGCGCTCCGGAACGTACGATTGCAGCAGCTTCACATCTTTGAAATCGATAAGATCGACCTTATCCATGCAGAAGCGGCAAATCTTGCGACGCATCATGCGACGCGGGCCCCGTGGCATCGTTCGATCATATTCGCGCTCAAAACCAAGATCGCGATCTTCGTAATTTGATGACATAAGTCTTCCCTTCTCAGCTCGCTAACTCTTCTTCGTCAGATCTAAAATCAACCGGGACTTTTTTAGCCCTGGCATTGCCGGGCTGTTTGGCGGCTTTGCGCGCACGTCGATCTCTCAACTTATCCGCGCGCCGGCGATCCTCGTCGACGCGAATCGTCATGTACCGAAGAATCTGATCGTTGACACGCATGCGGCGCTCGACTTCGGCGATTTCAGCGCCGGATCCTTCGACCTCGAGCAGCACGTACGTGCCATTCTTCTTGTGATTGATTTCATAGGCCAGCTGCCGCTTACCCATCATTTCGGTCTTGGTGATGCTGCCGCCCTGGCCGGTGATAATTTTCTGCACACCTTCGCTGAGCTTCATCACTTCATCATCGGCCACGTCAGGATCGACGATGAACACTACTTCGTAAGTTCGCTTGTCTGCCAAAGTATTACCTCCGTAAATCTTCAATCGTAAATCGCAACTTGAGGATGGTTCATGACTTCTAAAGCGCCACGACGCCTATTCACGATTTACGACCTACTATTCACTAGTTGTAGAGCGACATCGCTTTTCCGATGCCGTCTCGCAAGATCGATCGCAGCGCTTCCGCCGCGCGATCCAAGACTTCATTCAATGTTTCTTTCTCAGCGTTCGAAAACTCGCTAAGGACGAATTTCTTCGCGTCGCTCAACTGATGTTCCGGCTGAATACCAATCCGCAAGCGCGCGAATTCGTTCGTTCCAAACGCGCCGATGATTGATTTCAAGCCGTTGTGACCGCCCGCGCTGCCTCGCTCGCGCAAGCGAATTGTTCCGAACGGTAACGCGAGATCGTCGCTGATTACGATCAGCGAGTTCGCGTCCGTCTCGTATTTCGAAGTCAAACACCTAACCGCTTCGCCGCTGAGATTCATAAATGTCTGCGGCTTGACGAGTCCGACGCGCTCGCCTTCGATCGTTGCGTTACCCACCAACGCCTGACATTCCTTGCGCTTCACATTAGCGCCGGCTTCCGCAGCCAACTTGTCAATCAACATGAATCCCAGATTGTGCCGCGTGCGCGCATATTCCTCTCCAGGATTTCCAAGTCCAACGATTAGATACATTGCCGATTAACGAGTTCAGAGTACCGACTTCAGTCGGGCTTTTCCAAAAAAGAGGCCAACTAAAGTTGGTACTCTAAACCCGTGCAATCGGCGATGCTCATTTCGCTTCTTCCGTGCCGCCTTCGCCTTCCTCTTCCTTCTTGCCCTTGCCGATGACTTCAGGCTCAGCAGGCGCTTCGCCTTCGATCGGCGCCGCCGCAACCGGCTCTTCCTTGACGACGCCAACGGTCGCGATTACCGTGTCCGCGTCAGTCAGAATCTCTACGCCTTCGCTGATCGGAATATCCGACACGTGCAAGACGTCGTGAACGCCAAGGTTCGTAACATCCACGTCAAGGTGCTCAGGAATGTCGCGCGGCTCGCAGCGAATTTCGATTTCGCGGATGATCTGTTCAAGCACGCCCGCCTGTTCTCGCACGCCGATTGGCTCGCCAAGCAGCCGCAACGGCACTGTCGCTTCAATCTTTTCACCCTTAACCAGCCGTTTGAAATCTGCGTGAACCAGACGCGATTTCACTGGATCGATTTGGCGATCGGCGAACATAACTTCAGTCGCCTCGACGCCGTCGACATCAACAGTGAAAATGGTATTGCGACCTGTATCCGATCTCAAGATCGCTGCGAGTTCCCGTAGAGGCACTAAAGCTGCCACCGCCTCGGTGCCGCCGCCATAAATAGTAACGGGCACCTGGCCCTCGCGCCGCGCGCGGCGCGCATCGTTCTTTCCACGACCTTCGCGCCGAGTCGCGCGCACAGTGATATCTTTCTTCTCTGCCATGATTGCTCTCCTAACAAAGCTGTCAGCTATCAGCGTTCAGCCGTCAGCAATACAGACACAATCCCATTTTCGAATTGAGTCAAGGATTAAAATATTTTGCTGAAAGCTGAGTGCTGATAGCTGACGGCTTAGCTTCCAGTGTTTGCCCTTCGCTATACGAAGAGCGAAGAGACGCTGGTCTCTTCGTGGATCGACTTGATCGCTTTCGCCAAAAGAGGCGCAATGCTCAAGACTTTTATGTTTTTCAACTCCGCTGCTTTTGAATTCAGCGGCACAGTGTTCGTCACGACAATCTGCTCGATACCCGAATTCGCCAGATGCTGTGCGGCACGTCCTGAGAGTACTGGATGCGTAAAGCACGCGTCAACTCGCGCCGCGCCCGCTTGTTTCAACGCCGCCGAAACTTTCGTTAACGAGCCGCCGGTGTCGCACATATCATCGACAATCAAACAATTTCTTCCTTCGACATCGCCGACGACGTTCATCACTTCAGCCACGTTCGGCTTATCGCGGCGTTTGTCGCAAAGAGCCAGCTCAGCGTCGAGCCGCTTGGCATACGCGCGCGCGCGTTCGGCGCCGCCCGTGTCGGGGGCTACTACTGTCAGGTTCGGCAGCGGCGCTTCCTGGTAATAGCCCATGAAAACCGGCGCGGCGTAAAGGTGATCGACCGGAATATCGAAGAAGCCCTGTATCTGCGCGGCGTGCAAATCCATCGTCAGGATTCGTTCAGCCCCGGCAGTCGTTAGTAGGTTCGCGACGAGCTTTGCTGAAATCGGCACGCGCGGTCGATCTTTTTTGTCCGCGCGACCGTAACCGTAATAAGGCAGCACCGCGGTGATTCGCGCCGATGACGATCGACGAAACGCATCGAGCATCACCAAAAGCTCCATTAGATAAGCGTCAGTCGGCGGACATGTCGGTTGCACGATAAAAACATCCGCGCCCCGAACGTTCTCTTCAATTTGAAAATTGAATTCGCCGTCCGAGAATCGCGCCGTCGTTGCTTTGCCCAAATCGCAGGAAAGCTCACGACAAATCTCTTCAGCCAGGCCACGGTGCGCAGTCCCCGAGAAAATTTTTATGCCGCCGGTAGTTCCCATGAATTGGTGACAGGTAGCAGGTGACGAACGACGGGACAAAGCGACTACTTGTCACTTATCACCTGTCACTTGTCACTTGTCACTGAAAGATTGGCTGGGGCGGAAGGATTCGAACCTACGAATGCCGGATCCAAAGACCGGTGCCTTACCACTTGGCGACGCCCCAACATATCGGCCCACGTCATCGGCCAAACAACAGTGCGAAGACTTCTCCCGCCGGGCCCATCTCGCTGCGATAGGCGTCGCGCCCGACCGTCCTACAAGGAAAGACGCGCCAACCAGTTTCGAGTTCGATCGCCTGAATGGCGCGTCGTTGCGCATCTTCGCTATCAAAAATTCCAAACACCGCTGAGCCGCTTCCCGCCAGCATCGCGCCGCGCGCGCCTGCTTTCAGCAATGCAGCCTTTGCTCTCTCGATCTCCGGTTCGAGTGCAAAAGCAACCGCCTCGAAATCGTTATGGAGAAATGCAAAGCTTGAACTGTCAAGAAACTCTTTCGCGCCCGAACTTGAAAGAATAGTTTCGTCAACTTTTGATGTCAAGGAACGTGCATCCAGAGCTTTGTAAGCGTCCTCAGTGTTGATGTTCGCGTTTGGTTTGATGACGAGGAAAAAGGTTGCAGGCGCGTCAGAGATTCTTTCGATCTGATTGCCAATCCCTTTGCCGCCCGCCGTTCCGCCGAAGAGGAAGAAGGGAACGTCAGTGCCAAGCGAGGTCGCGATATTGACGAGGTCATCGGCTGTTGCCGACAACTCCCAGAGATGTGTCAGTCCGATCAGCGCCGCCGCGGCGTCGGACGATCCGCCCCCCAATCCGGCTTGCGCGGGAATTCTCTTTTGCAGATGGATTCGCGCGCCCTGCTTTGGAGAGAATCGATCGCTCAAAGCCTTCGCCGCGCGGGTGACCAGATTCGTCTCTCCCATAGCCAGCAACAGATCATTGCCTGAAGTCACGATTGCAGGATCGTCTGTCGCCGTGAATTTGATCGTATCGTGCAGGCTGACCGTCTGAAAGATCGTGTCGAGTTCGTGATAGCCGTCCGCGCGCCTGCCGAGCACGCGCAGAATGAGATTGATTTTCGCGAAGGCTGGCAGGGTGATTGTGACGTCGCTCACTTGGAATTTCGAAATGTTTTAGAGGCGGGCTACCGCCCGAAATCTTCACCTTGAATCACGCTCAATTCATTTAGCGTCGTCAACTCGCCATCACGCATCACCAAACGCCCATCAATGATCGCAGTGCGCACATCGGACGCTCCGGCCGAATAAACAAGGGTCGACACCACGTCACGCGCCGGGCTTGAATGAATTCGATCGAGATCGACAACGATGATATCCGCGCGCTTTCCCGTTACGATTGAGCCAATTTCCTGATCGAGCCCCAGCGCGCGCGCGCCATCAATCGTTGCCATGCGCAGGACTCGGGCTGCAGGCAAAACCTCCGGGCCGTGCGCAAGCTTCTGGAGTAAGGCGGCAGTGCGCATTTCCGTAAATATGTCGAGGCGATTATTACAAGCAGCCCCGTCGGCGCCGAGCGACACCGGAATTTTTCGCGCCAGCATTTCCGCCACGCGCGCCAGACCCGAACCAAGTTTCAAATTCGACGAGGGACAATGCGCTACGTTCGTCTTCGTGCGCGCGAGTGATTCCATTTCTTCGGTGGCCAAATGAATGCAATGAGCCAGCACCACATGCGCGCCCGAAATTCCCAGGCTGTCGAGATAAGCAACGTTTCGTTCCCCGGTTTCGCGTTCGACCATTTCACATTCGCTCTTGTTCTCAGATGCATGGGTATGAATCATCACGCCATGCTTCTTTGCGAGTTGAGATACTTCAGTCAGCAATTCACGCGTGCAACTGATCGCAAACCGCGGCGCAAAGCAACAACGAATGCGGCCGTCTGCCTGGCCGTTCCATTTTTCGATCAGTGCGACCGATTCATCAATCGAGGCGCGCGTATTTTCGTGAAGCTGCGCCGGCACATCGTCGCCTTGGTCCATCATGCACTTGCCGACAGTTGCGCGAAATCCCGACTCGTCGACGACGCGCAGGACTTCTTCCGTGTGTCGCACCGTTTCCATCGTGAGCGCGCACGTGGTTCCACTCTTAATAAGTTCGGCTATACCTAGTTCGGCCGAGGCGCGAATTGACTCCCGTGTATGCGCAGCCTCCATCGGCCAAACTCTTTTCTTCAACCAATCAATCAAAGCGAGATCGTCGGCCGCGCCGCGAAACAGGGTCTGGCAGAGATGAATGTGCGTCTGAACGAAGCCCGGCAGCACGGCGCATCCGTCAGCTTCGATTACTTCATTGACCGTGTCATCAACCTCGCCGCCAACTTCCGCGATGCGCCCATCACGAATCAGCACGTCGCCACGCACGATGGAGCTGTTCTGGTCCATCGTCACAATCGTGCCGTTCTTGATGAGAATTGTTTTGGTCATGAGTGAATTAGCCGATGCGAATTATGAGAGGATTAATGAAGACCTGTAAAGCGCAACGAAGATTGTTGAAGCCTGCGAGTCGTCTTTAGGCGGCTTTCCCGGAGGGTTCTTAGACCAGCGCTTTGA
>QHXI01000024.1 GCA_003222895.1 Acidobacteriota bacterium | reverse complement strand
AGCGCGAATGCCGCTTGTTGCGCCACATCGAGCGCGTCGTCGAGCTTCATGCGAGCGCGCTTCAACCTCACCCGCAGCGTCTCACCATCGATATATTCTGCGGCGATGAAATGCGCGCCCGCTTCCGATCCGATCTCGTGAATGGTTAGCAGGTTCGGATGATTCAATGCCGAAGCCGCGCGGGCTTCATGACGAAAGCGGCGCAGACGTTCTTTGTCGTTAGTAAATTCCACCGGCAGAGTTTTGATTGCGACCTTGCGGCCGAGTTTCCTGTCTTCGGCTAGATAAACTTCGCCCATGCCGCCGACGCCCAGAAACGAAACGATCGAATAACGCTCGGGCAGATCCGTACGATTGAGATTAGGCGTCGGCCTCGTCGGCGAACCTGAGGTTTGCGCCAACGCCGAGGTGATCTCGCTGCCGATAAAGCGGCGAATTTCTTTGACGAAATTTCCCCACGACGGCGCGCCTTCCAGCAGCAAGTGGTTACGACCTTCGAGCGGAACAAAGCGCGCGCCCGGAATTGTGCCTGCAAGTTTGCGTCCTTCTTCAAACGGAACGCCGGCTTCGTCGCGACAATGCAGCACCAGCGTCGGGACGCTGACCCTCGGGAGCAGATCAACCACGTCGATCTTTCCCATCTCGGTCAAGAGTTTGACCGCGTTCTCTGGCGAAGTTGAGACGCGCTGAAGATCGTTGAACGACTGCGCCTGTTCCGGCGTTGCATCCGGCGCGTACAGCGAAGTCCAAAGTTGCCGAAACGCTGGATTGTCTTTGCCCCATCCCAAACGAACCAGCGTCAATTGCGCTTGCCGTTGTTCGATCTCCTCCGGTGAATCTCGTGTGATCCATCCGCGCGCATACGCGCCGTAGAGAATCAGATGCGAAACTTTTTCCGGATGACGAACGGCGTAAGCGATCGCGACTGCGCCGCCTTGTGAGATTCCCAGCAGCGGAAAACGATCGAGCTTCGCGGACGTCACTACCGATTCAAGATCGTCGACCCAGGCGTTGAATGAAAGATCCGCGCAGTTCCAATCAGACAGTCCGTTGCCGCGTTCATCGTAGCGAATGAACGTGTGGTCGCGCGCAAACTCTGCGAGCAGATGCCGCCAGATGGGACTCTGCCAATCGTACTCAAGATGGCTTAGCCAATTCGCGGCTTTGAGGATCGGCGGACCTTTGCCGACAGTCGCGTACGCGATGCGCGCACCGTCGTGGGTCGTACAGAAATGGATTTGCTGCTCCATTGAGAGACTGAAGGGCTTTCCTGCTTACTGCATTCTGCCTACTGCCTGCTGCTTTTCAGGCGCGCATTTTATATGAGAAGAGGAATGAGGGCTAGAGAATGGTTGCGTTGGTAGTGCTCTGTTAGTGGTTGCTGTCGCGCGTGATAAAAACTCAGCTTGAGGAAAGCGGCCTTAGTCCCGTAGGGACGAGATATTTATAGCTAACGGCCCCAACATAATTGAGCAAGCTCCGTAGGAGCGAAATATTATCAGTGAGTCACATTTCGCTCCTACGGAGCCAGGGTCGTTGGATCGGACTGTTGCTATAAACATCCGGCTCCTACGGAGCTAAACGATCGCAACGGTTGTATGGCGTTCTTTCCTTGCCGCTGGCAACACTGTTATCTCAGCAACACACGGAGCACCACTGTGGCGTCACTCGTATCTCACTACTTTCCGTTCGATCCAACGGCAAAGCTTGACAGCGCCGGCATCTGCAAATCAAACACGTCCGGGTTTTCTCCAATTATCGCCACAGCGAAAAAGTCAGGGACATAACCGACGCTTTCGTTTTGAAAGCTTTGATCCAACTGGGCGCGGTTGGCGAAAAGCGTCCAGAAATTTCTTTCGTAATTGGCGTCTACTTCTCGCAAGCGCCGCAGCAACTCGCGCACGTCGTCGGGTCCGCGATTGTAGCTGAGCAAGACGAGCGTCATGCTTTGCGAATCATCGCCCAGTTCGGCCATCCGATTCGCGATGTAGTGAGCGGCCGCGGGCGCCATCTTTTGCACGTCGCACATATCCGCGCGCGCCACGCCGTACTGCTCCGCGGTTGCCGGCAAGAATTGAAACAAACCTTTCGCGCCGATTTCGTTTTCGTAGCAGGGTTGGTATGCGGATTCGACCATCGGCAGGTACAAGCCTATGACAATCGGAATTCTGCGCGCGGCGAAGGCCTGCGCGATGACTGGAATCTGCGGCACGGCTCGCGCATATTCCGTTCGCAAGCTCTCTTCGCCGGGCTTCAACTTGTCGGGGTTCTGGCGCGCCGCATAGCGATCGATGTGCCGCTTGATCGTTCGAATCGCATCGTCGTTCAGCTTCGCCGGCCGATCACCCATCATGTTTGAGATGCGCTGTTCCTGCGCCGCAACAAAAGCGATTTGCTCAGCCTCGCTCATTTGTAAGTAGGGCTTGCTCGCTGCCGAAGTAGTCGGGCTGCTCTTGAAATGACGAGAGAGAAAAACTGCCGTAACGATCGCGGCGAACAGCACGACGCTCACGATCGCGATCCAAATTTGATGCCGGCGACGGGAAGCATTGGCGCGAAGTTTTAGGCCTTGAAGTTCCTTGACGTTGGTCTGCGGAACGATTTGATTGGCGCAAAGCTGGCTGTGCTCAAGCTCTTGCTTGATCTTTTCCAAATCAGCGAGCACGTCCGCAGCAGTTTGATATCGCTCGCCTGGTTCCTTTCTGAGAGCTTTGCTGACGACTGCTTGAATCTGACGCAAGAGCCGATCAGGATGTGGCTCGACTCCAAACAGAGGCGGCGGCTCGCGTTGTAGAATCGCTACAACCGTATCGGCGCGTGTCTGGCCGTCGAACGGCCGCTGCTGGGCCAGCATTTCGTAAAGTACGACTCCGCAACTCCAGATGTCCGTTCGTGGATCCACACTCAAACCGCGCATCTGCTCCGGCGACATGTAGGCAATCGTGCCCAGCAACGTGCCAACCTCAGTTTGCGTGCGCATGATTGACTCCGAGGCATCAGACGATGGCTCTAATAACTTGGCGATTCCAAAGTCGAGAATCTTGACGACGCCGTCGCGACGCTGCATGACGTTTTCCGGTTTGATATCGCGATGAACGATGCCGGCTGTATGGGCCGCGGTAAGTCCGCACATCATTTGCGCGGCGACTTCAAAAACCTCACCGAGTGATAGATCTTCCGCTTTGATCCGTTCGCGAATTGTCGGTCCGTCGATGAATTCGGCGGCGATGAAATGAATATCCGCGGCGTGGCCGACTTCATAAATGGTGACGACGTTGGTGTGATTCAAAGCCGACGCGGCCCGTGCCTCAATTTGAAATCGACGCAAGCGCTCGTCGTCGGAAACAAAGTAAGCCGGGAGAATCTTTAAGACTACAAGCCGGTCGAGACGAGGATCGCGGGCCAGATAAATGTCGCTCATGCCACCGCCGTCGATTCGCTCGATGATTTGGTAAGGCCCGATCTCGCCGCCGATACGCTGTGCATGATCGCTGATAAGCACCATGGCATCGCGCGCGATGGCCGGTTCTTCGATAAAGTCGCCGGCCTTATCGTAAGCCTCGATCAGCGAGCTGGTTTCGCGCTGCAATTCCTCGTCACCAAAACATGCTTTGCGCAAGAACGCCGCGCGCTCGGCCGGCTCACGATCAAGCGCGTCCTGCAAGACTTCGTCCACCTTTTGCCAACGTTCAGGAGTCATCACATTGCCGATTTGCGATTGCCAATTGCCGATTGACGCGAAGCCGCATCGTTATCCCGGTCGCCAGATTCATCGGCTGCGCGCATTCTTCTAAATAGCCACGCCTTTGCCGCACGCCAGTCACGCCGCACCGTCATCGACGAAACTCCTAACGCATTCGCCGTCTCTGCCAAACTCAACCCGCCGAAATAACGCAACTCAACAACGCTGCTCTTCCGCGGATCGAGTTCTTTCAACTCATTCAGCGCTTCGTCGAGCGCGACAAGTTCCGCGGCGCGCTGTCCAGACATCACCGAAGCTTCTTCCAACGATACCTGCTGAAGCTCACCTCCATGTTTGACATAATGCCGGCGCCGGGCGTGATCGATCAGAATGTGCCGCATCACTTGCGCGGTCGCGGCAAAAAAGTGCGCGCGGTCTTGCCATCCCGGTTTTTCGTGACGCGCGAGACGCAAATAGACCTCGTTGACCAGCGCCGTAGTCTGCAACGTCTGGCCGTTGCGCTCGCGTTGAGTGTAGCGGTGCGCGATGCGTCGCAGCTCGTCATAAATTAAAGGAGTCAGCTTTTCGAGCGCGGCGCGATCACCTCGCTGCCAGTCTCATCTTTCACCAAGCGCAAATCCTGAAGATGAGTTCCTGCCAGGAACAAAAGTTTTTCTTTGGCCCATGAACACTTTCGACTCTGCTTCTCGCTTGCGGACTGAGTCATCAGACGACCAACGAAGTCAGTACCATTCGCGTGAGCGGATTGGGAACATCTGGCCCGGCCGCCTTGGTGAACACTTCTGCCTGCCTATCTCGCTTATAAAGATGAGGAATTAAAAACGAGGAATCGAGGGATGATAATGACGACACCGAAAAAAAGTTTCCTGTTTCTACTGGCAATCACAACCTTCATGGTAATCGCTCTGCCACCCGCAAGAGCTCAATCAACCGGAGTCTATCAACAGATGACCGACGCGCAGCGTTCGGCTTTCGTTGCGGAGCAAGCAAGGCTGATAGCGCGCCAGATGTCGGGACGAGATTATCAGTTCACGCCGGCGTTTGAAGCCAGAATCAAGAAGGGGGTCGACTCTTACGCGCGACGCGTTGCCAACAACGGCGGCGATCGATTGGGCAAGGGCGATGCTCACTTTATCTTCGAGCGCGGGCAAACTGTTGCTCCTACTTTGATCGGCATCTTCAAGGCTCGTGGCGTTTCGCCGCTGATTGGACTCTACATTCCGCTTGTCGAGTCTGAGTACCTGAACATTCAGTCGCCTAATTCGGCAGGCGCTTTGGGCATGTTTCAATTCCTGCCACAGACCGGCGCGCATTTTGGTCTGACGGAAAGCGATCTGTTGGATGTTCCGAAGTCTGCCGACGCGGCGGCGCGTTACATCGCCGACAGTGTCAAGAGATTTGACGACGATTCGATGAAGGAAGCCCTGGCGTTACTCGCCTACAATCGCGGCGCCGGAAATGTCGAGAAGGATCTCGCGAACTTTGTGAGCGAAAAAAATCGTGCGTGCAGTATCTGTGCTCTGACAGAACAAAGTTCCAAGTTGGATGCAACTTTTCAGAGCGAGAACGTCTATTACGTGCCACGGTTTTTTGCGGCCGCAATTGTCGGCGAGAATCCGAAAGCCTTCGGGTTGCAAACGCCGCCACTCTCCTCGCTCTAGCTCTACCGCAAGCCCATTTAGTTCGGGCTGTATTCTCTCGGAATGATCCTACTCGCGGCTTGGCGCGTGCAATCTTCATCGGTAGCTCCGCGCCGTCGCCAACAGTGCGGCTCGCCAAACCCACGCCGGGCCGCTTCCAACCATCTGAAAACTTTTCGTCCATATCCGCCAGCCTCGCGTCTAACGGTTTGACAGGTTGGTTCGCCGCGAAAGAAACGCCAGCCAGCGTTTCTCTCCTCCTGCCTCTTCGGAGGCGGACCTTGAATTTGCAGAAGTTGCAAACAAGATTCGAAACTAAAATTTCAGGAGGGATCGAAATGAAGAAATTACTTTTTCGTAGTTTGCTGTTGGTCGCGGCGATTGCATCGTGCTCGGTGCTCGCCGCTGCCGGACCCAAGGGACGCGATCTACGCGCTGACCGGCGCGACATTCGCCACGACACACGTGATCTCCGTCACGACCGTCGCGACATTAACCGGGACGTTCGCGCGCGCCGCGCCGACGTTCGTGACCTTCGCCAAGATAAGAAGGAAGGTGATTCAAAAGCGGAACTGCGCGAGGATCGGCGAGAGATCGCCGGCGACACTCGTGACATCCGCGGCGACCGGCGCGACCTGAGAGGTGATCGGCGCGACCGGCGGCACGATGTGCGGGATGTCCGCGAGGACAAGAAAGAACCGCCAGAGTAAAGAGTTAGGCAGTAGCCCGACTTCCGGGTCCCCCAACCGAAGCTCTCGGTTGGGTGAGGTGGTGAGGGAGGGCGCAAAAGATCAGCGTGACTGAGGTCTTAACCCGGAGGGGCTGAATCCGGAAAACTTGTCACGCTGCCAGGGACGAGCGAAGAGGCACGCTCGTCCCTTTTTTTGTGTCTCTTAAGCCCTCTCACCTTGGGAGAGGGTTGGGTGAGGGCTTACTGCGAACGAAACTAAAGAATATTTTTTCTATTCCCGCGCTTACACCCTCACCCTGGCCCTCTACCAGAGGGAGAGGGAAGAATCAAAAATCGCCGACTTCTCAACTTACTCGCCCAACTGCTAAACTTCTTTGACCGATGGAGGTGTTTACGAAGTGGCTTTAGTTATCTACACAAAGCCCGGCTGTCCGTATTGCCAGCAAGCACGCGACTATTACAACTCAAAAGGAATTTCGTTCATCGATCGCGACGCGCAAACCAGCAAAGAATTTCGCGCTGAAATGTTCAAATATTCGGACGGCGATCCGACGGTCCCCTGCATCGTCCAGAACGGCAAGTTCGTCCAGTCTGGATGGGGCGATCCATTGCGTGGTTGAACAGTGCACGACTGACGAGCGGTCGCTCGCCAAATCCAACGAAACTTTAGCGGCGGGTTATTCGTGATAATACCGATCGCGTTAACGAGATCGAGATCGGCCTCTCGAAAAATGGAGACACCAATGAAATTTCGAATTGTCCTTTCGCTCGCGTTTCTTTTAATCTCAACTTTTGCCTCTATGACAGTCATGGCCCAGAACGGCAACACATCGATGCTGCAACCCCCAACTACCGAAAAGAAGCCAAAGGTCACCGAGATCAACGGCGACCGGCTGGTGGATAATTATTTTTGGCTGCGCGAGAAAACAAACCCTGCGGTCATCGCTCATCTCGAAGCCGAGAACGCCTATGCCGCCGGCGTGATGAAGCCAACCGAAGCTTTGCAGGAAAAGCTTTACAACGAAATTCTCAGCCATATCAAACAGACGGACAACAGCGTGCCGTATCACTGGGACGATTATTTTTATTACACGCGCACGATCGAAGGTAAGCAGTATCCGATTTTTTGCCGCAAGCAGGGTTCGCTGAACGCGCCCGAGCAAATCCTGCTCGACCTGAACGAAATGGCGAAGGGCCAGAAGTTTATGTCCGTCGGCAGTTTCGCGCCCAGCGATGACGGCAACCTGCTCGCGTTCTCAACCGACAACACCGGTTACCGCCAGTACACGCTGCAAGTGAAGAACCTGAAAACAGGTGAGTTATTGCCGGAGAAGATCGAGCGCGTCGACAACATCGCATGGGCCACGGACAACAAGACGCTCTTCTATGTGACCGAAGACGACGTGACTAAACGCAACGACAAAATGTTCCGGCACGTCCTGGGCACTGACAAGTATGAATTAATTTATCAAGAGAAGGACGAGCTGTTTGATATCGGCGTCGGCCGAACGCGCGACAAAGCCGTGATTCTCCTCGGCGCGTACAGCAAGACGTCGAACGAATTCCGCTATATTCCGGCAAACGATCCCAACGCAGCGTGGAAAGTGATTCTGCCGCGGCAGGCCGATCACGAATACGACGTCGATCATCGCGCCGATCTCTTCTACATCCGCACGAACAAGGGCGCGAAGAACTTTCGCGTAGTCACCGCGCCCGTCTCTGATCCTTCGGAAAAGAATTGGAAAGAGTTTGTCGCTCATCGGCCGGCCGTGAAGATCGAAGACGTCAGTCTGTTTGCCGATCACGCTGTCTTGTCTGAATGGGAAAACGGTTTAGAGCAGATCGAGATTGTTAACTTTGAGAACAACGAACGGCACCGGATTGCTTTTCCCGAACCCGTCTACTCGGCCGGCATTAGCAGCAATCGCGAATTCAAAACAACGGTTGTGCGATACAACTATCAATCGCTTTCAACACCGAGTTCCGTGTTCGATTACGACATGAACACGCGCAAAGCGACGCTGCTGAAACAGACCGAAGTCCCCGGCGGCTTCGATAAGAACAATTACAAGACTGAACGCGTGTTCGCGACGGCTTCAGATGGAACCAAGATTCCAATGTCGGTCGTCTATCGGACGAACGTCAAACGCGATGGCTCGGCGCCGCTGCTGCTTTACGGTTATGGTTCGTACGGTATTTCGATTCCGCCGTCATTTTCCGCCAGCCGTCTCGCGCTGCTTGATCGCGGTGTCGTTTACGTTATCGCGCACATTCGCGGCGGCGGCGAACTGGGCGAACCCTGGCGCGATGCTGGCCGCATGATGAATAAAATTAATACGTTCACTGACTTCATTGCCTGTGCTGAACATCTCGTCAACGCCAAGTACACTTCGAAAGACCGCATCGTGATTCAAGGCGGCAGCGCCGGCGGCATGTTGATGGGCGCCGTCACGAACATGCGTCCCGATCTTTTTAAAGCAGTCATCGCGCAGGTGCCGTTCGTCGACGTCTTGAATACGATGCTCGATGCATCGTTGCCGTTGACGACGAGCGAATACATCGAGTGGGGCAATCCGAACGAGAAGGGCGCCTACGATTACATGAAGAAGTATTCGCCTTACGACAACGTTCACAAAGCGGATTACCCGGCGATGCTGGTGAAGGTTTCGCTGAACGACAGTCAGGTTCCGTATTGGGAAGGCTCGAAGCTGGTCGCGAAGATCCGTGATTACAAAACCGATCATAACCCGCTGATCCTGAAAGTGAACATGGGCGCGGGACACGGCGGCGCATCGGGACGTTACGACGCGATTCACGAAACCGCGTTCGATTATGCATTCGCGTTGTGGCAGGTGGGGAATGTGAATTAGGCAATTGGTTCATTGATTCATTTGTTCATTTGTTCATTTGAATCAATGGATCAATGGATCAATGGACCGATGCACAAGATCAATCTCTCGGAAAAGCTCTCGCTCATTCACGATCATTGGAATCCGCGCGTCGCCGGCGAACTGAACGGCCAGCTAATCAAGCTCGTCAAATTCGAAGGTCCATTCACCTGGCATCATCATGAGAACGAAGACGAGATGTTTCTGGTCGTCAAAGGCCGCTTCCGCATGGACTATCGTGAGAACGGAAACGAACGCGCCGAATGGATCGAGCCGGGCGAATTCATCATCGTGCCGCGCGGCCTGGAGCATCGTCCTTTCGCTGAAGAAGAATGCGAGATCTTGCTGTTCGAGCCAGCCTCGACGCTCAACACGGGTAATGTTGAAGATGAATTCACCCGGAAGACGCTCGAGCGAATCTAAGATTGGCTCCGATAGGAGCCAAATGTTTATAGAATCCGCGATATCGTTTTGATTTTGAGAAGGGATACATGCCTGATGCATGTCTCCTTCTCAATCATTTTTGGGGTCGGCTTGGGGCGATAAATATTGCGCTCCTGCGGAGCGCGTCGAGTTGTGCTTCAATCGTAGCGCGTGTAACTTATCTTCATCACGATCGCTAAACAGGAGAACGTTGTGGCTGAGACTAAGGCTGGGCCAACTGTCTCCGATCTCTTTCGACGCGCGCAAGCAATACGGCAAGAGAACCCGCAGACAAGCTATAGAGATATCGCGAAACAGATCGCCCGGGAGTTTTCCGGCGGGCCGTTTCCGCCTACGTATAACCTGACGATTCCGGAACAGGATGCGCGCGCGCCCGAAGAGGACTGGTCGGCGGGACTGCCGCTGGTGTTGCGCGGAATTCAGCAGCAGGATTGGAACGACATTGCACAGGGAATCATTCTGTCGCTCGAGCAGACTGAGAACTACGAACGCGAGCGTGGCGGCGAAGGCACGCGCGACGCTTGGCACGATCGTTCGGCGGGCATCGAAGGCGCAACCGATAAGGGCGTCAGTAAATGGATGCCGGAAGAATTGGTGAAGCTGGCTGAGAAGAATGCTCCCCATTAATTCTGACTCTAAATCCTGGCTTCTGACTTCTGTTTTTATGAGCTTTCTCGACACCTTAATCAAAGATCCAAAGTATCAGTCGCACGATCCGCGCCAGCCGGAAGAGGTTGCTGAGCCCGACGTAATCATCAGTCCGGACACGCAGCGCGAGAATCGAATTCCGCAAGGTCAGTCGCGCACGAAGAAATGGCCGGTGCTCGATGCGCATGGCACGCCGCCGGTCGATCTCGCCACGTGGAAATTCGAAGTTGATGGACTGGTTGAAAATCAACTGAGTTTCTCGCTCGACGAATTCATGCAACTTCCGGCGGTAAAAGTCTACGCGGACTTTCATTGCGTCACGCGCCGGTCGCGGCTCGATAACGTTTGGACAGGTGTCTCGACGCGCGAGATTGCCGAACGTGCGGGAATGAAGCCTGAAGCGAAATTCGTCCTAGCGCTGGCTTACGATTACGGCTGGACCACGAATGTTCCGATCGAATATTTCTTGAAAGAAGATTCACTGTTCGCGTTTCTGCATGATGGCGAGCCGATTCCGCCTGATCATGGCGGACCAGTACGCCTGATCATTCCACAACTCTACGCCTGGAAATCTGCCAAGTGGATCAGAGGCGTGCGTTTTCTCTCTGAAGATCAAGCTGGCTTTTGGGAAGAAGGCGGCTATCACATGCGCGGCAATCCATGGGTCGGGAGCGACGGCGAGAGATTTCGCTGGTCGTGAATCATATCCACGGATTACGCGGATTTCACAGATTTCAAAAACTTAGCCGCTAAAAGGCACAAGAAGCACAAAATGAAATCAAACAGGTTTTTGATTCAAACCGATTCCGAATAAATAATTCTTTTGAGCCTTTTGTGCCTTTTTTTGGCTACTGCTTTTTCTGAATCTGTGAAATCCGCGTAATCTGTGGATATGACTCCTCCTTCGCCCAAAGACGCCGCTGCCGTCATCCTCTTGCCACCGAATACTGATCCTCACAATCCGCAAGTTTTCTGGGTTAGGCGAAATCCGAAACTTGTCTTTCTCGGCGGGTTCTATGCATTTCCCGGCGGCAAGGCCGAACCAAACGACATCGATGCGAAGGTCGAACACTGTGCCGACGATTCTGAACGTGCGGCAATGATCAGTTGCGCTGCGCGCGAGATGTTTGAAGAAACAGGGCTGTTGTTGGCCCGTGGCGCAGAGGCGCTGACTGTCGGTCAAAGAGCTTCCCTGCTGGATGATCTTGAATCGGGACGAATGTCATGGCCTGAGTTGCTGCGGCATTATGGTTTGCACCTCGATGCGAATGACTTCACCTTCGTCGGTCGTTGGGTGACGCCGCCGTTTGCGCCCAGAAGATTTGATACCTGGTTCTTTCTAGTCAACTGTCCCGCGAAACAAGAGCCGCGCGTGACCGGCGATGCTGAGCTTGAATCAGGCGAATGGATCGCTGCGCGCGATGCTTATGCGAAATGGGAACAGAACGAGTCTCTAGTGGC
>QHXI01000092.1 GCA_003222895.1 Acidobacteriota bacterium | reverse complement strand
CTATCACAAGCGACAATTGACGAAGCCGTGCGTCGCATTCTTCGGATCAAGTTTCGGCTCGGTCTGTTCGATCATCCTTACGCTGACGAATCGCGCGAGCGCTCAGTAATCTTTAGCCCGGCGAATCGTGCCGCGGCGCGCGAGATTGCCGCGCGTTCAATCGTTCTGCTGAAGAACGAACATGAAACCTTGCCGGTAAAAAAGAATGTGAAATCGATCGCCGTCGTTGGGCCGCTGGCAGATGATCAGGAAGACATGCTCGGCTCTTGGACCGGCGATGGTCAGGTCGCTGACGCGGTGACGCTGCTCGCAGGCATCAAGTCTAAGCTTTCTTCTGCAACCAAAATTAATTACGCCAGGGGATCTGATATCGGCGGAGACTCGGCACAAGGATTCGATGAAGCGGTGCGCGCTGCGCGCGAATCAGATGTCGTCATCGTCGCTGTCGGCGAGTCGGCCGCGATGAGCGGTGAAGCGTCTTCGCGCAGCTCGTTGGATTTGCCGGGACGACAATTAGATTTAGTGAAGGCTTTGCAGGCGACAGGAAAGCCCGTGGTGGTCGTGCTCATGAACGGCCGGCCGTTGACGATCAATTGGATTGCCGAAAACTCGCCGGCCATTTTGGAAACATGGTTCGCCGGCACCGAAGCGGGAAACGCGATCGCTGACGTTTTGTTTGGCGATGTAAACCCGGGTGGCAAGTTGCCGGCGACTTTCCCGCGCACCGTGGGCCAGGAGCCTCTCTACTACAATCACATGAATACGGGCCGGCCGCCGGATGCCAACAAAAAGTACACGTCGAAATATCTTGATGTTAGTTGGACGCCGCTGTTTCCGTTTGGATACGGATTGAGCTATACACAGTTTCGTTTATCGAATTTACAGACTAGCGCCGAGCGTATTCGGGCCGACGGCCGGCTGACGGTCAGCGCCGAAGTCGAGAACACAGGTCAACGCGCGGGCGATGAAGTGGTCCAACTCTACATTAGAGACATGGTCGCCAGCGTGACGCGTCCGGTTATGGAGCTGAAGGGTTTTCAGCGTGTCACTTTGCGGGCCGGAGAAAAACGCCGGCTTGAATTTACACTTACGCCTGAGTTGCTTGGCTTTTACAATCGTGAAATGCATTTCGTGGTCGAATCTGGCGAGTTTAAGTTAATGCTCGGCACAAGTTCCGCCGATGAACACCAACTGTCGACAACTTTTGAAGTGGTGAAGTAACCCCTCGATTCAATGCACCGTCCAGCCAGTCGAGTTGCCCGTCTCTCACGGCAAACGTTTGTCTTATCATTTCTCACTTTCACGCTCCTCATTCAGATAGGTTCGCCGGTTTTCGCGAATGCCTCTCTCGTTAATCCGCGCAAATCTTTTTCGGGCCGGGACGAAGCTTTTCTCGAAGATCTTGAGCGCCGATCGTTTCAATATTTCTGGGAGCAAGCCGGCGCCAGCACGGGCCTGGTGCTCGATCGGACGCGCGCTGATGGTGCTCCAGCAGATGAAGATCATCGGACCGTCGCGAGCATCGCGGCCACCGGCTTTGGCCTGACCGCGCTTTGCATCGCTGCTGAACGCGGTTGGGTTAAGCGCGAGGCTGTGCGTGATCGCGTGCGCACGACGGTGAAGTTTTTTGCCGACCGCGCTTTGCAGGAGCATGGCTGGTTTTATCACTGGTTGGATGTGAATACTGGCGAGAGAAAATGGAAGAGTGAAGTCTCTTCAATCGACACCGCGTTGTTGGTCGCGGGTGCGCTGACCGTCCGGCAGTACTTTCATGACGACGCAGAAATTGTTCGCTTATCGACAGCGATTTATGAACGAATCGATTTTCCCTGGATGCTGAATGGCCACCCGACCATTCTCTCGATGGGCTGGCGTCCTGAAAGCGGTTTCATCACTTCGCGTTGGGATGATTATAGTGAGCATCTGATCCTTTATTTGATAGCGATTGGATCGCCGACGCATCCGCTAATGCCGGCAGCGTGGTACGCATGGAAGCGGAATTGGAATTACTACGCCGGCTACAAGTACCTCGGCAAGACGCCGCTCTTTACTTACCAGTATCCGCACGCCTGGGTCGATTTTCGGGATCGCCGCGAAACTAAGGGCGAGCACGTCGACTATTTTGAAAACTCAGTTAGAGCCTCGTTGGCTCATCGTCAATTCTGCATTGACCTTTCAAAAGATTTTCCCGGCTATGGACCAAACGTTTGGGGAATCAGCGCGTCCGACAGCGCTAAAGGTTATGTCGCCTGGGGTGGGCCACCGCGCGATCCGGCAATCGACGGCACCGTCGTTCCGTATGCCGCCGCCGGTTCGATGATGTTCATTCCGCATTTGTCCGTGGCTGCGTTAAAGACGATGCGAGATAAATATGGCAGACAGAATTATGGCCGCTACGGTTTTGCTGATGCGTTCAATCCGAACAACGGATGGATCGATCGCGACGTAATTGGAATCGATCTCGGCATCACTTTGTTGGCTGCGGAGAACGCACGGCGCGGAAGCGTCTGGCGATGGTTCATGAAGAATTCAGAAATTCCCAGAGCGATGGATTTGATCGGCTTGCAGAAATATCACAAGGTTCAGCACCAAAGACTGGCGCTATTACGGAAGGCAGCGTGAAAAACAAGGGCTTTCCTGTCCATGGTTATTTCGGCGTCGCCGTCATTGTGGCCGCCGAAGCACTGCTCTTCAGGGGCAACCAACTCGTCGGACACTGGTTCACGCCAATTGTTTGGACTGGTTACATCCTGTTGGTTGATGCGCTGGTTTACAAGCTGAAACGCCGCTCGCTGCTGGCCAACGATCGTTTAGAGTTCCTCGTCGTCGCAATCATTTCAATCGCGAGCTGGTGGTTGTTTGAGTTCTACAATGCGCCGCGTTTTTGGAATTCGAACCTCGAGCTTTGGTGGCACTATCAGAATCTGGAGCCGAATCTTTGGGTGCGCAGGATTGGCTATGATTGGGCCTTCGCGACGATCACACCGGCGTTGCTCGAGACTGCAGATCTCTTCCGGGCGACAGTTTTCAAACGAGAGAGAAAAGCATCACCGATCAGGTTGGGCAGGTTCTTCTTCTTTGTGACGATTTTGATCGGGGCCGCCGGTGTTGTTATCCCGCTCGTATCGCCAAACGAATGGTTCGCGCCGATAGTCTGGCTGTCGTTCATTTTGCTCCTCGATCCAATTAATGCGATGCGCGGATCGGAATCAATCGCCGGCGACCTCGCGCGCGGTGATTTCCGTCGGTTGCTCTCGTTGCTGGCGGGCGGTTTTGTTTGCGGATTCCTTTGGGAGTTTTGGAATTATTGGGCGCTGTCGAAATGGACGTACACGGTTCCATATTTCGGCAATATCAAAATTTTCGAGATGCCCGTGCTTGGCTATCTCGGGTTTCCACCGTTTGCCGTTGAATGCTGGGTGA
Source organism: Acidobacteriota bacterium (assembly GCA_003222895.1). Taxonomy (GTDB): domain Bacteria; phylum Acidobacteriota; class Blastocatellia; order Pyrinomonadales; family Pyrinomonadaceae; genus UBA11740. The sequence goes on along the minus strand of QHXI01000092.1, from coordinate 30,193 downwards.
TCTATATCTTTGGGCGATCGCTGCTGCAACCGAACAAGCGAACGCAGGGCAGCGAGATCCTTCTGCGCCCGTCCTAATGGAGTAGCAAGTTGGAAATCAAAACCTGGATCAAGCGTTTGGGCTTCTGGGGATTCATGTTCTTTCTATTGAAGGGACTTCTGTGGCTGGCGATTCCGGCTTTGCTCGCGTTGTGGGCCACTGACTAACCGAGTTAATGAAAAAGACTTTCCAGTGCTGCTTTCTGATTCTTGCCGCATTCATCGTGCAAGTGGCGAGCGCAAACGCGCAAGATCCAAAGCGACCGCGGGCGCGTGATGCGGGTGTGTTGGTGGGCGTGCTCCCAACTGGGCCACTGAACGCTATCACCGATGTCGCCGGAGTCGCGGTTGGTCAGACGACCTTAATCAAAGGCGACAACGTACGCACCGGCGTCACCGCGATTCTGCCGCACGGCGGAAATCTCTTCCGCGAGAAAGTTCCGGGTGCGGTTTTCATCGGGAATGCATTCGGCAAGCTTGCCGGCTCGACGCAGGTGAATGAGCTTGGCGAGATCGAGACTCCGATCATGCTGACGTCTACTCTGAATGTGCCGCGCGTCGCCGACGCGACGATCGATTACATGCTCGCGCTGCCGGGCAATGAAGACGTGCAATCGATCAATCCGCTGGTTGGCGAAACGAACGATGGTTTTCTTAATGACATTCGGGGTCGACACGTTGGGCGCGATGAAGTGTTTGCCGCGATCAAGAACGCGCGTGGCGGAACGGTCGAAGAAGGCGCCGTCGGCGCGGGCACAGGAACCGTCGCATTCGGTTTCAAAGGCGGTATTGGAACGTCGTCGCGTAAGCTGCCGTCGGCTTTGGGCGGATACGCCGTTGGCGTGCTGGTGCAAACGAATTTCGGCGGAATTCTCACGATTAATGGCGCGCCGGTGGGTCTTGAGTTGGGTAAGTATTATCTGAAAGAAGAGCTGAGTTCGACGAAGTCAAACTCGTCGGACCAGTCAGCGGATGGATCCGTCATTATCGTAATCGCGACCGACGCGCCCATCGACCATCGCAATCTGCAAAGACTCGCCGCGCGATCGATGATGGGTCTCGCTCGCACGGGCGCCGCCGGTTCGAACGGCAGCGGCGATTATGCGATTGCGTTTTCAACGGCGCCCGACCTTCGCATCAGAAACATTCCGAATGCGCGTAATCAAAAATCGAACGTGACGTTACTTTCGAACGAAGTAATGTCACCGTTGTTTCTCGCGGTGATCGAAGCCACGGAAGAAGCAATCTACAACTCACTGTTTCGAGCAACGACCACGACCGGCCGCGGTCACACAGTTGAAGCTTTGCCGATCGATCGGAGTCTGGAGATTCTTCGCCGGCACGGCGCGTTGAAACAATGACGGGGCCCAGCCGATTCATCTTCGTTGACACTCAATCGATGACTAACTAGAATACGCGCCACTCAAAAATCAGTTGGAGGAACGATGACTCTCAAAATCAGGATCAATCGCAAGAGTATTGACTCGATGACGCGACAGATTACCGATCAGCTCGGAAGCTTAATTAGTTCCGGCGCTCTCGCCGTGGGCAGTTTATTGCCAAGCGAGCGCACGCTGGCGAATTCTCTGGGTGTCGCGCGAAATGTTGTGCGCGGAAGTTACGAATACCTCGAGAAGGCCGGCGTGATTCAGCGCGAGGGCCGCAAGGGCCGGCGCGTGCGCACTAAGACTGCGAAGAAGAAGACTGCAACCAAGCGCACGAAGAAAGCGGCGAAGAAGCGGTAGCATTCCTCCAGGAAAGTTTTTGCAGACAATCGATGTCTTTAACGAGTGTTGCCCTCCCTCACGGCCGGGGCTTCGGATAACCACTCCATCTGGAAATGTGTCCCGGTTTCGCTCGCGCGAACGAAGCCGAGCCGTTCGAATAATCCCACCGCGCGATTGAATCTGATCACCTGCAGGCGCAGAGGTTTGTGCTGAGCTGCGGCCTCTGTTTGCAATCGGCGAACGATTTGCGATCCGAACCCGCGATTCTGGTAGTCTGGAAGCACCGCGATATCCACCAAACGGATTTCATCCGACCGCCGATCGATAATTAGTCTTCCGATCGGTTTCGCATCCCACAACACCACTTCGTCGGAAGCGTTCGGAAAATCATTTCTGTAAAAGTTTCCATAGGCTGCGTACTGCATTTCGAGAAACTCGCGGATGCGATCTTCATCCCAACCAAGCCCGCGCAGATCGTCGCCGCGGCTGCTCTTATAAAGCTGAACCAGGAACAACCGGTTAGCTTCAGTAATCGCACGGAAGGTGATTGAATTCAGGCCGGGACTTTTCACGCTTTTATTCTAATAAAAAACAATTAATATTAGCACTAAAGAAGGCCACTGTTTTCAGTCGCCAATCAAATCCAAAAGTGTAATAATACGCCAGCTTCACAGGCGATTAATATCCAAAGTCACAAGAATGAACATGATCGCATCCCTTCTCTTGCCGCTCCTTATTTCGTCATCGTTTGTTCTACAGCGGCCGGCGGAGCAACAAGCGCGGGCGAGCGCTGTGTTCAGGTCTTTCCATGATTCACTGCAGAGTCTCAGACGAGAGACGCCGATGAAAGCCAACAAGGAGACGGAAAACGAAAGTGATATTGCGGAGTCACTCACGAATATTGCCGACTACGTGAAGTTCTTAGAGGCCGTCTTCGCTTCGGACAAGCCGGTCCCTGATGAATTTCTGGAAGGGGTCGCACTCGACGCAGAATTGCTGCAGCGAATCGCGAACCGCGAAACGAAGTTTCATCCTGAACTACAACTGTATGACAAATTGAAAGACCTGGAAGCCGACCTGGCGATTAAAGTGACGAACAATCGCGGCGGAGGGGACATTGCCAGAGTCGTACAGGTCTTCGTTCGCGCGAAGAAAGGCGATCAGGATGTCAGTGCTTATGAGATCTGGTGCACTCCCAAAGCCTGGGAGTTTGACGCGCAGCACCGCAGAAGATTCGACAAACTCACCAATCTTTCGAATCCTTCCAGCATGACTCTCTCGCCCGGAAGATATTATTTCTGGCTTACCAAAGAGCGATCGGAATCGGAACACAAACTTATCAATATTGGTGTGAATGGCGAGTTGAAGCAGGAGATCGACCTGGTTGTGCCTTGACCCTCTAAGATACATCAAAAATGGCGTCCAACGCGCAGCTTAAAAACTGGATACAGAGTACAAAGAAGGGATGGGGATTGATTACCCAACTCGCGGTCTTTGTCTGTGGTGTGATTAGCGGCTTCTTGATCCCGCCTCCGGGCTGGATTTCAGCTCGCGGGCACCAGACGGTGGTGCGCCTGGCGCAGTTTATCGTAGCGGTTCTTGTGGGGCTGATATTCTTGCTGATCCAGAAATGGAATCACAGAAAAGACGTTGAACGCTGGACTATTTTTGCGGTCGTCTCACTGGCTGCGTCGCTCTTGACGTTTTCCGCATATCAGCACCTGCTCGACACGCGAACTTGCCAATACGCGAGTCAGCCAGTAGTCATCGGAAAGCAATACACCGAGGCTGGCCTGACTTATCTCAATCGCAATCCGACTTCCACTTGTACCAGTCTTCTGGAGGATTTCGCTGGAAAGGAAGAGGAAGTCTGGACCAGAGAATCTATTGATAAATCGCGATACCTCCTCGCGGCCGTCTACATTTTGAACATGCCGCTCTTCACCATGTGCATTATTGCAGTCGTCCAGGCGCTGTCGTGCAGCCAGATGCGCCGGCAGCACCATAAGACAAGACGCGCGCCTACCGACAGTTCCCAATCAAAATGAAAGGCGCCCAAAAATGTGGATGCGCGTAGATCAACTCTGCCGCGGTGCTGCCGCTCGACTGGGGGTCGGCCTGCAAACCGCGCAGGAGTGAAAGTTGGGCCTGGCGCATCGCCTCAGCTTTGGACATATCCGGATGAGCCTCGTGGAATTTGTAGAACCGCTGCATTAACAAGCTGGTACTCTGATCGTTGACCTCCCAGAGACTCGCGATGATCGCTTCAGCACCTTGTCTTTGTGCCAGCACCGCGAAACCTTCGACTTCCTTTCCGTCCTTCTCGCCACCGGTGGCTGTCTCGCAGGCGGAGAGAGCCAATAATTCAACGCGGCTGAAAAGCTGCGACATGTTCTTGAGTTGAGAGACCGTCAGGATTTGATCACCGCCGAGGAGTAAATACGACTTGGTTTCATCACCAGCCTCAAAGTGGAAGTGGCTGGCGATGTGCACCACCTTATAGGGCTGCTCGTTAGCGCGCAATCGCAGATTGGATTTCAAAGCATCAGCGGTAAACTCATCGTCAAGCATTATCTTTCCAAGTAAGACCCCCTGTTGTCGCCGGCTTGAACTCTCGTCGCGGACAATAGCCCTCAACTCTTCGCGAACACCCGGTAAAGGTGGAAAGTGCTTATCGCCAGTTCCTGACTTCAGCACCGATTCTTTCGCAACCCCGAGGCCAAGCGCCTGCCACTTTGGGCTTACCCGATCTTTCAAGTGGTCGCGGCTGGCGAGAGTGATGACAACATTACGGTAAGTTTCAACCAGGTATTTTTGCCCATCATGCAGCGCCGCCATGGGCAAGTATCGCAGAGACCCATCGAGTGACCACAGGATGGTCTGCTTCTTCGTCTGCGCAATATCCCGCCCTAATTCGGCGCCAATCAGAATGCGATAGAGTTCCTGCGCCGGTGGGAGAGGATTGCTGGCCGGATCTCGCAGCACGTCGTCGTATCTCGAAATCTTATTGTTTAAAGCTGCTTCCGTTATGGGATACTCGTAAGCCTTTTCGAAATCAGGCGTGACTAGAATTACGTTGTATTTGTTATGTCCCACGACGGTAAACAGCGCAATCGCGTCTAGATCACGCAGCGTGTCCTTAAAGGCCTGCGACTCTCTCAACGTGGCTATATCGACGCCGCGGCGCGGATTCCTTTTCAGCTCGACTTCTAATTGGTCGAGAAACTTTTGAAATCCCAGATTACTAATCTCAAGTTGGTCCTCTAATTCTGCTAAGTGCTTTTCCTCTTCTGGAGTGCGCTCCTTAATTGCCAGCAAGGCACTTCGTTGAGCGCCAATAGCTGCGATCCGCCCGGATAAATCCACAAACCGTTTTTCGAGTTCAGTTTCGGAAGCACTGAAGGCTATGGATGCGCTCATTAGCGACGCTTCATCAGAATCACGTCGCACATATTGAAAATACTCCTCCTCTTTTAGGAAACCGAGGACTTGTTGCGCCTCGGGCAACCGTCCTTCTGAAATGAGCAGGTCGGCCAGCTCTCTGTACGTATCTTCTCTTGAAACCAGGAAATTTCTCTGTAGCTGTTTGTCAAGTCCCATCAGGTTCGCCCTGATCTGTTGATAAGCGTTCACTGCCTTCTTGCCATAAATGATCGCGATGCCCGGCTTCTTAGCAGCCTTCCAAATCGCCATCAAACTTCCACAAATGGATCCGATAGTTTCCGGTTCGCGCAGTTTATCCTGAAGTGCCAGCGCCCGATTGAAGAATTCAAGAGCTTTTTCCTTGTCACCCGACCTGCTGTGCATGTAACCAAGATCATTGAGAGTAGCGGCTTCGGATCCTAACTGGTCAGTCTCATGGAAGATAAGGAGCTCCTGACTTAGCAGGTCAATCACTTTTTGTCTATCTTCACCTTTGTCGAAATAGGACCAGGCGGTTAGACCAAGGGCCGCTGCTTCGCCGCTTCGATCACCGACCTCTCGATAGGCAGTCAGCGCTTCGTTGGCGCAATCGAGCGCTTTAGGGAAGGCGCCGTCAGATAAATGAACATAACCAATACTCAGCAGCGTGGCGGCGACGCCGCGCGGATAACGATACTTTCGGTATATCGGGAGGGCCTGCTCGTAGAACTCCAGAGCTTTTTGCTTTTCTCCGAGCACTTCGTAGATCTGACCCAGGCTCCCTAGCGCCTCTGCTTCGCCGCGCCTATCTCCCGACGCGCGCCTCGCTTCCAGAGACTTATTGAAGGCCTCCAGCGCCTGTTGCAACCGACCCATTTCTTCATAAGTCAAACCGATATCGTGAAGGCAATCGGCCTCAATGTTGGTATTTCCCAACGACCGCGAAAGAGTGATTCCCCGATTAAAGTATTCAAGCGCCTTCGGCTTGTCTCCTGCGGAAAGATAGACCTGGCCAACATTGTGTAGAGTGGCTGCTTCGGCAAAACCATCTTTTAGTTCGCCGTCTATCGACAATGCCTTGTCATAGTTATCCAGGGCTTTCTGGGTTTCACCCCACGTGTAATAGATTAGGCCCAAGCGATTGAAGACCGATGCTTCTCTGGGGCGATCTTTAATGGCCTGTGAAATCGGCAAGGCTTCTTCAAAAAAAACCAGGGCTTTCCGTTTCTCGCCCTGTTTGTTGTAAATGAATCCAGTGTTTTCCAAAACTCGCGCTAACAGACTTTGATCTCCAATCGTCCGGGCCAGCGCTAAAGCCTGCTTAACGGAGTCCAGGGCGCTGTCCATCTCCCCAACCCAGTAGTATTTGATGGCCATCAGGTCAAGAGCGTTACACTCACCGGCACGATCGCCGAGCGCCCGGTACGCTAACAGCACCTGCTTGTATTCTTCGAGTGCTTTCCCTGTGTCGCCCAGAGTACTGTATATCGACGCGATGCAGTTCAGAGCCTCGGCCTCGCCCTTATGATCGCCTGCTGCTCGGTACAACAGCAGGGCGCGATCGTATTTCGCGAGCGCGTTCTGGAGAGATTCAGCAGACCCTCCCTGACGCAGTCTCTCTGCTTCTTCGAAAAATTTCTTAGCCGATTCTTTTTGCGGTTCCTGTAGTATCGAGAGCTCAACACGTCCATCGCCGCCAGCGGCGGCCGAGTTGGCGTGAGATTGGTATGCCAGGGCCAGGAGCAAAAGTGGCCCAAAGAAAAGCATCGAACGGGAAGCTGTGGAAGTCATTGAACTTTCTCCTTTGAGGACTCATCGAGGGCGACGAGCAGTTTCACTCTATTCTTACGGGCGCAGAGTAGCACGATGTTGTTCGAAACAGTAGGTTTTAGGGTTCGAGTTTGCCTGTTAGAGCCGGTTCAAGATGGCCGGCACCTGCGCGACAAATTGCTTAGTGCGATAATATGACGTTCACGCTTTAATTGCTAAAACTCTTGAGAGGTAATTATGAAACGTTTCCTGGCTGTCTCGATTATCAGTTTGTTTGCTTTGTCGGCGCTGGTCCATGCGCAAGAGCGCCGCTTCACGATTGACGATCTCCTGAAAGTTCGTCGCGTCGGCGATCCGCAGGTCTCGCCAAAAGGCGATCTCGTCGCATTCACGATCAGTGACGTCGACAGAGTCGCGAACAAAAGCACGACGCAAATCTATCTGGTGCCCCTCGGTGGCGGCGAAGTGCGCCAATTGACGAACGACGAAAATTCCTCGACCACGCCGCGCTGGTCGCCTGATGGCGCGAAGCTGGCGTTCATTTCCGGTCGCGATGGCGAAGATCAGATTTGGACCATTGATGTGTCGAATGGCGCGTTGAAAAAGATCACAACGATCTCGACCAGCGCGGGCGATCCCGTTTGGTCGCCTGATGGAAAGTGGCTCGCATTCGTTTCAGATATTTATCCGCAGTGTAACGACGACGCGTGCAACAAGAGACGCGCCGGGGAAGTTGCGGGCAGCAAAGTGAAAGCGCACGTCGCCGAGCGGTTGCTTTATCGGCACTGGAAATCCTGGAAGAACGGCATGCGCACACACGTGTTTGTAGTTTCGTCGGCGGGCGGCGAAGCGAAAGACATGACGGCGGGCGATTACGACGCGCCGCCATTCAGTCTCGGCGGACCGACCGATTATGCCTTCTCACCTGATCCGCGAACAAAGGATACGACGGCTCACCGCAATTCTCGCCTGACGGCCGCTTCATCGCGTATCGTTCGCAAGTCACACCGGGATACGAAAGCGATCGCTTTCGCTTGATGCTTTACGATCGTAAGACTAATCGCGCGGTTTCTTTGAGCGAGTCTCTCGATTCGTGGGTTGATGAATTCACGTTCAGTCCTGACAGCAAGACGATTTACTTGACCGCCGAAGAGCGTGGGCGCGGTCCGATCTATTCGGTTCCGGTCAGCGGCGGACCAATCACAAAAGTGGTTAGCGGAGAAGGCGCCAATGGCGACATTCATATCACCGACGATGGCCGCACGATTGTTTTCTCGCGCAGCTCGTCCGCGAAGCCGAGCGAAATCTATCGCGCGAATATTGATGGCAGCGGCGTGACGGCATTAACGACGACGAACGACGCGTTTCTCTCGTCGTTCAAACTTCAGCCGGCGGAAGAAGTCACGTGGACCGGAGCGCTGGGCGCAAAAGTGATGGGCTGGATCGTGAAACCCGCGAACTTCAATCCACGAAAAAAATATCCGCTGGTGGTCTTGATTCACGGCGGTCCCCAGGGCGCGTGGAATGACAACTGGGGTTATCGCTGGAATCCGCAGATGTATGCGGGCGATGGTTACGTCGCGTTTCTGCCGAACCCGCGCGGTTCGACCGGTTACGGGCAAAAGTTCGTCGCAGATATTTCCGGAGATTGGGGCGGCAAAGTTTTCACCGACCTCAGCAACGGCGTCGCGATGATGGCGAATCAACCTTACATCGATAAGAACCGCATCGGCGCTGCCGGCGCGAGCTATGGCGGCTATATGATCGATTGGATCGAAGGTCATAACAACGATCCGCGTTTTCATTATCAGGTGCTCGTCTCACACGACGGCGTTTACAACCTGACGGCAATGTATGGCGTAACCGAAGAGCTTTGGTTTCCGGAATGGGAGTTCAAAGGCACACCCTGGACGAATCCGGCGATGTACGATCGCTGGTCGCCGCACAAGTTCGTGCAGAACTTCAAGACACCGATTTTGATCATCACAAATGGTTTGGACTATCGCGTGCCCGAGGGCGAAGGTTTGCAATTTTACACCGCCGTGCAGCGCATGGGCGTAGAATCAAAGCTCGTCGATTTTCCTGACGAAGGTCACTGGGTTACCAAGCCGGCGAACTCAGCTTTCTGGCACAACACAGTGTTTGATTGGTTGGATAAGCATTTGAAGTAAGACAGCCAGCCACAGATGGGCACGGATGATCACAGAAAAAATTCTGCTTTTCGTTTTCTATCTGTGTAAATCTGTGTTCATCTGTGGCTCGTACTAGTCTGGAGGTTCCCCATGCCAGGTTGGCTTAAAGCTTTGCTCATCGTCGCGATCATTATCGTGTTGCTGATTGTTGGTGTCGTCGGCGCGGGCGTCTTTTGGTGGATGCGCAACAAAGACGCGTTGATGGCCCGCGCCAAAGAAGTCGTTACGGAAGCCAAGGACTTTGGCAGCAAAACCGATAACCAGGGTTGCGTCGACGAAAGCACCTCACGTTACAAGAAAGAGCCGGGTTTCGCGAGCGCAATTTCGAGCGCCATTTTCATGCGCACGTGCCTGGATGCAAGCAAGCCGACGCCGAACTTTTGCAGCGATGTGCCCAAGAAAACTGAATTCATAAAGAGCGCTAAGTGGCGTCGAGATCAATGCACCCGCATCGATCTCTCAAAAGACAGTTACTGCCAACAATTATTCCAGCCGGTGCAGGATTATTGTGAGAACGGTCCCAGACGGACCATTGTGAATTCGAACAGCAGTCAGTGATCACATCGCAGGTGACCTCATGTCCACCAAAACACAAAAGGTCGTAATCGGCCTGGCCATAGCTGCTGTCGTCGTGCTTGTTTTGGTTGGATTTATCACAGGCGCCGCCGTTTACGGTTGGAGAGCCGCGACGCGCGCCGGCAATGAAGCGGCCACAATCCAAAATCTAAAGACAATCGCCGCCGTCGAGACTCAATACTTCAACACGCACAACCGGACGTTCGGTACATTCGATCATCTGGTGAGCGAAAAGATGCTGAGTTCGAAGTTCGCGGGCACGCCGCCGGTTGCCGATGGTTATATTCTTACATTGTCTCTTGCCGACAAACCGATGGGCTCCGCGACTTCGTATACATTGGCGGCGGATCCGATCGATTCTGATTACCGCGAAAAGCATTTCTACGTCGATTCGAAGTCTGATCAGATTCATGTCAACGCGGATCGGGGAGCTGGGCCGAGCGATCCGGTGGTAAACCAATAAATCAAAAACTTGAGCGACCCTTCGATAGAAGATCGTTTAACTATTCGACAGCGCCCCGTTGGCTTGCCGCTGATGCATCAGAACTGGGGCAAGCTTCTGTTTATGCATTGGGCCATCGACGCGAAAGATCTTCGTCCTCTGATCCCAGCACAATTATCAATCGACACGTTTGAGGGCAAGGCCTGGATCGGTGTCGTGCCTTTCACGATGTGGGGAATCCGCGCGTCTTTCCTGCCGGCGATTCCCGGTACGAGTGCGTTTCACGAATTGAACGTGCGCACCTACGTTTACTTTAATGGGGTTCCCGGCGTTTGGTTCTTCTCGCTGGACGCCGTGAATAGTTTGGCAGTGTGGGGGGCGCGCGCGTTCTATCATCTTCCATATTTCAATGCTGAGATGAAGCTGGTGCAGAAGGCTAATCGCATCGATTACTCATCAGTGCGACAAGATTCGATGACTTACGGAAAGTTCTTCGCAGCGGATCGCGCGGGGTACGCGGCGAACTTTGATCCCGATCGATTTCAGCTTCTTCCGCGCGCGGAACTGGATATTCGTTGGAGTATTGGTCAGGCTCTGAGGGAATCTGTTCCCGGCTCACTCGAATTCTTTCTCACTGAGCGATATTGTCTGTATTCATTTCACCGAAATCAGATTTACCGTTCGCGGATTCTTCATGAACCGTGGCCGCTGCAAAGCGCGACCGTTGACTCGCTTCGCTCGACGATGATCGAATCGCTCGGAATTCCGCAGCCGCACGGACAACCGCTGCTTCATTATGCGGAGTCGATCGCGGTAGATATTTGGCCGCTGCGGAAGGTTTCGGAACCGTGAGCGATAGCGACCGGATCAGCGAGCCTCTTTCGCCCGATGAAACAAACTTGAGTTTTGACTAGTTCCCATGACGACTTTTTGATCCGGTCGCTACCGCTCCCGGTTCTGACAAGTAGCCGCATCAAGTTCGGGCTTCTGTCACCACAAACAATTCCTCCGAAGCGAGCTTGTACGGTTCGAATTTCAAAGAACCGTAAGTGTCGAGCACTGCAAACCCCGCGCGTTCGAGCATCCTTTGAATCTCGGCCGTCGTGTAAATCCAGTGCTTGGCGAAACGTGATTCTTTCTTACCGTCGCGCTCGAAAATGTATTCGCTGTCGATGCAGCTTTCGGTGGCCAGGTATCTCTCTTTCACGGTCATCACGATGTCGCCGATTTCGTGTGAACTCTGCTCTTCAAAGTCAGGCAGAATCGACTCGGCAGCCATTCCCGTCTCAAGGATGAAACGCGATCCCGGTTTCAACGCGCGCGCAACGCCGGCCAAAAACTTTTCCATGTCGACGTGCTGCATAAATCCGAAACTGTTGCCGAAGCAGTACGCGCCATCATAAATCGATTCGCCTTCGATACGGCGCATGTCACCGAGGACGAACCGAATCGAGTCAGAACCGCCTGCGGTAACGGCCGGTTGATCTTTGGCGAGATCGGTACTCATTGAGCGCGCTTCGTAAATAAACTCCTCAGAGAGATCGACTCCTGTAATTTGATATCCGTGCTTCGCCAAGGCAAAGGACAGCCGTCCGTTTCCGCACGGCACATCGAGCACGTGTGCGCCGGGCCCGCAACTCAGAACTTTGATTAGAAAGTCAGCCTCGGCTTTCGTCTTTTCTTTTGGAATCGCTTTCCGCCACAAATCGAGCGTGATGCCGTGAAAGAAATCTTCGAACCAGTTGGTTGGGATTCCGACCATATATTAGTTAGCAGTAAATTAACGCGGATCTTCGCGGATAAGAAGCGAAATTGTGATTCACACCGACGTTTCCGTGATTGCCTCCTTCAATGTTCTTACTCTGGGCGTTCCAACGGCGGCAGCACCGCAATGAAATCGTTTTGGAAGCGCTCCCCGTAACTGTTTAGCAACTCGCTTACCCGATCGTGATTTTTAGATCGAACGATCAAGCCGGCGTGGTGCTTCTTCTTTACACGATAGACGATTTCGTCGTCGTCATACGAGCTCGTATCGGGAAATTCCTGACGCGCGAGCGAAAGGATGATTCCCGCGTGCTCGCGCCGTGGACGCAGCCGGCGCGAATCATTGTCGCCGCCAACTTCCATCCTGGCCCACTCACGCCAAAGATTGATTCCCGATGCGGCTTCCAAAACATCAGCGATGTACGCGCCGCCAACCCGCGCCGCGATTTCGAGAAAATAAAAATCACCGTCGGCATCGCTCTTGATAAACTCAGCGTGGGTTGCGCCGGTGTGCATTTCCATGGACTTGATCAATCGACGATTGATCTCGGTCAGCTTCTTTCTGTCAGCCGAGTCATACGGAACGGTCTGCGAGATGTAAGCGCCGCCGCCGTGCGCAACCTGCAAAGGCGGACGGCCATACTTGTTCACGCCGGCGAAAACGACGCGCCCGTCAGCGACCAGCGAATCAACGTGAAAGACTTCGCCGGGAATAAAGCGCGCGAGCACGTGATACGAAGCGCGTTGCCGCAAAGCGTCGCGATTGTTTAGTTCGTCGATCGTCGCCCAGACCTCATCCGCATTATCGAGTTTGCGAATGCCGATCGCCGAAACATCCGACCGCGGTTTCATCACCCACGGCGCCGGCACTCGTTCGAGGTACGCGCGAATCTCTTCGTTATTGATGGCGGGAACGAAATCGGGAACCGTTAGCCCGGCATCGCGCGCTCGCATTGCCATCGCGTACTTGTCGCGAAAGGTCTTTGCGGTCGAGCTGCTCATGCCCGGCAAGCAAAGATGCTCGCGCGCCAGCGCGGCAATCACGACGTCGAATTCTTCCAGCGCGACGATTCGATCCGGTTTGTTTGTCTTGCCGATGTGACTTACCAGATCGAGAAATAACTCAACCGGCGCATCGTTCGGGAGGGCGAAGACTTCATCCAACGACTCGCGCGGCCAATTTTCATCCAGCATCTTTTCTTTCGTGACCAGCATGACGTTACATTTCCGCGCTTTACATTCGCGCATGAAATCGCCGCCTTTGAAGAACGTCGCGAAGCAAATGATGTTGAGCGGAGATTGCATTCGTGATGTTAAGACTTCAGCCTGCAGGCTCGCACGCTGTCGAAATACAAGCTGGGACGCTTGAACTCTTAACGCGCGACACTATACAACGAAGCTCCGTCAGGAGCGGAATGTTTATAGATAAGGCGCGCAAAAAGAATCTCGCATAGTCAGGAGCGCGAATGCGCTCTTGACTATGCGGTTGCTCAAAGGACATGCCGTAGGCTATAAACATCGCGCTCCTACGGAGCGAATCGACAAGAATGATTTTTAGCGGCCCAAATCCTGACGTCGAGATCCCCGAGGTTTCGCTCACCGACTTCATCTTCAGTTCGATCAGCGATTTCAAAGACAAACCAGCCCTGATCGATGGGCCGAGTGGTTACGCCTTGACGTACGCGGAATTTGAAAACGCGGTGCGGCGGGTCGCCGCCAGTCTCGCCAGCAGAGGCTTTAAGAAGGGCGACGTGTTCGCGATCTTCAGCACGAATTGTCTCGAGTACGGGGTGATCTTTCATGCGGTGGCGATGCTCGGCGGCATCAACACGACGCTGAATCCGCTCTACACGGCTGAAGAAGCTGCGTTTCAATTGAAGGACGCGGGCGCAAGATTTCTGATAGCAGCATCGCCATGTATCGACAAAGCGCGCGCGGCGGTAAAGGAATCGAAGATCGAAGAGCTGTTCGTTTTTGGTGAAGCCGAAGGCGCCACGCCGTTCGCGGCGTTGCTCGAGAGTGACGGCGAGGTTCCGCGCGTCGAGATCGATCCGAAGAATGATCTAGTTGCGCTGCCTTATTCGAGCGGCACGACCGGCTTGCCAAAGGGCGTGATGCTTACTCACTACAACCTGGTCGCGAACATGTGCCAGATGGACGGGCTCGATTACTTTCATTGCGAAGACACGCTGTTGTGCGTGCTGCCACTGTTTCACATTTATGGTCTGGTGGTTGTGCTGAACATGGGGCTGCATCTGGGCGCGACGATCGTGATCATGCCGCGCTTTGATCTGAAACAATTTCTCGAGTTGATTCAGAAGTATCGCGTGACGCTCTCGCACATCGTGCCGCCGATCGTTTTGAAACTCACGAAAGATCCGCTGATTGACAATTACGATCTGAGCAGTTTGAAAATGATCTTCTCAGGCGCAGCACCCCTGGGACCGGATCTTTCCAGTGAATGCATGAAGCGCATCGGCTGCGGAATTCGTCAGGGCTACGGCATGACCGAGACGAGTCCGGTGACGCACAGCAGTCCCGCCGATCCTGCGAAGATGAAACTCGGATCGGTCGGAACGCCGGCGCCAAACACGGAATGCAAGCTCGTCGATGCGGCGAGTGGCGAAGAGCTTGGTCCAAATCAGGAAGGTGAAGTCTGCGTGCGCGGGCCGCAGAACATGAAGGGCTATCTGAACAATCCGGAAGCAACCGCGCGCACGGTTGATGAAGATGGCTGGCTGCACACCGGCGACATTGGATATGCCGACGAAGACGGGCATTTCTTCATCGTCGATCGCGTGAAAGAGCTGATTAAGTATAAAGGTTTTCAGGTTGCGCCGGCTGAGCTCGAAGCGGTTCTGCTGACGCATCCCGCGGTAGCGGACGCTGCCGTCATTCCGTGTCGTGACGACGAAGCCGGCGAAGTGCCGAAGGCATTCATTGTTACCAAGGCCGACACTTCAGCGCAGGCGATCATGGAATTTGTCGCGGCGCGTGTGGCTCCGCACAAAAAGATTCGCGAGGTCGAGTTCATCGCGCAGATCCCAAAATCACTTTCAGGTAAGATTCTGCGGCGAGTGCTGGTTGAAAAGGAAAGAGCCAAACACGCGTCTGCCAAGGTTGTTTAGAGTCGGGCTACTGCCCGACGGGGGCGGCCGGTAGGCCGCCTCTAAACATTGGAGGTTTGATGACCGAACAAATTTCAGCTGACAAAATTTCACGCGCAGTGCGCGCTTACTTTTTGGCGATTCGCGCAATGGACGCAGATGCGTTCGCCAACACTTTTGCCGAAGACGGAACTACGTGCGATCCGATGGGTACGCCGTCGATCGCCGGCCGCGACGGGATCCGAGAATTCCTGAGTTCAATCTGCAAGAACTTTAAGAGCGTCGGGCTAACCGAGGAATCGATTTTTGTGGCCGGCAACGGCGCGGCGGTGAAGTGGACGGGGAAGGGAACCAGCGCCAACGGCAAGGAAGTAAGATTCGAAGGCATCGATGTGTTCGAAGTAAATCAGGATGGCAAGATTCAAAACGTCTGGGCCTACTGGAATCCGGCTGAGATGATCGCGCAGTTGTAAGAGAAGGGCCAAGTGAGTCAATACCAGAAGATCGGCTTGGTGGTGTTGAGCGTCTATGCTTATGTCGCAATGCTCGCGGGTTTGAAAGCGTTCGTCGTTTTGACGCTTTCCGTCTTGTACAGCCAGTTTGTTTCTCATTTAGTCATATCAACAGAGATAAGAGTAATCGAAGGATCGTGCGAAATCGCGCTCGGATTGCTGATACTCGCCATCCGAAAGCCGATGGCACTCGTTATCGGTGAGCGGTTGGATTCCTGAGAGCATACCGATGAATAAAAACCTCTTAAGATTTGCGAAGGATTCTGAATGTCTTCAGTACTAACTAATGCGCCCGCCTGGACCATCCCGGGCTTTCTTGAAGCGCGCGATAACAATCATCTTTTCATCAGCGCCGCCGACGCGACCGCGCTCACTTACCAATACGGCACGCCGCTGTTTGTTTTTTCCGAGTCACGCATTCGCGCGAACATCGCTCGATTACAAGCCGCCGCAAAAAAAGTCGATCGACCGATCAAGTTTTGCTACGCATCGAAAGCTAATTCAAACATGGCGGTGCTTGGCGTCGTGCGCGATGCGGGCATCGACATTGAAGTCAACAGCGGCGGCGAACTCTTCAAGGCGTTGCGCGCGGGCTTTCGTCCCGACCAGATCATTTTCAACGGCACAAGTAAGACGGATGACGAGTTAGATGAAGCGGTGCGCGCCGGCATCTATTCGATCAATGTCGATTCGATCTACGAGATTGAATTAGTCGAAGACGCAATGCGGCGCGCACGCAGCGAATTGAATACGGGATTACCGCCGGCGCGAATCGCTTTGCGTCTGGTTCCGGAAATCGGCACCCGGTCGCATCTCGGATTGCAGACGGCGCTGCTAACTTCAAAGTTCGGCATCTCTTCGTCAGAAGTTCTCGATGCCTTTCGCCGGGGTTTGCAAAATCCGGATTTGATTCACGTCTGCGGCATTCACATTCATGTGGGATCGCAAACACCTGACGTCGAACCGTTCGCTGAAGCTTTCAAGAGCATGTGGAATCATCTCATGACGATTCATCGCGAAACCGGCCTGACGCTCGAGCACATCAATCTTGGCGGCGGCATCCCGGTGAATTATCTGCGCGATCGATCGCAAGCCGATCAATTGCCGGAGCACGAGCGCGACATGCTCGGCGCAGAGCTTGAACCTTCCGACGTTCTGACAGAGGCATTGCGCGTAGCGCGTGAAGCGGCGCGAGATGCGCAGGCAGAGCACTTGCTGGATCAAGTCACCATCCTGCTTGAACCTGGCCGCAGCGTCATCGCTGACGCGGGGGTTGTGCTCACGAAAGTGCAGAACATCAAGCGCCGTCCGGAAACGAATGACATTTGGTTGTTGACGGATGCGGGTTACAACTTGCTGCTGTCGATGAACAATTACAAGTGGTACTACCATCTGATTTCCGCGTCACGCGCGTGCACTTCCGCGGATGCGCAATACAAAGTTGCCGGGCCGCTCTGTGATTCGGGCGACGTTTATTTCGACATCGAGCGCCATGGACGCCTGCCCGACTATCGTCTGTTGCCGCGCGACGTGAAGCCGGGTGAAGTGCTCGCGCTCTTGAATTCGGGAGCGTACTCGCTGGCGCAAATGTTTCCTTACAACGGGCGGCCGTTGCCGGCGGCCGTGATGGTGCGAGATGGTGGCCGGGCGGACCTGATTAGGAAGCGCGATACATACGAGGATCTGCTGATGAATGATGTTTGGTAAGAGGTGGTTTCAAGTTCAACGTTTCAGGTTTCAAGTTATTTCGACCGGCTTTTTCATCTGTTTCTCCCTCGGAGGTGTACATGGCCACGTTCAATAGATTCGAAGACATCGACGCTTGGCAGCGCTCGCGCGAACTAACCAACAGGATTTACAAGATAACGTCAAAAGGCGATTTCGCAAGGGACTTTGGCCTCAAGGATCAAATTCGTCGTGCCAGCGTTTCAATAATGTCGAATATTGCCGAAGGCTTTGAACGAAGTGGCACAGGAGAATTTGCTCACTTTCTCGCCACGGCGAAGGGATCCGCAGGCGAAGTCAGATCGCAGTTGTATGTCGCGCTTGATCAAGGGTACATAAGCCAAGTCCTATTTGACCCACTTATTGCAGGTGTCACCGACATTAGTAGGATGCTTAGCGGACTAATGACCTACTTAAAGAAATCAGGTCTCAAAAGAACAAAATTCAGGTAGTGGGCTATTAGGGATTGCAGGATAGTGGGGCATCATGGGCCATAGTGGGTCAATGCGTGGCACTGAAAAGAATAAAAGTTTCGGAGCCGGAAGCAAGGCCCTCTTACCGGCTCCTACATCAGGTTTGCCAATTGGCCTTATTCAATCGCTCTAGCTTTTGGGCCCCCTCTCTCCGAGCATCGCCCTGACCTCGGCTAGGGCTATGAAGTGCGCAGTCTCGCGAGACCCTGCGGCAAGAACTGAAAGCCTAGCCTGATTCGGCCCTAACCCCGTTCAGTACCTGCACAATTGGCGGCGGGGTAGACTCATAAGGTAAGCTGTAAGCTTCCTCATTGGCAGTGTACCCCCTTTCAATCTGGATTATACGCTCTTAGTGAGATTTGAAAAATCAGATTGCGCGGCTATTCTCTCACACTCCGAACAAAGCACAGCAAACCGTCCAGTAGGTTTCTCGCCCACTAATCTACGATCCTGCCAGCGGCGACGGCGACCGGGATCACCATGAATCCTTATCATGCAGAGCGTGAAGTGTTCATCCTTCGCAATGTGATAGACCGGATCGCTGAGAGATACGACGTACATTGATTTCTAAAAGCGGGGAAGTCGGCGAGCGTCGTACCCTGCAACGCCCCCAAGGGCTTCCCCGCTCAAACGGGAGTATGGTTTCGGCAATTCCCACCTTGCCTACTTACTCTCTGCTCCCGTATTCTGTGCAGACCTGACCGATCATGATGTTGACTAAAGCGCGAGGTTCTACTGGTTGACGATTCGCGCCCGAACCAAACGGGCGCACCGGACATCCTCTAAATCGGCGCACAGTGTATATACAAACGGGAACAGCCGCAAGGGTAAACCACCGCGAGAAAGACCAAAACGCTTACACCGGAAATTGCTGGCTATTCGGAAGGGACTCGAAGCGAGTCAAACAGAGATGGCAAAGCTTCTGAAACTAAAGAAAGCCTACACGGTCATATCAGCCTATGAACACGGTACGCGCGAACCAAATCTTTTGACCTTGCTGCGCTATGCAAGATTAGCGAAAGTGCACGTCGAAAACCTGATTGACGACAAGCTAGACCTGTCCGATTAGTAGCCCGCGCAAACGAGATCGCGAAGCTCCCAAACGTGGCCGGTGATTCCTGATTCCATTGCGGGAGTGCACCTAATGCTGGAATGAATCCGGCAGAAGTTGTAATAGGCAAAGTACAACGCCAACATCGCTCTAAGATGTTCCAACTTCTTAGAAAACGCATTCGTTAAGCGAGTCAGTCTGCGAATCGATGTTCTCATGCTCAGGTTTGAGCGTTCGACAATGCTTGTACAGATGCGGCTCGGATCGGGATCGCCGATCTGAATCTTCGTCACCGTCTCGATAACTTCTGGCGGTGAATATTTTTGCTCGCCTTCGCGATCCTTTGCATAGACTTTGATTAACATCGCATAGTCAACGCGAGTGCCTAGTGAGTAGGCGACGGCGGATTCATAAGGACGCCAGCCGTCAGTAGTAAGTTGAAAACGCCCGCTTGTTGCTTCGTGCAACTTCTCAGTGAAAGCCTCTGTGTCCTCAATCCCGCGTTCGCCTAGATGCCATGCCAGAATCAGTTTTGTATTTCGTTCGATGCCGACAAAGGTATAGGCATCGCCGACTTTAGAATCGGTGATCCCCTTGTAAAGTTTGTGACGATTTTTGCAACCAATGAATCCCCAAATTTCGTCGGCCTCAACATCTTTGACCGCAATCCCTTTGATCCGATCCTGCATTAGCTTCTCGCATCGCTCCCCAGCGATCACGAGCATGTCCATGATCGTTTGCTTGTGAACGCCAGTCATACGCGACACACTTCTGATAGAGCAACCTTCTAGGAGCATGTGAAGGCATTGCAGAGCCTTATCCAAAGGCAGCCGGAGATCGTCGCGGAGTGTTTCGGTTCTTTCGATGAACGCGCGTTTACAGGTATTACAGTAGAAGCGTTGTTTGCCTTGTCGGTTCTTTCCGAATTTTCGGGCGAGTGCTTTGCAGTTATGACACGTCATTATGAGCCTTGATTCTTTCTGCGATTAGGCTCACAATGCTTTTGTTCGGAAGCTTGAATGCGAGCAATCGCGTTTAGGTTTTCAATGGCCTCGCTAGCTGTTACAAGCAACTGGCGGGGCTTCTAAATAAGAAACTTACCACGGCCCGTTCTGGATACCTTCGCAGGGAAACTCAGAGCGGGCCTTCCTTTGTTATCGCCCCTCACGCCGGTAAGCAAAGCGGTGAACGTAAGGAACTAAATATCTAACATTTATTCAAAGACCGCCTTTCAATGTAGGCATTATACTCGCCTTTCGCGTAGATGCAAGTGGTTATTCGCGCTATTCGCGATTTATTTCATCGCGGCCTATTGACTTTATCGCGGGGCTAGGTGTAAAGTTCATCGCGTTAAGGAAGGAGCCGCAAATATGGCTAAACTACGAAGTCCGAACTTCCCCAAATTTGACCTTGAAACGGCAATCACCAAAATTAACCAAGTCTATCAGGCCGAGCACACTCACGCCGCTGATAAGGAGGTGATAGCGCGCGATTTGGGATACACATCCCTCAATGGCGCTTCCCTGACCACGATTGGAGCACTGAATAGCTATGGTTTGCTTGAATCGGAAGGAGACGGGCTAAAAGTTGGCGGCGATGCCGTGACCATACTCGAACTACCGAAGGGCCACGCCGAAAGGGTAGCTGCGCTTAGACGAAGGGCTTTCACTCCCAAGCTATTTGCTGATCTGAAACAAGAATTTGGGGACAATTTGCCTAGTGACGTAAACCTGAGGCATTCGCTGATAAAAAAGAAGTTTTTGCCAAAGGCGGCTGACGAGGCTATTCGCGTCTATCGCGAAACAATTAAGTTTGTATCGGATGAGGCGAAGGAGTACAATGCGCCCGACGCGGGTAAGCCAGAAGGTGAATCTAAGCCCGCACGGGAGACGCCGATGCAGCAACCCCAAGTCGCTAACACACAAACCAAGACGCCCGCGCCTTCATCATTGGTTCAGTTTTATAACTTGGACGGAACCCCTGCTCTGCCGAGCAAGACGACCGAGCTTGCCTTTAAGCTATCACGCGGAAGCGAGGCGCGCGTTACGATCATTGGTGACGCCACTCAGGAAGCCATTGACAAGCTTATGCAGCACCTAGGGCTCACTAAAGATACCTTTCCTACGGTAGAGGAACTGAATAAGCCACGCATGGCGACTTGGCACAACAAAGACCATGATCAGCCTGTGACTGTCATCGGCGATCTCGGCGAGGGGCCGGACGGGAAACACTATTTGAAGATTGCGGAGAGCGATACCGGCGTTCCCGAAAGTGACCTTGAGTTTGAGGATACCAAAGCGAAAGGAGCGGCATAATGGCGGGGAAGGTCATTGAATACTCAATCGTAAGCAACCGCTTTGCTGATGATACGGCGAGAGAGGTGAACCGCTTACTTGCCGAGGGCTGGGAATTGTACGGGGAGTTGAAGGTTGTGGAATATTTCGCCACTTATGAAGGCGACGAGAGTCCGCAATCTGTTTCGGGTTACTCTCAGGCAATGGTTCGCCGTGAGATGTCTGAATTCATGCACGCCGCTGGCGACTAAGTAGCTCATGTTTCAAAAAGACTATTGGAGCATGACGGATGACGAGCTAGACGAGCTTGGAACCAAGTACAACATCCCGCCGATCACGCTTGCGGTTCCTGGCGATCTTGGTACTTTCTACGTTGATCGCCCACGCATCATCGCTCAATTAACCGCGAGAGACGCCGCTCGACAGTCCAACTGGTCACTCGTCCTATCGATTCTATCGCTAGTGCTTTCAATTATTGCGGTCGCAGTTAGTCTCGCGTTCAACATTGAATGAACTACCAAATTTGGGTAGCAACTCCTAATAGCCCACTACCAAAATTCAAGCAAGACTAACTTGGAACTTGAAACATGGAACTTGAAACTCGAACTTGAAACCTGAAACTTCAAAGCACACAGATCTTATTCGCGGCCTCGGTCTTACTGCGGCGATCGCCGTCAACGTCGCGAACATCATCGGCACCGGTGTGTTTCTGAAAGCACGCGTCATAACCTGCAACGTCGGCACGCCGGGTAAGGCTTTGACTGTTTGGCTGGTCGCGGGATTGCTATCGCTGGCAGGCGCGCTGACCTACGCGGAACTGCTTGCGATGTTTCCGCGCGCGGCGGGCGAGTACGGCATCATGCGCGATGCGTACGGTCGACCGTGGGGATTCATTTATGGCTGGACGCAATTCGCGATTGCGCGCAGCGCCTCGGCGGCGGCGCTGGCCGTCGGATTCGCGATTTTTCTCAACGACTTTCTTGGCGGTGTCCTGAATCACGTTTACTTCACGCTGCATCCTGCCGGTTACGATCTTCCGTTTGGCCGATTGCAGTTGGTTGCGCTCCTGGCAATCGGTATCACCGTCATCATCAATTGCGCGGCAGTTAGGTTCAGTGGCGGCGTCGCTACATTCCTGACGGCAATCAAAGTTCTGCTCTTGATCGGAATCGGTGTCGGTGCTTTCTTCTACAGCGGTGGCGACTGGTCGCATCTCTCACAAGCGAACGCCGGCGGCGCGTGCGCGAAGGTCGCAATCACGACGGGAGGTTTCGCGGGATTTGCCGCGGCAATGCTGGGCGCGCTCTGGGCTTATGACGGTTGGAATAACGTCACATTTCTTGCCGGGGAAGTGAAGAATCCCGAGCGCAACCTGCCTTTGGGTCTAATCATCAGCATGTTTCTCGTGATGGGTCTTTACCTGCTGGTGAATTCAAGCTACTACCACGTGCTCACCCCGACGCAGATCGCAAATGTCGCGGCATCCTCATCCGTCGCCGCGGAAGTCGTCAGGCGCTTGCTGGGCTCAGTCGCGGTGACGCTCATCGCAGCGGCCATGATGACCTCTTCGTTCGGCGCGCTGCACGCCTCGATTCTCGCGACCTCGCGCGTGCCTTACGCGATGGCGCGCGATCGTTTGTTCTTTCAAGGCCTGGCTAAAGTTTCGCCACGCACGCATGTGCCGATTCGTTCGCTCGTCGTGTTGGGAGTTTGGTCGAGCGTTCTAGCGCTTTCAGGATCGTTTGACATGCTGACTGACTCGGCAATTTTCGCGCTGACGCTCTTCTACGCTTTCGTCGCTGGATCAGTTTTTATCTTTCGTCGCCGTCTGCCTGACACGCACCGGCCATATCGAACCTGGGGTTATCCGGTCGTGCCCATTATTTTCCTGGTGGTCAACGTCTGGTTAATAGCGACGACGATTTGGAACACACCAAAACAATCCGCGATCGGACTCGGATTGATCTTGATCGGCTTGCCTGTTTATTTGATTTGGTCCAAGCGAGATCGGAGCATGAATGAAAAGTAGATTTATCGTCGCCAGTTTCTTAGCGGTAGTGCTGTCGATTTCAGCAGCAGCGCAACATCTGGGTTTATCCAATCCGGCAAAGAGCGCGGCCTTGCAGGATCTTGTGAATGAAGCTGGGCACACGGCGCTGACCAAATTTGCTGACAAGAAACTGACGGAATCTCAGCTCTCAATTACTCTGATCGATCTGCATGATCCGCAGCATCCGACGACGGCCAGCTTTCGCGGGAACGAACGAGTCTATCCCGCCAGTGTCGTCAAGCTCTTCTATCTGGTGGCGGTGCATCGCTGGCTGGAAGATAAGAAGATTCAGGAGACGGACGAACTGAGGCGAGCCGTGCGCGACATGATTGTCGATTCGTCAAACGAAGCGACGCAGTACGTCGTCGATGTGCTAACGCAAACGACCGGGGGTTTCGAACTTCCGCCAAAAGAGATGGAAGAGTGGCAGTACAAACGAAATGCAGTGAATCGATTTTACGCGTCGCTCGGATACACGAACATCAACGTAAATCAGAAGACGTTTTGTGAAGATGCTTACGGTCGCGAGCGAGTGTCACGTGGACCAAACGGCGAGAATCGAAACAAGTTGACTACTGATGCGACTGCTCGCCTGCTTTCCGAAATCGTTAACGGCCACGCGGCGAATCAGGCGCGCACCGCACAAATGATGGAGTTGTTGAAGCGAGACTTCGCTGGAACTTCAAAAGACAACGACGATCAGGGACATGGCTTTACGGGCATCGCTTTGCAAGGGATGACCGGCGCAAAGCTTTGGTCAAAAGCCGGCTGGACCAGCACCACGCGTCACGATGCCGCTTATGTTGAACTATCGAACGGAGCGAAGTTCGTGCTGGTAACTTTCACCACGGACCATGCAAACGAGCGCGAGATCATTCCGACGGTGGCAAAGGTGGTTATTGATGGGATCGGATCAATGAAGTAGACGGCACCGCCATTCGGTTGAGCCGTGGATTTGTCCGAAGCTCCGTTAGGAGCGCAATATTTATAGTCGACAGTTTGTTGTTAATGTCCTGTCCGGCGAGGCGAAATGAATCCATTTCGCCTCGCCGGAAAATATAGTTGGGCCGTTCATGCTATAAATATTTCGCGCCTACGGCGCTTCGAACATGACCGCCGATCTCTCAAGACATCACCGACCGATCACCGACCTTTTCGAATCGCCTTCGCGCGACGAAGATTGGAATCAATATCGTCTCACCGACGATCAGATTCAGTTCTTTCAAACCAACGGATATCTGACTGCCATTCGTTTGCTCAACGACGAGCAAATCGAGGTGCTTCGTGAAGAGCTCGCCGAACTAATCGATCCCAGTCATCCCGGCCATCATCTCTTCTATGAATTTCATTCGAACGAATCTACCGATGCTTCCACTTTGCTGTTTCATGCGCTGGGCGCGTGGCGTATCACGCCGGGCTTTCATGATTTGCCTTGGAATCCTGCGTTTCTGATGCCGGCATCGCAACTGCTCGGCGGCGCGGTACGTTTCTGGCACGATCAGTTGTTCTGCAAGCCGGCGCATCACGGCGGCGTGGTCGCCTGGCATCAGGATTATTCGTACTGGACGCGGACGCAGCCCCTGGCTCACCTCTCATGCTGGGTTGGTCTGGACGATTCGACGCAAGAGAATGGTTGCGTGCATTACGTGCCCGGAAGTCATCGTTGGAATCTCTTGCCGATCACCGGGCTCGCGAACGACATGCACGCGATCGAATCTGTTTTGAATGAGGAACAGAAGAAGGAGTTCAAGCCCGTCGCGATCGAGTTGAAAGCCGGCGAGTGTTCATTTCATCATCCGTTGATGGTGCACGGATCTTATGAGAACCGCAGTAATCGTCCGCGTCGCGGCGCGGTCATCAACGTCTTTCGCGATGGCGTGTGTTCGGCTTCGAACGGGCCGTTGTTGGAAGGCGTGCCGGCAGTTCCGGCGGGTGAAAAGATGGATGGCCGGTTCTTCCCGTTGTTGTTTGATCCTGACACGGCGTTCTCATAAGAAAATTCCAAAATGCTTCCGCAATAGTTCCTCGTTTTCCGCTTGGCTGGTCACCGGATAGTCGCGGCGCGCGCCGTTATCGCTTACGATAAAGTGCGTATCGCTTACTGAAATTCGACCATTAGAAGTCAGCATCGAACAGATTCGATTTTGCGTGAAATGGGAATCGGGCGAGCTCAGATGAAACCTACAGCGTTCGGCGTAGTCGGAATAGGAATACGTTTTGAGCTTGAAACGATACTGCGACTTCCACTCATTCGCACCTTCATCCGTGCGATTCATCAGGACGACATAATCGTCGCTGCCGCCGAGGCGATAACCGCGCCCGTGCTGAATCTGCGCGTCGCGTTCATCTTGTCCGTTCGCTACGGCTTGTGTGTCTGATATGGCAATCAACTTGATCTGCTCGCTACCGCTTGCGGTTCTGACCCAGGCAACTTGTCACTCGCCAATTCTCATCTGCTAAAATCAGGACAGCTTATCTGCCCCTACATTTTATTCGTTGGTTATTAGGAGAATTGGTATGAATCTCGACCGAGTTTTTGTGAACCGAAATCAGAAATTGAGGAGCGCCGCGTTCGCGCTCGTCCTGCTTTTCTTATTTGCAGGTTGTAAAGCGAAGGCTACGAATCCGGCGTTGAATTTTGCGCCGGTTCCAGATACGCCGCCGCAGAACTCTTATGCGGATCTGGTCGCCAGAGTAGCGCCCGCGGTTGTCACGATTCGAGCTGACAAGGTTGTCCGTACGCAACAGCAGTCACCGTTTGGCGACGATCCATTTTTCCGCGGGCTCTTCGGCGACAGAGGCCAACAGCAGCCACAGGAGACCCTGCAACGGGCGCTCGGCTCCGGGGTGATCGTCAGCGCCGATGGATACATCCTCACGAATCATCACGTGATCGATGGTGCACAAGATATCAAAATCGATTTGAACGACGGACGGACACTCGATGCAAAGCTGATCGGATCAGATGCGCCGAGCGACCTCGCTTTATTGAAAGTTAATGCCGCAAATCTTCCGACCTTGACGCCGGGCGATTCCGACAAAGCTCGCGTCGGCGACGTGGCGCTGGCGATTGGCAATCCCTTCGGCGTAGGGCAAACCGTGACGATGGGGATCATCAGCGCGAAAGGCCGATCGGGACCAGGTTTAGGTAGCGGGAACTTCGAAGACTTTCTGCAAACCGACGCCCCGATCAATCAGGGTAATTCGGGGGGCGCGCTGGTGAATACGGTGGGCGAATTGATTGGCATCAACTCACAAATTTTGCCGGGCATGGGCGGCGGAAACATCGGCATCGGCTTTGCGATTCCTTCGAACATCGCCCGCAGCGTCATGGACCAACTGGTGAAGGATGGAAGAGTTCGACGCGGACAGCTCGGAATTACTGTCAGCCGCGTGACGAGCGATCTCGCATCGAGTCTGGGAATGCCCGAAGCGAAGGGCGTCATCGTCAACTCTGTTCGAGCCGGCACCGCGGCTGAACGCGCGGGTATTCGTCAGGGCGACGTGATCACCGCAATTAACGACACACCCGTCAACGACTCAAATGCTTTCCGCAATCGTGTAGCGAGCAACGCGCCGGGAAGCGAAGTGACGCTTACCATCCTGCGCGACAATCGCGAGCAGAAGATTCGCGCGACGCTGGGCGAGTTCAGTCCGGAGACGGCCCAAAACCAAAACGAAAACCAGAATGCGCCAAACTCGCGCAGCAGCAGCGGCAAGCTCGGCGTCGGGGTTGTTCCGCTGACACCGGACCTCGCGCAAGAACTGAACTTGCGAACAGGAACCCAGGGCGTGGTGATCGACTCAGTCGAACCGGCGGGCCCTGCGGTCGCAGCGGGTTTGCAGCGCGGTGACGTGATTCAGGAGGTAAATCGACAACCTATTCGATCGGTTGACGACTTGCGCGCGGCGATCGATAAGAACGGAATAAAACCGGCACTGTTGCTGATCAATCGACGTGGCGACACGATTTACGTGGCGGTGCGGCCTCGTCAATAGATTGAGCTAATACCCGCCCGGAGAAACGTAAACGCCTTGCGGTGGCGGCATGTAAGCTGTCGCCGCAAAGTCATACCCGCAAAAACCGCAGAGTCGTGCCGCTTGTTGAGTCGTTTGCGCACAACGGGGGCAGCGCTTCAAAGGGGACAGGCACGCCATCACTATCAGGGTAATGATCAATCCCATGGGATGCACCGCGAACCAGAACCAATGCGGCGATCGGTTCTTTCGCTTCGCTATTCTTACGCCCAGCACGATCAATCCGATGTAAAGGCTGAGCGCAATGATTACAACCCCGAGGCCGACGACCAATCCCACGACATCTTCTGCTCGCATTTCTGTCTCCTTAGCGTTCGATCAGGGCTGGCAAAATCTTCGCGGCGGCACTTGTATAAGCTTCGATTAATTTTGTCAACGGGATTTCTTTGCGCGGTCTCAAGTTCGTCCTTGAAAATTATTGAGCAAGCGAGTATGCTGCGTTTCACCGATAGGACAAGATTGCAAAGATGCGTTTCGTCGCCAATCCACCCAACCCGTGGCTTTCTCATTCCGTAGAGTGGATCGGCGAACCGCCGGCCGCGAAGATTGAAGTCTATGAAGAAACCGAAACGCGCTCGATCATCAGCCGTAACGATAGTCCGGACGTAGCTTTCGATTATTCAATTAACTGCTATCGCGGATGCATTCATGGCTGCACGTATTGCTTCAGCCGGCCAACGCATGAATACCTTGACTTTGGCGCGGGCACTGATTTCGAAAGAAAAATCGTCGTGAAGGTGCGCGCGGCCGAGTCGCTGCGAAAAGAATTGATGAAGCCGTCGTGGCAAGGCGGGCAGATCGTTTTCTCATTCACCTCAGATCCGTACATTCCGCTCGAGGCCAATTACAAATTGACGCGCGCGTGTTTGGAAGTCTGCGCCGACTTTCGCAATCCGGTTGGCATCGTGACGAAGTCTGCGTTGATTCGCCGTGACATCGACGTGCTGCAAGAACTCTCGCGCGAAGCGAGCGTCGGGGTTTACTTTTCGATTCCGTTTGCCGATTACGATATTGCGCGTGCGGTCGAGCCGTTTGCGCCATCGCCCAACGCGCGCTTTACCGCCATGAAAGAATTGGCCGATGCCGGCATTCAGGTGGGAATCGGAATCGCTCCGACCATTCCCGGATTGAGTAGCGATATCCCGGAACTCTTGCAGCGGGCGAAAGATTGCGGCGCGACGAAAGCATTCATCAACATGCTGCGTCTTCCCGGCAGCGTCGCTCCTTATTTCGAACAGCGTCTGCGCGAGAAGTTACCGACCAAGGCCGAGCGCGTCCTGAATCGAATTCGCGATGCACGCGGCGGCAAACTGAACTCCAGTGTTTTCGGCGAACGCATGCGCGGCAAAGGTCAATACTGGGACGCGCAAGAAAAATTATTCGAGGTTTACGTGAAAAGATTGGGATTCAACGAACGTCGCGTCGGCAGCGATCAGGGCTCCAATTCCAAAACCTTTCGCCGGCCCACCGCGCAGGGATCGTTGTTCGGATAACGGTCAGAATCAGTGATCGCAATCGATTCATTCTCCACAAGCGCTGTCGATTTATTCAACAGTTAGAGCCCCACGGAGCGATTCCAGGCTTGGAAACCAAATCGCATTCACAATTATCTAAGTTGACCAGTTGACTAAACTGAATCACTAGGGGTAAAAGGAAGGCTTCCCCTTATGTTAATTCCACTTCGTCAGTTGTGGTGGTTGGCTGCGGGCAGTGGCGCCGGTTACACCGCTCGCTATATGAAGGCGCGGATCAATTTTGCGCTCGCTCAGCGCCGTCGCCAACGCATTCCCGATCCCACCGGTGAATTACTGCGGCTGCAAACTCTCTATGGTTACAACGCGCATTCTTTAGTAAGCATCGCGCCCGGCGCGGAGCTTTGGACAACGCCGGACATCGACGGCGCAATTATCTACGGTGAGTTCGGCCGGGTTTGGTTGGCAGCGGGCGATCCGCTTGCATCGGCCGAAGATATGGCTGAGTTAGCGCGCGAGTTCGCTGCGTTCGCGAAAAGAAAAAATCGCGTGGTTGCGTTCGTGCCCACGAGCGCGAATTTCGCGCGAACCGTCGCCCCCAGGGATTTTGCCGCGGTAAAGGTGGGCGCCGCTCCTTACTTCGATCTGCAAACATGGAATCCTAGGGGCGATTCTGCCAAGAAGTTACGCGCGGCAATTAATCAGGCGCATCGAGCCGGGGTTGAAGTCGAAGTGTCGGGGGATGAGATCGATGAGAAGTTCAGAAAAGAGGCTGCTCAACTTTGCCTCTCCTGGCTCGAATCGCATCGATCGGCGACGACGTTCGGCTGGCTCGTAGCGCTCGATCCTTTCTTGCATTCTGAATACAAGCGTTATTTCGGTGCACGGGTCGATGGCAAGCTGATCGGCCTTCTCGCCGCGAGTCCGATTCCCACGCGCAAAGGTTGGTACCTGGAAGACGTCATTCGCGAGCCAAGCGCTCCTCAGGGCACCGCGACGCTGCTTGTGTCTGAAGCTCTCAAGACGTTTAAGGAAGAAGGCGCAGCTCTGGCGACTCTCGGCACTTCGCCATTAGCCACGGATGGTCCGGATGACTTGCCGACCGAGCATCGAGTTGTTGCGCGTGCTTTGGATATGGCTTCGCGACGATTCGGAACCTTTTATAACTTCGAAGGTTTGCGCCGCTTCAAAGGAAAATTTGTGCCGACCTGGTGGGAGAGCGAGTATGCCCTGTACCAGCGGGGTGTTGCGATTCCGCCGCGGATCGCACACGCGATCATCCGCGCGCTGGTGCCAGGCGGGCTGACGCAAATCCTCACGCGCCAGGCGCTGCGCGTGATTCGTTCAAAGATGTAACTTATTCCTTCAGTCAGCCGTCTAAGCAGACGAGCAGTTAATTAGCCCCTCGTTTTTGTCTTGCCTCCATTAGTCTCGCGCGGAAGTTCGTCGTGAAAATTACCGGCCGATTAAAGCAAGCGTTTGTCTCTTCTCGTGTGGCGCACGAGCATGCGCAAGCCAAATCAAGGTTCGTCAACGTTGACGGCGCAAATCTTCACTTTG
>QHXI01000091.1 GCA_003222895.1 Acidobacteriota bacterium | reverse complement strand
CTCAGTCTCCCTTGCTCGTCGTCGTCCGGGAAAGTGAGTTCGTACGCGTTCTGGAGGAGTTCCTTGCTCCATTTCTTGTCCAGATCCCAAGCCGCGGCGGCGATTTCTGTCTTGGCCAACGCCCGTCCGAGAGGTCCTTCAATTTTTGTTGAGTCCGTTTCCAGAACTCTCAGATCGTTGAGCCAAGTGAGTTGTGTTTGCGTTAGTTCTTTTTCTTTTTTTGATTTTTGAGTAGTAGCTTGGCTAAAACATGTCGTCGCCGTAAGAGCAAGTGAAGCGAACAACAGACACATCGGTTTAATCATGCGCACCTACCTCTCATCTTCAAAAAGTAGGAAGTCGTATCGGGAAACGATGCGAACGCAATACGACTTCCGAATCAAGGGGCAGTCCTTAATGCCTCTTAGCAATCAAGACAGTCGCGCCATTTCCGACTACGACCTTCTGCTTCTGTCGCTGATCCTCAACGCGCCTGGGAAGAGGTTTGCACCCTTTTAGGCTTGTGCTGTCTCCACAACCAAACCAGCCCATCGCACAAAGGAAGTCAGCACTTGGGTCAGTAGACCCGGTACAAGGACCGCCGTTCGGTGGGCATTCCCAAAAACCATCTCCCGCTGAACTTCCACAAGTCAGAACGAGTATTGTTCCGCTGCCGTCTGCGTTCGTTCCGATATACGCAAGGCAAGCCTTAGCACTACTTGACATTATCGCCAAGGTAACGGCGGCTACGCCAACAAGTGCAAGTCTTCTCGCCATCCTTTTCATTGAACTTAACATTTTATTCTCCTCCGTGAGCTTGTAATTGGCTTGATCGCTTAACGATTGGTTAACGGCCGATCCCTGAGATTCATGCCTGGACCGCCAAGGGTAGTGACCGTCAAAATCTAACGTGCGAAAGATAGACTTCGAACTCAGACTCGGCAAGTCACTAATGTCCCACTATGTCACAGTTTTTTGGCATTGGACTTTGGCGTGGGGACTGGGCTTTTAGATTGCGGGGCGCTAGCTTGGTGCTTGGTTAGCAGACAACCACTGCATATGCGATACGTTCCGGTACCCCCGACGCGGAAGGTGTGAACACTCCCGTCCTCGATATGGCGATAGATGGTTCTTCGGTCCACTTCCAGCAATCTGGCCGCGTTTGGGATTCGAAGAAACGGAAGGTGATCTTGGCAGACTGGGCACCAGATTTTCTGGCCCGTGAAGGGGGGGATGGTCCATTTTGCGCTCCTCGAAAAGCTTTAGCGCTTCGTTAGATGCTGTCTGGTGAACTCCGCATGCTGACCGCTTTACGACCAATTACCGGAGGTGATTTGTCTTGTAGAAATATGTGGTGCAATAAGGAAGACATGATCTCCTCGGGATAGAAGTCTGGGGATTTGAGAGTCTAACAGCGAAGCTTTTATATTTTTAAGCTTGGGACAAGCGGATAATAATCCCGCAAAACGTTAGCGTCAAGGTTTTTTGCTTACATGCAAACGCCCTCCTTCAAACGCTCACAATTTTTCTCGTACCACTAATCGTCAAGGCTTGACAGCTTAGTGGTTGCGTTCAATCATGTTTTGCTTGACAC
Organism: Acidobacteriota bacterium; assembly: GCA_003222895.1. Classification (GTDB taxonomy): domain Bacteria; phylum Acidobacteriota; class Blastocatellia; order Pyrinomonadales; family Pyrinomonadaceae; genus UBA11740. The sequence continues at coordinate 25,005 of QHXI01000091.1, read as the reverse complement.
TCCGCGTATCGCAGTCAATTATGAAGTCGTGTGGCGCATAAGCGCCAGGGACCCGCCCGCTATCGCCGGCGGTTCTGACTTCATGCCGGATATTCTTCTCGTCGAAGACAAAGAAAGCCTGCGCCGCGTCTTGCGTTTGACGCTTGAGCATGCGGGCTATTCCGTGACCGAAGCCGTCGACGCGAGCGAAGCGATTCGCGAAGTCGCGCGCGTTCCTTACAAGATCGTCCTCACCGATCTGCGTATGCCCAACGGTTCAGGCATCGACGTGCTGCGTGCCGCGAAAAACGCCGACAGCGACGTTCCGGTGATTGTGATGACCGCGTATGGCTCGATCGATGAAGCCGTGCAGGCGATGAAGGACGGCGCACACGATTTCCTGCAGAAGCCGGTCGATTCGAATCACCTGCTGCTGTTGGTTGAGCGCGCGCTGGAGCAATCGCGGTTAAGGACCGAGAACATTCTGCTGCGCGATGAATGGTCGAAGCGTTACGGATTTCCGCGCATCCTTGGCGAGTCGGAAGCAATCAAGCGCGCGGTTGCAGAGACGCAGCGTGTCGCACAAACGGAAGCGACCGTTTTGCTGTTGGGCGAATCAGGCACCGGTAAAGAGTTGTTCGCGCGCGCCGTTCATCATCTTTCGAAACGTCGCGACAAACCGTTCGTGGCGATCAACTGCGCGGCGATTCCTGAGACTCTGATTGAGAACGAACTGTTTGGTCACGAGCGCGGCGCATTCACCGGCGCGGGCGACCGTCGTCTGGGCAAGTTCGAACTGGCGTCTGGCGGCACAATATTTCTTGATGAAATTGGCGAGCTGCCAATCGCGGTGCAGGGAAAACTCTTGCGCGTCATTGAAGAGAAGGCGGTCGATCGCATCGGTGGCCGCGCACCTGTTCCCGTCGATGTGCGCGTGGTCGCGGCGACCAACAAAGAATTGCGGGCGGCCGTCGATAAGGGCGAGTTCCGCGGCGACCTTTTCTTTCGGCTCGCGGTTTTCCCGATTGAGATTCCGCCGTTGCGCGAACGCGGCGACGATGTGATTCTACTGGCGCGAAGTTTTGCGGCTGAGCTGGGAAAAGAATTGCGCGGCCGCGAAGCGACGCTGAGCGACGCAAGCGTGCAGGCGCTGCGCGCGCATCGATGGCCGGGCAACGTGCGCGAGCTGGAAAATTCGATCGAGCGCGCCTGCATCCTCGCCGATGCGAGCGAGCTTCAGCCCGTCGATTTTGGTTTCGTCGCTGATGGCCCACGCGATCCGAAAGCGTTCGGCTTTGATATCTCAGGCACGCTGGGCCAAGCGACTGAGCGGGCGGTGCAGATGGTCGAGCGGCAGAAGATCGCCGACGCGTTGGCGGCAAACGATGGTAACAAGACGCGCGCCGCTGAAACGCTCGGAGTCAGTTATAAAACGCTCTTGACGAAGATTAAGGACTATAATCTGTAATCGAATGAGCGACGACCAAAGTCCCGAGTCTCAAATCTCTAGTCTCAAGTCTGAAGATTCCCCTCCCGGCCGTTCGGAGCGGAATTCCGAACCCTCCGTTTCATTCACGAGTAGTGGCTTAAATCGCGATCACGTCACCGCAGAAATCTCGGGCGAAACAATTGAGGTAGTAGGCGAAGCGACGGGCCAGTTCCCGCGGCCCGCTTCCACGGATCCAGCCGGCGGCGAAAACACGGGGAGACATGCGCTCATGGTTGGCACGGGAATTCTGATCAGCCGCATCATCGGCGTGATTCGCCAGCGTGCCTTTGCTCACTACCTCGGCAACTCGGACGCGGCGGGAGCTTTTAGCGCCGCGTTTCGGATTCCAAATTTTCTGCAAAATGTTTTTGGCGAAGGCGCGCTCTCAGCCTCATTCATTCCGGTTTATGCAAACCTGCTGGCCCGCGGCGATCAGAAGGAAGCCTCGCGAGTCGCGGATGCGGTTCTCACGATGTTAGCGCTCGCAACTTCCATAATTGTGCTTGCCGGTGTTTTGACCACGCCGTTTTTCGTCGGCCTCTTTGCATACAATTTCAAACCAGCCTCAAAAGATTTGACGATCCAGCTGGTGAGAATTTTCTTTCCCGGAGCCGGGCTGCTGGTTTTATCGGCCTGGTGTCTTGGCGTTCTGAACAGTCATCGCAAGTTTTTTCTTTCATACACCGCTCCAGTTGTTTGGAATCTCGCAATCATCGCGACGCTGATTTGGTTCGGCAGACGCGAAGACCAGTTTCATTTGGCCACGTACGCCGCATGGGGTTCGGTAGCCGGCAGCGCGTTGCAGTTTGGCGTGCAGATGCCCACTGTTCTGAGACTCATTCGCAGGCTTCGTCCGGTCTTTGACGTGACGAGTGCGAACGTGCGCACGGTGCTCAAGAATTTTTTTCCCGTATTCATGAGTAGGGGAGTGGTGCAGATCTCGGCTTTTGTGGACGCCATGCTGGCAGGCTTGATCAGCGAGCAAGCAGTCGCCGCGCTAACTTACGCACAGAGTCTCTACACCTTGCCGGTGAGTTTGTTTGGGATGTCGGTTTCGGCGGCCGAGCTGCCGGCGATGTCCAGCGCCCTGGGTTCCCGCGATCAGATTAACGAGCAACTGCGCCGTCGTTTGGATGAAGGGCTGCATCGCATCGCATTTTTCATTGTGCCCTCGATGATGGCCATGATGGCTTTTGGCGATGTGATGACCGGCGCTTTATATCAGACCGGAAAGTTTGGCCGCGCGGATTCAACTTATGTTTGGGGCATCCTCGCGGGATCGACGATCGGTTTGCTTGCTTCGACACTGGGCCGCTTGTACGCGTCTACTTATTATGCGCTCCACGATACGAGAACTCCGTTGCGCTACGCGGTTATCCGAGTCGTGCTGACGACTGGCCTCGGCTATCTCTTCGCGATTCCGGTGCCGGCGATGATTGGCATCGATCCGAAATGGGGCGCGGCCGGACTCACAGCTTCAGCAGGCATCGCAGGATGGATCGAGTTTGCGCTCTTGCGTCGCACGTTGAATAAAAGAATTGGACGAACCGGATTGGCTTTAGCCTATATCATCAAGCTTTGGGCAGGAGCGGTCATCGGCGCGGCGTTAGGTTGGGGGATCAAGTTAGTGATCCCGCCGCTGCATCCGATCATAACCGCGGGACTGGTCCTGGTGCCTTACGGTCTCTGCTATTTTGCGCTGACGTCAATGCTTGGGATTTCGGAATCCAAAGCCGTGGTTGGCAGGGCATCGAGAATGTTGAGAGGACGGTAAGAAACGCCGCGGGTCAGAACCGCGAGCAGTAGCGAGCGGATCAGGAATCAATGTTGGTTAAGAACTCTTCGTGAAAGTTGCTTTGCCAATCCGGTCGCTATCGCTTCCGGTACTGACACGAAGTCATTCGGTACTGATTTCAAGCCTTCGCGCCTCCGGCTTTTGAATCCACCTCAAGTTGATAACGCTCGATCTTGAGATAGAGACCGCGACGCGTCAGACCAAGTTCACGAGCCGCGCGCGAAATATTTCCTTTGTTCCGCCGGAGCGAATCGGCGATCATCCGTCGTTCCACTTCCTCAAGTGCATCCGCCAAAGTCACATTGTTCAGGTGAACAACTTCTGCTCGCGAACCGGCAGAAGTGCTGAACGCGCTGACGCTTCCAAGCGGCGCTGTCGGTACTCCCATCTGACGCAGCTCGGGCGACAGCTGCTCAGGCGTGATCAGCGTTCCGTTCTCGGCGCGCGCGACAATACGTTGAATCTCATTGCAAAGCTGGCGAACGTTGCCGGGCCAATCACCAACCATTAAGAGATCGACTGCCTGCGGCGTGAGCTCGATGTCGTGCCGGCCAAATTTCGATGAATAGTGATTGATGTAATAGTTAACTATTGTAGGAATCTCCGAGCGCCGTTCGCGCAGCGGCGGCACGCGCAAGCGAATCACGTTCAGGCGATAATAAAGATCCTCGCGAAAGCGATTTTGGGCGACGAGTTCTTCCAGATCCGTATTCGTGGCCGCGATGATGCGAACGTCGATCTTAGTCGGCTGCTGTTCGCCGAGCGGCTGAATCTCGCCCTCTTGTAAGAAACGCAAAAGCTTTGGCTGCACATCGAGCGGCAGGTCGCCAACTTCGTCGATGAAGAGCGTTCCGCCGGCGGCCGATCGAATCACGCCCGGTGAATCTGAAACGGCGCCGGTAAATGCGCCGCGGCGATGGCCGAACAAATAACTTTCCGAGAGCTCTTTGGGAACGGCCGTACAGTTGAACGGCACGAAAACTTTTTCGCGTCTTGATGACAGCGCGTGAATCGCGCGTGCCACCAGTTCTTTTCCGGTCCCGGACTCGCCCGTGACCAGCACCGTTACGTCTGACGAACGGATCTTGTGGACTTCTTCGACCAGGCGTGTCATGGCCGGACTGGAATGAATGAAACCCGGCATCAAGTCAGTTCCGACGGCGCCGTCGTGAATTTCTGTGGTCTGGCCTGCCGACGCGCGCGCGCGCAACGCACAAACGTCCATGCCCAATTCGACAACGCGCAACAAAGGATCGAGCGGCAGGCCGCCGGCAAGTTGGGCCGCGTCGCGGGGTGAAATTAAGAGTGTCGCGTTAAGGGAGTTTGTCGACTTTAAGTTGATGATCCGGGCGTCATGTTTCTTCGCGAATCGATCACGCGCAGCTTCGCCTTCGAGCGCCGCGAATTCATCGGCGATCGTCGTGGCCCCCTCAGAATCCAGTCCGTGCGAAGCAACGACGCGAATCTTCTGCTCTTCGTCCGGCTCGAGCACCATCACCCGATTGGCTGCGGTTTCCTGTCGGATCACCGCGGCCAACTCTCGCAACAGGAGTGCGCGCGACGCGACAGCTTCGGCCAGCCGCAACGTGATCAGTTGAACGGCAGCTTCTCGTTTCCGTTCTTGTTGCGGCGGCGTCTGATCGTGTTGCCGTAGCATTGCTTCGGCTTTTTCAAGGTCAAGCGCCGCGCCTAATTCGCGGAAGATATTCACCGCTCGCGTCAGGTGTTCCGTTGCCAGTTCCGGTTGCGCGATCATGTACGCGCGCCCGAGATCGAAATGCGCGCGCCCGCTGCGGTAACGGTCGCCGAGTAGATCAAAAATCGAAGAGCAACGTCCGAAATGCTGTGCCGCCAAAGTAGGATTCGACCGCGCCATTGCCAATAAGCCCAACAGCCGCTGAGTCTCGCCGGCCAATCCAAGATCCGCGGCCGAGTCCGCCGTGTGCTCGGCCACTGATTGCAACTGCTCATTGCAGTAATCCAGGTTGCCCGTGTTCAGCGCACACTCGGCGAGCAGGAGTTGCGATTCCTCGATGGCCTGACGATCGTTGATTCGCTCGGCCATCTCGCGCGCTTTGTGCGCAGTGGTCAACGCCTCGGCATTTTCGCTTCGCGCGATCTGGCAGCGCGCCAGCGTGCGCAACGCCTGACACGAGTACCACTTGTTACGGTTCTGCGTAGAGAGCGATACCGCGCGTTCGAGATAACTCTTCGCCTCGTCCAGGTTGCCGCGCAGCATGCACAACTCGCCGAGCGAATCGAGAAACATCGAAACCCTTTCGTCGGTGTCTTCCACATGCTGAATGAGTTCAACCGCGCGTTCGAGCACTTCCTGCGCACGATCCCAGCGGCCGACGAGCGTCAAATTAACGCCGAGGTTGTTACAAGCGATCGCCGCCATCATGTAGTGGTCGGTGTGGTCGTAGTAGTCGACGGCTTTTTCGAGGCAGGCGATTCCTTCGTGAGGTTGCTTCAGCCAACGGCGCGCGGCGGCCATGTTCGAATAGATTTTTCCGAGCATGAAGTTGGCTGGATGATCGCCGATCAACTTCAGCGCGTGTTCGAAATTCTGGATGGCTGATTCGGGTTGGCCCTCGCCTTGATCTGAAAGAGCAATGCCGAAATACGCTTCCGCGAGACCGCGCCAATCTCCACTCTGCCGATAGATCTCCAGCGCCTGCTTCGCAAAGTCACGGGCGATCGGAAACTCGCTAATGCTGCGATAAACCTTCGCGAGCGCGTTGTTGGCCGCGCCAGTGATTTCCGTTGCCGGATCGTCAGCAGTCTCGCGGAGCAGCGTCTTCAAGATCGCGATCGCCTTCGGATGTTCACCGCAGTAGTTGTACGCCAGCGCCAACTGCACGCGTACTTTCGCTGACGTTTCCGTCGATAACTTAGAAAGCTCTTCGGGCGCTTCGTAGATCGCGATGGCTTCAAGCGAAGCCCGAAAGTCACTTTGCATCTCCAGCGTGATTGACAGCGCGAGACGAGCGCGGGCGAGAGCTTCAGAGTCTTTGCGCGCGGCGGTCAGGAGGGCGCTAATCCGACTGCGCGCCTCCATCGTTTGGCCGGCGTCGAGCAATTGATTTATTGCGTCGATTTCATTCGATAAGGATGCGGGCGAAGATTGCTTTGCACGCGAACGCAATCGCGAACGGGCATGGGCCAGGTCCACGACAGAACTTTCAGGTACTTCGTTCTTATTGCTCAAAATATCCTACGCCGCGTTTGCTCAGCCGCTAAACAAATCCAGCTCCCATCTATAGATGAAATAGAGTCCGAATAGGAGCCATCTTTCGCCGGCCACCGCTGGACACGCCTCGATTGCGAACACAAACCCTCGCTCGTCTCCGCTGAAAATAGCACAAGGGACGAGTACGGTCGATTGCGACAAGTTATGATTTGCCAGCAGGAAGAGATTAGTAAGAAATAAAAAAGTGTCCGAGAATTAATCTCGGACACTGGATTCACCGAAGTGATAGAGGAGGAAGCGAGCGGTTATTCGAGTCCCATGCAGCTAGTATTTTCTCCGCGGAGGGCGCTGTCCGCCATGACGGTGCCGTCAGCCATCACCGTTCCGTCGGCCATCACCGTTCCATCAGCCATCACCGTGCCGTCAGCCATCACCGTGCCGTCAGCCATCACCGTGCCGTCAGCCATCACCGTGCCCTCGCCGATCAGCACGCCGTCACTCATCGTGATGCCATTACTTCTCAGAATTGAATCGCTGATCAGAACGCCTCGGGTAAGTTTTGTCGCGTCGCCGATTAGCACGCCGTCGGTGATCAGAACGCCATCGCAAATCAGGACGCCCAAGCCATAGATGGCCTGGTACTTCGTGATCAACTCTGATCCGCTTCCCCATCCATGGTCGAATAACAATCCTTGTGACCAGGTGAAGGTCTGACCAGCAATTGTTGTTTGCGCCGTGGGCGTCGCACCCGCTAACAGCGGTGCGCCGACTTTGGCTGATAACAGATCAGCTCGTACGAGCTTCGCCAGTCGCACAGCGCCTTCAACGTTCAATTCTCCGGCGCCCTGTTCGAGCATGTTGAAGCCGTTCAGCGATTGCGCCGTATACATCAGGATCATTTTGATCATGTTCGGCGTGAGCCGCGGATTCGCTTCGAGCAAAACGGCCACAGAACCCGCGACGATGGGCGCTGAAACCGATGTGCCGCTGAGGCGCATGTTGCCCTTTCCGTTAGCAGTGTTCTTGTCGACGCACAGGTCAGGATTTTCGCTGAGCAGTTCATTGTTCGGCGACGCGGCGCCGATGATCTTGTTTCCGGGAGCAACGAGGTCAGGCTTAATCAGATTGTCGTAATGCTTGACGCCGGCGCGGTCTTTCCAATAACTGCGGGTCGGTCCTCGTGAGCTGAAGCTGGTGACAACGTCGTCGTTGCGGCCATCCGATCCAAAGGTGTTGGCAGCGCCAACCGTAATCGCTGATGGTTCATTTCCGGGCGAGTGGATGCGGCCGAAAACTTTTGGATGCAAAGCATCTTTGCCGTCGTTTCCGGCTGCGGCCACAACCACGATTCCCGCGTCGACCAATCGGCGCACTGCGCGACAGATTGGATCGTTGCGGTAGGAATCAACTGCGGACATGCCCAGACTCATGTTGACCACGCGAATGTTATAAGCGGTGCGATTCGCCATTACTGCATCGAGCGCCGTCAGCAGGGCTGACACCGATCCCTGCCCTTGAGAATTCAATACGCGGAAGTTGACGAGATTCGCGCCGGGTGCGATACCGCCGTACGAACCATGTTTTGCCACGATCATGGAAGCGACAAACGTACCGTGGCCGTATGGATCCTCGACGGTACCTTCGCCGGTAAAGTCTCTGCTGTAGACAATACGGCCGGCGACGGACTTCTGCTTTGTCGAAATTCCTGAATCCATAACCACGACGCCGATCGAACTGCCATCAAGCGACGCATTTCCAGTCTGTGCCAGCATTGCATCGTCGCCGGTCGTCTGTTCTATGTGGCCCAAGCCGGAGACCTGACGGTCCAGCGACAAGTAGTTTGCATTACCCGTGGCAGCCAGATTTTCGATTGCCTTGGTGGGCATGTCAACGGCCATCGCTCCAAAGCGGGGCAACTGAGCTTCAATGTGAATACCTAATTGGCTGAGTGTTTCGCGTAGCGCGGCGCTGTTGGCATCGTTGACTTGCAGAATGGCTTTGACGCGAGCCGGAGCGTTCGAGCTCTCAACCAGCTCGCGCATATCGGGCGAGACGTTGTCGCCCACGAACTCTTCTTTGTTCGTGCGTTCGTTGGCTTTCGCGGTATCACCTGAATCGCTGTTGGAGACCTGGTCGGCTTGAATCGCCGTGAACAGAGGCGCGAGAGATTCTTCGCCGGCAACGTTCTTCTGGAACGCAACGTCGCTCGAAGCGCCGAAGCATTGGACGTTGCCGCTCTTGATCGCATCGCGAATCAGAGCTGAAGCGGCGCCATCAAAAGCGCCTTCCGGTCCGATCAGTGCCTGGATCGGATCGATCAAAAGAATTGCTTTGTTATCGAATTGAGCAAGGACAGAAATGATTTCAGAGAGATTCGAATTCAGTTGTTGAGCGTTCCTGGAATCGTGGAACAGAGTTTCGAGATTAAGTTTGAAGAGGTGTTTGCCCGACAGAGCTTCGGGAACTTCGTCCCGCGCGATGCGTCGCGCAACGCCTACGGCAACGATGTCTCGCACTGCTTGCGAGTCGCTGATGACGACCGGATTGTTTTTGTTTTCGCCCGCGAGAATCTGGATCGCGCGATCCGTCTCAACCGCTTTCTCTTCGATTGAATTGAATTTGCCTTGTTCGGCCGCTGCGGTCAGGTCGGTTGCGTACTTTACTAACGCATTGTCCGCGCGCCGCACCTTGATGGTTTCGGCCTTTGCGCCTTCAGCAATGACGATGCCGGCGACCAGCGACAGTGCCATTATCATGGCCGTCAGGGCTCGCCAACCTTTCGTCTTGGTTTGTGTTGTTCTGCTCATCGGTTTCTCGATTCTCAGTCCCAAGTGCAGTAATCAGAGTTACCGCCGCAGTCCGAATTACAATGGCCGTGCCATTCACAAGTTGTTGTTTTCCGGCGGGTTTCCGCAGAATTCGAGAAACTATGAGCGTTCAGCAATGTCAGTCTGACAGAGCGATCAATCAGTCTGATTGGGCCGCGGGCGGCAGTAGGATCTGATTGGGTTGAGTGAGATCGAAGTCTAAAATCAGCTGGAAAGAGAAATCTGGAGAACGCGGTCTATTGATCATTTACACAACTATCCCGAAAAGACGGATCGGATGGTGCAGCGGCTGGCGGCGGGGAAAAATCCCTCGGCCGCTTTTCTTATGTCAGAATTCTGGAACGCGTTCCGATCACTTCCAGAATTCGCTTCCGTTTCCGTGTCTTGATTGACCCGCTCCCGACCTTCTCCTTATCATCGGCATGTGCAGCCAATCATTTCCGCGGCACAGATGCGCGAGATCGATCGCTTGACGACAGAGCGATATGCCGTGCCTTCGCTGACGCTGATGGAAAACGCCGCCATCGCCACCGCGAGAGTTGTAACTGAACTTTTGTCTGGCGACATGAGCGGAAAATCAATTCTTGTTTTCTGCGGCAGAGGGAATAACGGAGGGGACGGCGCGGCGACGGCGCGCCTGCTCGCGAACGCCGGCGCCCATGTCGATGTTGTCCTGATCGGAATGATTGAGGATACAAAGGGCGACGCGCGAATCAATTTGGCCAGACTGCGGGCATGGAACGATGAGCGGGCTGAACGTGAAGCTAAAGAAAATGCGCCACTCGAAGCGGGCTTGCTGAGTTTATTCGAGTGCGAGTCGGACGCGGGATGGGAGCAATTGCGCGCAAGCGTTCTAACCGCTCCGCATGATGCGGCAATCGATGCGATCTTCGGAACCGGTCTGACGCGTCCGGCGGAAGGTCGTCATCTCGAGGCGATCAGATATCTAAATCAAATTCACAGCACCAGCGTTCCGGTTATCGCTGTTGATATCCCATCCGGGCTCGATTCCGATTCGGAAAATGCGATCGGCGAAGCGATCCAAGCGGACGCGACGGTTACGATGACTGCGCCGAAGCGCGCGAATGTCGTTCCTCCGGCAGCGCATCACAACGGCAATTTGGTTGTCGCGGAGATTGGTTCGCCGCGCGAACTGATCGACGAAGCGAAATCTCAACTGTTTCTAACCGACCGCGAAGACGCGCGCCGCTGGTTGATTCAGACTCGCTACACTCCAGAGTCTTACAAGAATACTCACGGCCACGCCTTGATCGTCGCGGGCTCGCGCGGCTTCACCGGCGCAGCCGCTCTGTGCGGCAACGCGGCGATGAAATCGGGCGCTGGTTTGGTAACCGTCGCAACGCCAGCATCCGTTCAGCCATTGGTCGCGACGCAAGCGATGCCAGAGGTGATGACAACGGCGCTCGCCGAAACTGATCGCGGCGCGGTGAGCGATGAAGCAATCAATTACTTTCGGAAGTTCGCCGAGCGCGCGAACGTGATTGCAATCGGTCCTGGCTTATCATCAGAAGACGATCGCACGCGCAGCTTTGTTCGTGGTGTCGTCGAAGAACGACCGACGGCGGTAGTCATCGACGCTGACGGTTTGAATTGCTTGTCGCCCTGGCCGTCGGATCTGCGCGGCTCGGCGGAACATCCGATCGTCTTGACCCCGCATCCTGGGGAGATGCTTCGTTTGTTGGGCACAAAAGATAAGACGGCATTAGATGATCGCGTTGCTGCTGCTCGTGCTTTCGCGACTGCCCATAAAGTAATTCTGGTTTTGAAAGGTTCGCGGGCGTTGATCGCCGCGCCCGATGGTCGCGTCTTCGTGAATCCAACTGGTAATGCCGGTTTAGGAACGGCGGGAGCGGGAGACACGCTGACGGGTGTCATCACAGGTTTTTTGGCGCAGGCGTACGGCACGTTGAAAGCGAACGCGGACGCGCTGCAGACGGTGATTGCCGCGGCTTGCACGAGCGGCTTCGCCGGAGATCTTGCCGCGAACGAAATCGGCATGCGCGCGATGACCGCTTCTGATATTCGCAACCATCTCGGTGAAGCTTTCCGTTTGCTCGATCCCGCGGGCGAGATTCCGATCGTTGCGCCTCGATAAGTTTTATGCTGAACTCGAATCTATGCTGAGACGATACGCAATCTCAATAATGTTTCTTCTGGCGTTTGCTTTGTCGCTGAGCGCTTATCAAAGCGAATGGGTCAAAGTCGCGCCGGTTGGCGGCGGCTTTTCCATCATGATGCCCGGCAAAGCCGAAGAAAAAGTCGATCCGTCCGACCAATTCACCTTTCATCTTTTTACCGTCACGACCGACAAAACCATCTATCTCGCCGGTTGGGGCGATTACGCGGCGAGCATTAAGCTCGATCCTGAGGCCGAATTGGTTGCGAACCGCGATAACTTTCTCAAGGGTGTGAATGCGACACTGGTCGACAGCAAGAAAATTACTTTGGAAGGACGTGCTGGGTTGGAATTCACCGGCGAGAGCAGCCAGGCTTCATTCAAGAGTCGAGTTTATCTATTCGGAAATCGCGTGCATCAAATTGCGGTGGCGGTGATGAAAGGTCAGGAAGATACCGATAACGTAAATCGTTTCTTCACGTCACTTTCGTTTGCCAGCAATCAGGAACATCCAAAGCCGTGACCGCTCCCGTTCGCACCGTAGTCTCTCGGAACCAAAAAGAAACTTTCGATCTCGGAGTGACCATCGGTTCGGAACTTTCGGGCGGTGAAATCATTTTGCTCAATGGCGCGTTGGGCGCCGGGAAGACCGTGCTGGTCAAAGGAATTGCGCACGCGCTCGGAATCGATGCGGCAGAGGTGACGAGTCCGTCATTCACGCTCGTCAATCCGCATCCTGGAAAACTGCTGCTTTATCACATCGATCTGTATCGGCTGGATGAAGGCTCGGCAGCGGCGCACGCAGTCGATCTCGACGAGATTCTGACTGATGAAAAGGCTGTCGTAGCGATCGAGTGGGCGGAAAGACTTGGACACTATCCGGTGCCGGATAATGTCTTGAATGTTTCGATCACCGGCGATGGGGAAGCGCCGCGCACTATCTCAATATCTAAATCAGGCAATTGATCGTAGAATGCCACTTAGGGGGAACAACAATGCAATATCCGGAAATTATGATTCGTCCAATGCGCGAAGATTTGGTGCGCCTCGGTTTTGAAGAATTGAAAACGGCCGAAGCAGTCGATGATGCCGTGCAGAACACGAGCGGTACCTTGATGATTGTCGTGAATTCAATCTGCGGCTGCGCTGCTGGAAAAGCGCGGCCCGGCGTCGCACTCGCTTTGCAAAACGAAGCGCGGCCGGATCGGCTGGCGACGGTGTTCGCCGGGGCGGACATCGAAGCGACCGAACGCGCGCGCGGTTACTTCACCGGCTATCGTCCGTCATCGCCATCGATTGGAATTTTGCGAGACGGCGAATTGGTTTTCATGATGGAGCGTTATCAGATTGAAGGCCGAGGACCCGGCGAAATTGCTGCAGAGCTAAAACGTGCTTTCGACGAATGCTGTGCCCCGGCAGCCGTAGCCTCAAATTGATCGTTTAGCGTTTAGTAACTCCCACGACTAGGCCATGCTATGATCCTCTGTAAATGGCGGTAAGTTCCTCCATCTCACTTGAGACCCGTATTCTCGATCTCCCTAATTGCGGATTGTCAGGCATGAGTGCTATGACCGCGCGCAAACTTGCCGCGGGCATCGCCGAAATCTCCACCGGAAAAACCGTCAACAGCGCCACCGTCGAAGATCTACTGCTGTACCTGCCGATGCGTTACGAGGATCGTTCGAACCTCGCGCGAATAGCCGACCTTCAGGATGGCATGGAAGCTTCGCTGGAATTATTTGTGAAGCTCTGTCAGGGCCGCCCAGTCGGGAGATGGCGTTCCTTTCGTCAGCGACTTTTTATTCTTGAGATTTCCGCAACCGATCGCGAACGGACTGGAAAGGACGTGGTTGTGTGGACGTATCTTTCCGGTCTCAATGCGCAAAGAATCATTGAGAACTATGAAAAGAAGTTTAGTCGCGGCGTCAGGTTTATAGCATTCGGCAAGTGGGAAACGGATGCGCCGAGGGGAACCTTTTCGCTTCGACTCAATAAGCCGGACGAAATTGAAGTTCTGCCGCCTCTTAACGAGCCTCTTCCGATTGCCTCCGGTGAGGAAGTCAACGAATCAGACGATGAGGTCGCGCTGTCCGCAATTCACGTCGGGCGTTGCGTTCCCGTCTATCGCAAGATCAACGACGTTCGTCCGAAGCAACTGCGCGAAATAATTCACCGCGTTTTCGCGTCGCTCTCCGACTCAGCGTTCGCGGAAACATTGCCGGGCGATTTGCGTCAGCGACAGCATTTGGTTCCGCGCGCAACGGCGCTCAGACAAATCCACTTTCCTGCGGAAGAGATTTCGCTGGCTGATTATGAAGCCGCGCGCAGCCCGGCCCATCGACGTTTGATTTTCGAAGAGTTGTTTTGGCTCGCGCTCGGTTTGACGGCCAAACGCGGCACGCGAATCAAAGAGAGCAAAGGCGCCGCGATCAAGATCGACGACGCAATCAAAAAAAGAATCGCGTCCGTTCTTCCGTTCAAACTTACCGACGCTCAGCGCCGGGTCGTCAAAGAGATTTTCCGTGATATGAAAACCGACGCGCCGATGAACCGTCTGTTGCAAGGCGACGTGGGCAGTGGGAAGACGATCGTCGCGTTGGTGGCGATGTTGACCGCGATGGAGAATGACTATCAAACGGCTTTGATGGTGCCGACAGAAATTCTTGCGGAGCAACACGCGCGCAACATCAAGCGCATTCTCGCGAGGTCGCCTTACCGAATTGAATCGCTTTCAGGATCGATGAAGAGCGCGGACAAGAAAAGACTTCATCAGGCGATCGCGGCTGGCGAAGTTCATGCCGTGGTCGGAACGCACGCGCTGATTCAAGAGGCAGTGAAGTTCAAAAAACTCGGCCTCGTGGTAATCGATGAGCAGCATCGCTTCGGTGTCATGCAACGCGCCGAACTGCGCGCGCGCGGAATGAATCCAGACGTGCTGGTGATGACGGCGACACCCATACCGCGCTCGCTGGCGATGACGGTGTATGGCGATCTCGATGTTTCGATCATCGACGAAATGCCGCCGGGCCGTACGCCGATCGTGACAAAGATTTACGCGGACAATGCAGACGACCGAAAGCAGGTCAAGCAAATGTTAGCTGGTGAAGTTCGGGCGGGCCGCCAGGTTTATGTTGTCTATCCGCTGGTCGAAGAATCAGAGAAGATGGACCTGCGCGACGCGACGCGGCGTTACGAGTATCTGCGCGATCAAGTCTTTCCAAAGTTCTCGGTTGGTCTATTGCACGGGCGGATGAAGCCGGAAGAGAAGGAAGAAGTGATGCGCCGCTTCGTCAAAGGCGAGATTCAAATTCTGGTTTCGACGACGGTAATCGAAGTTGGCGTCGACGTGCCGAATGCTTCCGTGATGGTGATTGAACATTCCGAGCGCTTCGGTCTGTCACAGCTTCATCAGCTGCGAGGCCGTGTCGGTCGCGGCGCTGAGCAGAGCTACTGCGTCTTGCTGGCCTCGGATAAGCAGACGGAAGTCGCGCGCGAACGACTCGGCATCATGGAAGAGACAAACGACGGCTTTAAGATCGCGGAAAAGGATTTAGAGATTCGCGGGCCCGGCGAAATCATGGGCACGCGCCAGGCTGGCCTGCCTGAATTTCGCGTCGCTAACCTCGTGCGCGATTTGGACATTCTGCAAGCCGCGCGCAAAGAAGCCGAATTCTATTTCACTCAAGCAAGCGAATCTCCCGAAGCCGCGAAGATGATCAAGCGCGTGCAGAACGACGCGCGCATGAAGTTGGCCGCGGTGGGATAGAGCTAGGGTTTTGCCTTGAGCTTAACCACCAACCAATCTCCCATAACCTTCAAAACATCGTCGCCGATAACGCTTGTCGCCAGCGTGGAGTACTCGCTGAATGAACCGGTTTTGGCCGGTAGAAAAAGGTGATTGAGATTCGGAAAGACTTGCTTTGTCACGTCTTTGTTGCCGGCCTCACGTGCTGCCCGCTCAAGCATTCCGGCTTGCTCGGCTCGTATCTGTTGGTCGAGCGCGCCCTGCAGAATCAAAATCGGTTGACGCACTTTGCGAATTGTAGTCAGCGGATCGTAGGTCCAGAATTCTTTGATCCACGGTAGCCGGACCTCCGCCGGATAGTTAGAAAGGTCCGCGCCTGACTGCACCGCTTGAATAATTGCCGCCTGTTTCGCGCGCTCCTGGTTCGCGGTCTCGGGCGGCAGGTTCAAAGGCGCGAGCGCATCCTCCAATTGCTCCTTGCTAATCAGATCGCCACGTTTACCGTCGCCGGCCATGGAAACGATAGCAGCGATTTGCGGGTCGCTCGCCGCGACCATCGGGGCAATCATTCCGCCTTCGCTATGACCGACCAGGGCGATTCTTTTCGGATCGATCTCAGAACGCGTGCGCAAGTAAGCAACCTCGGCACGCACGTCATCGGCGAAGCTCGAACTCGTCGCAGTCATGAGCGTGTCGCGTCCTCCTGAACCGCCGACGCCGCGATCGTCAACGCGCAACACCGCGATGCCGCGGCTGGCAAGAGCTTCGGCGATCTGACGCATGGGCCGATACTTTTCTAGATTCGGAAAGGGAATTGGCTCGTCACGAGTCTGCTGTCCGGAACCAGTGATCGTGATGACGGCAGGCAGTCTCCGCTTTGAATTCCTGGGGAGCAGTAACGTGCCGGCTAAGGTGTACCCGTTTCCAGACACGGTCACTTCCTCTGCAGTGAACGTCGCATTCGGCGGCGCGCTGTAGTCTATTGTCGGCTTGTTGCCTTGAGCGATCACAATTGAGGCAAGCCCGAGTCCGAGTATGAGTGGGATTAGTTTTTTCATGCGGCGGATTATACTCCTCTGCTACGACGCCCGCGGTACAATCCAGAGAAGAAAGCAGAACGGAATGCGGATCATCGCCGGCAAATATCGCGGACGAAAGCTGAAGAGCCCGCCTTCGCTCGCGACGCGACCGACTTCAGATCGGTTGCGCGAGACACTGTTCAACGTTCTGGCGCCGCGAACGGAAGATGCGCAGTTTCTCGATCTCTGTGCCGGAACGGGAGCGGTGGGAATTGAAGCGCTTTCGCGGGGCGCGTCGTATGTTACTTTCGTCGATGAGTCGCGCCGGATCTGCTCTCTGATCGAAGCGAATCTCGAAGCGTTAGAGATTGAAGATGACTTCAGAGTTGTCAACGTTGAAGCAACCGAGTTTCTGCGCAAGTTTGTGAAGCAGGCCACGACGCCGTTCGACATCATCTTCTTCGATCCGCCGTACGCGACCGATTATGAGTCGCTCTTGAACTATCTCGGCAAATCGACGGCCAGTTTGTTATCGAAAGAAGGAATCGTGATCGTCGAGCATCTCTCCAGGAACGTTCTCGATGAAGAGTTTGGTGAATTGAAACGATGCCGGGTTCTTAAACAAGGCGATTCATCATTGAGTTTCTATGAACGGACTGCCGCGTAGCGGCGCAATGCTCATAGAATTAACGAGTCCTTGAAGATTATTTAGCTCTGAAGGAGCGAAATGTTATTGCGCCCATAAATGGGCTCAGGGAGTTCGGCAGCGTGCGCGGTTCTATAAACATCTCGTTCCTAACGGAACGAAGAGCAGGAAGCCTTACCGCACATTGAGGGCAAAGCCGCAACGCTTACGCGGGTGGTACTGACCTCACCACTTCAGTACAATCTCCAACACATGCTCGTGCTCGGAATCGAAACTTCTTGCGATGAAACTGCGGCCGCGGTTATCCGCGACGGCCGGGAAATCGTTTCATCGGTAATCTCATCCCAAATCAAGACGCATGCGCGGTTCGGCGGAGTCGTGCCGGAACTCGCCTCACGCGAGCACCTCGATAAGATCGTTCCGATTGTTGACGAAGCGTTCGCGCGCGCGAACATCGCGCAGAACGATATCGATGGAATCGCAGTGACGATCGGTCCGGGTTTGGTGGGCTCTTTGCTCGTTGGTGTTTCATACGCGAAAGCGATGGCCTTCGCTTTGAACAAACCTTTGGTCGGCGTGAACCACATCGAAGGCCACATCTACTCAGTCTGTTTCGAGAATCCACCGGTCGAACATCCGGCGCTGGCGTTGGTTGTTTCCGGCGGACACTCAAATATTTTTTACTTGCCGTCGCCGGGCAAATACAAAGTTGTTAGTCGCACGCGCGACGACGCTGCCGGCGAAGCTTTCGACAAAGTCGCAAAGATGCTGGGACTCGGCTATCCCGGCGGACCAATCATTGAAAGACTTGCGCGCGAAGGAAATCCGAAAGCAGTGAAGTTCGCCGTGCCGCGCATGGGCGACAATCGTCCGGACTTTAGTTTTAGTGGATTAAAGACGGCGGTGACCAAGTACGTGCGCGAATCGGGCTTGCAACCAATGCAGAATGGAGGCGAACCTTCACAAGCGATCAAAGATTTGGCAGCAAGCTTTCAAAGCACCGTCATTCGCTCGCTGGTAACGACGATGGAGCGAGTCGCCAACGAATATCATCCGAAAACTCTGATTGTTGCCGGCGGCGTCGCGTGCAACGGCGCTTTGCGGCAAGCCGCGCGCGTGGCGGCAGACAAACTTGGCGTGCCCGTGTATTTTCCGTCGCCGCATCTCTCGACTGATAACGCAGCGATGATCGCCGCGGCGGGAACAGTGAAATTACAAGCTGGCGAGCGCGCCGGTTGGGACTTGAATGCTGACGTCATGTTGCGGCTTCAGAACATCGAAGTCGAAGATACGGAATTGCGCAAGCGAGTTCGATATCGTTTGTGATTTTGAGTGTTGCAAGTTAGTCAGAGTGCCACGTTCTGAAAGCGTAGTGGGAGGTCTTTACGATGGGCCAACTGATAGTAAGCCTACTGGCGGTTTCCTTATTTCTTAGTAGCGGCGGCGCGTCCCGCTTCCAGACGCGGCAAGAAGTTGCGCAAGTTAACAGCTCTCCAACACCGCAATCCGAAAAAGGCGACCTCGCTTCAGGTGAATTGAAGGTCCTGGCGGAAGGCTTTCATTCTTCCATCACCGACACCTTCGTGGCCGTAATCCGCGACGTAGAAACATATTCTGAGCTGGTGAAGATGGAGCCGAGGCTGCCTGACCTTGCGGGCGATTTCTTTGAGTCACACGTAGTGATCGCAGCCTTTCTGGGGCAACGAAATACGGGCGGTTATAACGTTGAGATCAAACGTCAACCGACTGGTCTGTTGTTGATTGGCGACAAGATCCCGGGCAAAGGGGAGATGGTTCCGCAGATGATTACTTCGCCTTTCAAGGTTGTTTCAGTTTCGGTAAGCGGCACGCCGCCGCTGCAACGGGTCGGCTTTTCGCCCGCCTTTGTGAGCTCAATGCGCGTATATCGGGTCACGCGCGGAGAGTTCGAGATGACTGGCGGAATAGCCGGCGTCCAGGAAAAGTTTCCACTTCAGAATAGTGTGCAGGTAATGCGCGAAGCCGGATTGGCGACGTTTTGGTTTACCATGCCAGCCCCAGAGAGCGCGAAAGAACGTTCGCTCCATGATGTCGCCACCGGCGTAGTCCAGAGTAGCGGGCGGGTGGTGGTTAACAAAATGAGTGCCGACCTGCTAGTTAATCAGCCGAACCCTGGACTTAAAGCCGCCGGCGCATTTACGAATGGAGACAGCAAACTTACGTTAAGTTTTGATTCACTCCCGACCATGATCGCAGACGGCTATTCGGGTCGAGGAAGTATTGAGGCAGAGGTTTTGAAGTCGAGGCCCTGAAGAAGTTTTGTCACAGCACAGGCTTTACCATCTCACCCACGCGAATCGTACCTTCAGTGAGAATTTCCGCGCGCAAGCCGCCGCGATGGACCAGGCCCGGCAAGACTTTCGGGTGCGACAAGCGCTGTAGATGCGAACAGGGTTCGCAGAGTTTTAGTCCCCGCGCCTTCACTTCGCCAATCCAAAATTCCTTGCCGACCAAATGATTCAGCGGCACATTGCGCGTGACGATGTTGCGGCGACTGTCGCTGAGGCCATAATCAACGTCGAGTTCGCGCTTCATCGCCTCGATCGCTTCCGCTTCGATTAGTGTGAGTTCGCGATCGGGTTTTGCCTTTGAGAAGGTTCCGTTACCCGTGCAGTAGCGATCACCTTCGAGCCCGCGACCGGGAATCGCGCGGGCTCCTTCGACGGATTGCATAGGCGCCTCAGCGGACGGCGCGATGTTGATTGAGATTACAGTGCCTTCGAACATAGTTTTTCTCCCAATGTTGTTTAGAAGCCGGACTTGTCCGGCTTGTTGGCGCCAACTCCAAACGAAAAATAGATGTAACGTTTAGAAGCCGGACTTGTCCGGCTTGTTGGCACAAGTGCCAACTCTAAACGAAAAGTGGATATTATCTAGATCGATGCCGCAATCGCTTCGTCGAAAATCTCCAGCGCCACGTCGACGTTTTCTTTCGTCAGAATCAGCGGCGGCGACCAGCGAATTGAATTCGCGCCGCAGCCAAGCAGAATCACGCCGCGATTGAAGGTCTCGATCTCGACGCGATCGCGCAGTTCAGGATCGGGTTTCTTTGACGCGCGATCCTTGACGAATTCGACGCCGATCATCAGCCCCCAGCCGCGCACATCGCCGATGCAGTCGTACTTGCTCATCAGCTTTTCCAAACCGTTCTTCAGATAAGCACCAACCTCGGCGCTGTTCGCGACCAACTCGCGTTGGAGCAAGTCGATCGTTTTCAGCGCGGCGGCGATCGCGACCGGATTTCCGCCGAACGTCGAAGCGTGCGCACCTTTTTTCCAGTCCATCAGATCCGCGCGCGCGACGCAGGCGCCGAGCGGCAAGCCCGACGCGATCCCTTTCGCGATGCAAACGATGTCAGCCTTAACGCCGGAATATTCCAACGCGAACATCTTGCCGGTGCGGCCCATGCCGCTTTGAACTTCGTCGGCTACAAGCAGAATTCCGTGCTCGTCGCAAATCCGTCGCAGCTCTTTTAGAAATGCAGCGGGCGCAGGAACGTAACCGCCTTCGCCCTGTACCGGCTCGACCACGATTGCCGCGACTTCGTCAGGCGGAGTTGTAGTTATGAAGAGCCGATTCTCGATCCAATTCACGGCGCCTTGTACCACTCCACCGTCGCCGCAGTCTTCAGCATTGAAGGGATTGCGATACTCGTTCGGGTAAGGCATGTGCACGACATCGAGAACTTGCCGCTTGAATCCGAGCCGCTGCGCCGCTCTCGATGAAGTAAGCGAAAGCGATCCGAGCGTGCGTCCGTGAAAGCTCCCGAAGAACGAAATAAATTTTTCGCGACCGGTGGCGTGCATGGCGAGCTTCAAAGCCGTTTCGACAGCTTCAGTACCGCTGTTTGCAAAGTGAGTTCGCGTCGGACGCTGGACCGGAACGATCTCATCGAGCTTCTTCGCCAGGTCCGGCATCAGCGAGTAGTAATAATCGGTGCCGCACATGTGAATCAGTTGCGCGGCTTGATCCTGAATCGCGCGGACGACTTCCGGATGACAATGCCCGGTCGAACACACGGCCACGCCGGCGTTGCAATCGAGAAAAACGTTGCCATCGACATCCGTGACCCAGGCTCGGTTTTGATCTCCGGTTTTTTTAGAGCGGTTGCGGTTGCCATCATCTTCTTGCTCCTTATTTTTGAAACCAGTCCCACGACACCTTCGAGAGTGCCGACTTCAGAAGCGATCTTGATGAAGGGAAGTTAGTCCGCGAACAGATTCGCGCGGTCATCGAGCGGTCGAGGATGTAATTTGTAATGCCCGCACATGGCCATCAAGTGACAAAATGATATCACCGGCCACTAGGGATGCCAATCAGAGTTCGACGGCGCAACGTAGCCTGGCGTTGCCGAAAAGAAGCTGAAGTAGATCTCACCCGTAACGGTGAAATTACCAATGCGCCGCGTAGTTGTGGGTGCAGTTTTCACATGTGTTACCGCTGCCTTTGTATTGGAGGCAATTACACCCTGATTCGGAGCAGGCCCCAGCGCCACGCTCAACCTTGGTTTCAGAAACTGATTCAACGCTTTGAAGTTCATTTTGTTCAGACATGACGCCTCCTTAATTCTCTCTCCAATTTCCAAAAGACGCGATTATGCCGAGTACCAGAGAACGGCAAAGAAATGGCAGACGGTGCCCGCAATAACGAAGAGATGCCAGGCGAAGTGCGCGTAGCGAATGCGATGAGCGGCAAAGAAACCGACGCCCGCTGTATATGCAAGGCCGCCGGCGAGAATCCAAGCTAATCCCGACAACGGAATACGTTGGAGAACCTGCGGCGCGGCGATCACAACCAGCCAACCCATCACCAGATAAAGCGCGAGGGACAACCACACGAAGCGCGCGCCGAACAGTGCTTTCTTAATTAATCCGATCATCGCCAAACCCCACACCAGACCAAACAGTGTCCATCCCCACGGGCCGCGCATCACTCCCAACGTGAAAGGTGTGTAGGTTCCGGCGATGAGAATGAAGATCGCGCTGTGATCGAGCAGACGAAAGAATCGCTTTGCCCGGTTATGTGTCAGCGCGTGATAAAGGGTCGAGGCGAGATAGAGCGAAATCATCGATGCGGCAAACACGCTCACACCGACCGTATTCCATGCACTGCCGTATCGCACTGCTGCGACGATCAGGATTGGGGCGCCGGCGATTGCCAAAGCCAAGCCCGCACCATGGCTCAAACTGTTGGCGATCTCCTCACCGATGGTGGGTTGGCGATCTTCGCTCATTGGCAACATTGTACACGAATCGTGTGGGCCACAGACGAAATTGTGTGCTGCAATTACTTTGCTGCGATTGTTCGGCAATCGTATTTCGATTCGCTAACAACGCATGGACGGGGCGACGCCTAGCCTTGTAATTGCGTCCTAGCAAATATCTCTCTCCAAAAAAAACTCCAATTGACATTCGTACGGGAGGCTTTATGAACAGAATGAGATTTTGGCCGTTTGGCGCTTTGATCGTTCTGGCCGTGGCAGTCATCGCAGCCATCGCGGCGGCAGTGCTCTTCAAATATCAGCGGTCGGCGCAAGCCAGCGAGCTGCCGAACGCGGCGCGGATTGAGCGCGTCGAGGGACAGGTTGGAATTAATCAAAGCAACGATAATTCGGCGAACGGGCAATGGATTGCAGCGACGGCCAACATGCCGGTGGGCGTGGGCGATCGCATCTACACAAAAGAAAATTCGAAAAGCGAAATAGCTTTTACGGGGCGCAACTTCGCAACCGTTGACGCGAACACGTCGCTAGATGTGCTCGAGCTTTCGGGAGCGCGCACGCAGGTAGCGCTGCGCGGGGGCTCGGCATTGTTTGATGTTGGATCGATTCCGTCAGGCGGCTTGTTTGAAGTGGCCACGCCCTGCGGCGCCGTCGACTTTCAACAGCCCGGTCTTTATCAGATCGCGATTAATGACAGCGGCAACGCTTCGGCGACCGCCTTCAGCGGACAAGCTCAAGTTGTTGGGCAGGCTGGCTCGGGAAGCATCCAAAAAGGCGAGTCGCTCAGCGTCTCATGTCAGGGTGGTTCAGCGGCGGTGATGTCGCGGGTCGAACCGAATCAAGCCGGCACGCTCGTCGACAACTATTATCGCTATCGGTATCCGAAGACTTACGACGGACGTTATCGCAGCTACTACACTTATCTGGACGACCCTTACTATTACGATCCGGCGCGTCGCTATACGAGTTACAACTACGTCAACGAATATGTGCCCGGCATCGACGATCTGGATGACTATGGTGATTGGCAGTACGTGAGCGATTACGGTTACGCCTGGCATCCGCGCACATCGGTTGGGTGGGCGCCGTATCAATCGGGTTCCTGGACGATGGATTATCCGTATGGCTTGACGTGGGTTTCGTCTGAACCTTGGGGCTACGCGCCTTACCATTACGGCCGTTGGGCCTATACCTCGAATGAATGGTACTGGGTGCCGGGTACCGCGACGACTTATCCAACCTATTCGCCCGCGCTGGTGGCTTTCCTTCCGATTGGTCAGTCAAGCGTGGCCTGGGTGGCGTTGGGTCCGAGCGATCCATACGTCGCGAGATACTACGATCCGAACTGGCAGCCGGAGTACGTCTATCCATCAAATGTAGTGGTCGATCGAGTCGTGAATATTAGTGTCCCGGGAGCGGTGACGGTTGTGCCGGTGCAAGACTTTGGCCGCGTGATCGATCCCCGGATTGTGCAGAGAGTCGATCCGCAGACGTTCGCTCAAGTGCGTCCGGTGCTCGATCCGTTGACAGTGGATCCTCTGCGACGAGCGGCGTTTCAAACGCGTGAAGCGCGAGCTCGCATTGATGTTCCGCGCGAGGTCGAACAGCGATTCAACACGCCGGTTGTAGCGAACAACTTGCCGGTGGCGCCGCCGTTTAGGAAAGACCTGGCGCGAGCGCTCAAGGTCCAGCCGGTTTCGGATCGGGTGAAGAGTCAGAAACTTCAAATCGCCGATCAACGATCGAATGCGGCACAGCAAACTGCGCAGCAACCTAATATCGCTGCTGAGCAAGCACGCGAACGGCAGATGGCGGATCTAACGAAGCAAGCAGCGCGCGGCGATCGAAACGCGCGACAACAGCTGCAGGAGTTGCGGAAGCAACCACTGGCGCCGCAGACGGCTGCCGGCGCGCGCGTTGCGGGCCAGGCTCAAGCTGAGCGCGTAGCGCAACCGGTGCAACAACAACAATCTCAACGCGCTACGCTTCGTCAACAGCAGCAAGCGCAGAGAGAAGCCACGCGCCAACAGACGATAACTTCACCACAACAACAGCGGGCGGCGCGGCAACCGCAAAATCAAATTCAGCGAGCGCAAGCACCGGCACAGCGGAGGGAAAACAAACCACCGCAGTATCAGCGACCGGCACAACCACGAATGGTGGCACCGTCGCAACCGCAGGTTCGAGCGCAACCGAGTCGCGGACCAGAGCGTCGCGCGGCGCCACAACCGCAGCCGGTGCGGCCTCCGCAAGTTCAAATGCGACAGCAAGCTCAGCCGAGGCAGCAAGCTCAGCCGAGACCGCAAGCAGTCCGGCAGCCGCAGACGCAGCAGCCGCGAGCGCAGCCGCAGCCGCAACAGAAGCAATCGGCACAGCCGCGACCGCCTGAGCAGAAAGGTGGAGGAGCAAGAAAGAAACCGCCGCAGTAAGCGGTGAGCAGAAGCGAGCGCAGGCATCTTGCCTGCGGTTCGCGCGCATCATGCGCGCTAAGTCTCGTAGTCACTGCGAGCCGAGCCTGTCTGATCTCGCTCGGCTCGAAGTGCGTTGATTCGTATGAAGGGTTACTTGCGCTTCAGAACCTTCGCCGTAAACGAACCCTTGATCGCGTTGTCGCCGGCAGTCAGATCGATATCGCCGGAGATCTCATCGCCGGTTGCGGAAGTTATTTTTACTTGACCGTTCAGCGTGCTGCGATCGAACCACGCTTTATTATCAGCGGAGCCCTTCCGCGAAACGATGCCGACGGTTTCAACTTTCATGTACTTGTCCGCCTTGGCCGAATAGGTGCCGGCCTTCAGCGGAGATTTGTCGTTGCTCCCGGCGTCGCCAATCAGGCTGAACACTACGCGGACCTGATCGTCTGAGGTAAGGGGTTTGTCCATCGTCATCGCGAAATTTGCCGAGTCCAGATCGT
>QHXI01000153.1 GCA_003222895.1 Acidobacteriota bacterium | reverse complement strand
GATCCCAACAATTCAAAAATCGAACTTCAGTACGCCAACCTGCTTTGGATCATGCAGAAGAAGCCAGAATCGGAGCAGATTTATCTCAGCGTGCTAAAGCATGACCCTGTGAATCGCTACGCGTTCGAGAGTCTCGGCTACCTAATGCGTGACGAAGGCAAGATTCCCGAGGCGGAACAATATTTTCAGCAGATGGCCAAGCTGTATCCCAACGACTACGTGCCATAT
Organism: Acidobacteriota bacterium; assembly: GCA_003222895.1. Classification (GTDB taxonomy): domain Bacteria; phylum Acidobacteriota; class Blastocatellia; order Pyrinomonadales; family Pyrinomonadaceae; genus UBA11740. The sequence continues at coordinate 2,012 of QHXI01000153.1, read as the reverse complement.
CTTGCCTTGGGAGACATGTACACCTCGATCGACCGTCTGGATCAGGCGGAGGTTGCGTACGAGCAGGGTTACAAACTGGCCCCACAAAATGCTGCTCTGATTGCCGGCGGTTCGAATGCCGCGATCCAAAATCACAAGTTCCAGCTCGCCGGGGCATGGGTCCACCGCTCAACGCCTGCGATGATGGATGACCCGCGAATCCAGCGTGAATGGGAACGCTATCTATTCCTCGACGGCAAATATCGGGAGTCAGCTCAATTTGGGTACAAAGTGCTGGCGCAACGTCCGAAAGATCTGGATGGGGCCGTGTATCTGGCGTATGCCCTTTACGATCTCGGCCGCTTTGATGACACTCTGGCGCTGGCTTCGCAGTACGAAGTCATACTGCCGGCCGAGCCTAACTTCCCGCTGCTTGAAGGACATGTGCATAAACAGCAGGGCCTGCTCGATCAGGCGGTCGATGATTATGGCCGTGCTCTGAAGCGCGATCCCAAAATGGTCGAAGCGTTCGTCAACCGAGGCTACGTCGAAAATGACTTGCAGGACGCCGAAGCGGCGATTGCGGACTTCGATCAAGCACTAAAGTTCCAGCCAAACAATGGCAGTGCGCGTCTGGGTGCTGCGTTTTCAAATTTGGAGCTGCATCGCTCGCACGCTGCTCTTGATCAGGTGGCGCAGGCGGAAAAGATCATCGGCGCATCGGCTGCCACGCATGAGGTGAAGGCCACGGCCTACCGGCAGCTTCGCCAGCTACAGAAGGCTGAGATGGAATATCGCGCCGCTATCACACTAGCCCCCAGCGATGTCTCGCTGCACACTGCGCTGGCCGACACTCTGTACTACGAGCACAAGTATCGGCCCGCCATCGACCAGTTGGCGATCGCAATTCGTGAAGCTCCGGACGATCCATTCTTATATGCTCAGCGCGCACACGCCGAAGCCGAACTGAAGATGCGTTCCGAGACTCTGCAAGACGTGAAGCTTGCCGAAGATCAGGCTTCGGACCAAGGTGCGGTGCTGCTCGCCACCGGCGATGCGCTTCTCCTGTTGGGCGAGAAGGAGGCTGCGCAGCAGCGATTTGCTCGCGCGCTCGATGCTCCCGATACCAATCGGGTAGAGACACGCCTGGCTTTTGCGCGGCTGTTTGTGAATCAGCACAAATATGACGATGCGCGACAACAGGTCTCACTTGGATTTACCGAAGCTCGAGTGGGCGAAGCATCGCCGGCTACCGCGGATGATCTCGTGGCCGCTGGAAACATTTTCCTGTCGATGAACGACTTCGATCTTGCACAGAAGCTCTATGAACGAGCGAAAGAGTCAGGCGCCGCAGATGAACAAGTTGCAGTGGGCATGGCCAACGTTGCGCTTGCTCAAGGGGATGATCGGCGAGCCGAGCAGTATCTGGCCACTCTCGGAAATCGGGACCAATACGTCGATGACTACGATTACATGCTCGCTGAGGGCTCAATTTATCGCATGCGCCACGACATGCCGAACGCGGTGAGCGCATTCGCGCGAGCCAACGCCCTGGCTCCTGAGAACGATAACAACGAAGCCCAGCGCAGCCTGCATGAGGCGGCTGGCGAAGCAGGCATGCCGGTCAGCGACAAATTCAACGTGCTCTCGGACTTTTCGATTGCGCCTGTCTTTGACGATGCGACCATCTACACCACTGACGCCAAACTGGCTGGGCTGACTGGAAACTCCAGACAGCTGCCAACCGCGCGTCGCCTGGTTGAGACACAGTTTACGCAGGGGTACTTCGCCTCGCGCGTTGTTTCCACCAGCACGAATAACTACAACTTCAACGGCGGACTGAATCCTGTACTGCGGCTGGGGTCGGCGAAGTTCGAATTCAACACCGGGTTGCAGTTCACGGTCCGACGCGATGCCAACGCTCGTACCAGCTTTGATGTTGATCAAAACCTGTTCCGTCAATTCGTCTATCTATCGAGCAGTCCGCTGTTCAATGCACTGACGATTCGTGGACAGGCGTACCACGAGGCGGG
>QHXI01000023.1 GCA_003222895.1 Acidobacteriota bacterium | reverse complement strand
GTTTCTGTAATCATGATTCCCGCTGAATTAATTCCAAAGTCGTCATCGCTGACGATCACTCCGGGCAATCCATCCATCAAAATCCGATAACCCTTCTGCGGTTTAATATCGAAGACGATATTCCAGCGCGAGCCCTTAACGTAATCGGTCCACGTGTTATGGCCCATCACGATGCGATGATCTTTGGTATAGCTTCCCGTCGCGACGATGGCGCTGCAATTTCCCGGCGCGTGCGTCGTCGGAATGCGACCCTGCTGCTTTTCGAGCCACGGCACGTAATAATAGGGAAGCTCCTCAACCGCATTGAGCGCCACGATGTCCCAGCGATCGGCTTTCACGCCCGAGTCGTTTAAACCTTTCACGATTCCATCTATCTCTCGTTGATATTCGGAATCGATCCTGGACCACATGATTTCCTGCGAAGCTTTTCGATAGAACTCCCAGTCGCGTTTCGTCTCGTGATGCAGGAAGGGCTTGATCACGCGCAACAGATCTTCCGTTTCTTTCGCAAGTAACTTGCCGTGCTGATAACCGATCTGTTCGGGCGAGCCTTCGAGGTGGACGTAAATCCATCCATTGCGCTCGAATCGATAACTGCCCTTCATGCGATCGTCTTCGGAAATCGTTGGTTTCCATTGAACAAAACGAAACGCGGTAACGAACAGGAAGCCGACAGAAACGCTCAGTAGCGCGAGGGTCTTAAGCTTCATGATTCTCCCTTCGAATGGCCCGTTTTGGGTTTCTCATTTTATCCGCTCGTCTGTTAAAGTACACGTTTGTTTTGACCGGCTCGGGGCTGACTATGAAGGAGATCATCGCAACTGACCAGGCGCCGCGCGCGATCGGGCCGTATTCGCAGGCGGTGCGCGCCGGCAATTTGGTCTTCGCCTCCGGGCAGATTCCGATCGATCCAGCGACCGGTGAATTTGTTCCGGGCGGAATTCCTGAGCAGACTGAACAGGTTTTAAGGAATCTGACCGCAGTGTTCGCAGCCGCAGGCCTGACGATGAATCAGATCGTGAAGACGACGGTATTTCTCGCGGACATGGACGACTTTGCCGCAATGAATGAAGTCTACGCGAAATTTTTTGTCGAGAATCCGCCGGCTCGAGCCACGGTCCAGGCCGCGCGTCTGCCACGTGATGCGAAGGTTGAGATTGAAGCGATCGCGGTTACCGACTAAGCGGCTTTCGCAACTTTGCCGGCTTTAATACAGCTGGTGCAAACTTTCATTCGCTTGTTACCGCCCTGCGCCAAGCGGACACGAACGGATTGCAGATTGGGATTGAAAACGCGAGGCGTTCGATTGTTTGCGTGCGAGACATTATTGCCAAACTGCGGGCCTTTGCCGCAAACTTCACAACGTTTTGCCATGATTACGAAATCTCCTGTCGGTTCGCGCGATCACACAGTGCGGATCGGCATGAGTAATTGAAACGAAAACCATAACAAACGCGTCAGAGGTGGTCAAGGAACGATCGCCCTCAAGGAGTAAAACGAAAGTGCAGAGAAAAGAGAAAAGTTTTATGTGGCTCGGTGCCGTCGTGTTAGGCGCATTGCTGCTTGCGGCTTGCGGCTCAGGTGCGGAAACCCCCGATAACACAGTCGCGGCGACCGTCAACGGCAAAAAGATCATGCTTCAGGAAGTCGAGCGCGTGATCCAACAACAGACCGGCGGTAAACAGGCGAATCTTTCGCCCTTGGAACTGGCGCAAGCAAGATTGCAGGTGCTTTCGAGCCTGATCCAGCGCGAAGTTCTTTTCCAAAAAGGCGAACAGGAAAAGCTTTTGCCGACTGAAGATGAGATCACCGGCTCGATCAATAAGCAGAAGCAGGACAGCGGCATGACCGATGAAGAATTCGCGCGCCAGCTCAAAGATCAGAACCTAACGATGGAAGCGTTGCGCGAAGAAGCGAAGAAGGATCTTTCGATTCAGCATCTTCAGGATAAATACGCCGGCAAGATCACGATTAACGATCGCGACGTCGAGGATTACTACAACGCAAACAAACAGCAGTTCGTGAATGCGCGTGGTGTGGCGCTCGCGATGATTGCGGCCGATCCGGCGGACAACAGCACCCAGGGCATCAAGAACGATGATGCGAAGAACGACACCGACGCGAAGGTAAAGATCGACAACATCTATCAGCAACTCAAGGGCGGCGCCGATTTCGCGACTGTCGCGCGCGCCCGAAGTGAAGATCAGAGTCTCGCGCGCGGCGGTGACATTGGTTTTGCTTCTGAAGATGAATTAAAGTCGACGGGCTTTCCGGCAGACTTGGTCGGCCAACTGTTTGGGCCAATGCAGGTCGGCAGTTTCACGAATCCGGTCAAGTTCAGCTCACCGCAATTTCCTGGTGGTCGTTGGTACATCTTCAAACTCCAGGAGAAACATCTTCAAACTGAGAATTTAACGTTGGAGAGCCAGGGTGTGCGGCAGCAGATTACCGTTGCGTTGACCAATCAGCGGAAGGAAATTTTGAACGCAGCCCTCGTTGAAGTCGCGACTCGCGAAGCGAAGATTGTGAACAATCTCGCAGCGAATATGTTGGCAAACCCGAGTAATCTCGGCCTGCGGCCGGCTTCGGCTGAAGCTGCAAAGCCGGCGAGCACCACGGCAAGTTCACCGGCGGCGAAATCGAATCCAACGCCGGTGACATCGCCAGCGAAGAAGTAGGCTGGCGACTTAACCCCAGTGGGCGCGGTGCGTGAGTGTTTGGCGGCCGCGCCCGTTTTGTGTCAGAAGCCCGCGCGTCAGCAAGAGCCGCTTTATCAACCAGGCCCTCCCTGACGGTCGGGCTTCTGACACTAATCCCTGGGCTCGATCCAATGCTCTTTCGTCTTTCAGACGTTCACAAATCTTACGGCGCGCAGGATGTCTTGCGCGGCGTCAGCTTGCAGATCAATCCCGGCGAGCATGTCGGACTTGTTGGTCGTAATGGCGCCGGCAAGACGACAATCTTTCGTCTGGTGAACGGAGAGGAAAGCGCGGACAGCGGCGAGGTTGTGCGGGCGCGCGGATTGAAACTAGGACTGCTGGCGCAACATGTTCACTTCGACCCAGGATCGACTGTTCACGAATCAGCGCTGGCGGCGTTTGGCCGGCTGCAGCAGATCGAACACGAGATGCATGAGTTGGAGCATCGCATGGGCGACGCCGGCGACGATCTTGAAAAAGTGCTAGCGCGTTACAGCGATCTTCAGCATGAATATGAACGCGAGGGCGGTTTCGAATACTCAGCGAAAGCCGAATCGATCCTGCAAGGCCTCGGTTTCGATCGCGATACCTGGCAGACGGAGACTGAGAAGCTCTCCGGCGGCCAGGCGAATCGCCTGGGCCTTGCACGCCTGCTTTTGTCTGAGCCCGACGTGTTGCTGCTCGACGAGCCGACGAATCATCTTGACGTTGGCGCGGTGGAATGGCTCGAAGAATTTTTGCGAAGCTACTCTTCGGGGTTCGTCATAATCTCGCACGATCGATACTTTCTTGACCGCGCGTGCCGTCGAATAATTGAAGTCGAGAACGGTCAGGCGACCAGCTACAAAGGAAACTATTCCGATTATATAATTGAGCGTGAAGAGCGTCGCGAGATTCAACAACGTGCGTTCGAAAATCAACAGCGCCTGATCGCCAAGACCGAAGAATTTATTCGCAAGAACCTGGCGGGACAAAAGACGAAGCAGGCGAAATCGCGACGCACAATGCTCCAAAGACTTGAGCGGATTGACGCGGTGCGCGCCGATCAAGCTTCGGGTGATTTTCGCCTGCAGGACATCGAACGCGCGGGCACGCACGCGTTGACGATTACCGACGCCGCGATCGGTTATGGCGATCGCGTTTTGGGCAGCGACATTTCATTGATACTCCGGCGCGGCGAATGCCTGGGCGTGATTGGGCCAAACGGATCGGGCAAGACTACTTTTTTGAAAACGATCCTGGGAAAGATCCCCGCGCTGGCGGGCGAGATTCGTTGGGGCAGCAAAGTCGAGATTGGTTATTACGCGCAACAACTCGAAGACCTCGACGATAGAAACGAAATCGTCATGGAGTTGCGGCGCGTGGCGCCTTCATCGGCCACTGCTGGCGAGTTGCGATCGTTTCTCGCAAAGTTCCTTTTCTTCGGCGACGACGTCTACAAGCACGTCCACGATTTGTCGGGAGGAGAGAAGGGAAGACTCGCGCTCGCGAAATTGATCTATTCAGGCGTGAATGTTTTGGTCCTCGACGAACCTACGAACCATCTCGACATTCCTTCGCGCGAGGCTTTAGAAGAAGCTCTGCAAGCCTACGAAGGAACAATTGTGACGATCAGCCACGACCGATTTTTTCTGGACCGCATTGCGACGCAGATACTCGCGCTCGACGGCGTGAGCAAGGTCGAACACTTCAGCGGCGACTACACCGAGTATCACGATTGGAAAGCTGGTCGTGATGCCCTGGCGCGTGCCGGCGTTGAAGCAGCGTCGCAGGATATGTCAGAAACCCAACAATTGTGGAAGGCAAAGTCTCGGAAGCCTGGCGCTCGAATTCATCTTGAAAACAGCGGCAAGAGGTCAGTACGATCCGCGTCCGCGGATGGATCCAAACCAGAGGTTGATCCAAAGCGCATTAAGGTCATTAAGAAGCCCCGCAACACTGAGATCATCGAAGCCGAGATCACCGAACTCGAAAAGCGCATTGCCGATCTTTCGGACGACATGACCAAGCCCGAGATCGCTCGCGACATAACCAGGCTCGTGGCAGTGAATGATGAATACGAACGAACTGAAGCAGAGCTCGCCGTTTTGCTCGATGAATGGGAACGAGCGGAGAGCGCTGAACCGTCATCGAAGGAAAAATTCAAGAGGCGCTGATGACAAAGATGGTAGGCGCGTGGGGGCTCGAACCCCAGACCTTTGCCGTGTCGAGGCAACGCTCTACCAACTGAGCTACGCGCCTATGCTTTCAAACGGAATCTGCGTGGACGGGCGTATCTTAAGCCAGGTAAGGTGTCAGGCGCAAACAGGATTGCTTAATTAGTCCAATCGAGGTCGGATATCACACCTTAAGTCTTTAGGTGATTCAAACGGTTCGAAAAGGCATCGTTGGTATCGAAGAGCGACTCTTTGACGATGAACGCACAGAGGCTATCCGGGGAATGCTGGCGATCGGTCTTGGTGTCTCATCGCCATTGATTGCGATCTCCGCGATCAGTCGGGCGACGATCTCTCGTCGGCCTTAGAAAACTAAGGTTTGGATGGAATGCGGTAAGCTACTGATTGAGGCGGCCTGTCCCTGAATCCAGAGGTTATAAGAGATCTTTTTCTCGCTCTGGTTCATCACCACTACCGACATTTTCCCATCGGGATTGATGAAGGCCACAGAAAGCAGTTGGCTTCGGCTGGGCGAGCTGGCGATCCGCTTCGCGCCGGGCCGAATGAACTTTGAGAAGTGTCCGATATAGAAATACGAATTTGTGTAAATCAGCTCGCCCGATTTCGTATCGGCGTGAACCGGCGCGAAGCAGAAATTTTTGACGTGATTTGGTCCACCAGTTTCATCCAGAAGAATGTTCCAATCAGTCCAGCCGACGGCCCCGCTGTTGAAGTCATGAATCATTGAGCGGCCGTACTGCTCGCCCAGTTTCCAATCGTGGAGTCTTTCAGCCTTGAACGAATCGGAGCAGCCTTCGGTGAAGATCAGATTCTTATCAGGGAAAGACTCGTGTACGAGGCTGACATTGTCGTACATCGGTTCGCCTCCGCTCCACGGCTCGTACCAGTGAAAACCAATACCCCAAACATAATGCGCGGCTTTGGGATCAGCTAATAGTGTGGAGGCACGCTGGTATATGAGATCACGATTGTGATCCCACGCGATTATTTTTTTATCAGCCAGTCCGGCTCTTTTCATCGTCGGGCCAAGGTAGTTCTTTAAGAAGTCTCTCTCTTCTTCGGCGGAATAGACGCACGATTCCCACGTTTGCGTGGCCATTGGTTCGTTTTGAATCGTCAGACCCCAGATAGGTATGCCTTCTTGCTCATATGCCTTGATAAACTTTGTGTAGTAGTTCGCCCAGGATTGATAAAAGTCCGATTTCAATTTTCCTCCATGAAGCATGTTGTTGTTGTCTTTCATGAAGGCCGGCGGACTCCAGGGGCTGGCAAAGATATTTAGTTTCCCTCCGGCTGCCTGCTGCGCTTGTTTGATAAAAGGAATGCGAAATTGCATGTCGTGACTGATGCTGAAGGATCGCAACTCCTTATCGCCCTCACTTACATAGGTGTAACTACTACTTGAGAAATCGCAACTGTGAATATTGGTTCTTGCCAGCGTGTAGCCGATGCCGCCCGTCGCATCAAAATAGGCTTTGAGAATTTCCTGTTGTTTGGGCGCCGGCAACTTTACGAAAGTCTCAGCCGCGGCATCGGTGAGTGCGCCGCCGATGCCCAGCATCGTCTGAAATCTCTTGGCGGGATCGACAAATACGCAAACCTGAGTTTCGAGAGGTTGACCCAGCGGTGTGAAAGGCACGTTATCAGTGACTGTCAGACGCTGATCGCTGTTCTCGGCGGTGGCATAGACAGTTACGTGCCTGTCTTCAATCGAAATTGGCTTGAACGCTTCGGAAGGCTCAAGATGCTCGGCATTCGCAATTCCAGTTCGCCCCAGCATCAACGCGCAGGACGATGCCGCCAGGAAATCACGTCGATCTATTTTCATAATGTCAGAACTTTAGCACACCTGAACATCGAGGTCCTTAACGAGAAACGTTGACACGTGCGGCGCCATTGGAAAGATCCGAAGAGAACTCAGAGACCAATGTCTGAGATCGATGAATTCTACTTCTTTGGGCTTGGATCGCTCAGGTGTTTGGTCGTTCCCTCAGTGACGCCAAAGCTGGGAGGAATAAATTCCGCGATGTTGGCAGGCGGCAGTTCATGAGTTTCTCCGGCGTTCGGCAGAACGTTCTGTTCGATTAGATTTCGTTGTCTGGCGAATTCAATCTGTCTCTTGCTCACAAGCAGGCCGTTGATGATTAGGGCTAGCCCAACAAGGAATGGAATTATTCCCGCGACCCAAATGCGGCTGAGGATGGCCGCGTCTTCTGGAGGGTTATGGCCGCTCAAGATAATGCCCTGCATCAAGACATAAAGAAAGATCATCACGCCGATCCCGACAGAGCTAGCGATCACACCGGCCTTGATTTCATTGTGCCGCTTTATTTCCGGCGTGATGCCACGCTCGCGGTCCATCTGTTCTTTGCGTCTCTTTCGCTCGCTGTCTGATAGAAACATTTCGG
>QHXI01000090.1 GCA_003222895.1 Acidobacteriota bacterium | reverse complement strand
GGCCGGCACACGCCGTTCTTCACGGGTTATCGACCGCAGTTTTACTTCCGGACCACGGACGTGACTGGTGTGGCGCACTTGCCGACTGGAGTCGAGATGGTGATGCCGGGCGACAACGTGCAGATGGAGATTGAATTGATCGCGCCGATTGCGATGGAGAAAGGTTTGCGCTTCGCGATTCGTGAAGGCGGCCGCACCGTCGGCGCCGGCACTGTGTCGGAAGTGGTGGAATAAGGGTTTGGGAAGTTTCGAATCTCAAATTTGAGATTTGAAATCGGAGATTCGAGTAATGCCACGCGATAACATTGTATTGCAGTGCGGCGATTGTAAAAGCCGCAATTACGTGACGACGAAGAACAAGAAGACGACTCCGGATCGCCTGGAGTTCAAGAAGTTCTGCCGACGCTGCCGTAAGCATACGGATCACAAGGAAACCAAGTAGGAAGGATGAAGGCGGAAGGATGAAAGCGAGTTGCGCTGGTTCATCCTTCATCCTTCGTACTTCATCCTTGATGGAGGGGTATAGTGTCAACGGTTAGCACGTCGGTCTCCAAAACCGAAAGTCCGGGTTCGAATCCTGGTACCCCTGCCACGAGAGTCAATTGACGGAATCGCAATCATCGATGAGCGAGGAAGAAAACGACATTAGCCAGGCCGTGCCGGAAGCGACTCCAGCCGTACACCGCGAGCGCAAGCCCGTGGCGCAACAAAGCTCCGGATTTATTACTCGGCTGCGCCAGTTTCTGCACGACACGCGCGCTGAGATGCGCCGCGTTTCATGGCCGACGGCAACCGAAGTAAGAAATACGACCATTATTACTTTGATCGCCGTCATCTTCTTCGCGCTCTATCTATTTGGAGTCGATCGCGTTTGGGCATTTGCAATCGAACATCTGCGCACGTGGTTGGGCGGCTGAGCGTAACGAAAGATTTCTAATGAATCAGTGGTTCATACTTCATACGTACTCGGGACACGAGAAGAAGGTTTGCGAAAGCCTGAAAGCTCGCGTCGCGGGCACCGAACTTGAAAGCGCGATCACCGAAGTGCTCGTGCCTACAGAAACCGTAGTCGAGATGCGCGGCAATAAACGGGTCGAGTCTTCGCGCATGTTCTATCCCGGCTATGTTTTGATCCAGATCGATTGCGACGAGCGCGGACATATTCCCGACGATGTGTTTCACGCGATTCGTTCTACTCCGAAAGTCACCGGTTTTGTCGGCGGTCAAAATCCGACGCCGCTGACACAGGAAGAAGTCGAGCAGATCCTGAATCAGCAGGCCGCGGCCGAAGAGAAGCCAAAGCCGAAGTTTTCATATGCGTCGGGCGAAACTGTACGCATTAAATCTGGCCCATTCCAGAGCTTTACCGGTAAGGTCGAGGAAGTTAACGAAGACAAGTCCACGCTGAAAGTAACCGTGACGATCTTCGGACGCTCGACGCCGGTTGAATTGAATTTTCTCGACGTCGAGAAGGTTACGTTTACGGAAGAGGAGTGACAGCTAAGTTCGATTATTCGGTCGGTGAAGTCGTGCGCGTTAAGTCGGGCGCATTTCAGTGTTTCACCGCACGAATTGAACGAGTCGATCAAGACAAGGCGACTCTGCAAGTTATGGTCAAGATTTTCGGGCGGACTGAGCCGATTGAACTGGGGTTCCTCGATGTTGAGAAAGTAACATTTACGGAAGAAGAATAATGGCAAAGAAGATTACAGGTTACATCAAGCTGCAGGTTCCCGCTGGCAAAGCGAATCCCGCGCCGCCGATCGGCCCCGCGCTGGGCCAGCATGGCGTCAATATCATGGAATTCTGCAAGGCTTTCAATGCCAAGACGGCGCAGATGGATCCGGACATGAAGATTCCGGTCGTGATTACGGTCTATGCGGATCGTTCGTTCACATTCGAGACAAAGACGCCGCCGGCGGCCGATTTGTTGAAGAAAGCAGCCGGAATAACCAAGGGCGCAGGCAATCCCAAGAAGGAAAAGGTCGGCAAAATTTCGCGCGCCAAGATCGAGGAGATCGCCAAAACGAAGATGCCGGACTTGAACACGACGAATCTCGAGAGCGCGATGCGCACAATCGAAGGCACGGCTCGCCAGATGGGATTGACTATAGAGTAATTTTTGATTTGCAATTTTTATTAGATGGCAGATCGATCATAAGGGCTTTTTGAGGGAGGGATAGCGGCTTTTGATTTGAGAATCACAAATCAAAGATCGCAAATCAAAAATCCCGCACGCACCTCGGAGTTAACAAATGAAGAAGCACGGAAAGAAGTATCGCGCGGCTGCGGAAAAAATCGATCGCACGCGCAAATACAATCTTGACGAAGCAGTCAAGGCCCTCAAAGAGATTTCCTTCGCAAAATTCGACGAGACCGTTGAATTGACAATTTGGTTGGGTGTCGATCCGCGTAAAGCTGATCAGCTTGTTCGTGGCACGCTCGTGCTGCCGCACGGCCTGGGAAGATCAAAGACGGTCCTGGTCATCGCGCAGGGCGACAAGATCAAAGAGGCGGAGGAAGCGGGCGCCGATCTAGTCGGCGGCCAGGACATGGTTGACAAGATTAAGGGCGGTTGGCTGGATTTCGACGCGGTCATCGCCACGCCGGACATGATGCGTCTGGTCGGCGGGCTCGGAAAGGTGCTTGGACCTCGCGGTTTGATGCCGAATCCGAAAACCGGGACTGTAACGTTCGACGTCAAGACCGCCGTCAAGGAAACGAAGGCTGGCAAGGTTGAATATCGCGTCGACAAAACCGGCGTGATTCACACGGCCGTCGGGAAAGTTTCTTTTGATGAAGACAAACTCGCTGAGAACACTCGCGCGCTGATCGAAGCCGTCGTGAAAGCGAAGCCTTCGACCGCCAAAGGTAAATACATGAAGAAAGTTAATTTGGCTTCGACGATGAGCCCCGGGCTATTGCTTGATGAAGCCGCGTTTGCGAAATAAGTGAGGAGCGAAAATGAAAACCAAAGCACAGAAACAAACAGACCTCGACGCCCTCGCTGAACAATTCAAACAAGCGCATGCGGCGATGCTGGTTAGCTTCAAAAATATGACGGTCGCGAAGGATCAGGAACTGCGCAACCAGCTTCGCGAAGCGGGCGTGTCTTATTCAGTGGTAAAGAACACGCTGGCGCGCAAAGCCGCGGCCGGAACGCCGCTCGAGCCCATGAGCGATCAGTTCAAAGGCGTGACTGCGGTGGCGCTAAGCGCGGCCGACCCGGTTGCTCTTTCAAAAGCGATTTCGAAATTCACGAAAGCCAATCCGGATATTTTCAGCTTCAAAGTTGGTTTGGTTGAAGGCAAAGTCGTCGAGCTGAAAGAAGTCGAAGCGATCGCGAGTCTGCCTTCGCGCGAAGAATTGATTTCCAAGGTGCTGTTCCTGATCAATGCTCAGGCGCAGCGACTGGTGACTGTGATTCAGGCGGTGCCGCGTAATTTGGCGGTGGTCATGGATCAAGTGCGCGCGCAGAAGGAAGCGCAAGGCGCATAACAAAATTCGAGATTCGAATTGCGAAATTCGAAATTATTTGAGCGGCCGTCGCCTTAGTCAGTGGACGGCCAAGTTGGCGAGAGTCGTGGAGATGCAAACCTAGACGATTGCCGAGAGTGATTAGCAAACTCTAGTTTGCGAAGAGCGATAGAGGAGAACGTGATTAGTCATGGCTGATATTCAGGGAATTGTCGATCAAGTCAAAGAGCTGACACTGCTGGAAGCATCGCAGTTGGTCAAGCTCATGGAAGAAACATTTGGCGTGTCGGCCGCGGCTGCTGCCGTGGCGATGCCGGCTGCCGGAGGCGCTGGCGGTGGCGAGGCAGCCGCGCCGGCTGAGGAGCAGACTGAATTCGATGTCATCCTTCAGGCCGCAGGCGGTCAGAAGATCAACGTCATCAAGGTCGTCCGTGAAGTGACCTCTCTCGGTCTGAAGGAAGCGAAAGATCTGGTTGAGGCGGCGCCGAAAGCCGTCAAAGAAGGCGTTTCTAAGGAAGAAGCTGAGACCGTTCGACAGAAACTCGCCGACGCGGGTGCAACCGTCGAGGTTAAATAGTTTTGGTTTCGTTTGGTGCTTGAGTGTCGGCGAATTCGTCGACGCTCTCAGCATTGTTTGTCTGGCCGTTTTGTCGGCTTGACCTTTCATTTTTTAGCCGTTAAGTTAGGGGAGTATTGAAGCGCTGGCAGTTACTCCCGAAAAGTCGGAACGAAAAGCATCGCTTTACATTCAAAGCGGTCGGGGCGTTGTGCGTCCTGACCGCGAACGTGTCTGTAGCGCCGGCGCGCCTGGGGCAAGGGCTATAGCCGGAGAACGATAGGAAACATTCATGTCTGCAAATTTACTTGAAGCAACGAATACCGGTTTGGGACGGCGCACTAGTCAGGCGCCGGAACGTCACGACTTTTCCAAGATCAAGACTGCCGTTCCGATTCCAAATCTGATTGAAATCCAACGCGAATCATACAATCGATTCTTACAGATGGACCTGCTGCCGGAGGAACGCGAGAGCACAGGTCTGCAATCGGTGTTCAAGTCCGTATTTCCGATCTCTGATTTTCGCGAAACGGCGACGCTCGATTTCGTCGAATATCAAATTGGCAATTGGCAGTGCAAGTGCGGCAACCTCGAAGGCCTGCGTTTCCTGCGCGCGGCATGTAAGAATTGCGGCGCAAGCATCAAAGTCGACCCGCTGCGTCCAGGCGAAACTCTTTGTCACGTTTGCGGTACGTTCAATTCAGTTCGTCCCGAGCTGTGTCCGAATTGCGGCGAGCCTGTCGGCCTCAAGCACAAACACGATCAGCAGGAATGTCAGGAACGCGGCATGAGTTACAGCGTGCCGCTGAAGGTGAAGATTCGTCTCACGGTTTTCGATAAAGATCCCGACACGAATGTGAAGTCGATTCGCGACATCAAGGAAGAAGAAGTTTTCTTCGGCGAAATTCCTTTGATGACCGATAACGGCACTTTCATCATCAACGGAACTGAACGCGTGATCGTTTCTCAGCTTCATCGTTCACCCGGCGTATTCTTCAAGCGCGGCCAGCTTTTCGTTGCCAAGATTATTCCATATCGCGGCTCGTGGGTTGAGTTCGAATACGACCAGAAGAACCTGCTTTACGTGCGCGTCGGCAAGCGCAAATTCCTCGCGACGATCTTTTTGCGCGCGCTCGGCGTGTGGCTGAACTCAAACTTCAACAGCAAGTCTTTCGGCAGCGACGGCCAGTTGGAAGAAGCAGTAAAGACCTCGTCATTCACCGACGAAGACATCCTGCGACACTTCTATGTGGTCGATGAAGTGCGTGTCGAAGATGGGCGTTTGATGGTCCAGGTTCCGGAGGCGGGCAAGACCAACCTTATCGGCATGAAAGTCGACTTTGAAATCAAAGGTCGCGCGCCCGATCCGATTGTGCGAAAGGGAAAAGAGATCACGCGCACGTCGCTCGAAGGTTTGCGCAAAGCGAACATTGGCGAAGTCGAGATCGACCCGGCGCAATTCGAAGGCGCATACGCCGCCGCGGACGTGGTTAACACCGAAACCGGCGAAGTCGTAGTTGAAGCCAACAGCGACATCACTCCGGCGAAGCTTCAGGAAATTATTCAGAGCGGGGTGCAGAATTTCGCCGTGCTCTTCCCGGAAGGCGACGATGTCGGTGTCGTAATTGCTCAAACTCTGAAGAAGGACACGATCAATAAACCGGTCGATGCGCTGCTGGAAATTTATCGCAAGATGCGCCCGGGAGATCCACCGACCGTGCAGACTGCCTATCGCTTGCTCGAAGGCATGTTTTTCGATCCGCGCAAATTCGATTTTTCGCGAGTCGGCCGCCTGAAATTCAACATCAAGATGGGCAAGCCCGAGATGGGCCGGATCGAAGATCCGCTGCTTCAGGCGAGCGATTTCTTTGAAGTTGTCAATTACGTTTTGAAGATGCGCCGCAATCCCGTCGATGAGAACAAGCGGCCAATCTATCAAGCGGATGACATCGATCATCTCGGCAATCGACGCGTTCGCGCGGTCGGCGAGCTTCTGGAAAACCAGTTTCGCATCGGCCTCGAGCGCATGGAGCGCGCGATCAAAGAGAAGATGTCGATCCATCAGGAAATGCAGACGACCATGCCGCGTGACCTCATCAACGCAAAGCCGGTCACGGCGGCGGTGCGCGAGTTCTTCGGCTCGTCACAGTTGTCACAGTTCATGGATCAGACAAATCCGCTTTCGGAAATTACGCACAAACGGCGTCTGTCTGCGCTTGGACCGGGCGGTCTGAGCCGCGAACGCGCCGGTTTCGAAGTGCGTGACGTGCACCCGACACACTATGGCCGCATCTGCCCGATCGAGACGCCTGAAGGCCCGAACATTGGTCTGATTTCGTCGCTCTCCTGCTATGCGCGCATCAACCCGTTTGGATTCATCGAGTCGCCGTATCGCAAAGTCGTGAATGGCAGCGTCGTCGAATTCGTGCGAGTTATTAATGGTGGCGAAACGAAATTCAAGCCCGGCGACCACGTGCCGCAAGACGAGGTTGACAAAGCCAACAAGCGCGTTGGCCAGAGCGGCGAGAAGGCGAGTTATGAACCATTCCCGTTCTATCTGACCGCGTGGGAAGAGGACAAGCACGTCGTCGGTCAGGCGAACATCCAGCTCGACGAGAACAGTTACATCGTCAACGAGCGCAACGCAGCGCGAAAGGCCGGCGAATTTATCTTGGCGCATCGCGACGATATTGAATTTGTCGACGTTTCACCGAAGCAACTTGTCTCGGTCGCGGCCTCGCTAATTCCGTTTCTCGAAAACGACGACGCGAACCGCGCGTTGATGGGTTCGAACATGCAGCGTCAATCGGTGCCTTTGCTGCGCGCGGAAGCGCCGTACATCGGTACCGGTATGGAGAGTGTCACGGCACGCGATTCCGGCGCGGTCGTCATCGCCCGCCGTGATGGCGTCGTTGACTACACCGACTCCGAGCGCATCATCGTCAAGGCCGATCACAATGTTGATGGGACGATCTCGCGAGAGGTGACGGCGGACATTTACACGCTGATCAAATTCAAGCGTTCAAACCAGAATACCTGTATCAATCAGCGGCCGATCGTTCACGTAGGCGAGCGCGTCGCGAAAGGCCAGGTGATCGCCGATGGTCCGTGTACGGATCGCGGTGAACTCGCGTTGGGTCGAAATGTCCTCGTCGCGTTCATGCCGTGGCGCGGGTACAACTTTGAAGACGCGATCCTGGTTTCCGAGCGCCTCGTCAAAGACGACTACTACACTTCGATTCACATCGAAGAGCTGGAAATCGAAGCTCGTGACACGAAGCTTGGGCCGGAAGAAATCACCCGCGACATTCCGAACGTCGGCGAAAATATGCTGCGCGACCTGGACGAGAGCGGCATCATTCGAATCGGCGCACAGGTCAAGCCGGGTTCGATTCTGGTTGGCAAAGTGACGCCGAAGGGCGAGACGCAACTGACCGCGGAAGAAAAACTTCTGCGCGCGATCTTCGGCGAGAAGGCCGCGGATGTTAAGGACGCATCGCTCGTTTCCCCGCCGGGAATCGACGGCACTGTCGTCGATGTCCAGGTGTTCACGCGCAAAGGCCAGGAGAAAGATCAGCGTTCGCTTTCGATCGAACAGGGCGAAGAAGAACGTCTGCGCCGCGACCTTGAAGATGAAATTCGCATTCTTCAGGAGCAGCGCAACGAGCGAATCTACGAACTGTTCGAAGGACGCAAGCTGTCGGCGGACTTAACCGCAAATCGCGAAGTTGTGATTCCCAAGGGCGTGCCGATCACTCGCGAAATGCTCCAGAGTGTCGAGCCGAAAGCTCTACGGAAAGCTCAAGTCGCTTCGTCACGCGTCGATGCCGCGGCGGAAGTGAAAGAATACGAAGATCGCACCGAGCGACAGATCAAAATTCTTTCGGACATTTACGAAGAGAAGATCGCCAAGCTGCGGCAAGGCGACGAGCTTTCGCCGGGCGTGATCAAGATGGTGAAAGTTTTCATCGCCATGAAGCGCAAGCTTTCAGTCGGCGACAAGATGGCCGGACGCCACGGGAACAAGGGCGTGATCGCGCGCATCCTGCCGGAAGAAGACATGCCGTATCTGCCCGATGGAACGCCGGTGGAAATCGTTCTGAACCCGCTCGGCGTGCCTTCGCGCATGAACGTGGGTCAGATTCTCGAGACGCACCTGGGCTGGGCCGCGCGCGTGCTCGGGATGCACTTTGCGACGCCGGTGTTCGATGGCGCGACCGAAAAAGAGATCAAGCAGAAGCTGCAAGAATCTGCGGTGCGAGCCGCCGAACTTGGCTTGCCTGAAATCATTAACGAGTCAGGCAAGGCAATCCTTTATGACGGACTCAGCGGCGATGCATTCGAGCAGAAGGTGACGGTTGGTTACATCTACATGTTGAAGCTGTCACACCTGGTCGACGACAAGATTCATGCGCGCTCGATTGGGCCATATTCGCTGATCACGCAGCAGCCGCTGGGCGGCAAGGCGCAATTCGGCGGACAGCGATTCGGAGAGATGGAAGTGTGGGCGCTGGAAGCTTACGGCGCTGCGCATATCTTGCAGGAATTGCTGACGGCTAAATCCGACGACGTCGCGGGACGCTCGAAGATTTACGAAGCGATCGTCAAAGGCGAGGCCGATTTCGATCCAGGTTTGCCCGAATCGTTCAACGTGCTCGTTCGAGAGCTTCAGTCACTATGCCTCGACGTTGAGTTAGTGCAGAAAGTTGGCGCCCCGGACGAGACGATTGCTGAGCCTCTGATTACGAGTGGGATTTAGTGAGCAGTGAGCGGTGAGCAGTGAGCAGTTGTTCATCGTTCGGCTCGCTTGTGGTCAATTGAAATAGAAGCAGTTTGCTGCTTACTGCTCACAGCTTGCTGCTAACTGGAGATAAACGTGTTTCGATTTCATCAAGAGAAAACGCAATTGGCGCCTGACTTCGAGGCGATTCGCATCTCGCTTGCTTCACCGGAAAAGATCCGGCAGTGGTCGCACGGTGAAGTCACGAAGCCTGAGACGATCAACTATCGCACGTTTAAGCCGGAACGCGATGGTTTATTCTGTGCGCGGATCTTCGGACCCGTGGCCGACTGGGAGTGTCTCTGCGGCAAGTACAAGCGCATGAAGCACCGTGGGGTGATCTGCGACAAGTGCGGCGTCGAAGTCACCCAGGCTAAAGTTCGTCGCGAACGTCTGGGCCATATAGATCTTGCCAGCCCGTGTTCGCACGTGTGGTTCTTCAAAGGACTCCCTTCCCGCATTGGACACTTGTTGGATATACCTTTGCGCGAACTTGAGAAAGTTCTTTACTTCGAGTCTTACATCGTTATCGATCCCGGCGATTTGAAAGAGATCAAAGAGCGCGAGCTGCTAACCGACGAGCGGTATCGCGAATTAATGCGCGAGTTTCCCGGTCAGTTCGTCGCGCGCATGGGCGCCGAAGCGATCAAGGAACTGTTGGCGTCGGTGAAGATCGAAGAGCTCGCGGTCGAACTTCGTCGTCGGATGCGTGAAGAGACTTCGCAGCAGAAGAAGCTGAAGTTTTCGAAGCGACTCAAGGTCGCAACCTCATTTCTAAAATCCGGCAATCATCCTGAGTGGATGATCCTGGATGTGATTCCGGTGATTCCGCCTGAATTGCGGCCGCTGGTGCCGCTCGACGGTGGACGATTCGCAACCTCCGATCTAAACGATCTGTATCGTCGCGTCATCAATCGCAACAATCGTCTGAAGAAGCTGATGGAACTGCGCGCGCCCGAAGTCATCGTGCGCAACGAAAAGCGCATGCTGCAGGAAGCAGTCGACGCGTTGTTCGACAACGGCCGTCGCGGTCGCGTGCTGCGCGGCGTGAACAATCGTCCGCTGAAATCTTTGAGCGGAACACTCAAGGGCAAGCAGGGACGTTTTCGCCAGAACCTGTTGGGCAAGCGCGTCGATTACTCGGGGCGATCAGTAATAGTTGTCGGGCCTGAGTTGAAACTGCATCAGTGCGGTCTTCCGAAGAAGATGGCGCTCGAGCTGTTCAAGCCATTTATCTACAACCAACTCGAGAAGCAGGCGCACGCCGCGACCATCAAACAGGCGCGCGAAATGGTCGAGCGTCAGGAGCCTGTCGTTTGGGACATCCTCGAGGAGGTGATTCGCGAACATCCGGTGCTCTTGAACCGCGCGCCGACGCTGCACCGTCTCGGTATTCAGGCGTTCGAACCAGTGCTGGTCGAAGGCAAGGCCATCAAGATTCATCCGCTCGTCTGCACCGCTTTCAACGCAGACTTTGATGGTGATCAGATGGCCGTGCACATTCCGCTTTCGCCCGAAGCTCAAATCGAAGCGGCGGTGCTGATGCTTTCTTCGAACAATATTCTGAGTCCGGCGAGCGGTCAGCCGATCGCAGTGCCTTCGCAGGACATCGTGCTCGGCATCTACTATCTGACGCGCGATAAGGAAGGCGCGAAGGGCGAAGGCCGCGTGTTCGCATCGAAAGAGGAAGTGTTCCTGGCGCTGGATTCGAAGGACGTGACCACGCAAACGCCGATCAAGTTGCGCATCATTGGCGACTTGATCGATCTGACTCAGGAGCACGATACGCAAGATATTCTGCGCGGCACGTTGCAGGAAGATGTGCGCCGGGTCGTTAACACGACGGTCGGTCGAGTCATCTTCAACGATGCGATTCCGACCGGCTTGCCGTATATCAACGGCACATTGCGCAAGAAGGGTTTGCAGTCGCTCGTCAATTTCTCGCACATTCGTCTCGGTCACGAGATGACGGTGAAGATGCTCGACGATCTCAAGGCGCTTGGCTTCCTGTATGCGACCAAGGCTGGTATCTCGATCGGCATCGACGATCTCGTGACGCCGCCTTCGAAGCCCGAGATTGTCGGCAAGGCTGAGAAAGACGTGATTACGGTCGAGCAGCAATATCGCGACGGCGTGATTACCAACGGCGAGCGTTACAACAAGGTCATCGCGATTTGGTCGGAAGCAACCGATAAAGTCGCGAAGGAAATGTTCAAGGCGATGGACGATCGAGAGAAGGCGTCCAACGAAATGAACCCGATTTTGATCATGTCCGATTCGGGCGCGCGCGGTTCGGCGCAGCAGATTCGCCAGCTCGCCGGTATGCGCGGATTGATGGCGCGACCCTCGGGTGAAATTATCGAGACGCCGATTCAATCAAACTTCCGTGAAGGCCTGAACGTTTTGCAGTACTTCATCTCGACCCACGGTGCTCGAAAGGGTCTGGCGGATACGGCCCTGAAGACGGCAGATTCCGGTTACCTCACAAGGCGACTGGTCGACGTGGCGCAGGACGTAATCATCAGCGAGCAGGACTGCGGCACGCTGAAAGGCATCTCGGCCAGTGCCATCGTCGAAGGCGGCGAAGAGATCGAGAGCTTGCGCGATCGTATCGTCGGCCGCACGGCGCTTGAAGACGTAATCGATCCGGTTGAGGGAACTGTCATCGTCGAGGGTAATCAGGAGATTGACGAAGATCTTGCCGCTGAAATTCAACGCTCAGGCGTGCAACGCGTGCGCATTCGTTCGGTGTTGACCTGCGAAACGCGGCGCGGCTGCTGCATCAAGTGCTACGGACGCAATCTCGCGACCGGCCGGCCGGTCGAGATCGGCGAAGCAGTCGGTGTCATCGCGGCACAGTCAATTGGCGAGCCAGGCACGCAGGTCAAGTACGTCGAACTGCAAACGGTGAAGAGCCGTAAGGGCGAACGCGTGGCGATGAATCGCAACGGCGCGTTGATAATTATGGATGAACGTGGCCGCGAAGTCGCGCGCTATCAGATCGTTTACGGCGCGCACATCCTGGTCGAGGACGGCAACATGGTCGCGCAGGATCAGCTGCTCGCGACTTGGGATCCGTTTACCTTCGCAATCCTGACCGAGGTCGCTGGTCATCTGAAGTTCCAGGACTTGAAGGAAGGCGTGACGTTCGAAGAAGAGACGGATCAGGTTACCGGTCTGTCGCACATGGTGGTCAAAGATTCGCCGGATGAAAAGAAACAGCCGCGTCTGGAAATTCGCAACGCCAGCAACAAAGTTCTGAAGACTTACCAGATGCCGGTGCGCGCGAACCTGATGGTAAATGACGGTGAAATGGTCGAGCCGGGCGATGTCATTGCGAAGATTCCGCGCGAGACTACTAAGACGAAAGACATCACGGGCGGTCTGCCGCGTGTGGTCGAGCTGTTCGAAGCTCGCCGTCCAGCCGAAGCCGCGGTCATGTCGGAAATCGACGGCACGGTTAAGCTTGGGCCAATTTCGAAGGGCAAACGCAAACTCATCATCGTCGGCGACGATGGTGAAGAGCGCGAGTACGATATCCCGCGAGGTACGCACATCAACGTGCAAGAAGGCGATCGCGTCCGCGCCGGTGAAGCTCTTCAGGATGGACCACTGAACCCGCACGACATTCTGCGCGTGCTGGGTATGAATCGTTTGCAGGAATATCTGACGAACGAAATTCAGGAGGTCTATCGCTTGCAGGGAGTGAACATCAACGACAAACACATCGAAGTGATTGTTCGTCAGATGCTCCGCTGGGTAAAGATCAAGGAAGTCGGCGACACGGAATTCCTGCTCGAAGAGCAGGTGGATCGTTTCCGCTTCCAGGATGAGAACGAACGGGTGCTGGGCGAGAAAGGCGAAGTCTCTCAGGCCGAACCTTTATTGCTCGGCATCACCAAGGCATCGCTCTCAACCGACTCGTTCATTTCGGCCGCGTCGTTCCAGGAGACGACTCGCGTGCTTACCGAAGCGGCAATCTCCGGACGCGTTGATTACTTGCGCGGTTTGAAAGAGAACGTGATCATGGGCCGGCTGATTCCCGCCGGCACCGGCATGGAGTATTACCGCAATGTCGATGTCGACCGCGATGAAACGATCGGCGAGGGCGAAAGAGAGGAACTCGAAGAGTTTCCCGAGATTCTCGGGGGTTCTGAGACTCCGCAACCCGTGGCGCACACGGTAATGGCCAGCGTGGGCGACGGCGAAGAAGAAGTAGCCGAAGCCGAAGTCACCGAGCAAGAATAACGCATCCGCCGTGAGCAAGTGTTAGCCGGCGAGGCCCAAATCTCGCCGGCTTTTCTTTCCCCGTTTGTTTCGGACTCGTCACATTTTTCTTTGCATTCTGCGTTTACTGCGCTATGATGCGTTTCAAGGTTAGCCCGACTTCCTTCCCGACCGTTTGCGTCGCATGTGCGGCGTTGCTCAAATCCCCGATCACTGTTAGTACGTCAGAGCGGTCGCTGTCGCTTCAGTTTTAGTGGTTCGCATTAGGAGGTTCGCCTTGAATAGAATATTCCCCCATTCCCCCATCTTCGTTCTCGCTCTGCTTGCATTCACTCCTCTTCACGCGGCTCGCGCTCAAGAAGCATCTGAATCTGCGAAGGTCGAACAGACCAAGGTGGCGGCAGCGCAAGAGTCGCTTCCCGATCTCGTGCGACGAGTGAAACCATCGGTCGTTTCGGTCCTGACTTACGATCTGAAAGGCGAACCCCTGATCAGTGGCAGCGGTTTCTTTGTTCGGCCCGGTGAAGTCGTGACGAATATGCACGTCATCAAAGGCGCGCACCGCGTCGAGATTCACACGCTCGACGGCAAGGGCCGCACTTTTCCTGTCGCCGGCGCGCTGGCGGTAGACGACGAAGCGGATCTCGCTTTGCTGAAAGTTGATCTGCCGGCGGAGCGTTCACACCCCCTACCGTTGACCACGAGCATTCCGGATGAGGGTGAAAAAGTTTTTCTGATTGGAAATCCCTTGCGCCTCGAAGGCTCGGTGAGCGACGGCATTGTCTCTGCGATTCGCGAAGTTCCCGATCTGGGACGGATCATTCAAACAACCGCGCCGGTTTCACACGGCAACAGCGGCAGCCCGCTTTTTAACATGCGTGGACAGGTGATTGGAATTGTGACGGTAAAGGTCACGAACGGACAGAACATTAATCTAGCGTTGGGCGTGTCGCGGATCGCCTCACTCAGTCGCGGCCAGTTGATGTCCTTCGATCAAATCGGCACACGCAATAGGTCGACGACGCAGCCGGAAGTTCTAGCTGAACTTTGGTATCGCGGCGGAATCGATTCGCTTTGGTTAGGCAATTATGACAGCGCGCTCAACTATTTCGAGACGGCCGCGAATCGAAATCCCCGTCGGCCCGAGACCTGGATCCAAATCGGTTATTGCAAAGTAAAGCAGGGGCGCAACGACGACGCGATTCGCGCCTACAAACGCGCGCTGCAACTTCGGCCAACATCAGCGGAAGCCCATAACAAACTCGGCGACGCGTACTTCTTTGCGGGCCGTTTCGAAGAAGCGATTGCGTCGTACAAGGAAGCGGCGCGCGTTCAGCCCGATCAGCCTGAGGCTTATTACAACCTCGGCCTTGCTTACCTTGAAATTGGTGATCGCGCCGCAGCGCTCGCGCAGAGTCGGCTGCTGGAACCTATCGATCCGGACCTGAACAAGCGGCTGTTGGCTGAACTGCAACGATAGCCGCCCCTTCCCGACCGTTGGGCAGGGCGTTTCGTCGAGCATGCTCTGGGCGCCCTTTCTAACGTGAACTTCCCAAAATCGCCCCCCGTTCCAGCTCAAGAAGAAATCTCTGGCGCTCAGCCGCTTTGATTCGCTAGAATGCTGTTAGCTAAAGAGTGGTTCTCGCCGCTACTCTTCTCTGAATGCGTTTCTTCCCATCGCCTTGTCACAGTTCAATTTGACGGATTGTGTCCGTACTGAGGACGACAGAAATTCAGATATGAATCGCGAGGTCGAATCGACGTCGTCGCTGCCTCTAATTGGTTCACTTCTTTTCAACTTGATGCGTTATCACAAAACAGTCACATTGGTTGTTGTGACGAAGCCGGTCGCCCGCTAGAATGAATTCCCTACCTCACTGCTGGAAATAGTAAGTAAAGCTTAATAAGAGAATCGAGTCCCCTTTGAATATTCGCATACTGTTCCCCCGCCTGCTCGTCGTTTGCGCCACGCTTTTATTTTCGAGCGCTGTGATTGCTCAAAGCAGTGAAGCTGACCCGCGCCCAATTCGGACTAATATTGATATAAATGGGTCGATCCGGCTTGAGACGCAAATGTCTGCGCCCTCGACCACCGAAGAAAGCCGGCCGCGTGTTGTGAAACCGCTGCCGCTGCCCAGTCTGACCGCGGCTTCCCTCAATCTAAGCAATCGATTCGATCAAGATTTGTTGACAGCGATTCAATCGCGCCTCGGCGCTACCTATCATTTCAATCGCACCGGGCCGGAAGAGTTTGATTGTTCCGGTTTGGTTTGGCGTGCGTTCCAGGACATCGGTGTGAATTTCCAACGCGGTCCGGCACGCTCATACTGGGCGACCTTCGAGGCTCCGGCGCAGAACGATGATTTCAAGTTCGGCACGCTCGTCTTCTTCAGTAATCTGTCGCACGTCGGAATCGTCGTGGATGAGAAAGGCTTCTATCATTCAGCGAGACATGGTGGCGTCATGTATTCGCCGTTCAATGATTACTGGTTGTCGCGCATCGATGGTTTCAGACGAGTGCCGCTTCAGTCTGGGCAATCAACAGCCAACGCAAAACCGCGCGCTGGTAAACCTGTCAACAACGTTGACGTCGAGGAAAGCCGAGAGCCATAAAGAACGTGCTGAACGAAGAAAGAGAAGCCGCAGCGGAGAAATCCGACTGCGGCTTTATTCTTTGGAGCTGCGTATGATCTCAACTCTTGAAAATAAATCCCGGGTGACGATCTCGATCGCGCTTCTCCCAGACAACAACGATCTTGTCAATCGCGACATAGCAGAGTTCGCCCTCATCATCTTTTAGTTGCAGCACGCCGTCTTCGACTTTCACGACCTTGCCGCGCAGGCTAGCCGCGGCCGTGCAGACGATGTCAATTTCCTTGTCGACTAATTTGGAAAGCAGTTGCTCCATTTGACGATCACAATTTACAAGTTGTGCTACTTGTTTCCATTTCTAAACGTTATCTGCACCAAAGGCAAAACAGTGTCGTCGCCCTGCTGGCTGCGTTCGAAAGATAGTAGGTCGTAATACGCGCAGCGAGCCCGAGCAGGGAATTCGCGGCACACGGAAGGACGGCCGTCATAAATCGTGCATTGACGCGTCACCGGGTCGAGAAACTTGCACGCTTTCCCGAAGATCGGATCGGCCTTTCGGCGCAGGATCTGTTCGCCTTGCCACGTGGTCGTGAAGCGTTTCTGCGCTGTCTCGTTGTCAACACCAAAGTAGTCCGCTAACCGGCGGATGTCGCGTTTCGTAACCTGCACTCGCTCGTAAATCGAGCAGCAGTAAGCTGGACATTTGGAACAGTTGTAGTAGCTTGGCGTCGATGTTTTCACTGAAATCCCCGGCTCGTTCTTCATAGATGGATTTTGATTTGTCGGATTACTCACCCAGTTTTGACTCGTACTACCTTCGGTTCGATTTCTCGTATTCACGTATCAACAAGTTCATGAATTCCTCACGCCGTTCGTAAAGCCGCCGGGGCGGTCGTGGCTTATGTTTCGCTAAAGCATACGCCGTTATGATCGGCAGCGCGACAGTCGAATCCAGATAACACACGACCGCGTCGGGCAGACGATCGGGATCGACTTTGCCCCATGACACGGCTTCACCCGGCGTCGCGCCCGAAAGCCCGCCGGTGTCCGGCCGTGCGTCGGTGACTTGCAGAAAGTAATCGTGGCCGCGTTCGTCGATACCCAGCACTTCCTGAATCTGCGGTTCAGTTTGTAAAGCGAAGTTCTTTGGCGAGCCGCCGCCGAGAATGAAAATCGCAGAGCGGCCCAACTTCTTCTTGCTTGACCTCTTGACCCGGTCGCTACCGCTCCCGGTACTGACACGGTCGCGAATCAGTCCGCGCTTCGCACCAAGCACGATCGCCGCGGTTTCATTTACGTCCAACGACGGATCAAAAGCGAGCTTGTTCCCTTGCAAAGCCTTTGCCGCGACGTTCATTCCTATCGACGAATCTCCGGGCGAAGAAGTATAAAGCGGCACTGCGTATTCATGGGCCGCGGCCAACAGAGATTTGTTCTTCAAGCCGAGTTTGCGCTCGCGTTCAAGCACATACCGGCCGGCGCGATAGTGAAACTCGGCCGTGGACATTGTCTTCTGAAACTCAGGCGCTGCGATTACCCGGCGAAAGAAATCGTCCGTATTCAGCAGGACTGAATAATCAAAGAAGATGTCATAGATGCGCACGACTTCTTCTTCGCGCAACACGATATCTGAAGTCGAGGCGTTGCCTGCATGCATCGAGAGGCCAATGCCAAAGTGCGTATCGTGATAAAAGTTCGCGCCCGTCGAAATAATCCAATCGATGAAGCCGGCTTTGATGAGCGGAATCAATGCCGACATGCCGAGACCTGCGGGAGTTAACGCGCCGGTCAGTGTTACGCCGACGGTCACGTCCGGCTCGAGCATTTTTTCGTTGAACAGCCAGCATGCTTCGCGCAGGCGCGCGGCGTTGTAAGCGATGAATGCTTCATCGACTAGATCGGTAAGCTTGATCTTGCCGTCGATAGGTCTTGGATCGATGCGGCGGCCACGCAGAAATTTACTTTGCTTCTTTGCCAAGGCCTTTTGTGAACGAACTTGATCTTAGAACGTGAAGAAGGAATAGTCGGCGAGCGCGCGATCGTTGTCAACCGTCAGAAGTGCCTGTTGAAGCGAGCACTGGATCGGAAATAGGGAGTTGCGCGTCTGAAAACGATCAAGGACCCGCTACGTTGGGCGGTTCTGCCAAGCGCTCAAGGCACGATCTGCAAAGACAGTTTCGATAACTACTTTTCAATTCTGCGCGCGCCTCGTCGCTCAAAGTAATCTCAGAACACCAACATCCGCGCAGGCTGGCGCCGCACGAGAATTCGTTGCCGCAAGCTTCGCAGATGGATGGGCCCGCGATGCCGGGCGAAATAATTGCGGCAAGTTTGCGTAGGCGACTCGTCATCGATTTGCGGCTGCGTCCTCGGCCTTGGTCCCGGCTAATTTTCTTAACCGGAGACGCGAAATTCGTTTCTCGTCCGTTTCCAACACTTCAACTTCCAGACCACGAAAACTCAGATGCTCACCTTGCCGGGGCACACTTCCTTTTTGCGCGATGACCAGGCCGGCGATCGTCGTGAAGTCGTCAGCTTCGATTTCCATATCGAACAAGCGCTCTATTTTCCCAATTTCAGTACTGCCGAGAACCTCGTACGAGTCATCGCCCGTTGGAATGATTTCCTCCGGCTCTTCTCCGCTCTTGTCTTCATCTTCGATCTCGCCGACGATTTCTTCCAGGATATCTTCAACCGTGACCAACCCCGCGATGCCGCCATATTCGTCGATTACCATCGCGAGATAGGCGTGCGCTTTTTGCATTTCGCGCAGGAGTTTCGCGACCGGTTTCGTTTCCGGAACGAAATAAACCGGTCGAATGAAGGGCGCGATCGGCGAATCGGCCTTGCCCATTGAAAGAGACGGCAAAAGGTCGCGTACGTAAATGATCCCTTCGACGTTGTCGATTTGATCGCGGTAGACCGGAAGACGCGAGTGGCGCGATTCAATGATCAAGTTGCGGGCTTCGCGCACATTGGCGCTCTTCGCCAGCGCCACGATTTCAGTACGCGGAGTCATGATTTCGCCGACGCACGTGTCGCCAAACTCGATCGCGGATTGAATCAGCTCGCGCTCTTCCTCTTCAATAATTCCTTCGGCCTCGCCGACGTCGATCAAGGCTTCGATGTCGTCGCCAGTATCGTCTTCTTCATCTTCCGAAGTTGATTCTTCGAGTTCTTCCTGTTCGCGCATTCGATCGAATGAGCGATGCCACGGCTCGGCGGCAAAGGCGAGCAGCTGATAGAACGGCCGCAGCAACCGCAGAAGTCGCAGCAGTTTACTTTCAGGATTGCGCAGCGAAATCATGCGCGGAATGAACTGCCGAAATATTCCGGCAAGCACCAAACCGATTACCAGCGAAATAAGCAGCGCCACTCCGCTGGTAGAAAAGAATCGCAGCGAGATGTAAGTAACCAGGACGATGAAAATGACGAGGAGGATCTGAATCGCCGCCGCCAGCGTGAAGCTGAAGCGCGATCGATTTTCGAGAACCTCTTTCAGGAAGGGAGCGTAGCGCGCGTTCGGGTGCTCTTCAGCTTCAGCCGCCAATCGTCTAAGGCCGACATCGCTTAACTGGCCGAACGCCATGTCCACGGCGGCCAGAAAAGTCATTGCCAAGAGAAGCAATGCGCTGATGGCTAACAGAATTTCCATAGAGGCGATTGCGCCTAAATCGTGAATCGTGAATCGTAAATAGTTTAGCGGACTTCGAGCATAACGCAACGCTCAGGCTAATGGCCCATTATGAAGGGCAGCTTCTATTCACAAATTACGATTAACGGCTATTAGATCCCCAACTTCTTTCGCAGTTTCAGCTCCAATCGATTCATCTCGCCGTGATCGGTTTCGTGATCGTATCCGCAGAGGTGCAACAACCCGTGAAGAATCAATTGCTCGACTTCGTTGGAAAAACTTAGTCCGTTTTCTTTCGCCTGGGCCGCGGCGCGATCGACTGAGATGACGATTTCGCCGAGAGTTGTTTCGTTCTGCGATTCGAATGGTTCAGCGTGACTCGGAAATGAAAGCACGTCAGTCGCGTAATCCGTCCCGCGAAACTGTCGATTGAGCTTCTTGATCGCCGGATCGGTGACGAATGCGATCGAGACATCCTGCAATTCGCGCTCGACCAACTGCAACAACCGGGCGACGAACTCACGCAATGGTTTCGCGCTAATCTTTCGGGCACGCTGGCGGTTGATGATATCGATCATCGGAGTGTCAGAAGCCCGGCCGTCAGGGAGGGCTCCTCTGGTAACTCGCCCTCCCTGACGGCCGGGCTTCTGACACTAAATCTCACTCTTCTTTGTGTGCGACTCGTAGGCTTTGATGATCATCTGCACCAGCTTATGCCGCACGACGTCTTTATCGGTGAAGTAAACGAAGTCGATTCCTTCGATGCCGGCGAGAACGCGCTCGGCTTCGACCAGGCCGCTGCGCTTTCCGGTTGGCAGATCGATCTGTGTGACGTCGCCGGTGATCACAGCTTTCGATCCGAAACCGATGCGCGTCAAAAACATCTTCATCTGCTCGCTGGTGGTGTTCTGAGCTTCGTCGAGAATGACAAAAGCATCAGAGAGAGTTCGGCCGCGCATGAATGCGAGCGGCGCGATTTCAATCACGCGCTTTTCGAGCAAACGCGTCACGCGTTCGTAATCAACCAGATCGAACAGCGCGTCATATAGAGGTCGCAAGTAAGGATCGACTTTCTCCTGCAAGTCGCCGGGCAAAAACCCGAGCTTTTCTCCCGCTTCGACAGCCGGCCGCGCGAGCACGATGCGATTGACTTGCTTCTGCATCAACGCCTGCACCGCCATCGCCACACCGAGATAAGTCTTACCCGTGCCCGCCGGCCCAATGCCGAACACGATATCTTTTTGCTGAATCGTTTCCACGTATTTGCGCTGCATCGCCGATTTAGGCGCAACTTGTTTCTTCCCCGCCGGACTGAATCGCGACCGCGTGAAGTAGTCTCGCAGACTGTAGGCGCGATCTTCGGCGATCTGCGCAAAGGCTTCGCGCAGTTCCTTGTCGGTGAACTGACGACCCTCAGCGAACAGCTCGGAAAAATCTTCGAGGATGCGCTCGACCGTTTCGACGTCTTTCGGATTGCCGTCGACGTTCAGGCTGTGACCGCGTCCGTTAATTTGAACGTCGAGCAGCGACTCGAGGTATTTGATGTTTTGGTCGTGAACGCCGAACAGCGTTTCCAGGCCCTTTGGTGGAAGCTCGATGTGCTTCAACTTACCGTACTTTCTGCTGAGAAAATGATGGGCGGATAGAGGTTGGTGAGATGGCTATTGCTCGTTTGCATAAGTACACTTCGGACGCTACTACACGGCAAAAGCGATGTCAATTGAATGTTGGTAATGAAACGAAATTGGAAATAGAACGAGCTAGTTCGGCCTCACCGTCAGTTCGTATCCTTGCTTCAAGCCGAGCACATACTGCTCCCATCGCTGCTTGAATGCATTCATATCACGCAAGCGTAGAATTCGTTGCAGGGTCTTATAGCCGGTTGGATCCTCATCAGGGTGAGCATGAAATTCGCGATAGAACCTGGTAAGCAAGCCTCGCTGCTGAAGGTAATAACAGAGGTAACGCGACTGAGAATAATTCGTGCCCTTGTCATCGTCGTTGTAGAACGCGCGCGTGTCCATCGCCATCAACTTGCGAAACGACGGCACAGAGCCCGTCTTGATCGCCGCTTGCAAACCGGGCAAACGCCAATTGGTAAAACCGTGAATGTGACCATTAACTTCACCGCATTGTTCGTAAAGCGAGCCCAGACCTTCGTTGAGCCACGCGGGACACGCGGGAAAGTTTGCTTCGATGAACGGATGGACGATCTCGTGAACCAAAGTGCCGCTGCCGGTTGAAATGTTCATGACCAGAGCTTTGTGCGCGGTCGAGTAATAGCCGTAGGGCGTCGTTGGTTTCTCGCCGAACAAAGCAGTCGCGTGTTTTTCGTATGAAGCTGAATCTTTGAACAGCCAGATATCGAGAATCTCTTTCGGATCTTTCGTGAAGTAATCCTGCTTGAGTTTATCCACGGCCCACTTCACCGTTCGCTCGGAATGCTCCTTCACATCATCCGCAGGTTCGTCGCCGATGACGACGAACGGCGGTTGCACGACGATCGAAAAATCGCTTGAGGGAAGTCTTTTCTTTAGTTCGTTAACGTGGCGATCAAAGTCCGGGTTCGCGAGATTCGCAGATGGCCCGGCACTCGGCTCAAGCTTATTGACGGGAGATGTTTGACCTTCCTGGCTCGGCGCAGAATGTAGTCCATAAAGCACACCGAGCAGCAGCACCAGCAACGGAATCAACAGCAGGAATTGTATCCTTCTGATCATCGAGTGGCTGGTATTCTGGGGCAACTTTGCGTAGCTCACTTCTCGCCGCGCGATGCCGAGCGGCGTCCCCGAGGTGCCGAGTTATCTTAGCGCGTTCCCGAGTGGCGTCCGCACGAGGCTGAGATGGCGTTGCAGTTGGTGAAATTCGCTAAAAAGCCCGGAAAAAGGCCAAATTGTGATTAATAGGTCGGCGACCAAAAGAATCTCCCCCGTACGGTCAGCATATCCAATCCTTTTTTGGGATCCTCCACCCTAATAATAGACGCCTTAGGGATGTTCGAATCGACTTTCCGATCAGTCGTGAAAACGCCCAAGTGTCCGAAAATTCACGCAGCCGGAGCTTTAGTAATGTATAAGGAACCGTTTGACAGAAGGTTATGATAAGTGCCATGCTATGATTGGTTTGCGACCCGCCAAAGTCATTCTCACCTAAGCGGCACATCAAATGCATCCAGTTGTCACGGGAGGATTTCTATGTTTTCACTATCGACGGTCAGTCTCTGGATACCGATAGTCTTGGGCCTCGTTTTTGCGGTTCTGGGTTTGTACTTCATTGTCAACGTGATTCGGCTTGATAGTAAGAATCACCGACCGCACTAGCTCGGTTCCTCAACGTGATGGGTAGGTTCTGCAATTACCTCCCTATCCCTCATAAGCTTTATAACGCCAATCCCGAACTTTTGGAAAAGGGGTATAACTACCGAGATAAGAGATACAATGAATACCGACACATCGTAGCCGGGATGAGCCAATTCGGAAAAGTAGGTGACGGCGAGGGATCTTCCACCGAAAAGCGGCAGGCGTTCGACTTTACTCTCTGCAGGCACACCGACGTATCGTGAAACCATATACGAAATCAAGATGCACATAATAAGTACAAACAGTACAATATAGACCCGCTTCAATTTGTCATGCGGCTCCACTATCATAAGTGCTATGGGAATCAGAAAAAACAACGGAACGAATATGCTTCTACAGAGGCCACCTTCTTGGCACACAAGAAACAATACGACGACAATATCAACGATCACGTAAGTCCAAATTGTGCGATTGACGCAACAATGGTCAAGTCCGTTATGTTTCTGAGCATGCCATAAAGCCCAGCCACCTCCTGCGAATAAAGCCGCAAATATGACGGCCATCATATAGATGATCCAAGTTACTCCGATCCCAATGTTAATTTGATGATCGTTAGCAAACGGAATGAGTCCGATGAAAAGAAGCAAGAGAGCTCCTAAGAATTGAGCTATGTTTGTAGCGAGAAAACGTTGTAAGGGCGTGAGTTCTACCATCGTATCTCCTCTTGGATGGGCAAGATTCTAATTGGAACTTTTTAAAAGCTTGAAGATATCTAAGGCCAGAACCGCGAGGTCTTCCTGCGCAAAATCATAGAACTTTGCTGTAGCAATATTCCAGAGCTAAAGCGTAATATTCTAATGAACGCTTCGCAGCGTGAAATACGTTTTCTTGTTCCTCAGTTGTTTTCGTAAAAGCTTTTATTAATTCCAAAGCCTCGTACGGATGTTTATCATCATAGCTCGCATGGACTCTAAGCCATTCCAAAGTTCTTTTACTGATCTCCACGCCATGCTTCGTGCGATATTTTTCAATTCCAGGAAATACATTTTTCGACCACTGTCCGGTTGGTCCTTCAATCGCATAATTCAAAGCGCTAAGTCCCTCAACGAGCGAACCGAAGGAACATATTCGCCAGAGATAATTGTTGATGGCATCCATCATAGGTGGCGGAGAAATCTCTTTTGAAAATCTGTCATCGGCGACGCCGAATCCCTTAGCAAAGTTCTTCCACCAATTCGCATGTCTGCGCTCGACATTCATGTTAGTAAGTAACCAGTTGCGGGCCCTGCTATTCCAAACGGATCTTCCAGCTGGAACTTTAGCCAATATCAAACCCATGTAAATTGGAAAGCTCTCGATTAGAGGATAAAAATTAACCTGTGCTTCTTGGATTTTCTTAACAGGTAATCGCGCTGTCGCCAACTCTCTAAAGACTCGGTGCTCCACAACGCAAGCCTTTGCCGGCTTGAGATCGCTTATGAATCGCTGAATCCATTCTGGATTGGGAGTAATCTCGATCAGTTGGCTAGATTCATTCATCACGGATACACCTAGATTGGAATCTTGTTTTTGCGGTTGGGAGAACAGCATCTTAACTCGGTCTCAGATCATGCAGCATTGTCAATCCTATTTTGAGAAACCTGATTACCGTAGGCCAATTCTGTCCAGATATTCTTACGTATGGTAGTTCGAATAGTCAACTAAAATCCGAGCATAATTACACCCGCGACGAATCCGATGGCGAGACCCCCCAGCGCACCACGGACGATTAAGAACCGAAGCATTATCCGGGCCCACTGCTTTTCCGTTCCCAGCCAACTTGATTTCCGAGTCTTATTTCGATCGCGGATCGGGTTTCACCACGAGCGGCGCTGTTTGGCTCTTGCCGTTCGCCGTCAGTTTCACCGTGTAAGTTCCCGGCAGCGCTAGTTGACTGCCGCGTCCGAAGAAACCACCGCCTCCGCCACCGCCCCCACGTCCAGCCGTGGGCGGCGGAGTCGGGCGGAAATCCCAAATCCATCGATGCATGCCTGCCGTCGCGGGCAAAGGTTCAGACGTGCGCGCCCAGAACGGTGGAAAATTCAACTTGTCTGGATCGACGGGCGGAAACTTGTCTTCGCTTGAGTACTTCCGAATAGTTTCGCCGGACGGATCGATGATTTCGATCGTCACCGGACCACTCTGGTTTGATTTCAAATAGTAATAAATGATCGCGCCCGTCGGTGGATTCTCGGCGAGTGCTTCATCGCGCGGTTGCGGTGTTCCATCGTCACTACCCGCAATTACCTCGACGGCTTCGGAAGGCTTGAAAAGAATCGCGTCGGTGCGAGTCATTGGCGACGTCAGTTGACGCAGCGCGCTCATGTTATCGAGCACCCAGAACCCGCGCCCGTGTGTCGCAACGATCAGGTCGTCATCGTGAAAGGCGAGATCGCGCATCGATGCCGGCGGCAGGTTTAGCTGCAGAGATTGCCAATGATCGCCGTCATCGAACGAGACGAACACGGCGCGTTCGGTTCCGGCAAAAAGCAGCCCCGGTCGATAAGGATCTTCCTTAACGGTCTGCAGTTGATGACGTTCGACGGCTGCGAAAGCTTTATTCACGTCAAAGTGCGACGAATCGATCATCGTGACCTTGTTCCACGAAGTCAGCGCCGGTGGCGTGACCGCTGCCCACGTCTTGCCATCATCGTTCGTCACGTGAATCAAACCATCGTCTGTGCCGATCCAAATCAACGAAGCGCGCAGAGGCGACGGTGCTATCGTGTAAATCACGCCACGGCGTTTATCCGTCGGCGCGTCAGCCGTCGCGGCTTCATTCAGGTTCGGCGGCGCACCGGGATCTTCGCGCGTCATATCCTGACTGATCTGTGTCCAACTCTCGCCGCCGTTCGTCGTCTTGTAAAGAAATTGATTTGCGTAATAAAGCGCATGCGGATCAGCCTGCGAGAAAACTACGGGCTGCGTCCAATCATGACGATATTGTCCTGGTGTTCCGCCGCGTTCAGGCGAAACATTTTTCGTCTCGCCGGTCACGACGTTGCAACGCGAGACCGTGCCGCCATAAAGAATTTCCGGATGCAGAGGATCGGGCGCGGTGTAACCCGATTCGCCGCCGGCGCAGAGACCTTCCCAATCACGCTGAGAAATCTCCGAGTGGCGGCTGCGCGAAGGCGAGCCAACGGCGCCGCTGTCCTGTTGCGCACCCGTCACCCAATATGGAAAACGATAGTCAGGCGCGACGTGATAAATCTGCGCGGTCGCTTGGTTGTACCAGGAACTCCAGGTGACGGCGGCATCGACACTCACGATCGTTCCCTGATCGGTGCCGAGCACCATGCGTTTTGGATCGTCGGGATTGATCCACAGTTGATGAAAATCATCGCCGGTCGGATCGCCTTTGATTGCTTTCCACGTTTTGCCTGCGTCGGTCGATCGATACACCGACGTGTTCATTATATAGACGAGGTCGGCGTTCTTTGGATCGGCAGTGATCTTTTCAAAGTACCAGCCGCGATCCCATAGGCGCTTGTCGCTCGACAGCCGCGTCCATGTCACGCCCGCGTCATCTGAGCGAAAGATGCCGCCATCTTTTGCATCGACTGCGGCGTAGATTCGATTGTGATTTGCAGGCGAGACCGAGATGCCGATGCGCCCGCGATTCTCAACCGGGATGCCGGCATCGATTTCATTCCACGTGCTGCCGCCGTCGGTTGATTTGAAGATGCCGCTGCCGGGCCCATTGGCCGGCGTGTAGATGAACCAGGGCGGCCGGCGGACGTTCCACATCGCGGCATAAACGATTTGCGAATTCATCGGATCGAAATTGAGATCGATTGCGCCGACGTCGTCGTTCTTGAACAAAATTTTCTGCCAGGTTGCCCCGCCGTCCTTGGAACGATAGACGCCGCGGTCCGGACTCGACGCGTATGCATTTCCGAGCACCGCGACAAAGACGAGACTCGGATTCTTCGGATCGACGATGATTCGACCAATCTGTTTCGTGTTCTCAAGTCCAATGTGCTTCCACGTCTTGCCGGCATCAGTCGATTTGTACATGCCGTCGCCGAATTGAATCGAGTCGCGCATGTCGGCTTCGCCAGTGCCGGCATAGATCACATCCGCGTTTGAAGGCGCAACACCAATCGCTCCAATTGACGCCGAGGTTGCTGAATCAAAGATCGGATTCCAGGTGCGTCCCGCGTTCGTCGTTTTCCAAACGCCGCCGCCAACCGATCCAAAATAGAAAGTGTCCGGCTCTCCCAAGACACCGCTGACCGCGTTCACGCGTCCCGCGCGAAACGGCCCAATCATCCGCCAACGAAGTCCGGAATAAAGACTCGGATCGTATTGCTGGCCGATAGCGCTCGAAATTGATAGGAAAGCAGCCGCAAGCACGCAAAATGTTGCTACGGTTCGCGCGCTGGTTCTACGAACGTTAGACATGGATTTCTCTCTTTTCCTTTTGGTATTTCGCGCTAGAGCGAACCGCACCGAGACAGCACCATGTCTCGGATCAGCGTCGCAGAATGCGTAGACAAACAGGTGCCAAATCGCCAGCCGGCCGAACTCTTGCTGTAGCCAGCCCAGTCTACGTCACATTTTGCTAAACCTTCACTCTTCGTGAAGTAAACCTTCTTATCCGCCAGCCCTTCACTGTTAGTGAAGTAGATTTTTGCGTCGGCGAGTCCCTCGCTGTTGACGTAATACCATTTGGCATTGCCGCTGGCCAAGCCTTCGCTATTCGCTACGTAGACAATGCAGTCCGCCAAGCCCTCACTGCTTGTTTCGTAAATCTTAACGTCGGCCAAGCCTTCACTGCGCACCTTGAAGACTTTGATGGCTCCGGCGGGCACTGCTGTCAACAACACCATCGCCGCGCTAAGAATCATGAGCTTATTTCGCATCGTCTATCCTTTGTCAGGCAAATCCTTTGTCACGGACATAGTTGAACCGAAACTTAATTGCGCACGCATATTATTTTGGCCGGCGTTTCTTCGCATAGATCGCCTTCACGATTGAGACAACGCCCCTGGGTTTCTTCGGCAGCGGCTCGCCTAATTTTCGCGCATCAGCAATTGCTTTTTTCTTCGCACGGCGAATGTAGGCGCGCAGCTCTGGCCGTTTCAAGTCTTCCGGAGTCTTGATTGAAATGTGACGAATGCGATTGCCGTTTCCTAGAAGAATGTTTTTTGGATCAGCAAGTGTCGCGCCGTCATTGAATCCAAGATTCACGTGCTTAGCATACACCGCGATGTGAAAGACGCCGTCACTCAAGCGATCGCTCGTCCCGTAACCAATCGCGACCGCGCTGTACGCGTCATAAATATTTTCGTAACAGGGCGCCATCTCTTCGAGCACCAGCGCGCGAAGAGCTAACGCGAGCGTCTGAGTCTCGCGATCGTAAGGCTTTAGAAATTGTTTCAGTGTTGCTGGCGGTGGATATGGCATGCAACTCGTCACAAATCCAAGTCGGCGAAAATCGCGGCATGATCCGACGCGGCTTCGATTGATTTTGTAATTTCAGGAAAGTGCGGAAAGAGAGTTCCGTTCGTCCCACCCCAAACACCTCGACGCTCGACGCCGCCGTTCGTGACGCGACTGAATAGAGCGGGCGAGAGCAGGATGTAATCGATCTTGTTGTTCTTAGTGCCGTTGCCGAACGTGCCGAGATGGCCGTCACTTTTGAATTTTGGGTGGTCGAAAATGTCTTTCAGATCCGATTGCTGTGACAGCAGCGGTTTCAGCGGTGCGCTGTCGGGCGTGTCGTTGAAGTCCCCGACGACTGCGATCAAGTCAACACCCTGGGCACGTCGCTGATCGTAAATGTTGCGCACGCGTTGTGCTTGAGCTTTCCTTTTGGCGTCAGAGGTGGCCTGATTGCCGAATCCTTTGCTTTTGAAATGATTCACCATCACGAGAATTCGTTTCGTCGCCGTAACCCGAACTGTGTATTCAACGCAGTCGCGACTGAAGATGCGTTTGCCGCCCGTCATGTCGTCAACATGGCTAACAATTGATTCGATCATCGAAGGCTGCTTCGTTAGCAAGCCGACATCGATTCCGCGGTCATCGTTGCCGTCAATTAGCATGATTCCGCCATACGTGGAATGAATCGGCTTCAATAGTTGATCGTTGAAGCGCACCAGGGCAATTCGATCCTCGGCTTCGATCACTGCCAAGACGTCCGCGTTGACTTCACGAATTACTTTCGCAGTCATCTTGGTGGCAACCTCATCGACTGCTTCCGTCTTCAGTTCGACCCAGCCGATAAAATCGCTACGTCCCTCGGCGATGACTTGCATGGGCCCGGATTTTGGTCGCTTCAGGAGATGCCCGTGGTTCTCGCGCAGGATCACGAATTGCGATTCATTGCTCTTCTTCAATCCAAGTGTGTCCAGCGCATCAATGATCGATTTCTTGATCGCCGCGGTGTAAACGGGCTCCTGAAGAAGCGAATTGACCTTAGCGTACTGATCGAGAATTACCTTGCCGTCTTTCCACGTGGCCAAGTTCAGCGCGACGGCCCGACGAAACATGTTTTCGACGTTGAATGATGCGATGCGCATGGCTTGGTTCCTTTTCTGGATGAGAATTTGTTCAAATGATTTATGGAGTTGCTCCGGACATGTGAGTATCTCCATCAAACGCGAGGTGGCAACGAAAGCGCGGCATTTGTATCACGCCGCTTTGAATCTGTCTACGGATTAGGAAAGTATCTCGTCCACAATCGCGTCGGCGTGAATGCGCGTCGTGTCGAGGAAGGGAAGTTGGTCGTCGCCGCCCTCACGAAGAATCAGAGGAAGCTCAGTGCCGCCGAGTATTAATCCATCGATAGCATCGTCATTTTTCATTCGACGGACGATCTCAAGCAAGCGCGCGCGCGTTTCGGATAGAAAAATGTTCTTGATCAATTCAGTGAAATATTTTTCGTGAATGTAATCCTGCTCGGCTTCGTTAGGAACGACGATCGTTATCTGCTTCTCGGCGAACGTTTCTGGATAGAATTGGCTCTGCATCGTGAAACGCGTTCCGAATAATCCGAGTCGCCGTAGCCCGAGGGCACTTGCCTTGTCGCGCGTTGCCTCGACGATGCTGATCATCGGCAGCGGCGAGCGTTCGCGAATTTGATTGATGACGATGTGCGGAGTATTGGCGGCAAGCGCCGCGAAATCCGCTCCTGCGCGCGCAAGCTTCTCAATTGCGGCCGCCAGATAGTTAGTAACCGCATCGAGTTCGTTCGCGTTCATCCAGCCTACCAATTTGCTGAGATCGACGCTGTTGATGATGATCGCGGGATAACTGTCGTCGTTTGTCCGCGCGCGATATCCTGCGATGATGAAGCGGTAATATTCGATCGTCGATTCAGGACCGATGCCGCCGATGATGCCAACTGTCTTCATAAGTTGCTTTGGATAATCGTGCTGCCGCAATCAATTCTTCCATACGACCGACGAGAAAAAACCGGTCGATCGGTTCATTCGATTCGCGTCGTGGCGACCAATAAAGGATTCTTCATGGCCAGTACGCCGCTCAGCGATTAAGGCATGACCGGCAAAGTCAGGTGCGACGGATAACACGCGGATTCATAAACGCGTTGCGTCGCCGGCTGATAGTCCTGCGGCTGCGCTTTGAAAATGTTCTCGACGAATTTCTGCGGATTGCGATCGTAAAGCGGAAACCAGGTGGATTGCACTTGCACCATCACGCGATGCCCTTTCTTGAACGTATGATTATTTGCGCGTAAGTCGATCATGTATTCATTCACCTGGTCCGCCACGATGGGCTCTGCTCGTTCAAAGCTGTACAAGTAACGCCCGCGAAAGATCTCATCGACGATCATTAACTGATAGCCATTCATCTTTGGATCATCCGGATTGTGGTCGGGATAAACATCGACTAGCTTTACCACCCAGTCGCTGTCAGTTCCTGAGGTTGAAGCGAACATGTGCGCCATCACCTCGCCGTCGATCGTCAAATCGCTATCGAGCACCTCGCTCTTCCAACTCAATACATCGCGGCGCCCCTCGAGAAATTTCTGATCCTGAACCAGCCACGTATACCAACTTGAACCGCGGCCGTAAGTTGGTTGAATCGGCCGGTTGCGATAGGGCACCGGATTGGTGGGATCAGAAACGTATTCGGCGTAATCGCGGAATCCGACTGGCGCGGACTTATCAAAAGATGCTTTGCCAGCATCGTGCAGAAAGAGATCGCGCGCCACAGCTTCTCTCGGCGGCCAGCGATCGGATCTCGTCCACTGATTGCTCCCGCTTTCGAAAGTCAGCGCCTCCGGTTCATTTAGCTTGCCTTTGCCTTTCAAGTAATAAGCAAACCACGGAGCCTGCACTTGCGAGCGAAAGTAATTTCCGGTTGAGCTGCCAAAGTTCACATCACCCAGGCTTCGCCCGAAGCCATTCCATCCGCCATGGTTCCACGGCCCGAGCACGACGAAGTTGTGATTGCTCTTGTCGAATTTCTCCAGCGCCTCGTACGTTTTCAAAGCGCCGTAATAATCCTCCTGATCCCACCACCCGCCGACTACCAACGTAGCGACGCTCGTAGCTTTGAGCTTGTTTCCGTAGCCGCGTGCTTGCCAATAGTCGTCGTAAGCAGGATGCGCGACGAACGCATTCCACGTTGGAAACTTTCCTTCGTTCAATTCGGTGATTCTGCCGAGCGATCCTTTTTCGAGATACCAGTCGTAGGCGTCCTTGTCGAAAGATACTTCAGAATTCTCTTTCGACGTCTCCATCATCTTCACGTATTCGTAACCGTAGCTTTGACGGAATGCGCCGTTGTGAAAGAAATCGTCACCCAGCCATGTGTCGGTCATCGGCGCCTGTGGCGACGACGCTTTCAGCGCGGGATGTGCATTGATCGTCGCCACCGCTGAAAGCCAACCATCGTAGGAAACGCCGAGGATGCCCACGCGGCGATTGTTCTTCTTGAGGTTTTTCACCAGCCAGTCAATCGTGTCGTAGGTGTCGGTGCTTTCGTCGATGCCTTTCGCATCTTTCGGATCGTGGAGGGGACGATTCATCACGAACTGGCCTTCCGATCCGTATCGTCCGCGAATGTCTTGTAGGACAAAAATGTAGCCATCGTGGATCAGGTCGCGATACCGTCGATTGACAGTGTCGGAATCTGTCTCAGCTATTCCATAGGGCGTGCGATTAACGATTATCGGCAATGGCTCCTTTTGATCTTTTGGAGTGTAAATCAGGGTGTGCAAACGCACGCCGTCGCGCATGCGAATCATCTCGTCGCGACGATTGAACGCGACATCGGTTAGGATCTCGGGCTGGTCGCTGGTTCTTTGCGCTCGCGCTGATCGATCCCCTTGACGCCACAGAACGGCGATGACTTTTCCTTGCGGGTCACGAACGAAAGTAGCGTCGGCATCAAGAATCTTTGTGAAGAATTTTGAAGTGCTGGCCGGATAGATTTGAATTCGTCCCTGGCTCGACGCCTGAATGAAATAGTTCGTCCCTTCGCGAAAGAACGACAGCACGAGATCCGGATTCTCGGCGAAGACGTATTGCCCAACGTAGTCTTCGAACGTTTTCGGATCGATTTTGATTTCGGCAGGTTTTTGCCCCGCGCCTCCGATGCTCTCGGCTGCGGAGCTCCTAAAACCGATCGTCAGACCTGCCGCGAATACGCTAACGAACAATAAGATTAATGTGCGCCTCATCCTGTCCTCCCAGAAGTCTCCTTAAGAAAGCAGCTAATTTATTCGCCTCAGATGCCACAATCAAGCGTTCCGCTAGTTCGACCATGTTCGCTGTCCAGATTCCTCGTGCCAAGACGCTGCTTCTGTGATATTGTCCGCCGCCACTCGAACTTCCCACAAGCTCGACGGTCTCTGTAAAAAAATCATAAGGAGCACACACATGCTACACAGTAGGAACCCCCGTCAATCTTCTCCGTCGAAATTGACATTAATGCGGCGCTTGTTCAATAGAACCACGGCAGTCGCAGCGATTGTATTAGCGGTGTCAATCGGCGTCGCCGCCCTTACCTTTGTGACGAAGTGGGGAAGTACCGGATCAAACGACGGTCAGTTTTTTACACCTACCGCCATCACCGTTGACGCTGGCGGAAATGTCTACGTTGCGGAAGGCGGTCAGCGCGTGCAAAAGTTTGATAACACCGGGACCTTCATACTGAAGTTCGGAAGCGGCGGTTCTTCACCCGGGCAATTTATTACGCCTTCCGGAATCGCGGTTGATTCAGCCGGAAACATTTATGTCTCGGATGCAAATGATCCAACGAATCGGGTGTCAAAGTTCAATTCAATCGGCACCTTTTTGAATTTCGTCGGGAGCGGCTTACTAAGTCCGAGCGGCGTGGCCGTGGACTCCGCGAATAATGTCTACATCCTGGATGGCAACAATCACCGAATACGAAAATACGACTCGGCTGGAACTCATATTGTCGATTGGGGCAGCAGCGGAGCCGGAAATGGGCAGATGAGTTTCCCTCAAGGGATCGCGATTGACGTATCTGACAACGTCTATGTAGCCGACACCGGCAATAGTCGCATTGAAGAATTTACTTCAACCGGTGGATTTGTCAGGGTGTGGGGAACCTCGGGCAGCGGGAACAGCGAATTCACCTCACCTACCGGCGTGACCGCCGCGGGAGGCAACGTCTATGTTGCTGATAGCGGCAACAATCGAATTCAGAGCTTCACCTCAACCGGAACTTTTAATAAACGTATTCGTGGCCGACTCTGGAAATGATCGTATTCAGAAACTCAGCAACACGGCGACTCCGTTGGTTGCGAATGCCGGACCCGATCAGACTGTCGAGTGTTCCGGCGTAACCACGAGCGCGACTCTCGATGGGACTGCGTCAACGGGAAGCGGGACGCTGACGTACACCTGGACAGAGG
This sequence comes from Acidobacteriota bacterium, assembly GCA_003222895.1. Classification (GTDB taxonomy): domain Bacteria; phylum Acidobacteriota; class Blastocatellia; order Pyrinomonadales; family Pyrinomonadaceae; genus UBA11740. The sequence continues at coordinate 38,066 of QHXI01000090.1, read as the reverse complement.
GAACGACGACACTTGGCACGGGTGCGACGTTGGTGGTGGCTCTGCCGGCCGGGACGCACACCATCACGCTCACGCTTTCGTCATCAGGCGGCGGATCAGACACTGACGATGTGATCATTAACATCGTCGACACGCAAGCGCCGACAATCACCCTTAATGGCCCGAATCCAATGACAGTCGAGTGCCATACTACTTTTGTAGATCTTGGCGCGACTGCGAGCGATCAGTGCGCGGGCGATTTGACGAGCGCGATCATCGTGAGCGGCGCGGTCAATTCAAATGTTGTCGGCAGCTACATGTTGACGTACATGGTCAGCGATGGCTCGCATACGACCTCAAAAAATCGCACGGTAAACGTAGTTGACACGACTGCACCGCTGATCACCCTTAATGGATCTAATCCGATGACCGTTGAGTGCCACACGAGCTTCACCGATCCTGGCGCGACCGCCAGCGATAATTGCGCGGGCAGTTTTCCGGCAACTGCGGCCGGCACGGTGGATGTCAACACGCCGGGGACATACACGATCACCTACACCGCCAGCGATCCGTCGGGTAATCCGGCGGTCTCACAGACGCGCACCGTAAACGTTGTCGATTCGACAGCGCCAGTGATTACACTGAACGGGGCCGCGCCCATACTGTGGTCTCCGAATCACAAGTACGTGAGCTTTACCATAACTAACTTTGTCGCGAGCGTATCGGATAGCTGCGATACGGGCCTCGGCGTTGGCGACGTCGTCATCTCGAAGGTTATCAGTGATGAGTTGGAGAACAGCGAAGGTGATGGCAACACGCTGAATGACATTGTAATCGCAGGCGATTGTAAGTCAGTTCAATTGCGTGCTGAACGAGATGGCGACGGCGACGGCCGGGTTTACACAATCACCATCAAAGTTACGGATTCGACTGGAAATGTCGGAACTGCGACGGCGAGAGTGGTTGTGCCGAAGAGCCAGGGAAGCGGGCCAGCAATAGACAGCGGCCCGCATTACACGGTGAATGGAAGTTGTTCGTAGTAGCTCTGCTGAAATCGATTAGACAAGATGGGCGGCCGGGAGATTTCTCTCAGCCGCCCATTACCATGTAGACGACCGCGGCTGCCGATAACAGACTGATTATCAGGGTCACGACCCAAACCAAAGCGCGATCAGGCTTTACCACTCCGGCTTCGATCTGACGGTTGACTTGATCGTAGCGCAAAGCTGCGAGCACGGTCACTAAGGCTCCAAACACAATGAGCACGATTCCGACTGGTTGAGTTCTGGAGAGGATCCGGCTCGCATTGGTCGCTCCAGCCGCGCTGAGTGTTGGACTGAGCCGTGAGACAACAAAGCCGAGACTGATTAGTGCGACGTTCGTGCGCACCCACGCGAGGAACGTGCGCTCGTTATCGAGGTGCTCTGAGGCGCGATGCGCCTCTGGAATTTCGCGATGTATAGCGCGTTTGGTCATTCTTCCCTTATCAATTCGTACACTTGGGATCATTTGGAATAGTAGGAATCGGTATGAGTGCGAGCCTGCTTTGCCTTAACATCGTATTCAAACTTGCTAGCTTTTCCTGGTTGAGGATTCTCAAATGGGCCAGATTATTTTTTAAAGCAATGCAGGACGGCGCGACATTTTCGATGATCGATTTAGCTGGGCGGGCGTCGCCACTCTGAACCATCGTGACGAACCGCGTGATGTCTCGATTGATGGCGCCAAATCCGTCCTGAAGCTCGCCCAGATCTTTATCCAACGTAACCAGTACCTCTTTTGATTCAAACTTATCCGACCGTCGAAGCTCATCCAGCGTCGCGCGTAGCTTGGTCACGTCGTTATAAGCCCGATAGCTGATGTTCATCCAGTCGTCGATCATGCGCGCGAGATCGGTCTGCGCTTGCAAGTCCGCTGCTGAAGTTTTCACGCGCGGATCGAGGGCAACGGTTAGAGGTTGACGATAGGTCTTACCATCCACCGTCAAAATAACTTCGTAAGTTCCGGGCACGACAAACGGTCCCGGTGGTTGATTGACTGGCGTGTTGCCGGCGACCGCGTGATCGGGCAGGGTGTATTCAATGTAATCAAGCGGCAGTCCGCGGAAGCTGAACGCGAGCGCGTCCGGATGCGGCCACTGCAAATTCCAAACGAAACGATTCAAGCCCACCCTCGTCGATAGCGCCGTGGGCGGTTCAAACCACCATTCCGGAACATTCTTCGGACGCGGATCGCGTGGCTCGGCTTTATCTGAGAATCTTCTGACGACGTTGCCGCGATCGTCGCGAATCTCGAGCGAGATCTCTTTCGGCGCCGACTTCAAATAATAATAAATGATCACGCCATCCGGCGGATTGTCGCCGTGCGGTGTCTCAGGCGGCAAAGGCGTGTCGGGATGATTGTCCCAACGCGTGCGCACCGCCGTTGAAGGTTTGAATAATTGAGCGCTCGCGATCTCAGAACCCGTCTGTCGCAGCGGCGAGATGTCATCAAGAACCCAAAGCGAACGTCCGTAAGTTGCCGCCACCAGATCGTCGCCATGAACGTGCAGGTCGCGCACTGAAACCGTCGGCAGATTGAACTGCAGAGACTGCCAATGGTCGCCGCCGTCGTACGAAACGTAGACTGCTTTTTCGGTTCCGCCGTACAGCAACCCTTTCCGCTGCGGATCTTCACGAACGACGCGCGCGATGGCGTTATCAGGCAGGCCGTTCACAGTCTTTTGCCAGGTCTTTCCGGCATCGCGCGTGCGATAGATGTAAGGATGCAAGTCGTTGCGGCCAGCCGCGACGACATAAGCTGTGTCTCCGTCGTTTGGTGAAGCTTCGATCAGAGTGATGCTGCTGTTCGCCGGTAATTCCGCGGGCGTGACGACGTTCCACGTCGCGCCGTTGTCACGCGTGAGTTGGACCAGGCCGATGCTTGTGCCAACCCAGAGCTCTCCGGATTTCGCTGCTGATGGGGCGATGACTTGAATCACTCCGTTGCCGGGCTTTGCCGGATCCGTGGTTGTAAGATCGGGACTCATCTCCTGCCAATTTTCACCGTCGTCAGTTGTGCGCATCACGTATTGCGTCCCGAGATACATCGTCTTTGGATCGTGAGGTGAACGCATCAGCGGCGTCTCCCACGTATAACGATACTTCGCGCCGGGAGCGAACACGGTCGCGAGCTGACCCGTTGTTCGATCCAAACGCAAAACTGATCCGTACCAACCAACCGCGAAAACCAGATTCGGATTGGTCGTGTCAGGAACGATACGACCACTTTCAAACGCGCCGGTCGAGAACCAATCGCGATACGTGATTATGCCAAAGTCGCTACGACTCAGCACGGCGACCGATCCGCTGTCCTGCTGCGCCGCGTAGACCCGATAGGGAAATTGATTGTCGGTCGTGACGTGATACATCTCGCCCGTAGGTTGATTGAACCATTCGGTCCACGTGCCGCCGCTGTTGAGCGTGATCACCGCGCCCTGATCGGTTCCCATAAGAATACGTTGCGAATCGGTCGGATCGATCCAGAGCACGTGATCGTCTTCGCCGCTGGGTTCGCCTTTCCATGCTTGAAAAGTTTTGCCACCGTCAGTCGACCGATACGTTGAGGTCTGCACCACGTAAACCAGGTCGCCGTTGTTTGGATCAGCGTACGTGCGGCTGAAATATCCGCTGCCGAGCACGCGCGGATCTTTTGTGCTCTGTTGCCAGGTCGCGCCGCCATCGTCGGATCGAAAGAAACCCTGGCTCATGATCGCGTAGACGCGTTTCCCATTTGTTCCGCGGGCGACAGTTACGCCGATGCGCCCACGCGGATTAGCCGGCAGACCTGTTTCGCTGACCTGCTGCCAGGTCGCGCCTTCGTCTGTCGATTTGAAGATTTGCGCTTCGGCAGCTCCGCGCCGGTTGTTCGGATCGAATTGCAACGCAAAACTCGCCGCATAAATTACGCGCGGATCGTCAGGGGCGGCGCACATATCGGCGATGCTCGTCTTATCGTCTTTGAAGAAAACTTTGCTCCAGGTCTTGCCGCCATCGGGTGTTTTGAAGACACCGCGCTGCGGATCGGGGAATGAAAAATTGTAAGTGCCGACCAGGACAACGTTGGGATCTCGCGGATCGACGACGATCGAAGAAATATGATGCACGTCGGTTAATCCCACATTGGTCCAGGTCGCACCCGCGTCAATTGATTTGTAAATACCGTTGCCTTCCAACTGCTCGCCCGTGCCCACGTAGACGATGTTTGGATTCGATGGGGCGACCACGACAGCGCCAATCGACGGCACCTGCGCGTCGTCAAAGATCGGTTTCCAGGTGCGGCCGCCATCGCTCGTCTTCCAAACGCCGCCGCCCGGCGTGCCGAAGTAATAAATCGATGGCTGGCCGGGAATGCCCGCCACGGTGGTGACGCGGCCGGCGCGATGTGGCCCAACGAGCCGCCACTTCATTGCGGAAAAGTTTTCGGGATTGTATTGAGCTAGCGCGGTAAAACTTGTAATGAAGACGATGAGAAACGCGCGCGAAAAGTGATTCATGCTAAGCCTCCGAAAGGTGGAGGGCAGTTTACATCGACGGATGGAAAAATCGGAGTCGATGCAGCGCCAAAGAAAACTGCTCGCGCCGTCCAGGCCGCGAGCAGTCGCGCGTAAATCAATTCGCGGTTGGAAGGCGAGCTACTTAATGTCGGCCCAGCCTTTGCCCTTGCTGGCATCCCAGTGCAGCGTGACTTCGTCGGTTTCAATCAGGTTCAGATCGTACCACTCGAGCGAGTTGCCGTCTTTGTCCGTTACCTTGAGATCCCAGTGAACGTGCTTGTCACGATCCTCAAACGTCACCTTGACGCTTTCCCCGTTCGGCAATGTGTCGACGCCGAGAACATCCTCTTCCCAGTCATCGGTTGAATGAGGCGACACGTAGAGCGAATGAATCTCGACACCCGTTTTATTGTGCAGCACAAAGTCCTGCTTGCCAGAGCGGGCCAGGGCCGAAGCCGTAACGAACAGAGCGATAACGGCGAGACCCAAAGCGAGTTTCACCTTCATACTAAAATGTTTCATCTATCAGAAAATCCTTTCAAGGTTGAAGTAGCCAATCGGGGAAAGTAAGCAAATAAAATTAACATCGCGAACCGCTAAAAGCAAATACATTCTTTGGTCGAAAATTTGAACGATCATACGGAGAAATGTCACCTTGTTTTTCCGTTCGTACTGAGTTCCCGCTTTAGTAATTTAAGCAAAGACTTTTCGGCCGGGTGCAAAGACCGGCCGCGATATTTGATCAGGTCTTTCACGCTCTCAAAGTAGCGATCGATTACCAGACCGGCAGTGAATCCGCTCACTACCAGCGGGCAGATGTAAGCGTCGCGGCACACCGCCGGAGTATTGCCCAAAGAGTCGGCGGTTTCTTTGATTGCGGCGACAAGGGTGCGTTTTGATTCGCGTGGATGGTCTTGAATTTCTGCCGCCGCGCGCGCCAGCGCGCAAGCGCAAATCAATGTGCCGGCCCACGTGCGAAAATCCTTCGCCGTGAAATTTCCGCCCATGACTTCTTTGATGTATTCGTTAATGTGCCGCCGCTTTACATCGACCAGTTTGCCCTCGCCGTTTTCATACGCGAAGACTTCGCGCGAAGGATGCTTCAGCAGTTCCTTCACGATTTTTGCGACGCTGCGATCGCGAAACTCTCGATGCTGTTGCACGCCTGACTTCCCCGGAAAATCGAAGATGATCAGATCGCCTTTCACCTTAACGTGCTTAGGCCGCAGCGTGGCGATGCCGTAACTTCCATTCTCATTCGCGTAAACCTGACTACCCGGGCGAATGAAACTCGATGAGAGAATGCGCAGGATTGCAGCCATCACGCGCTCGCGCGGCAGACCCGGCAGACGCAGGTGACGTGCGACGGTTTTACGCAGCGCGGGAAGATTCTGCGCGAATTGAATCAGCCGCAGCAGTTTCTTACTTTCACGATGCCGCACGTGGCGTTCGTGATAGAGATATTGCCAACGACCTGCAGCGTCTTTGCCCAGCGCTTGCACAGCGCCGTTAGCGGCTGGATTGATATGAACATCTTCCCAGGCCGGGGGAATTTTCAGCTCGTCGATGCGTGACAGTTCTGCCCGCGACAGTCGCTTACCGCCTGCATGTTTGTAACGAAAGCCTTTCTCTGGCGACCCGATTCGGCGTATGCCGTTCGCGTTCAATCGCTCAATCGTCGTCATTCGCGTTCGGTTTTCTCTTCTTGATGTGATGGCTTTCAGAGTGATGTATCCGTTCGAATTCTTTCTGCAAGCTCTCGAGGTCCTCGTCAGAAAGTTGTTCGAGATTCACCAAACTTGTGCGCGCGCCTTTGACACCCTTAATCAACTCGTCGAGTTTCAGGTGAATCGCGATGGCGTCGCGGTTCTGCGTGTTCTGAATCAGGAAGACCATCAGGAACGTGATAATCGTGGTGCCGGTGTTGATGACTAACTGCCAGGTGTCAGAGTAATGAAACATCGGTCCCGTCGCGGCCCAGACCAGGATGATTAGAACGGCGAGAATGAAAGACCATGATGAACCGACGGCTTGCGATGTTATTTGTGCGAACTTGTGAAAAAGTTCTCTCATCGGATTTCCTCGTTTCGAGATTGATAAAAGCGCTCAGCGGGCGTCGCCTTTCGGAAACTGCACGCGCTCGGGAGCGGCGTTAAGTTCTTTCAATAATTTCTTGATCAGACGCGACTTTACGCGGCCCGCCTCTTTCGGATGCACAAGGTATCGCACGATTACGTCGAGCCACGTGTTGGCATTAACGCGAAACAGAACGGCCGGGTACTCTCGGACTTCCAATTGATCGACCGGCGTCTGGGCCAACAATTCGCGAAAGATCCGCACCTGCTTCATCATCGCTTCGCCGACTTCCACGGCAGCGACGCGCTCCATCGTCTCGGCGACAAATTCCAAATCGCTCTGGTAGGCGATGCTGAATTTGACCTCGTTCCAGACGTAAGGGAAGACCGGCCACGTGTAGTTGTAAATGGTCGAACTTAGAATCTTTGAATTTGGAAATCTGATGATCCGGCCCGACGGATGATCGGTCGAAAGATAGTCACCGCCAAATTCCCACAACGTCGTGTCGAGATAACTCACGTCGATTACGTCGCCCGTCGCGTCGCCGATCTTGATTCGATCTCCGACGCGATACGGCGCGCGCGCCAAAATGTAAATCCATCCGAGAAAACTGGTCATCGGCGTCTGAACCGCAAGGCCCAAGACTAATGACGCGAGTCCGACGGAAACGACAGCCGTATACCAGGTCTTAAAGAGCGCCGAGATAACAATCAGAGCCAGTAACAGGCCCAGCGCAAGTTTCGCGACGCGCCGCAGGTTATATCTCGAGACCGGGCTATAAAGACCGCCGATGACATAAACGTCGACGATTTTGGCCACCGCGAGAACGAACACCACGCCCATCGCGCCGAGGTCGAGTCGTTGCAGCACGTCGATTGTCTTAGGATATCTTGCGGCAAAACCAAAAAGACTAAATTGCAGAAGGTACCGAGCGACCAACAGCGCGAGCAGCACGATCGCGTGTGTGCTCAGCACCACCTTGTCCTTGGCTTTCGCTTTCGGTTTGTCGTCCTCGGGTTTGACGATGCTGGTCTGCTTGAGCGCCTGCTTTACATCAGCGCGTTTTTTAACCTGTTCGACTTCGGTGCGTAGTTCGTTCGCCATTCTTACAGAGTCCTAACGACGATGTCGGTTTCCTGTTGCTGAGACTGGTGCTTATGTTGGCGTTTATGAATAAGCACCCTCCATGCCATAGACTTGGTGCGCGCGGCATTTCGCTGGCATGGCAGTGCAAGCTCTTTTGGTTTAACTATGGCCCAACGACCAGACAAATATGCGATTGCGGCAGCGCTTCAGGAAATCGGAACGCTGCTCGAATTGAAAGGTGGCGAGTATTTCAAAGCGCGCGCTTACAAACTCGGCTCCCGATCGGTTGCTGAGTTGTCGGAAGATCCCGGCAAGCTGATCAAAGAGAATCGACTGACGTTCGTGAAAGGCATTGGCTATGCGCTGGCCAAACAGATCGAAGAGCTTTATACGACCGGGCAATCGGCTTTCTTGAATGAGCTGCGCGCAAAGTTCCCGCCGGGCATCGTCGAGCTTTCGAACGTGCGGGGATTGAACGTCAAGAAAGTCGATCAATTGCATCGTGCCCTCGGCATTACCACGATTGATGAATTGAGAGCTGCGGCCGAAGCAGGGAAATTACGCAACGTCAAAGGCTTTGGAGCAAAGACGGAAGAGCGAATTCTAGAAGCGATTAATGCAGTCGACGAAAAGCCCGAACAGCGAATTCATATTCATCACGCGCTGCGCGCGGGCGATCGAATCATCGAATACCTGAAAACTTCGCGTACTCTGATCGACGCTGAGCTCGCCGGCTCCCTGCGGCGTTGGAAAGAAACCGTTGGGCAAATCGTCATCGTCGCCAGCGCTAAGAAGCCGCGGACGCTGGTCGATGATTTTCTGAAGTTTCCGATGATTGCTCGCGAGATCGAACGTTCTGCCGATCGAGTGACTGTTCAGCTGAGCGAGGGATTCGGTGCACAGCTTATCGTCGTGAATTCGGAAGAGTTTGCGATGGCTTTGTTGATTGCGACAGGATCGCCAGCCCATCTGGCGAAGCTGCAAACGATCGCGGCGAAGAAGAGATTGAAGCTCACCTCGAATGGAATTCAAAAAGATAGCGCGAGGCGCGCGACCGCGAAGTCGCTGCATCGAGTCGAGAATGAACCGGAGATCTATCGACGCCTCGGCATGCAATTCGTTGCACCGGAGCTTCGCGAAGACGAGGGTGAAATCGAAGCCGCGTTGAAACGGAAACTGACGGAAGATCTGATCACAGCCGAAGACATTCGCGGGATGGTCCATTGCCACACGACGTACTCAGACGGCAAGCACAGCGTCGAGCAAATGGTCGCTGCCGCGGAGTCAATGGGCATGAAGTACATCACGATTACGGATCACTCACCGACGGCCTTCTATGCCGGCGGCGTGAAAATCGATCGGCTGCAGCGACAGTGGGAAGAGATCGACGAAGTTCAGCAGAAGACGAAGGTGAAGATTCTGAAAGGGACTGAGTCGGATATCGTTGCCAATGGTTCGCTCGATTATCCTGATTGGATTCTTGAGCAATTCGACGTGATCGTCGCCAGCATTCATTCGCGCTACAAAATGGACTCAGACAAGATGACCCGCCGAATCGTGACCGCGATGCGCCAACCGGTGTTCAAGATCTGGGGCCACGCGCTGGGTCGGTTGATTCAAAAGCGCCCGCCCTTCGATTGTCGCGTAGAAGAAATCCTGGATGTCATCGCCGAGAATCGTGCCGCGGTAGAGGTTAACGGCGATCCTTATCGGCTGGACATGGAACCGCGCTGGCTGCGCGAAGCTCGCAAACGCAAGATCAAATTTGTGATTTCAGTGGATGCGCATTCGATGGGAGCGCTAAACAATGTGAAGTTCGGCGTCGGCATCGCACGTCGAGCATGGATTCGGCGCGGCGAGGTTTTGAATACGCTGGGAATGAAAGCGTTTCAGAAGGCAGTCAGGCCGGTGTGAAAAGAAGTTATCCGCCGATTACGCAGATTTCGCAGATAGGAAGATCGAGAACCAAATAAGAACTCACTCGGAATCGCAATTTCGCACGTGATCACAGCGAAATCAATCTGCGTGATCGGCGTAATCTGCGGACTTGTTCTTACCCCACCTTTCGTTTCTTTGCCGTTGCCGGTTTTGCCTTGACCAGGGTGAGCGCGGCTTTCTTTTTCGCGACCGGCGCCGCTTTGACCATCGGCTTGCGTGAGGATGCCTGCAAGCTCTTCTTCAATGCGGTCATGATATCGAGACGCGGAATGTCTTCGACCTTTTCAAACTCGGTAACTTTCTTACCCTTGATCTTCGAATCGATCAGCTTGCGCAAAGCCTGGTGATAATGATCGACCGTGTCGACGTCCGCGAACGATGTCACCATCTGTTCGACCAAGCTGGTCGCGAGCATTAATTCTTTCTTATCCAGCTTGGTAGCTTTATCAAGATCGGGAACTTCTTCGACTTTGCGAACCTCTGCGGGGTAGCGCAGCTTCTGCAAAACAATTCCATCCTCGAGCGGAAAGACCGCGACCAAATCTTCGCGATCGCGCAGCACAACTTTCGCGAGTCCGACTTTGCCCGTGTCTTTCAGCACCTGGCGCAGCAGCGCGTAAGGTTTCTCTGCGACCGCGCCGTCCGGCCCGAGATAATAAGGAGAATCAAAGAACGTAGTCGGAATCTCAGAGGTGTCGACGAAGCCGATGATGTCGATTGCCTTGGTTGTCCTGATCTTTATCTTTGCGATCTCGTCCGGCTCGACCAACGCATAACGATCCGGCTCGTACTGGTAACCTTTCGTGATCTGATCGTTCGTAACGATCTGGCTGCATTTTTTGCAGCGCTTGTCATAGCCGATCGGACCAAAGTCTTCGCGGTGCAGTTGGTTGAACTGAATTTTTTCGGACGCTTCGATCGCGTTGTAGACGCGAATCGGAATCGCGACCAGCAGAAAACGTATGTGACCTTTCCAAATCGATCGCATCGAGGATCCTCCATGTATCGCACGTTGTTAACTTGCATTTGCGCAATCGAACTTGCGCTACAGACACAAACGCGGGCGTCGTGCCCGCATTTTCTCGAACTCTGATTGGCTCGGCCCTGGTCCGTCAGACGGGGGGGGAGGGAATTATCGGATAGTTGGCCCACCAAGTAAAGAGGTTTGTTCTGGAGTCAGAAGCCCGACCGTAAGGGACGGCCACTTTTGAACGAGCCCTTGCTGACGCGCGGGCTTCTGACACGTGACTTCAAAGACCGCGATTGACCGCGCTTCGGCAACGCCTTATTCTTCAGCTTAGGTCGATTTTCCTTACTATGCGCGAATGTCCACGTTGCGAACGGTGCTTTGAAGACGACGCCGCTCTCTGTCCGGACGACCAGGCAAAAACCAAAACGACGCTGCCGGGCACGACCTTGCTGAACGGGCGGTATCGTCTTGATAAGCGTCTGGGCCGCGGCGCGATGGGCCAGGTTTATCTCGCGCGCGACCAGAATCTGATTACTCGCCGCGTGGCGGTGAAGACGATTCGTCCCGACGTTCTCTCAGACGAAGATTTGCAGGAAGGCGAAGCCATCGCGCGATTCGAACGCGAAGCTCGCACCGCCGCATCCATCCAGCATCCGAACGTCATCGACGTCACTGATTTCGGGAAGAGCGCCGAGGGCGTCTTCTTTCTCGTGATGGAATACGTCGAAGGCGAATCGCTCTATCAACTGCTTCGTCGCGAAGGCACGGTCACGGTGCAGCGCGCGCATACTCTGCTGAAACAGATCAGCGCCGGCGTCGAAGCCGCGCACGATGAAGGAATTCTGCATCGCGATTTAAAGCCGGCGAACGTCTTCATCGTTCAGCGAAAGAAAAAGGACGGAACTGTCAGCGGCGACGACTTTGTGAAGGTCGGCGATTTTGGACTCGCGAAGATTATCAGCCAGAGCCTCGCAGGGATTACTTCCGGCAGCGGGCCGGCGTCGCGTGGAATTCTCGGCACGCCGGAATACATGGCGCCGGAACAGATGCAGGCCGGCGCGGCTCTCGATGCGCGCGCGGACATTTATGCGCTGGGCGCAATGGCCTATCACATGCTCGGCGGTCGCCCGCCATTCACCGGCGACATCATGCAAATCTTTGCCTCGAAGCTGACGCAGGACGCGCCCGCGCTCAGCACGCTGCGCTCAGATGTTCCGTCGGAAGTCGAAGCGTCGGTGATGCGCGCTTTGAAACGCGAAGCAGAGGGTCGTCCGGCGACAGTCGCGGAATGGTTTACTGAATTCGATGATGCTTTCGACAACGCTTCAGTGAAAGAAGAAAAAGGTGAAGCACGCGTCGTGATCATGGCGCCCAGCGGCGCAGAAGTATACGTGGATGACGAGCGTCACGGCAGCATCGGACGATCTGGTCGCGTGATTTTGAAATCGATTCCCCCCGGCAAGCACGTCTTGCGCGTGGCGCATGGTGGCGATGAAGACGACGAGCGGATCATCGAGATTCGCCCCGACTCAGACGAGCAAATTATTCAAGCGCAATTCAAATCCGCTCCTTCGAGCGGGCTTTCTCCCTCACAAGGCGGAAGCCTCGGCAGCGTGTCCGGCGTCGCAATCCAGTCGCCGCTTATTGTCTCTTGCGCCAAGTGCGGTTCGCGATTCGCGGCCGGCACGAAATTTTGCGGACGTTGTGGCAACACAAACTTTGATATGGTGACCGCCGAAGCTTCTATTCATCACCCGCCGCAACCGCAGCCTTCTTATCCAAGCCTCAATCAACCAAGTCTTCGCGGCGCGACCGGTCCGATTCGCTGCACACGCTGCGGAACGGATCAACCGCTCGGAACCAAATTCTGTGGCCGTTGCGGAGCTTCGCTGGGCGGCGCCGCGATCGCGTGGAATGCGCCACGACCCGTCGAAGTGTTGTGCGCCGGATGCAATGCTACCTATGCCGCGGGAACCAAATTCTGCGGGCGCTGCGGACGAACTCTGTAAAGAATTGCGAGGTCAGTACCATCCGCGTGAGCGGATGGGATCAGGACTGCACCTGAGTCGAGCGACATGGCACTTCCCTCGTATTTGGCATCAATGATGTCGTCACGCTAAGGGTGGCAAGTGCGGAAGTTGATTGATTAACCCATCCGCTTACGCGGATGGTACTGACTTCAAGATCCTCACTTTATCTTGCATTTCACTTGAGTATGATTTGACTTGTCGTATAGACTGCGACGCTTGAACTGCACTAGCATCGGCTCGACATTACGAGCGTCGTACGAAATAACGAAACGAGGCCAACATGAAGCGCTGTCCCCAATGCAATCGTACCTACACCGATGATGCTCTGAGTTTTTGTCTCGATGACGGATCACCGCTGGTGAGTACGGCCGCGCCATCGTCGTTCGATCCGAGTGCGACGGTTCAATATCCCCAGTCGCGCGAAACTACTCCGCAGCCAACGATTGCTTATCCCAGCCAGCAGCCGTCGATGCCCCCGCCGCAACCGCCCCAACCACCGTCGCCGCCGGCCTGGTCTCCGATGCCGCCCGCGCAGCCGCAAAAGCGCAGCGTCTGGCCATGGATTTTGGGGATCGGCGCGGTGCTCGTCTTTATGGTAATCGGCGTCGTCATCTTGATCGTCGCGGTCGCCAACATGACCAACACGAACAACAACAACGGCAACTCGAATCGAACGGCGAACCACAACACGAACACCAACAAGAACGCGAACTCAGACGTGACGAATACGAACGAAAACTCGAACGCGCGTTCGACGCTCACGTCTTTCAGCGATGATTTTTCCAAGCAGGACTGGCGCACCGGCTCGTCGACTTACGGCACGATGTGGTACGCGGACGAGGAGTATCACATGAAGGGCGTCAAGGGTTTCTACTTCGTCATTTATGCGCCTGATAAGCCGGATTACAAGACGAAGAACGCCACGGTCCGAATCGGCACGCGCAGTATCGATGGCGTTTCGCCTACCTGCACAGCGGCGACGATCCCAAATACAAAATCGTCGATCAGAAGGGCGGAAAGGACACGACCATTGTCGAGTGGACTTCGTTCAGCGCCATTCGCGGCGGCACCTCGCCGAACCAGCTCGAGGTCAGAATTCGCGATCGAAAGCTGGACTTCTATATCAACGGACAATTCGTAACTTCAATCGTTGACATCGAGAAATATGACAATGGCCGCGTAGGTCTGTACGCCAGCGACGAACACGAAATAGCCTTCGACGATCTGGAAATCAGCCGGTGATGTCCCTCAATGCGCGTTACTCTACGAGTCCTGGAAGGCCCTTACACCGGCCGCGAATTCGCTTTCGACCAACACGATACTTTCCTGATTGGCCGTAGTGACGCCGCGCATCTTTACCTGCCCGAAGACAAGTTTTTCTCTCGCCATCATTGCCTGCTCGAGATTGCCCCGCCGCGTTGTTTTCTCCGCGACCTGGGATCGACGAATGGTACGTTTGTGAACGGCCAGCGAGTCTCGGAAGTATTTCTGCACAGCGGCGATCGCATCCAAGGCGGTCAGACGGTTCTGCAGGTCGATGTGCTGGCCGAGCCGTCCCAGTCGATTGATAGCTCAGGCGCGCCGACGCTGGCTCGACCATCGCTCGTGACGATCGAATGCGCGAACTGCGGTCGCCGGGAACAGACTGAAGCCGCCGCGGACGATAAGCTGACTTTCATTTGCGAAGATTGCCGCGAGGAATTGAAGCGCAGGCCGCAACCTGTTCCGGGCTACGAAATGATTAGAATGCTGGGGCGTGGCGGCATGGGCTGCGTGATGTTGGCCCGCAGTGAAAAGAGCGGCGAATCAGTCGCCATCAAGACACTGCTTCCCGAAGTCGCGGTCGCGGATCAATCTCTGCGTCGCTTCATGCGCGAGATCGACGTTGCCGCCGCTCTCGATCATCCCAACATCGTTCGCTTCATCGAAAGCGGAACACACAACGGCGCCGTCTATCTCGTGAGTGAATACGTCGAAGGTTCGGACGCGGCACGTCTGGCCGATGCCCAGGGCGGTCGCCTGCCTTATCAGGAAGCCATCAACATTATTTCGCAATCGCTCGACGCTCTGGCTTATGCGCACGCGCGCGGCTACATCCATCGCGACATAAAAGAATCGAACATTCTGGTTGCCGGCGATTCGCCGAACTTCACTGCCAAGCTCACCGACTTCGGCCTGGCAAAGAGTTTCACCCAAACCGGAATGAGCGGCATCACTATGGCCGGTGACATGGCCGGCACCTTCGCGTACATGCCGCCGGAACAAATTCGAGATTTTCGGAACGTGCGGCCAACCTCGGACATCTACGCGATCGGTATGACCGCCTACAGCCTGCTGGCCGGTGATGTCGCGTTGGACATGGGACCGAACAATGATATGGCCGGAACGGTGCGCGCCATCTTCGAAGGCCAAATCATTCCGCTACGACAGCGCGCGTCGAATGTGCCCGAACGCGTCGCTGAAGTCATCGAACGGTCGCTGGCCAAAGATCCCGGGCAGCGTTGGCAATCGGCAGCCGCGATGAGGACCGCCTTGATGCACGCGGCCTAATCACCGCTCAATTGATCTAATTGAACGGCTTCTGACTTCCAACGCAACCTTGCCGCTCGCTCCCGCATCCGTTAAGATTGCAAAACGACTTCCTGGTCGTGATGTGATCGAGCAAAGGGGCTCCCCGGGGTTCGAGTTCAATTCCTGTGAGGTTCTAAGTGAAGAATAAATTCTCGCTGGCGCTTGCGGCGCTAATCATTTTTTCTCTGGCGCTTCCCGTCTTTGTTCTGGCGCAACAAAAACCTGGTCAATCGAATACTTCCTCGGGCCGCACAAGCGGTCGGACGCAGCCAGCCGCGCCCGCGCCTGATCGGCGGCCGCGTACACGCACGATGAGCAATGCCGTGCCCGCGATCTCGCAGGATTACGGCGACGCGTTGAAGGTCGTCGAGGACAATTACATCGACGGCAACAAACTGAATTACAACGATGTCTACAAGTCTTCGATCATGGGAGCGCTGCGGACGCTCGATCCGCACTCGAATTATTTCGACAAGGAAGAATTCGATGAGCTGAAAACTGATCAGCGCAGCGAATATCTCGGCATCGGCGCGACCATTCAGAATTATTCAGTCGGCGAGTCAGTCGATACCTACATTACCGCAACTTTTCACAACGCGCCCGCACAGAAGGCGGGGCTGAGATACGGCGATCGTATCGACGCCGTTGACGGGGTCGCGATGCACGGCAAGTCTTCTGCGGAGGTGCGCGACAAGATTCGCGGGCCGCGCGGCAGCGACGTCAAGGTCACCGTCACGCGCGCCAGTTCTGGCCGCGTGGAAACGGTGGACATCATTCGCGATGCGGTGTCGCAGCCTTCCGTTCCTGACTACTACATGATTCGTCCGGGCGTCGGCTATATCGACATGACGCACGGCTTCAATTACGACACCGCGCAAGGTTTGCAGGATGCGCTCGACGGGCTGCATCAGAAAGGCATGAATTCGCTTGTGCTCGACTTGCGCAACAACCCGGGCGGATTCCTCGACAAAGCGATCGAAGTTGCCAGCGCTTTTCTTCCGAAAGACCAACTGGTTCTGAGCCAGAAAGGCAGGAACGGTCTGAACGATCGCACTTATCGATCGAACAATCCAAATCCTGATCGAACGCCGCTGGTGATTCTCGTTAACGAGTTCACGGCTTCGGCTTCCGAAATCGTTTCCGGAGCGATGCAGGATCACGACCGCGCGTTGATCGTCGGCCAGACCACGTTCGGCAAGGGCCTGGTGCAGAGCATCATTCCGATGGACTACGGCACCGGTCTGACGCTAACGTCGGCGAAGTACTTCACGCCATCCGGGCGTTTGATTCAGCGCGACTATAGCCAAGGTGGTTGGTACAACTACATTTCGCGCGGCGGAACGTTGCGCGATCCCAACGGCAATCAAACTCCGGCTGGCCCAGCCAGCAAAACCGACACCGGCCGACCGGTTTTTGGCGGCGGCGGAATCACGCCGGACGAAGCGGTCAAGCCGCAGCTTGTGCCGAATTCGGTGGTTCGCCTACGCGACCCGATCTTTTTCTTCGCGCGCGAGGTTACCAGCGGACGCATTTCAGGTCTCGATAAGTACAAAGTCGACAGTGCGATTCAGTTCGAACACGACATTCAGCCGACTGATTTTCCGATGAACGACTCGGTCTTCAACGCTTTCAAAGATTACGTCGCGAAGGATGCTAACTGGAAAGCGTTCATGCCGCAGCTCGATCGCAATCGTGAGTTCATTCAACAGCAGTTGCGCTATCAATTGGCAACGGCAGCTTACGGAACCGTGGCCGCACTGCAGGTTCTGACCAAAGACGATCCGCAGATCGCGAAAGCAGTGGAATTAGTGCCGCGCGCACGCGACCTGGCGATGACGGCAATGCGTGCGCGTCTGGTCCAACCATAGTCTGCATGACCATTCCGAAACCTTTAGAGGCGGGCATTGTCCCGCCTCTTTTGGTTTTGTGCCGCAAGGCTACAACTCGCGGTGTTGTTGCGTTCATAAAACAAAGTCTTGCGGCTAAAACTCAAGCAATGCTAAACTAATGGCCCATGATGAAGAAAACTGGAGTCAACACTTCTGAGTTGGGCAGTGCAGTTCGCCGGCGGCGAGAACAGCAGGGCCTGAGTTTGCGCGACGTCGCTGATATTACCGGCGTGTCGGCCTCAACTCTGTCGCGAATCGAGAATGGCGCCGGCAAGCCGGACGCCGACAATATCGCGCGGCTCGCGTCGTGGCTCGACATGCCGATTGAACGAGTGATGCATGACGGCCATCGCACCGCATCCGATCCCAAACCTGTTGTTTACTATCCCCATGAATCCACCCCGGAAATTGTCGAAGCGCATCTGCGCGCCGACAAACATCTGACGGCGGACACGGCGAAGGCGCTCTCTGAATTGTTCCGCGTGGCATACGCGCAATTCAGCGCGACGTCCAATAAGAAACGAGCCTGAATTAGCCACGGATGAACACGGATATTCACAGATAAGAAATGAAATAGTCTGTGTAGATCTGTGTTCATCTGTGGTTCAATCTTCGTACTATAATTTCTCGTGCAGAACTTTCTTCTTCCGCCCACGGAAAAGCGAAAACAATTTGAGTTGAGAGCTCTCGGCATGCGTGACTTTGCCGGCGTGAGCGGGGATCAGCCGCTCGATCCATTCGCTCTCGCGCAGTCTGCAAAGCTGCTCGTCGTTGACTTCGATTCGATCGAAGGTCTGTCGCCTGGATCGCGCGAACACTTGTTAAGTGAAGGAGCCGAGGAATGGTCCGGTGGCGCGTGTTCGCGTCCGCTGCCGAACGGCTGGCGACTGGTGATTCTGAATCCGGCTCACGGCAAGCAACGCAATCGCGCTACGTTGATGGAAGAAGTCGCGCATGTTTTTCTGGGCCACACGCCAAATCGACTCGCCGTCATTGGCAGAAACCCAACCGTCACGAAGGGTGATTTGTCAGAACCGCCTGCGGTAGCGGGCGGGCGCGCTCTCGCTCGCGATTACAATCACGACGATGAAGAAGCTGCCTACGCGATCGGCGCGGCGGCTCTGGTGCCCTATTCGTCGCTGCGGCGATTGGTAATGAAAGGGTCCGCGGCACAAGAGGTCGCTCGGCACTTTCACGTGAGTCGTCAACTGGTCGAATATCGCATTAAAGTCACGCATCTTTGGCCCGAATACAAGCGTGCTTCTGGGACAAGTGTCGAGCACGTATAATTGAGACCCATGCCGGAACTAGCTCAAAAACCCGCCGCAGGCTTGACCACTGTCGACAAGTTGCGCATGTTGCTCGACATCACCAAGACGATCAGCCGCTCGCTCGATCTCGATGAAGTGCTGAACCTGGTGATGGACACGCTCGATTCATTGATTCCTTACGATGCGGCTGGAATCTATCTGGTCAAATGTTCGCGGCCGTTCACGGAATGGGAAGAAAACACACTGGATGAAACCTGCGTATTTCACACGCAAGCGGTTCGTGGATACGAGATCGATGACTTGCAGGAGCTACATCTGAAAATGGGCGAGGGTCTGATCGGTCACGTTGCGGTTACCGGCAAACCTTACGTGTCGCACGACGTGCGCAACAACCCCCGTTATATCAATGCGCGGCCGCGGACGAATTCGGAAATGGTCGCGCCCATCATTTCGAACAACGAAGTCATCGGCGTATTCGATCTCGAAAGTGACGAACTCAACGCATACTCGAACGATGATATGGAAGTTTTGATGCTGCTGGCATCACAAGTCGCAATCATCATCGAGAAGGTGATGCTGCACGATCAGTTGATCGAAAAGCAGCGGCTGGAAACTCAGCTCGAAGTCGCGCGCCAGGTGCAACTCGAGCTCCTGCCGGCGCGAGACCCTGAGCTCGAAGGCTTCGACATCAGCGCGTACAACTTTCCGACCGAAGAAGTTTCCGGCGATTACTATGACTGGGTGCGCATCTACGACGATCAGATCGGAGTCGTGATCGCTGACGTCTCAGGCAAAGGCGTGCCTGCGGCGTTGCTGATGGCTTTTCTGCGCGCCAGCTTGCGTGCGGCCACGCACATCGGCTATGCGCCGCACATCTCGATGTCCAAGGTAAATTACTTGCTCTGGGAATCGATCGAACGCAATCAATTCGTCACGGCGTTTTACGGAATTCTCGACGCGACGAATCACACCATCGCTTACACAAACGCCGGTCACAATCCGGCGCTGCTGATGGACAAAGACGGCACCGCTCGATTTGAAGAACGCGGCGGCGTGCCGCTGGGAATGTTTCGCGACACGCGCTACTACGAATACTTTGAAACGATAGAACCTGGTCAGATGCTGGTGCTTTACACAGACGGCGTAACCGAAGCCATGAACTCAGCTGGTGAAGAATACGGCCGGGAGCGTCTGGTTGATGCTGTGCGTCAAGCCCGCGAACTGACCGCGCATGAAATTATCGATTTCGTTCATCGCGATGTGATTGAATGGACCGAAGGCCTTGGCGCCCACGACGACGTTACCTTTTTCATAATCAAGGCTCGTTGAGTTGGCATAGTTCTCCCCCGTTTTGATTTTTGTTGGTTGAAGTCTAAGCTATCACCCAATGCAGTACCGGGCCGCCACCCAATTTTCTCGCTTCTCTCTTCATAAAGTCTTGTGTTTGGCAGTCGCTCTGTTCCTCTCGTTGGTTACCGCAGGCATTTGTGTGCCGGCATCTTTGTCGCAAACGGCTGGCGACTTGCGTTTCGAGTTGCCGGCGAACGGAAATTTGCGGGTTGAGAATTTGCGCGGCGGCGTTATTGCCGAAGTTTGGAACGAAAACTATGTGTCGGTCGCGGCGGTAGAACAGAGCGAACAGTCAACAAAGTTGCCGGCGGTCATCGATCGCGGCGAGGGATTGCTTTCGATTCGTTTGGCGCGGGGCTCCGCGAATTCGACCGGGATCGATCTTCATTTGCGCATTCCCGCGCGTGCGCACGTCGCGATTGTCACTGCGGACGGATCGGTTGTCATGCGAGGTTTGCCGGCGGCGCTATTGACGCAAACCGGATCCGGCGAAATTCGCGTCGAACTTCCGAACAACGCAAAGGCAACGATTGTTGCTGATTCGAAAACGGGAAGCGTTTCGTCGCCAGTTGACTCGCTCGCGGTGAATCGCGGCGCCAGTCCGCAGTTGCAAGGCCGCGTCGGTGGCGGCGGCAATTCGATTCGTCTTTATTCGCAGGCGGGCAACATCAGTGTTGCTAATTCGGCGGAAGTTGGATCACGGATTGTTATCCCCAGCCGGAATCGCAGCGAAACTCTGACTGCTTCTGTAGCCGCTACGACTCCGCGACAGCGGCCGGATCTGCTTGGACCCAACCAACCTGCGACGCCGGCGGGAACGCCGGCGCCGGTAGCAAACGGCCCGGAAGAAATTTCCGAAGGCGACGTGATTCGCGTCGATACTGAACTGGTGAGCGTGAACGTCAGCGTCGTCGATCGAGGAACAAATCGCGGTGTGAATGATCTGACGAAAGACGATTTCCGTTTGTATGAAGACAATGCGCCGCAACAGATCGCGCATTTTGAATCCTCATCGGCGCCTTTCAATTTGCTGCTGCTGATCGATCTTTCAGGTTCGACCACGAAAGTTGTCGACGTGATCAAGGGGGCCGCGCTTCATTTTGTTAATGCGGCCCGTCCGTTCGATCGGATCGCCGTGATTACATTCGCCGGCAGTCAGGTTGTCGTTTCGCCGTTGACGACCGATCACGAAGCTTTGCGCCAGCGAATAAATTCTATTCAGAAACCCGACGGCAGTACGAAACTCTACGACTCGATCGCGTTCGCCATGGACGAGGTCTTTCGCGAAGCGAAGGATACGCGGCGCAATGCGATCGTGGTGATTAGCGACGGACTGGACAGCGTTTTGCCGAATGTGACCGGCGAAGGCTCGACGCTGACTCACGAAGAAGTGATTCGCCGCGCGAAAGAATTCGATGGCCTCGTCTATTCGATTTGGACCGACACGCAAAGTTACGAGCCGCTCAGTCCTCTGGATATTCAACAGGAGACTTTCGATTTGGCTCACGATCGAATGAAAAATTTGGCTGACGCCGGCGGCGGCGCCTTCTACGAATGCGAGAAGCTGGAAGATTTGTCTGGTGCGTATGATCGAGTCGTTGCCGATCTCGGTACGCTGTACACGTTGTCTTATCGACCAACGAACAAGATTCGTGACGGCTCTTGGCGAACAATTCGCGTCAACGCCAACCGGCCGAATACCGTAGCGCGCGGCAAACGCGGGTATTATGCGAAGTAGGCCGCCGAGAGCGGTGAGCGGTAGGTCATGAGTTGAATTTCATCGCGGGTGATGATCTCCTCGATTCGAAACATGAACGCTGTCCGACGCAAGTGCCTTTGGGCTTTGGGTCTTCTTCTGCTCACAGCCCTATACCAACAGGACGTCTTGGCCCAGACTCCTGACCAAGTCGACGTGGTGCGCATCGATACTGACCTGGTGACGCTGAATGTTAGCGTCTTCAATCGAACGGCCGCCCCGGCCCCGATGAACTTGCAACAAAAAGATTTTGCCATTCTCGATAACGGAACGCCGCAAGAGATCGCCTTCTTCGAGTCGAGCGACGGCCCCTTCGATCTCGTCTTGCTATTGGATCTGTCGGGCTCAACTGTCGACAAGATCGGTTTGATTCGCAAATCCGCAAAGCGCTTCGTTGACGCCACACGTCCCGGCGATCGCATCGCGATCTTTACCTTCACCGCCGACATTCAAATCGTGTCGAAATTGACATCGGATCACGCGGCATTGAAGAAGAGCATCGACGACATCGAGAAGCCGTCGGGCGGCACGAACTTCTGGGATACATTGCGTTTCGTTCTTGAGCACGTGGTTATTCAGTCGCGGACGGAGCATCGCCGCAGCGCTGTTGTCGTCATGACCGACGGCGTAGACAACGCTTTGCCCGGAGTCTTCGGTGATGGCTCGGTAACTACCTTCGATGAGCTAATGCAGGTCGTGCGACGGGTGGACTCGATCATTGTGCCGATTTACCTCGATACCGAAAAAGAATCTAATCCCCGCAGCACCCCGCCCAGCGCCTACACAATGGCGCGCGAGCAACTTGCGATGCTTGCTTCCGAAAGCGGCAATCAGGTTTATCGCGCGAACAAGGTGAAGGATCTCAACGGAGTTTATACGCAGGTGATTCGCGATCTCAGCACGGTCTACAGCATCGGATATCGACCTGTAAATCGAAAGCATCAGGGCGCGTGGCACGACGTCGCGGTTCAAGTCGTTGGCCATCCCGATCTCGCCGTGCGTGCCAAGCGCGGCTACTTTGAAATGGTCAACAATCGATTATTCCCAGATGAAAAATGACAACCCTGAAACGACGAAGGTCAGGTTGCTGATGCTCTTGGTTGCGTTGCTGCTCACCTCATGTTCATCGTCACAACCCGGATTCGGCGCGTATCCAAAGGCAGTCAGTGCGGCTGATGAAGGATTCGCGATTCAGGCACTGCGCACGATCGCTACCGCGCAGACACAATTCAAAGTGACGCGCGGATCGTATGGTGATTTCGACGCGCTGACCCAGGCGGGTTTTCTGGATCAAAGGTTTGCCTCCAATATGCCAATGTTGAAAGGTTATCGCCTACGCATGAAATCCTCTGAGAACGAATTCACAGTAAACGCGGATCCGGAAATACAACCACAGGGAACCACCGGCACCCGTCACTTCTATCTCGATTCATCGGACAATGCGATCCACGTGAATGCGACGCAAACAGCAGGTAAGAGCGACCCGCTTCTGTGAGCGCAGTAAAATCAGTGGACATCGTCGCCGCGCGGCGTATAATTGCCGCACCTTCCCCAAATCGCTGGCTCTCAGGAGGTCTGAAATGAAAGTGTCAAGACTCGCAGTCAAGTCTAGCGTGCTGACGATGATAATCGCTTTGCTCGCGCTTACGGCGGACGCTCAAAATCGCGAACGCGTTGGAATATCCGCAAAAGCGGGCGGCGTGAATGCGGTATCGGGGAAAGTGATGGTCAAACGGGGGGCGACGGAACAGCTTCTGACCAGTCAGGATGATTTGGGCTCTGGAGACGTCGTGACCACGGGCAGCGAAAGTCAGGTTGAGGTTTTGCTGAATCCCGGCACTTACCTCAGGCTTTCCGAGAAAAGCGAGTTTGTGCTGGTCGACAATTCGCTTGATAAACTGCAGGTGAAGATAAATAAGGGCAGCGCGATCATCGAAGCGACCGGTCCTAAGGATTTAGAGTTCCGCATCCCAATCGTTACTGATCAGCAGCGCCTGATGATCGTGCGGAGCGGTATCTATCGGATCAATGTCACGGGCGGCGTTACCGAATTGCTGGTGAGAAAGGGCCTTGTGTGGCTCGACAATGATCCGAAAAATATAGTCAAGAGCAACAAGAAAGTTAGCTTTACCCGTCCTGTGCCGCAGATTACGAAATTAACAAAGTTGGATCGGGATGAGTTCGATGACTGGAGCCGCGAGCGTGGCCAAACCCTCGCCCGGGCAAACGAGAAGCTATCAGCTCGCGTGCTGAATGGCTATCTTGCATCTAGCAGTTGGAGTTTTTCTGGCGGTTTCAGTCGCTGGGGCCTATGGACGTGGAGCCCATTCGTGAGCTGTTACACTTTTCTGCCGTTCTACTACTCATGGGCAAGCCCATACGGGCATGCCTACGCGTACTACCAATACCGATATGGCTATCGCGGTGAGTGGGCAGATGCCAATCGGCCTTACATCAGCAACTCGCCCGGCAATGGGACGTTCGGCGCAGGGTCCCCACCGGTAGGTACGGTCGGGCCAAATGGCGGACCGCGCTTGGGACCAGCGGGAAACGTGGGCAGCTCAGGATCGGGATCGATGAGTTCTCCGCCGCCGCCTCAGCGTACTGATCCGGATTCCGGCAACCGAATCGTAAATAAGGTCCGAGATCCCATCAACTGACGATTATCGTTCTCGTCTGAATAGATCGCGAATCTCTTCGTTCACGATTTCCGTCACCTCGGCCCGCGGCAAACCTGCGAGTACCATGTGAGCTAAGCTCGCGCGCAGTGTCTTCCGCAGATCACTATCGCTCTGTTGGGCAACGCGCCGCGAGGACACGACGGCGCCGGCTCCGTGACGAACCTTCAACAAACCTTCCTTCTGTAGTTCGCGATAAGCGGCGGCAATCGTGTTCAGATTCACACCAAGGTCATCAGCAACCTGGCGAACCGGCGGGAGGGCCATGCCTTCGCTGAGCGAGCCTCGGGCGATCAGTCCTTTGATTTCGTCCGCAACCTGTCGGTAGATCGGCCGACGGTCGGTTTCATCGATCGTTATGTACATGAGTCTAGTGTCGCCCGACACTATACAATAATTATGTTCAGCCGTAAATGGAGGGGATTCACGCGGATATTTTGTCGATTATGCTTGTCAGAACATGAGCGCTCTCGACCACCCCCGCAATGCCCAAGCCCGAACTCGTCGTGTCGGTAACGATGAAGACATTCGACAAATGAGTCTTCGACAATCCGTTCAACATGGCCTGCTCAGAATGTGGCCGGCCGATCATGCCGAACTTGCGGCGCGTTGTCTCATAAAAACTTTGTGGCGTTGCCGACTCAATTACTTCGACGCTGTCCCGCAACTCCGGGATGGCGGAATGCAATCGCGACCATATCTGTTCGAGCATTTTTTGATCCTGTTCCGCGTGCGTGTTGTGATCTTCATGGAAAGAAAACCAGTCTTCTGCATTCGTGAACGCGGACACGGTAACCGCGAGTTTGTTCTGAGGCGCACGACGATCGAGATCGGATGCTGCATTGAAGACGAGTTGTGCGGTTTTGGGATCATAGGGCTGGTCGTCTTGCAAATCAGTAAGTGCCAGGATGCGTCGCGACGGCAGACGAGAAACAGCCTCCCGATCCATGTCGAGCAACAGAAGATATGCTCCCGGCGATTGCAGCTTTCGGAGTTGAGATGAAATCGTGGGCGGCGTGCGGCTCGGCCCGATGAGCTTGCCATACGTGTCCCATACAGTGAGGTTGCTAATTATTCCGCGCGTTGCGATCACTCGTTCGCCGCTTAACAAATCGACTCCTACTGCTGATCCCTCTGGACCATACGCTAGCCGCAACACGGGAGAATCAAGTCGCAAAGTTCCGCCGCTCTGCATGAGAGACTCGGCTAACGAATCCGCGAGTGCTTGTCCGCCGCCTTCGATCTCCCATCGCCCGTCGTGCGGATTCAAAGCGAGCGCCGCGAGATCGGCGGGACAGTTTTCGCTGCTGCATTGCGCGAACGTCTGCAGTTGAATATCAATGAAGCGACGAAACCTCAAGGAGCAACTCTGCAGAATTCGAGTGAGGTCCCGATTTGAGCTATTCCATCGCGAAGATCGAACCTCGTGCTGCACTAGCTGCCGATAAAATTCTACGGTAGCTTCGGCAGACTCTGGAAAACTCTTTCGCAGTTGGTCTTCGAAGGCGTTCGAGTCATCTGAGACTGCAACATCAATGCCGTCGGGCAAGCGAACGACGTAAGCTGGTGACAGACGGTGAACTCGCGGGGGCGCGACCGGCAATTCAGAAAATATGCGCGCGAAAATTCCGTTCGGCTCCCAACCCAAATAAAGGCCATAGGTGGGCTCGAATTGATAACCGAGGTGTTCGATGTTGGCGAGGCAGCCGCCGACCAGCGATTGCCTCTCGAGCAAACAGACGTTGACGCCGCGAGTTGCCAGCAAAGCGGCGGCGGTCAGTCCGCCGATGCCTCCGCCGATAACGACAACTTCGTAGTCCATCGCTAACCGAGAAGCCGCGAAATGTGCAAAATGAAACTGTTAACCGGCTCGTGTCGCCAGTGTTCGAACAACGTGCGCAGGTAAGGCTCGATAATGATGATGATCGACTGAACGCCGTTGAAAACCAGGTGCACGACGAAGCAGGGAAGCACGCGACCGGTGCGTGCGCGGGTCAGCGTTAGCACGGCGCTGAGCAAAGTTATCGACGAAATGGCGCCAATGTTGGGCCAATATTGAACGACGTGCAACCCGGCAAACATCGACGCCACAATCACGACTGCGCCCCATTGGCCAACGGCTTTCTGGAAAGCTGAATACAGCAGCCCGCGATAGATCAATTCCTCGACCAGCGGCGCCGTGACTACGGCGATAATCGCTAACGTGACTGCCGTAGCGCGCGAGCTTTCCAGAATTCGATCGAGATCTGTTCGCGGCCCGCCAAACAATCCAATCAGTACGAGGGTAACGACGAACAACGTGATCGCCAACGCTGAACTTCGCCAAAGACCAAAGTTCGGACTCCAGCTCCAACCGAATACTTGTTTGAATGAACGCTTGCCCAGACGGGTGCCGATGGCCCACACCAGTGCCAGCGTCAAAAGGTGCGCCGGCAACCATCCAATCACGAACAAGAAAACGAAAGTTTGATTCCTGAGCAGTACGTCGCGTGTCGGCTGCGTTCCGGCATAGCGATAAGCTAGATATGGCAGGACGCAAAGGTTTGGCACGATCGCGAGCATCGCAATGCTCACGAACCAGGTAATCAGTGCCGCGAGAATTCCCCACGGCGGGTTGTCAGGACTGTTATCTGGTGCAACCGAGACTTGCGGGGTCGCATTCGGAGATGCAGACACAGTCGAATCCGCGTCATGGGTGATTTCGGGCGAGTTGTTCACTTGGTCAGCTTGAACTGATCAGTTTTCTTCTGGAGAACTGTTGGAGGTCTGTTGTCCGTTGTATTGCTCGAGCTTTCGATAAATGGTTTTGCGTCCAATGTTCAGCAGCCGCGCCGCCTTTGTCTTATCGCCTGAGGTGTAATCAAGTGTCGTTTCAATTGCCTTCCGTTCGATGTCTTCCATCGATGACGGCACTTCAATCGCGAGCGTGGTGCTACGGCCTTCGCTGGCAGCCTGAGCGCGTTCAGCGCGCGCAAGCGTTTCGCGCTCAGCAGCGACGTTGCCGATTGCCGTCGGCAGATCGTCGAGTTCGATCTGTCGTCCTGAAGCGATAATTACTGCACGCTCGATCGCG
Source organism: Acidobacteriota bacterium (assembly GCA_003222895.1). Taxonomy (GTDB): domain Bacteria; phylum Acidobacteriota; class Blastocatellia; order Pyrinomonadales; family Pyrinomonadaceae; genus UBA11740. The sequence continues at coordinate 10,865 of QHXI01000090.1, read as the reverse complement.
TTTTCAAGTTCCCGAACATTCCCGGGCCAGTCGTAACTGACCAGCGCGCGCAGCGCTTCTTTCGAGATTCCCGAAACGAATCGGCCAGTGCGCTGTTTATAATGCTCCAGGAAGTGAAAGACTAAAGGATGAATGTCTTCACGACGCTCGTGCAAAGCTGGAAGGCGGATGGGAAAAACCGACAAGCGATAAAAAAGATCACGGCGAAACTTTCCCTGCTCGGCTGCGCGTTCGAGATCGACGTTTGAAGCCGCGACGATTCGCACATCCGCTTTCAATACTTCGTTGCCGCCGACACGCGTGAACTCGCCGTCCTGAAGTACGCGGAGCAGACGCACCTGCGCAGTCGGACTCATCTCACCAACTTCGTCGAGAAACAGAGTGCCGCCATCCGCCTCTTCGAATCGACCTTGCCGGCGCGCGCGCGCGTCGGTAAACGCGCCCTTTTCGTGGCCGAACAATTCGGATTCGAGCAGCGTTTCGGGAATCGCGCCGCAGTTAAGTTTAATATACGGCTGATCCTCGCGGCCCGAATTGAAGTGAATCAGATTCGCCAATAGCTCCTTGCCGGTGCCGGATTCTCCCTGAATCAAAACCGAAGTTTGCGTGTCGGCTACGCTCAACGCCAGTTCGATCGCCCGCCGGATCGCGGGAGCCTGCCCGATGATCCTTTCTTCGCCATAACGTTCGTGCAGCGCGCTCTTCAGCCGCATGATTTCGGCTGAGAGATGATCGCGTTCGAGCGCGGTGCCGATCTGATCGGCGATGCCTTCGACCAGAGCAACTTCGTGATCTTTGAAGCGATCGCGCTGTTCGCTCCAAACCAAACCGAGCAAACCGAACGCGTGCCCGGCGATGCGCACCGGCGCCACCAGCGCCGCGCGTCCGCCCAGCGTTGCGTTGAAGATCACGCGCAAGGGCAGCGGAAGATCCGTCTCGTGCAGTTTGAGCGTTTTGCCTTGCGACAAGATATCGACCATCGCCGGATATTCGGTTACATCCATCGACTGTCCGTGAGTTTCGATTAATCCGCGAACTTTGTCGGTGACGGCGTGCGGCGCGGCTTTGAAGGCCGCGAGGCTGATCCGCTTTTCATCGGCGTCGAGCACGCCGAGCGCGCAATAATCCGCGCCAACCAAAGACAGCGCTCGTTCCAAAACTGCCGAACTAACGTCGCCGAAATCCGATCGCGCGTTTAGTGTGTTGGCAATTTCGAGCAAAGCCTCTGTCGTTTCAGCTTCGCGTTTCTTGTCGTTGTAGATACGCGTGTATTGATAACCGATGGCAAGTTGCGTCGCGATTGAAACCAGGAACGCGACCTCTTCATCGGTCCAGTGCCGTGCGGCTCGCGTGTGATGCAGCCCGATCAGTCCGAGCACCTCATCGTCGAGCACGACCGGCACGACCAAAAGCGAGCGCGTTCCTAGGCTCTTTGCGAAGAAACGCACCTTGTGATCGAGTTCCGGAGAAGAAGTATCATCCAACTTAATCGGCCGTCGCACATCCAGGTATTGCGACAGCGTCGCGACATCCACGGGAATGCGTGCTTGCAAACTGGACGGCACGTTGTCATTCGCGCGCCATTCATGACTGATGCGCAACTCGCCTTCGGGCGTGAGCTTGATGATGTCGCAGCGATCGACTTCCATCATTCGACCCAATTCGGCCACGATTACTTGGAGGAATGAATCAAGATTAATGGACGTCGGCAACTTGGCCGCGAGCCGGCCAATGATCGATTCGCGTGCTTCGTGCAGCTTAAGCTTACGCTCCAACGAGAGGCTGTGTTCTGTTTCTGGTTGCATTAACGAAATCAGACAGAGTTATCGAACGCTTCTGCGCAACTTGAGATTGATCATAACGAAGGGTCGCGGAAGTTGCAAAAATCAGCAGCCTCCTTACAAACCAGGCGGCGCGACGCATCCGTCCTGCATCTGAAACTGCGAACGGTTTGTAACGGCAGAGAACGGTCTCGTATAATTTCAGCGAATTCAAAACCGAGGAAGACTAATTGATCCCAGATGCCAATTTACGAGTTCCGTTGTAAGAAGTGCCAGAATCAAATCGAAGTCTATCAGAAGATTTCAGATAAGCCGCCGACGCGCTGCAAGAAATGCGGCGGTCGCCTTGAGAAGCAGATTTCTCGCACGTCCATGCAGTTCAAAGGCGAAGGCTGGTACGTGACCGATTACGCGCGCAAAGGTAGTGTCGCGGAAAAAGTTGATAAGGAGCTGTCGTCGCCTGAACCGAGTTCAAGCGACGACAAAGACAAGAAAAAATCCCCAGTCAAGAAAACCGGTTCGGACAAAAGTTAATCCGCGCGTCATGAAATCGCCGCTCGCATCGTCAACCGCAAAGTCCAATGCATGGTGGCGTGTGTTGGCGGTTGCTCTCACGTTCGTTTCCATCATCGGAAGTCTATTGGCCCAGGCCGGCCGCCGCGCCCATCCTACCAACGATGCTTCGACCACGCTGAATGTCGTCGCTGCCCGAACCGACGCGGCGTCAGGGCCCATCACTTCAAAAGAGATTTCGTTGTTCGACAACGGAGTCGAGCAAACGATCAAAAGTTTTTCGCCCGATCTTTCGGCGGCGAAGATTGTTCTGCTGGTGGATAACTCGCTGACGATTCGCGCCGATGTGGACAAGCTGGAGGCCGCGGCGCTCGAGTTTGCTTACGAGATTTACGACGGCGACAAGTTGCTGATCGTCGGCTATGACAGCAACGCAGAGATCGTGTCCGATTGGACTGACGACGCAAAGAAGATGGAAACCGAGCTCAAAGCATTTCGCAAAAAAGGCGATCCGCACTTGTTCGACGCAATCATGGCGGTCCTCGGCGATGCGTTGGAGCCGTTGTCAGCTCAGAAGCGCGCTATTGTAGTAATCAGTGACGGCCTCGATCGCGGCAGCAATACGAAGTTCACGCAGGCGCTGCACGCGCTGCAATCTCTGGACATTGCCGTCTATTGCGTCCAGGCGCCTGATCGCACGCGCGGCGCGATTCGGCGCGACGTGCCGAAACCCCGACAGGTCATCGATGATCTCGCCGAAGGCACGGGCGGCCGAATCTTTCCAATTGATGATTCGCGTACGGCAGCAAAGGCAATCTGTGACGAGCTGCGAAAGCACCGCTACGTCCTTTCTTATCTTCCTCAAAGCGTTCCGTTCAGCGAAGCGCGCAGATTGTTGGTGATGGGCGAACGAGGAATCGATGCGCGGGCCAAGACGATGCAGCCGACGCCGTGATTCGACAGGTTTTCGTTTAGAGACTGCCGGCCGCGTCTTTTAGGTTTTCTTCCGTGAGTACAGCCAGAAAAGCGTCAAGATAATCGCCAGCAGAACAATCTCCCAAAACACGAACACGGCAGGTTCGAATTGGCCGACTTCGTTGTGGGCGTCCATGAAAACGATGAACGTGCCGAATGAAATTCCGGCGACGAGCCAAACGACTTGTCGTTTTGTATCCCACATTAAAATGTGATTCGCATTCTCGGCAGCAGGCGCGTTTGACCATTCATATCAGCGCGAACTTCGCCTACGCGCGCGGCGCCCATGCGTTCATAGAAACCTTCCGCGTTTGGATCGGCCGAAAGTTCCAGGGCGGGCAAGTGAAGCTCGTTTGCGCGATCTCGAACCTGATCGAACAACGCCCGACCGACGCCGGCCCCGATATGTTCGGGCTTGATCCACATGTGTTCAATCTCAGCCAGCGAATCGTTGACAACCAATGCGCAGCAGCCGGCGATCCCGTCGCCCATGATCGCCACGAACACCTCGTTGTCCGCGATGAAATCCGGAGTGATGGTTAGATCAACTTTCCAATGCTCGATCCATTCCTCCGGATAACCCCAATAACGCTTTGCGGCGTGCGCGATCGCGGTCAAGGTCGCAGCTTCATTGGGCGTGGCGCGGCGAATGTGAACGTCCATATCTCGGTTTGAAGTTTAGCACTTTGACGTTAGCTTTACTCCGTGATGCTCTGTGCGATTTGTATGCTCCTGTGGTAAATGCTTCCAGAAAGATTTCATCACCGAGACACACAGAGAGACAGAGGTCGCAAAGAAATCGCCGCTATGGAACGCATAGTCTTTCTCGAACGAAATACGATTCAGGCGAACTTTCGCCGGCCCAGTTTCGATCACGAATGGGTTGAATATCCAGAGACTTTAGCTGATCAGGTGATCGAGCGAGCGCGCGAAGCGACAATTATCATTAGCAACAAGCTGTCTTTGGGCGAGCCGCAACTCTCGCAGGTCCCCGATCTGAAGTTGATCGCGATAGCGGCGACCGGATCGGACTGCGTCGATCTGAATTACTGTCGTCGTCGCGGTGTCGCCGTTTGCAACGTGCGCGGTTATGCGGCGAACGCAGTGCCCGAACACGTGCTCATGATGATCCTGGCGCTGCGTCGAAATCTGATCGCCTATCGCCGGGATGTGCAGCATGGATTGTGGAATCAGTCGAAGCAGTTCTGTCTGTTGGTGCACGAGCTGCACGACATTCGCAACACGACGCTGGGAATTGTTGGTTACGGATCGATCGGCCGTAGTATGGCGCGGCTTGGGGAATCAATCGGGATGCGCGTGCTGATCGCTGAGCGCAAAAACGCATCATCGACTCGCGAAGGGCGAACGGATTTTGAAGAAGTATTGCGCGAAAGCGATGTGATCAGTTTGCATTGTCCGCTGACGGATGAAACGCGCGAATTGTTTGGACGTGCCGAGTTTCAATCGATGAAGCGCGACGCGCTGCTGATCAATACCGCACGCGGCGCCTTGATCGACGATGCAGCTTTAGTCGATGCGTTGAAGAACGGATTGATCGCGGGTGCCGGAATCGATGCGCTGCGCGAAGAGCCGCCCGTTCACGGAAGTCTTCTGCTCGATCTTGATCTGCCGAACTTCATCATCACTCCACACATCGCCTGGGCCAGCAACGAAGCGGTACAATCACTCGCCGATCAAGTCATCGATAATATTGAAGCGTTTGTTGCGGAAAGGCCGCAGAATCTGCTGACGTGAGAGAGTTATTGAAGGACTATTCGTTTAGACGCCGTACTTATGCGGCGAAAAAGGCGGCACAAGTGCCGCATCCAAACGGGTCGAGATCAGCTCCGAGTTTATGAACTCGCCGCCTCGCTCGCCTGCGGTTGCTCTTCTTCGGTGGTATAAAGGTTCAGGATCTCGCGTCCTTGTCGCGATCGCGGGTCGATCGTGCGCAGGTGTTTCCGGCCCTTCATTTCCCAAATCGCGGTGACGACGCCGTCCTTCTCGACGGCCTGGTAAGTTATTTCTTCGGTTTCGGCCGCGGGAGCGTCTTGGCTCGCGGCGATTGCGGACTCGCTTTCAGACATAAAACTTCTTGGTTTCTCCTGTTGGGCTTACTGGATTCGTTTCCCGAATTCTGGCACAGCCACAAAGCCGGTGTCTAGCCAAGCTGCAACGCCAGCTTAACCGCGCGCCGGGCGTTGACGACGCCCCAGCCTTGTCGGTCGACTTCGACATCGGGCACGCGTTCGGCTGTATCGATCAGGATTCCTTTGATGCGCTGCGGAGTCAGCCTAGGATTCGCTTCCAGCATGCACGCGACGATCGACGAAACGATTGGCGCGGCGAAGGAAGTGCCGTCAACGTACTTGTAATGCTGATTGATCACGTTGCCTTCGCGCAGCTTGATCGTAATCAGTTGACGCAGCATCGGAATTCGCAACTCAATCGCTTCATCGATATCTTTATCAATGCCACGATGTTGCTCAATCAGCGCAGACAATTCTTCATCTGAAGCTGCTTCAAGCTTTGCACACAACTCAGCCTCGGCGGCGGTCGGTGTATGCGGCAGGATCGGCGCCGCCACCCAGATGCCCGGCGCGATTACTTCCGGCTTTTGCAGTCCATCGATCGTTGGTCCATACGACGAGCGATACATGCCGCGACGCGCGCGATCGGTCGAATTCTGATCGTCGAGACCGCCCACCGCAATGCTCGAAGGCGCGCTCGCCGGCGGCAGAACGGGATGACCGGTAACGTACCCGGCATTGCCGACAGCGCACACGACGGTGATGCCGGCGCGCGTGCAACGCTCGACCGTTTGCGAGAGCGGATTCGTCAAGTAACTTTCGTTGGCATCGCCACCGGCGGAAATGTTGACGACTTTGATGTGATATTTCGCGGCATTCGCCAGCACCCACTCGAGGCCTTCCTCGATTTGCGCTTCGCTGATGCGGCCGGTGCGGCCAATCTTGACGAGCACGAGATCGGCTTCCGACGCGATGCCGCGATAGAAACCGTCGACCAATCCTCCGTCTCCAGCCGCGACAACGGAAGTCATCATGCCATGCCAGCTTGCGACATCGTTTGTCTCCAGCGAAGTTTCGTCGCCCTGCGAGGAAAAAATGCTGTGATAAGCGACGATGCGATTTTTTGGTTGAGTCAGATCGGGATGGGCATAGAAGCCTGAGTCAAGAAACGCCATCGTCACACCGCGGCCACGGAATCTTTCATCGGCGTCCATGCGCAGCGGCGTCGGCAAAACGAAATCGTTTTGCTCAAAAACGCTGGCGTGCGATTCGATTTGTCGTTTCGCGCGGGTGAACAATTCCAGGCACCGGCGACAGAGATGCTCGGCTTCGGGAGTCGCGGCGTTCGATCGGACGATGTGATGCAGACTTTCGGACAGAGCATCGATGGGATGAAGTTCGTCTTCGCAATATCGTTCGCAGACAGGACAAACCGGGAGTTGAATCGCCGGCAAGCCGCTGGCTTCGTGGATGCGCTCGCTTGTGTCGCTCATGTGTTAGATCGTCTCAACCGCATCGCCCAAAACGCGCGGCATCGATGCCAGCTTCTGCAAATTCAAAATGTGCGCAACGAAAATTGGCCGCGCATAAAACGCACGCGAAGTGCTGCCGTGACCGGGTCCCTTGGTTCGCGCCTGCACCAGTTTTCCCAAATCTCCGGTGACTGAGTCAATGCCGCGCGTGCGAATCTGAGTGCGAACAGTTTCGTAATCATCCTTCACCTGATCGCGGGTCTTCGCATCTTCGAGATCAAATTCAGCCGCCGCATGCAGCATCGAATGCAACTCTTCTTTGCCTTCCCAAACCCGGCTGACGACCACCATACTGCGTAGTTTATCGTAAAGATGACTGTCTTCGAATTTGTTGGCCAGAACTTCCGCGGGTTCGAGCATTGTGATCGCCATCGATTCTTTGACGCGCAGATTTCCTTCAGCGTCCTTGCGCAGCGGCACGACTTTCAATTCCCAATCGCCAAAGTCCGGCGCCTGTCTTGAGTTCTGCGGCAGACCGAGGTAGTGCTCGATCACGAGACCGGCCCAGCCTTTGTTCTCGCGACCATTCTTCCAAACCGGAATCTTGAATTCGTCAGCCATCGCGCGCAGATCTTTTCCGGCGAGCGAATTGATGCGGCGGACGGCTTCACGGCGATTCAGGGTTTGGGTCGAGATGAAGAAAGACAGCATTGTTTGGCGCAGGCCTTTGGTTGAATCAATCGGTTATTACAAGTTGGAATCGTAAGGCAGCAACGATCTCAGAACGGAGGTTCGTCTCGCGAAGAGTTCCGAGATTCCTTATCAGCCGTTGCTTATCGAGTGTGCGAATTTGGTAACAGAGTACAATTGATTCAACGTTCAGCCCCGCAGTTCCTGACGGAACCAATGCTTCATTCGGATAGATGCGGCGGTTCTGTTTACGCGAGGTGATCGGGAGCGCGTTAGCGACCGGCAGAATCTGATTGAGTTTCGTGTCGCTCAGGACAAGTACTCGACGCGTTCTTCCTTGCTCCGAACCGACGACAGGATCGAGGTTCGCCAGCCAAACGCCCCACCGTTCGGGCGTCATGCCGCTTCCTCGGAATCAACGTAGCGAAAGTCGTCCATCACTTCGTGCAAGTCGGCGAGAAATAACTCGTCCTTCATCGCTTCCTGCATCGCCTGAAAACTAGCCTCCGACAGCGCGTCTCGATCTTGCTCATTAGTCAACTTCGACAGTCTATCCATCAGAGCCTGACGTTCATACGGATCGAGTTCGGTTATTGCTCGTGCAAGGTCATCAATCGATTGCATGATGTAGTCCTCAGTGGGCAAATCTTATCGCTGAGACGCAATGCTGACAAGACCAGACTCGCATTTGCCCCTCAATTCGGGGCGTCGGCGAATCAACCACCAAACCCGCCCTTCTTCATCAACGCTTCCATGTGGTAATTACTCACTTACAGCGAATCCTTCGCAGGTAAGTCGAATCTGCACGTTAGAAATTACTTCCATGTCAGATCATCCGAACTTTTCACGCCACATTTACACAACCAGTTGCAGCAAGCTTGCTATATAATGCATAGCCTCACGCCCCAGAAATTTACCAACCAGCTACTTGGGAGGATTTTGTCATGCGAAAAGCTGCTACATGTTTCAGGGTATTTTCAATCTTAATTTCGATTCACTTAACTTTCTTCTGTAGTGTTCAGGCTGCCGACTTCAAGCGTGAGGTCATTTATCAAATCATGACCGATCGGTTTTTTGACGGCAGTACCGCGAACAACAATCCGTCACAGAGCTCAGGCCTCTACGATTCGACCAAGACCAATTGGCGTCTTTACTGGGGCGGCGATCTCGCCGGCATTCAGCAGAAGATGTCTTACCTGGCGGGCTTGGGTGTGACGGCGGTTTGGATTTCGCCGCCGGTAGACAATCTGAATACGAATATTCCCGACGGCCAGGGCAACCCAACCGCTTCGTATCATGGCTACCAGGGACGCGACTTCAAAAAAGTCGAAGAACATTTTGGCGACACCAGTAATACCTGGACCGACTTCGATAATCTGGTGACGGCCGCGCACCAGAACGGGATCAAGGTGATCGTCGACTTTGCGCCGAACCATTCGACCCAGGACAACGCGGGCGAATACGGCGCGCTGTACGACAACGGAAGTTTCGTCGGGAACTACACCAACGACGCGAACGGTTATTTTCATCATAACGGAAATATTTCTGATTGGAACGATCGTTACCAGTTGCAGTATTACGCGCTGTTCGATCTCGCCGATCTGAATCAGGAGAGCGCAACGATCGACGGTTATCTCAAAAACGCGGTGCAACAGTTTCAGCAACACGGCGTCGACGGGTTTCGCATCGACGCGATCAAGCACGCGAACTGGGGCTGGGAGTACAGCTTTGCCAACTCGATCTACACCTACGGCGACAGCTTTCTTTTTGGGGAATGGTACCAGGGCAATAGTTCAGATCCGCTCTACCATGATTCTTACAAGTTTGCGAACAAGAGCGGCATATCGATGCTCGACTTTCCGCTTAACACGGCGATTCGTGATGTCTTCGGTTCGAACACTAACTTTTCAGAGATTGACGGTGTGATCTCGCAAGAGGCCGGCAACTTTACCTGGAAAGAAGACCTGGTGACGTTTATCGACAATCACGACATGACCCGTTTTCTGACCCTCAACAATAACAATAACCGCTTGCATGAAGCCCTGGCATTTACGCTCACCAGTCGCGGTATCCCGTGCATCTATTACGGCACCGAGCAGTACTTGCACAACGACACCAACGGAGGCGGCGACCCTTACAATCGACCTATGATGCCGGGCTTCAGCACCACCACGACGGCGTATAAACTGATCGGGCAGCTCTCGACCCTGCGTCATAACAATCCGGCAATTCCGTACGGCTCGATGGGCCAGCGATGGATTAGTAGCGACGTTTACATCTTTGAGCGGAAATTTTTTGGTAGCGTCGCGCTCATCGCCGTCAACAAGAACGAAACGTCGTCGTACTCGATTAGCGGTCTTAACACGTCGCTTCCGGTCGGGAGCTACAGCGATTATCTCAACGGGCTTTTGGGCGGCTCGTCGATATCGGTTAACACGGGATCGGGAGGAAATAATCCGGTAACTACTTTTACGTTGCCGGCCCACACCGTCGCGGTTTGGCAATTCACCGAAGGCGCGGCCGCACCCGAGGTAGGCTCAATTGGACCAACCTCCGGCCAAGCGGGCGTCCAGGTTACAATCGCCGGTCGCAACTTTGGCTCAAGCGCAGGCAGCGTAAAGTTCGGCACGACCACCGCGACGATCAATTCGTGGACGTCGACGAAGATAGTTTGCACAACTCCTTCGGTGACGAATGGCGGTTACAACGTCACGGTTACGAATTCGTCGAGCCAGGTTTCGAACGGGATTCAATATACAGTGCTGACGGCGAAACTGATTCCAGTGACGTTCACAGTTAACAACGCGACGTCGACGCAGACGGGCGACTACATCTTTCTTACCGGCAGCACCGTCGAACTCGGAAATTGGAGTACGACGTGGGACGGGGCGGTCGGTCCGATGCTGCCGCCAAATTATCCCAACTGGTTTCTAACGGCGAGCGTACCGGCGGGCCAGACGATCCAATTCAAGTTCATAAAGATCGCGGCGAATGGTTCGGTGACGTGGGAAGCAGGAAATAACCATCAGTACACCGTGCCCACCAGCGGAACCGGTTACGTGAACGTAAACTGGCAGTATTAAGGGCCACACGTGAATGCACGCGAGCCCCGGATTGGTCTTTTGGGACGAGGTCAGAACGGGAGCGGTAGCGACCGGGCATTAACTTGGTAATCGGGGCTCGCGAAATTATATCCAACCCAGTCGCTACCGCTCCCGGTACTGATGTTATGAAGCAGCGCCTCCTTCGTGAGTGCTAGACTCACGGCCAGTCGCTCATTCGACATGAGACTGAAAGGAGGCGCTATGGAGACAATATATATCGGCGTTGACTTTCATGCACGACAACAAACCATTTGTTATTTGAAAACTGAAACTGGCGAACTAGTCTTTCATGAGCTAAAG
>QHXI01000154.1 GCA_003222895.1 Acidobacteriota bacterium | reverse complement strand
GACTGAACCAACCACAACGATCGACATTAAGCCTTCGCCTCCTGCGTCTTGAGATACTTGTCGAGAAGCAGGCTGAGCTTGCGCCGGGTCTCCGAGGGAATCTTCGAGCGATCGGTCAGAATGGCAAATTCCAGCGCCGACCCGCATTTGCAGGAGCGATGTCTGGGCAGGTCGGCAACCGTCTGACGCACGACGTTGCAAGCGTTCGTCGCGTTTTTGTTGAGGTACGAGATTACGGTTTCGACGGTAACAGCGTCGTGCTCGGGATGCCAGCAGTCATAATCTGTGACCATAGCGATCGTGGCATAACAGATCTCCGCTTCGCGCGCGAGCTTGGCTTCCTGAAGATTGGTCATGCCAATCACGTCCATGCCCCAACTGCGGTAGAGGATCGATTCGGCGCGAGTCGAAAATTGCGGTCCTTCGATGCAGATATATGTGCCACCACGCTTCCCCGTCACGCCAGCTTTGTTGCAGGCTCCGGCCGCAGCTTTCGCAACCTCTGGACAGACTGGGTCTGCAAGAGCCACATGGGCGACCAACCCATCGCCGAAAAATGTCGAGACCCGCTGGCGCGTCCGGTCCAGGAACTGGTCGGGAATCACAAAATCCATCGGCTTATGCTCTTCCTTGAGCGAGCCGACGGCGGAGACGGAAATGATGCGCTCGACTCCGAGTTGCTTCATGCCGTAAATATTGGCGCGAAAGTTCAAGTCGGTGGGCATAATGCGATGACCGCGTCCGTGGCGAGCGAGGAAAGCTACTTTGCGGCCTTCGAGAGTTCCGAGAACGTATGCGTCTGAGGGCGATCCGAAAGGCGTTTCCAGCTTCTCTTCGCGTGTATCGGAGAGACCGGGCATGGAATACAGTCCACTCCCTCCGATGATGCCGATTTCAGTTTTTTGCAATTGCACAGCTCCGGTGAGGATGGATGAATACGAAAAATTATACCGAAGTCAAAAGCAACAACTCACGCAGATATACGTGGATTTTGAGGATTCATGCAGATGTTGTCGGGAAATGAGCACTTTTTCAAACATTCATCAATTCAATACACGATTGGTTGATGCATATTGACTTGAACTGAGTTCTCCGGATTCGCCATGAGTACTTTTTGTTCAACCTTCTTTGCCATTTCGGGCTCAAACCCTTCCGTCACCAGGACCGATTCGTCTCCGACTCGTTGCACGGTAACCCAACCGTCTTCCGTCTGGAAAAAATAAGAGCCGCTGCATTCAGATTTTGGGCAGAACTTGTCGGCTGCTTCGCTCGCGCCGAGCCGCAAAGCCTTGCTATAGCGATTGGGTACATAGCTCGCGTAGATCTTTGCGAACTCGCTGGCTGCTTCGACAGAATTCCAACGCGAAAGGTAGAGCAGTCCCATCTTCGCTGTGCCGGTCATCTTCGAGTCTTTGTTGCTTGCGGCATAATAGACCCCGCCCCTCCAGGCTTCAGCCATCTCTTTCCCGGCGTTCTCGTCCGCGTATTGCTCCACCAGAATTCGCGTATCGAGTTGGCCGATAGAACCGACGTCGTACTTCTCGTAATTGGGACCGAGTTCTTTTTTGAGATCCGGCAAGATGAGCCATCGCACTGGCCGGTTATGCAGGTAAGCAGCGACGTCGAGTATCTCGTGCGTATCTTGCGGAGGCCGGCGGAATGTCCCCGAAAATGCGGTGTCTTTGTCTTTCTGAAGTAACGCTGCTTCGAAAGTTAATCCATCGCCATACGGAAACACGAGCGACTCGCGAATCATGAGCGGCGCCTTTTGCAGAAGCGGGAACTCACTGTTGGACGTCATGGCCTTGCGCATCATCTCCGCCACTTGCGGAGCTTCAGCGACCGCGCTACGAGCCGTAGAGGCCTCGTCTTCATCAAAACTGAATTCTTCTTTATCGCTTCCCTTCGCCGCTTTGGGACTCTCCCAACTCTTCAGGTCGAAATTCTGATCCTGCAGCGCGTGCGTCAGTTCATGCGCCAGCACCGGCTTCTGCGCGTCCGCCGAAAGCCAGTCAAGCAGATACATTTTCTTCGTCTTGACGTCGTAATACCCGGCTACCTGCTCCTGCAATAGTTGGACAAGAAATTTGTGCAGATCGAAGTCACGCGGCAAGAGGCCGAATTTCTTGAGGACGATCTCAGAGCGCTCCAGCCGCTTGGCGTCTTCGTCCTCATTCATTTTTTCATCGACATATTTCGCAACCTGCTGGCGGCTGGCCAGCTCGCCTTTTACCTTTTGCTTGATCGCATAACCGGTGTCCTTGCTGAGCCAGTTCAAGGTTTCATCGATGGAAGCGAAGAGCTGCTGAGCTTCCGCCGGAGTGATTTTCTTTTCTGCGGGACCGGCCGCGGGCTGAACCTGAATGCCGATATCGCCTTGTGTTGAGGAGGACTGCTTTTGCTGCGTTGCTGGTTGCTTGGAAATTGCGGGCGCGGCGGGCTGCTGAGAAAATCCGCCCAGGCATGAAACCAAGACGATGCATACAACTAGAAGAGAGATGCGGCATGCCGAGTCTCTACCGGGCATTTCGAAATCAACGCGGAAGACATGAACCATACGATAGTTGGATAATACTTGCATGCAGCACAGCATCGCCAGTAGACGATCTGGGCTCGGTCTGATATGGCGGATAGTGAACTGAAGCAGCGTGCCGGCGAATATTTCCGCCGCGCCTACGAGCATCACGAAAAAGGAGAATACGAGGATGCCGTAGAACTCTATTCACAGTCCATCGAGGCATTCCCGACTGCTGAGGCCTACACTTTTCGCGGCTGGGCCTATTCATTCCAAGGCAATTACGTCCAAGCCATTGCCGATTGCAAGAAGGCAATCAAGCTCGATCCGGATTTTGGCAATCCATATAACGATGTTGGGGCCTATTTAATTCAGGAGAATCAGTGGGATGCCGCCATTCCCTGGTTCGAGAAAGCCTTGGCCGCTCCCAGATACGACTCCTATTTCTTCCCGCATTTCAACCTCGGACGCGTCTACGAGCACAGGCGGGAATGGGGTAAGGCACGGAAACATTACTTGCAGGCACTACAACTCAACAGGGAATACCGATTGGCTTATCGCGCCTTGAGACGGCTCCAAGCGATGTGGAGCTAAGCCATATGTATTCTGTCTTTCCCTGATCCGTTACGAAAATTCCCTGTTCCATTGCCAATAATTCCCTGCTATCACCAATGCTCGGCATGGGCGCAAGCTTTGTAAATCACTGCTGTTTATGGATTTATGTCGTTTTTGGGAGGGCGACAAGTACCAGGAATCGAAAAAATCCCTGTGTGTTAATTTCCCTGTTATTTTTTCAAAGAATGGTCGCGCATGTGAATGCATGCAGTTGATTTCGCCCTCGGCCAAAGGTATCAGGTAGCTGCACGTTTCGCGATCCACTCCCCCGATTCTCTCGTTCCCAAGTTGCCGCCGATGTCTTGAGTGGTCTTCTTCTGGCGGACCGCCTCGAGCACCGCCCCAGTAATCTTGTGCGATTCTGCGGAGAATCCCAGATGCTCAAGCATCAGTGCCGCGGTGGAGATCGCGCCGATGGGGTTGGCAATATTCTTTCCCGCAAACGGCGGAGCTGAGCCGTGGACGGGCTCGAACATTGAGGTCTTGCCCGGATGAATGTTGCCGCTGGCGGCCATGCCGAGTCCGCCCTGAAGCGCGGCGGCGAGATCGGTGATGATGTCACCGAACATGTTGTTGGT
>QHXI01000089.1 GCA_003222895.1 Acidobacteriota bacterium | reverse complement strand
TGAGGATTGATTAGATGTTTAAGAATCGCATGCGGCCTATACATCCCGGAGAAGTACTTCGTGAAGACTACCTTGTTCCTCTTGGAATGACGGCGAGGGCGCTGGCGAAGGCCCTCAATGTTCCGTCAGCGCGAATCAATGACATTGTTCGTGAACGAAGAGCGGTGACTGCCGACACGGCGATGAGACTGGCTCGATATTTTGGAGGAGATGCTCGCTCCTGGCTGAATCTACAAGCGGCTTATGATCTGCGCGTGGCGGAGCTTCGTAACGCCAGAAAGATCAAGCGTGAGATTGCTCCAGCAGCGGCGTGATGGCGCAGTGATTGAGGATCGAAACAGACCGGCTGTATTATTGTTAATGTTATGGGCTTGGTTAATGGGAATTTGGTCCTAAGCAATCCACGGCTTCCAGATTTGGAAGGTGTGAAGGTTGAGGCGCTGGTCGATTCAGGATCCACTCACCTGTGCATTCCCGAGCACATTCAACTGCAGTTGCAATTGGACCCGATAGACAGCAAGGAAGTGACGTCGGCTGATGGAACGAAAAAACTAGTTCCTTATGTTGGGCCGATCGAATTACATTTCAAGAACCGGATCGGGTTTGCCGGTGCACTTGTGATGGGCGACCAAGTTCTCCTCGGCGCAATACCAATGGAAGACATGGACCTTGTTATCGTTCCCAAAACGCGAACGATCGATATAAATCCCAACAGCCCAAATTTCGCTTCCTCTATTGCGAAATAGGCTACCGAGCCATCGCATTCACCAGCAACGCCCACTCTTCCAACGCCAACGTTTCAGCTCGTCGGAGTGGCGGAATTCCCGCTTCGCACAAAACGATGCTTGCGCCGCCGCGCTTTTTCAGTAACTCCTGAATCGATTCCGGAGCTTTGCGCAAATTATTTAGAATCGTCTTCCGTGGATGAGCAAAGCCCGCGCTGACGACCTGCCACAGAAGTTTTTCGTCTTTCACCTCAGCGGCAATTCTCGGTCGCATACGCAAACCAGATAAGTAGCCGCGCTCGCTCGATCCCGACGGTGCTGTTATTCGATCCACGACCTCGCGCTGAAGCATCAGCGTCATGTCGCTGATGCAACTTCGCTGTTCGATCAAACACTGCAAAATCGCCGTGCCGATGTTGTATGGAAGGTTCGCGACGACGCGAGCCGTCCGCGCCGGCTGAATCGCTTCACAGAAATCGATCGTCAGCGCATCGGCTTCGATCAATGTGAAATTAGCAGCGGCCGCGAATTGACCGCGCAGCTTCGAAGCGAGATCGCGATCGAATTCGATCGCTACCACGCGACCGGCTTTTTTGACTAGTTCAGTTGTGAGTGCGCCGCGCCCGGGTCCAATCTCAATCACCGTTTGATCGGATCGTGGATCAAACGCATCGACGATCCTCTGCATAACGCCCCGATCGACGAGAAAGTTTTGACCGAAACGGCGCTTTGGAGTCGAAGGATGAAAGGATGAAGGATGAAAGGCAGGCTGATCTGAACTGGCATTTCCCGACGAAAGATGTTCGACGTTCTTCTTCATCCCTCCGCCCTCATCCCTCACCCTCGGTTTGCCGGATAACCGCTGATTTCGACGTCGCGCCCGTGCTGTTTCACTTCGACGCGGTCGAGTTGGAGCGAGCCGGCAATCTTCTCCGCGCCAGATCCGCCGATCGCTGAAGGCGCATCCTGGCCTCCGATGATCATCGGCGCGATGAAGAACGTGACCTTGTTCACTAACCCGGCCTCAAGCATTAAGGCAGCGAGAAACGGTCCGCCTTCGACCAACAAGCTCTGAATCGAACGCTTTCCTAATTGCTCGAGCACGCTTGCGAAATCGAGCGCCGACTCTTGCGCGATCACTTCGACGCCGCGTGACTGCAGTGCGCTCAATTCATCCGCATCCGGATCGCCCGACGCGAAGATCAGCACTGGTCCAGCATCGGTTGTTTGCGCCAGCTGTGACTCGGGCGAGATGCGCAAATATTGCTCGATCACAACGCGCACCAGCGGTCGCCGTCGTTTCTTTCCAGAGCGGTCTGTCAGCAATGGATCGTCCGCGCGTGCCGTCCGGCCGCCAACCATGATCGCATCGTACTGATGACGCAGATCATGAACCCGCGCGCGTGCTTGCTCGCCGGTGATCCAACGCGAGTCTCCGTTCACAGTAGCAACTTTGCCGTCCATCGATACCGCCATCTTCAAATGAACGAACGGCCGTGCCGTGCGCATGAAATGAATATAGGCTTCGTTCAGTGCACCGGCTTCGTCGTCCATCAAACCAGTGCGAACTTCGATTCCCGCTTCGCGTAAATGAGCAAAGCCTCGACCAGAAACTCTCGGGTTCGGATCTTCGATTGGCGAGACGACGCGTTTGATTCCTGCTTTGATCAGCGCGTCGGTGCATGGGTTTGTGCGGCCTTGATGCGCGTGAGGTTCGAGCGAAACGTAAGCAGTAGCCCCGCGCGCCTTGTCGCCGGCTTGTTCGAGCGCGAGCGTCTCAGCATGCTTCACTTCATCAAAAAGATAGAAGCCTTCGCCGACGATTTGTCGATTCGGATCGACTATGACTGTGCCCACGAGCGGGCCGGGACTGACCTGGCCGACGCCGCGCGCGGCGAGATCGAGCGCGAGTGACATCATTGCCTGATCCAGTTGGGTAAAAGTTTGCACGTTCGTCTGTGCCGCAGAGCGGCGAAATGTTTATAGCACCGCCGCCCAAAATGCAATTGCGCTCCGCAGGAGCGCAAGAGAAAAGAAAGACCTCGAAGCTATAAGCATCTCGTGCCTACGGCACGAAACCTTATCATTCGTTTGCGACGTTAAGTCAAAACTTGACTAATTGAAGAGACTGTTTACGTATTGCTCGGGATCGAAGACTACGAGATCGTCGACTTTCTCGCCGATGCCCGCATAACGAATCGGCAAGCCCAATTCTTTCGCAATGGCGACCGCGATGCCGCCCTTTGCGGTGCCATCGAGTTTGGTCAAAACGATGCCGGTCACTCCTGCCACTCTCAGAAACTGCCGCGCTTGCTCCAGACCATTTTGTCCGGTGACGGCATCGACGACGAGCAAAGTTTCGTGCGGCGCGCCCTCGACTTCGCGTCCGGCTACGCGTTTCATCTTTTCCAACTCAGCCATCAAATTCGATTTGTTGTGCAGACGTCCAGCCGTGTCGACGATCAGCACATCTGAACCGCGTGCTTTCGCCGCCTTCATCGAATCAAACAACACCGCCGCCGGATCGGTTCCCTGCTTCTGTTGAATCAGAGGCACGCCTGTGCGCTCAGCCCAAATTGCTAATTGATCAGACGCCGCGGCGCGAAATGTATCGGCCGCGCAAATCAAGACGTCATTGCCCTCGGCTTTGATTCGCTGCGCGAGTTTTCCAATCGTTGTCGTTTTGCCGACGCCATTCACGCCGACGATCATCATGACGTAGGGCGCGATGTTGTCGGGCACGCTGGTTTCAGAAGCGACACCTTGTCGCTCAGATGCTTGCAGAATCGAAAGCAGCTCGGACTTGATCGCTTGTTTCAGTTTTTCGATGTCGTCGATTTCTTTGCGACTGATGCCGCGCCGGACGGTCTCGAGCACATGTATCGTCGTCGGCACGCCGATGTCGGCGGCGATCAACGCTTCTTCCAATTCATCGAGCAGAGCGGCATCGATTTTCTTGCCAGCCGCAAAGACGCTGTCGATTTTGTCTGACAGCGATTCACGCGTGGCCGCGACCGCGCGACGAAAACGCGCTGAGAATTCTTGTTCGAGGGCAGCTTCTCGCGCTTGTAATTGCTCGATCGAAAGGTCGAGCCCAAGAACTGAAGTTTGCCACGGCGTACTGGTCGGAGGCCCGGCTGATGCGAGGGGCGTAGGCTGAGCTGGTTCGACCGGCCTCGTTGGTTCTGGTACGCCCGCAGATTCCGGCGCGGGCGCCGGACTCGGCTGATTCAACCCCAGCGAGACAAACTCGTCCTTCTTTCTTTTCCAAAAAGCCATTATGAGTTCGAGTGTGTCAGAAGCCAGCACGTAAGCAAGGGCACGCTTCGTCACGTTCCCCACCTTACGGTCGGGCTTCTGACACTTTAGAATTAACCTGGATTATAAGCAGAAGCGGCGCGCCCATAAAAGCGATGCGTTGCGGTGTCAGAAGCCCGCGCGCCAGCCAGGCAACGGCCACACTCAATGATTCCTAAGCTTACTGATGCTACTTGGGGCTAGGAGGACTCGAGTCTTGCGCTCCCTAACGGTCGGGCTTTTGACACTAGCTCACCGCGATCAAAGAATCAGGTGTTGGTGAAGAAAGCGCTGGAGGTATACCGCGAGGATCGGATTGGTTTCTCATGGTCCGCGTCACGCCCGGACGAATCTTTCCGGCTTCACATGCGGCGATGAACGCGGCGACGACTCGCGCGTCGTAGCGTGTGCCGATGAAACTCTTCAAACGTGTCAGCGCCGCTTCCAAATCCATCGCGCGCTGATAAGGCCGTTCAGTCGTCATCGCATCAAACGTGTCTGCGACCGAAACAATTCGCGCTTGCATCGGCAGTTCGTCGCCCTTCAAACCCTGCGGATAGCCCTGGCCGTTAATCATCTCGTGATGCATGTACATGCCCGGCAGGAAGTCGCGCATCGCCGGAATCTGCGACATGATCTTGTAACCCTTCTGCGGATGAGTCTTCATGATCTCGAACTCTTCATCGGTAAGCGCCGACGGTTTTTTCAGCACGCGATCGTCGATTCCGATTTTGCCAACATCGTGAAGCAGCGCGCTGATGCGAGTCTTTTCGATCTCTTCCTCCGACAGCCCGAGAGCTTGCGCAGTAGCGACTGAAAAGCGCGACACGCGTTCAGAATGGCCGCGCGTATAAGGATCCTTCCCGTCGATTGCCGCGGCCAAAGCTTTCACCGTACCCAGGAATAATTCGCGATTTTCTTGAGCCGAATGTTGCAGGTCGCCGACGAACTGTTCGATTTGATCCGTCATTTGATTGAATGACGCGCCTAGCTCGCCTAATTCGGTTCGGCCATAAATTTTTATTCGTTGGGAAAAATCTCCAGCAGCAATTCGTTGCGCACCGGCTGCAAGTTCGCTCACCGGCTGGGTCAACTTTTGGGCGAAGTAAAAACCGAAAACCAGCGCGAGCCCCGCGGCGAACAAACTTACGAACAATGTCTGATTGCGCATGTCCTGGACCGAAGCCAACGCCGCCGCCTCATCCTGAATTGCGATCACTCCCAACAACGAACTGCGATCCAGTTCCACCGTCGCATAGGAACCCAACATGTCTTTCACGTTGCCATCGCGATCAAGGGCAAATGGCTCCAGCGCTGATTGAACTTGCGCGCCGGTCTCGAGCCAGTCCTGCACAACTTTTAGATCCGTCATCGGACGTTCGGAAAAAGCCACGGCCGCATCAGGATGAGCGACGGCTCTCCCATTCTGATCGACGACGAACACGACCGGCAAACCTCGATCCAACATTTCGCGAGCACTCAACGAAGCTGCTTGCTGCACCGCTTTGAAAACTTCCTGAAACGAAACGACGGCCACGACTGCTGCCACGATCTCATCACCATTCATGACCGGGGCCGCGATCGTCAACGCCATTTCCTGACCGGAACGGATAACTTGTGGACGACCAATGATCACGCCGCGAGCGCTCATTCGCGCCAGAATTTCGCTGACGCGCTGATCAACTTCTTCACGCTTGATCACGTCCGCCTGAAATGCGCGATGCACTTCGCCCTTCACCGGGCAAATCGCCAGCGCGATCAAATTCGGATCGTCCTGAAGGCTCCGCTGTAGCCGGGTGTCATAACCTCGATCAGTTTCCAGTCGATGGCCGCCGGCAATTTCGAACGCGCGCGCCAAACCGATCACCACATCGCGATAGCGTTGCCCGTACAACTCGATCTGCCGGGCTTTGTCTCGCACAAGTTGCGCCTGGTATCGGCCTTCGGTCGCGCGTAACTCCTGCGCGCTTCGCCGAGACAAGAGCACACCGGCGACGCTCAAAGGCAAGAGCCCGACCAAGAGCAACACGGCCAGAACGACGTAAACGATGCGAATGCGATTGAAAGATTTGAACACGCGAAGATTGAGACGAACACGAGACGATCTCGAGGCAAGCGGCCCGAACAGTAGTCGGGTAGGCCTGTGAACTAGATTAGTGGTTTGGCCGCCGAGATGTCAACGAATTTGGCCAGAATTTAACTGCTGAAATACTTTGACTTACCTTCGCGTAGCGGTCACAAGCATACCGATATTTCCGAATCCGGCGGTCGGCTTGCGAATCCGCTAAGCCTCACGTCGCCAAGTTTTACGACTTGTGTTCCAGATGGGGCGTCTAAAGATTTGACGGCGCGGCTGGTTGCGCGCGACATTTGGATGCTCTTCAGTCGAGACGAGCACGAACCAGATGGAAACCGCCTCGAACGATGAACAGATGGTTGAACGCGCCCTCTCTGGCGATCCAGAGGCGTTCGGTGAAATAGTGCGTCGCTGGGAGCGGCGCATCTTTGCCCTCGCGTTCGGCATGCTCGGCCGCGAAGAAGACGCACGCGACGCGACGCAGGAAACTTTTCTTTCCGCGTTTCGCAATCTGCGGAATTTTCGGGGCGAAGCGAAAGTCTCGTCCTGGCTGCATCGCATCGCCGTCAACCAGTGCATCACGCGGCAGCGGCGCGCGAAGGTCCGTGGCGAGACCGCACTGGAAGAGGAAGCGGAAAAGAACGCAGCCGTTTTTGCGTTGCCGATTGATGCGTCGCCGGCACGCGCGGCTGAGAACATTGAAAGAAGCAGTGCAGTACGACGCGCGGTTTCAGCGCTGCCGCCGGATTTGCGACAGGTTGTAGTGATGAAGGAATTTGAGGAGCTGACATTTCAGGAAATCGCCGATGTGCTCGAGATTCCGCTTAGCACGGTGAAAAGCCGGCTCTACACAGCGCTCAGACAATTGCAGATGCGACTGCAAAAGTTCGGCGAGTGAAAAACGACGAGGTCGATTATGCGAGACATTAATCAACGGCCACTCTGTCATCGAGCAGAAGATTTGGTCAGTTATCTTTACGGCGAAGCGAATGACGTTGACGCCGCCGATTTCCACAGACACTTGCAGCAGTGCGACGCCTGCCGCGGCGAGTTCGCCGTCTTTACTCAAGTTCACGAATCGATCGTGTTATGGCGGAATGAAGCACTCGGCACGTCGTTCAATCCGGCCGCTGTTGTTTCTGAATCGACTATCGATTCAAGGGAATTCGTGGAGCAGGGACGGAAGCTTTCTGCCCTTGCTGCGCTACGCGAATTTTTTACTGTGTCGCCCGTTTGGTTGCGCGGAGCGACAGCGTTCGCGGGTTTATTGCTTTGCGGTCTGGTGCTGTTCGCGGTCTCTCGCACCTGGCAACGGTCAACGGTTGCGCCGGTTGCGCAAAAGAATGGCGAGGAAAAGGTCTACACTGCGTCAGATTTCAAAGCCGCCGTTGATCGCGAAATGAAGAGTCGCGCGGATAAGATTCAGCAGCAGACTTCGGCTCAGCAAAACAACCCGCCCGCAAACGCGCCGCGAACTCAGCGCAGCGAACTAGCTACTGTTCACACACCGTCGAAAGCGCGCGTCAAGGGTTTGACTCGCGAGGAGCGTGAACAGCTTGCGTCGGACTTGCGATTAATTCCGGGTGCCGAGGAAGAAGAGCTGCCATTTGAGTTAGCCGAACAGCCTAATCAATGAACTTTCGCGCAGCTGATGCGCAGGTGAAATTATGAAATGCCCTAAGAAGCCAAATATGATAATTATCCTCAGCGTCGTGTTCGGCCTGGGAGCATCCGTGGCCGCGTTTGCGCAGACAACGCAACTTCAGAATCAAAATGATCCTGGTCAAACGCAAGCGCAGAGTCCGCAAACTAATCAAGGCAACGACTTGCGGCTGCTTGGTCTGACGCCGGATCAGATTCAGAAGATCCGCGCGATCAATCTCGATCTCAAAGATGAGCGCCAAATTGCAAACTTGAAATTGCGAGAGGCGCAACGCACGCTGGCTGAAGCGGTCGAATCGCCAACGCCGAATGAAAATCTGATCGTCCAGAGGTCACGCGAAGTCGCGGAAGCCCAGGCCAACACCATCCGGCTGCGTTCGTTGACGGAAGCTCGGATTTTGCAGGTGCTCACGCCAGAGCAACGGATTAAGCTGCGCGAGATCCGCCAGCGCAACCTCGCTCAGCGTCGAGCAAACCAACAGCAATCACCGAACGGGTTGGGCCAACGCCAGGGATTGCGTCGTGCAAACGCGCCGTTGCTGAATCGTGCTCAACAAAAAGCGATTCGTCGCCAACAGAAACCCTAAACGTCATCCCGCACACTTAGTTGACGAGCCGGCTGAATTGTAGTTTGCCGGCTCTTTTTTTGCCGCATCCTTGACGCAAACGATTCATTCTGCGCATTATAGGCCGCTCTTTTGAAAATCATGCTTGCACCGCATTAACGCGCTGAACCGAAGCGCTTTGGCCCGCGCGGCATCCTCAAAACCACGGCGGCAATTGCGGTTAGTCTGGCTATCATCGTTGACGTGCCGATGAATTTCATCGCCCGCTTCCTTTTCGATTTGCAAGAGATGTCGCTGCTCGCCGCCCGGGCAGTCCGCGGCATCTTCAAAAAGCCCCATTACATTCCCGAATCGATCGCGCAGATGGATTACATCGGCGTAGGATCCCTGACGATAATCATTCTCACCGGATTTTTTACTGGCGGCGTGCTCACGCTGCAGACTTATCAGACGTTGGAATCGTACGGCGCAGTCGACCAACTCGGATATCTCGTTTCGATTTCGCTCGTGCGCGAGCTGGGCCCGGTGTTGACCGCGCTGATGGTGACCGGCCGAGCCGTATCTGCTATCTCGGCGGAATTGGGATCGATGGTCGTCTCGGAACAGATTGACGCGATGCGCGCCCTGGGCACCGACCCGATTCGCAAACTCGTGGCGCCGCGGCTGCTGGCGCTGATCGTCACCTTGCCGTTGCTGACGTTAATCGCCGATGTTATGGGTATCGCCGGAGGTTGGGCGGTATCGACGTGGCTCTTCGGATTACCGTCGTCGATGTTTCTTAATTCGGTGCGCGACGGCATCACTACCGACGACATTATCGGCGGCATCATTAAACCTTTGTTCTTCGCATTTCTGATGGGTACAATCGCCTGTCACAAGGGATTGAAAACTGAAGGCGGAACGGTTGGCGTTGGCCGTTCGACTACGACCGCGGTGGTGACAGCGTCGATCATAGTAATCATCGCCGACTTTATTCTGGCTCGAGCGCTTCAGCTAATTTTGGGTACGCCTACATGATGACGCAGTCTTCAATTGATCAGACCATCGACAATCGCGTCAGCGACCGCGCCGCGGAATCGACTTTTCGCGAGATAGACGATACGGACCGCGCGATTCCCGCGATTGAGTTTCGCGGCGTCACGCTGGAATACGACGGCCGCAAAGTCCTTAACAATCTCAGCTTCAAAGTGATGAAGGGCGAGACGAAAATCATCCTGGGCGGCTCAGGCAGTGGCAAGTCAACGACAATCAAGCTGGTGCTTGGATTGATCAAGCCTGATAGCGGACAGATCCTGGTCGATGGCGAGGAGGTTACCAATTACTCGGAAGTCGATATGATGCGCGTGCGCAAAAAGATCGGGATGATCTTTCAGGAAGGCGCATTGTTTGACTCGCTATCGGTTTACGAAAACGTCGCTTTCAAGTTGCACGAACAGGGCGTGGCCGAGGAAGACGTCGAAAGTGAAGTGCGCCGCATGCTGCGGTTCGTGAACCTCGAGGACGCCATCGACAAAATGCCTTCAGAACTTTCGGGCGGCATGCGTCGGCGCGTGGGAATTGCGCGCGCGCTGGTCGGCGATCCAAAGATCGTGATGTTCGACGAGCCGACCGCCGGCTTGGATCCGCCAACTGCGCGCACCATCTGCGAGCTGGCGATGAAGCTGCGCGATCTGGAAGACGTGTCGTCGATCTTCGTCACGCACGAGATGAACAATCTTGATTACCTGACTTCGGAATACGCGGTCGTCAACGAAGCCGGCGAAGTCGTCTTTGAGAAGGAAGGCGAAAAGCTTTGTCTCATCAACAGCAAGGTCTTGATGATTCGCGACGGCGAAATAATTTTCAGCGGCACCGATGAAACGCTGCGCAAGGCGGAAGATCCGTACATTCATAAATTCTTACGAGGACACTGAATTCATTTTTGATTTGCGATTGCCGATTGCCAATTAATAGAGCGGATTTCCGATCGCAAATCTAAAATCGAAAATCGAAAATCTTAGGTGTTGCCATGCCAAAATCAACCAGGAACGTCGGACTGAGCGAGCTGCGCGTCGGCTTACTCGTCTTTATTGCATTGGCGGTACTGTTGGTGTTGATCCTGAACGCGTCGGGCGAGCTCAATCCGTTCAAGAGCCACCTGCATCTGCGAGCGCGATTCGCCGATGCGAACGGCTTGCGCGAAGGATCAGAAGTGCGCCTCGCGGGCGTACGCATCGGCAAAGTCGATCGCATTCGTCTGCTCAGCCCGTCCGAGGTCGGCACCGGTCCCAGCCCGCAGAAGATCGAAGCGTTTCTGACAATCGAAAGCAAAATCGACGGCGTTCCCGCCACTGATCGCATTCGCACCGACTCGACCGCGCAACAAGCCGCGCCCAGCATTCTGGGCAGCGAAATGATCGTGAACATCACGCCCGGCACTCCTCTGGGCCAACCCGTGACTGATAATTTTCTGCTGCCCTCGACTGCCGGCAGCACCATGTCCGACCTGGCAACCAACGGCACAGAGTTGGCCCAGAAGTTAAGCAAGCTTTCCGATCAATTGAATGAGGTGGTCAAGAACGTGCGCGAGGGCAAAGGCACCGTCGGTCGCCTCTTCAACGATGAATCGCTTTACAACAATCTGAACGCGACGATTCGCGACGCGGAAGAGCTGGCCACGCAAATCAAAAGCGGCAAGGGTTCAGCCGGCAAGTTCATCTACGACGAAGCGCTCTACAACAACGCGAATGACATCGCTGCAAATTTGAAAAAGCTCTCTGCTGATTTGGCAGCCGGGCGCGGCACAGCGGGCAAGCTGCTCGAAAGCGATGAGATGTACAACAAGATCAATCACATCGCCGATCGCGTGAACCATTCAATGGATCAAATCGATCAGATTATTGCCGGAGTTAATGCGGGCCAGGGCACGCTGGGCAAGCTGGTGAAAGATGAAGCGATCTACAACGACGCGCGCACAGCGATCGCTCGCTTCAACACGACGGCCGCGCGAATTGATAACGTGGTAGCGAACGCGCAACGCGGCGAAGGCACGCTCGGCAAACTGATCACCGACGAATCGCTCTACAACAACGTCAACAACTTGTCGTCTGAAGGCGTGAAGATGATTTACGACTTCCGCCAGAACCCGAAGAAATACCTGACGATTAAGTTCCAGTTGTTTTAGTGCGCCCAGGGGCAGTAGCCCGACCGTCAGGGAGGGCGTGACGTTATCGTCCGCGATAGCGGACGTTTGACAATAGCCCAGCGCTTCAGCGCTGGGATCACCGACCTCCCATTTATTTTAGCCCGCGAAGCGGGCGACAGACATGAGCGAAAATAATAGCGATCAGCTCAGCAGTGTTTCGAATGCCCGATCTCCAGAAGAGATTGGCGAATACTGGGACAGCCATAGCCTCGCTGATCATTGGGATCAGACCCACGAAGTCGAATTTGAAATCCGAGCGCCGCATCGCATCACGCTCGATCCTGAAGTCTATGTTCGCCTTGAAGAGCAGGCGGAGAGACAAGGAGTCTCACTCGCCACTCTCGCTAACTCCTGGCTCAAAGAAAAACTGTCAGGCGACAAGGCTGCATAAGATTTCTTTCATTCTAGGGCGTGAAGATGACTTACGACTTCCGCCAGAACCCGAAGCAGTGTCTGACGATTAAGTTCCAGTTGTTCTAATCCGCGGAGCGGAACAGCATAAAGCCTGGGGCGTAAGCCCCAGGGAAAAGCCCACAAACAAAGCGAGCTCGCGAAGCGAGCGACAGCTCATCAAATAAATCTCTCGTCGTATTCAATTCCGTTTGCTCTCAGGAATTGAATGAACTCATCCCGAAACGAAACCACCGCATGATGTTCTTTCTGCCTCGCAATGTATCGCCGAACTTCCTCAACATTTGATTGGCTGACAGTGAACGCTGCCAGGAAGACTCTTTGAGCGAAGGAAAAACATCATGCATCCATCCTGTCGCGTTCGCTTTCAAGTCTCGTAGAACTTCAGAGAGAGACCGATCAGGCCGAAGCTTAGCCAACAAGTGAATGTGATCTTCTGTGCCGTTGAGTTCAAGCGAAATGCCGCCAGTTCGGCGAAGAGTGCCGCCGATGTAATCATAGAGTCTGACTTCATACTCATGCGTGATTAACGGACGGCGATCCTTTGTCGAAAAAACGATGTGATAGAGAAGATTGGTGTAGGAGTCGGACATCGAATCACGTTATCACGCTTGTCGAGTAAGGATTCTTGCAGGCTGCCGCCCACTCCGCGGGCTCGATGATTCTTTGGATTGGTTGTCCTGGGGCTTACGCCCCAGGCTTTACGCCGTCACCTGCTCCGCAGGTTTTGAAAGAAAAGCCCTCCCTCACGGTCGGGCTATTCCCCCGCGCTAACTATCGCGAGTTGTGCAGCGGCGTAACGCTCGTGGTCGCTGGTGAACTCTTCGCTCCACGCACCCATTCCTGAAACCGCTCGAAATACAAATACACAACCGGCGTCAAGTACAAGGTCAACACCTGCGAGACAATTAATCCGCCGACGACTGCTAATCCCAAACCTCGACGAGCCGAAGCGCCGGCGCCCCAACCCAGAGCGATTGGCAAGGTTCCCATCAAAGCCGACATGGTCGTCATCATGATTGGGCGGAAGCGAATTACGCAGGCATCGTAAATTGCCTGGCGCGGCGCCTCGCCTTCTCTTCGCTGCTTGTCGAGCGCAAAGTCGATCATCATGATCGCGTTCTTCTTCACGATGCCGATCAGCATGATGAGGCCGACGAACGCGTAGATGTCGAGCTCGCGATGAAAGATCATCAGAGTCAGCAGCGCGCCTAATCCCGCCGACGGCAATCCCGAAAGAATCGTGAGCGGATGAATGAAGCTCTCGTACAAAATTCCCAGCACGAGGTAAATCACGAGCACCGCAACCAGCAATAACAAAGTCAAATTCTGCAGCGATGATTGAAATACTTGCGCCGATCCCTGAAAGGTTGTGGTGATGGTTGCGGGCAAGTTTTGTTTCGCGACTTGTTGAATTTGCGTCGTAGCCTGACTGAGCGACACGCCCGGTTTTAGGTTGAAAGAGATCGTCGTCGCGGGCATCTCGCCAAAGTGATTCACCTGGGCTGGGCCAACGCTGCGCGTGAAACTAGCGACCGCGCTCAGGGGAACCAACGCGCCGTTAGACGCATGAATGTACAGCCTGCCAAGCGCCGTCGGATCGCTTTGAAATTCCGGCTTGGCTTCGAGGATCACCTGATACTCGTTTGCCGGCATGTAGATTGTCGAAACTTGTCGCGACCCAAACGCGTCGCCCAGCGCCGTCTGAATCTGTGCGATGGTCACGTTATGCGCGGCTGCTTGTTTGCGATCGATTTCGACGTTAATCTGCGGCGTGTTGACTTGCAGGTTGCTGTTGACGTCCTGAAGCAGCGGCATCTCGCGCATCTTCCTTTCGAGGACGGGCGCGTTGTCAATCAGTTCGGCGTTACTCGATGCCTGAATGGTCACTTGGTAAGTACTGCGGCCAAATCCTCCGCCAATATTCAGGCTCGGCGGGTTTTGGAGAATCACCCGCAGGCCGGGCTCGCGCGAAAGCTTCGGGCGCAATCCCTCGATCACGTCATCGGCACTGACCCGCTGATTCAAGGGCTTCAATCCGATAAAGATCGTGCCGCTGTTGCCGCCACTATTGCGACCGCCGGCGCCGACGGTCGATGCGTACGACTGCACGTTTGGATCCTTCTTAATGATGTCGGTAATCACGTTCGAATGTTTAATCATGTCATCGAGCGAAATGCCTTGCGCGCCTTCCGTGCTGCCCAACAACAACCCTGTGTCGCCGCTCGGAATAAAACCTTTCGGCACGACGCCGAAGAGATAAAACGTGAAGACCGCGAGAATCAGACTGATCGTGATCGTGAAAAGCGGATGCAGCAGAACCTTTTGCAGCGTCCACTCATAAAATTGCAGCACGCGCTTGTAGATGCCTTCGGTGAATCCCCACCAGCCGCGTCGCGGCGCGTGGGCCGCGTCTTCATGCAACGCGCTGGCGCGAATGGCTGAAGCTTTCAAGAGCCTGCTTGCGAGCATCGGCGTGAGCGTCAGCGAGACCAAGCCGGAAACTAAAATCGCCACGCTGATCGTGATTGCGAACTCGCGAAACAGCCGGCCTAAAATTCCGCCCATGAACAAAACAGGAATAAAGACGGCGACCAGTGAGACTGTCATCGACACGATCGTGAATCCGATTTCGCGTGAGCCGCTCAGCGCCGCCTCCATTACGCCCTCGCCAAGCTCGATGCGGCGCACAATGTTCTCGAGCATCACGACCGCGTCATCGACGACGAATCCGACCGAAAGCGTCAGCGCCATCAGCGACAGGTTGTCGAGACTAAAGTTCAAAAGATACATCGCCGCGAACGTGCCGATGATCGAAGTGGGCAGCGCGAGTGTCGGAATGATCGTGGCGCGCACGTTCCGCAGGAAAAGAAAGATCACCATCACGACCAGACCCATCGCCAGCAACAGTGAAAACTGCACATCATTGACTGACTGCCGGATCGAGATCGAACGATCGTTCAGAATGTCCAGATTGACTGATGCAGGCAGTTGCTGCTTGAACTGCGGAATCAGCGCTTTGATCGCATCGACTACCGCAACGGTATTCGTGCCGGGCTGACGCTGGACGGCCATCGTGACGCTGCGCCGTCCGTTGAACCAGCTCGCGACTTTGTTGTTTTCGACACTGTCCACAACGTTCGCAACTTCTTCGAGCCGCACCGGTGCGCCGTTGCGATAGGCGACGATCAAGGTGCGAAATTGCAAGGCATTGTCGAGCTGCACGTTCGTCTGCACCGTCATGTTCGAGAATTTTCCGTACAGCGTTCCGGTCGGCGTGTTTGGATTCGCGTTGCGAATCGCCGCGTCAATGTCATCAACTCCAATGCCGCGGTCGGCGAGCGCATTCGGGTCCATCTGGGCGCGCACCGCGTACTTCATCGCGCCGTAAACCTGCACCTGCGACACGCCGTCAACCATAGAGATACGTTGCGCGATCAAGGTCTCGGCGTATTCATCAATTTGCGGCAGCGACAGCACGTCTGAATTCAACGCGAAGAAAAGAATCGGGCTGTCTGACGGATTTGATTTGCGCAGGCTGGGCGGATTCGGCATGCCCGGCGGAAGCTGCGGCAGCGCGGCGGAGATCGCAGTCTGAACATCCTGCGCCGCCGCATCGATGTTGCGGCTCAGATTGAATTGCAGCGTGATCGACGTTGAGCCTTGCGAGTTCGACGAGTTGATCGAATCGATGCCCGCAATACCCGAGAATTGTCTTTCGAGCGGCGTCGCGACCGAGGCGGCCATCGTTTCGGGATTCGCGCCAGGCAAACTCGCGTTGACGTTGATCGTCGGGTAATCGACGGTGGGAAGATCGCTGACCGGCAGCGCTGAATATCCGATGAGGCCGAACAGGACAAAGCCAACCATCACCAGAATCGTGGTGATCGGCCGGTGAATGAACAGCTCAGAGATGCCGCGGCGATGTTTGGGTTTGGCTTTGGATCGTTCGGGCATACCCATTTCGAGAGCGTATCTTCATCGTGTAGCGATGAAATGAGTTTAGCCGTGGGCTTCAGCCCACGGATCGATTCGGGAATCAAACAATGTCGCGTAGCGACAATTGAATCTCTCGTTCATCCGTCGCTACGCGACGCGCATGCTAATGCGACGTCTCGACCGTGGGTTGAAACCCACGGCTAAATTCAACGCGCCGCTACGCGGCGGAGACATGGGCTGCCAAGTGCGTGCTTACGCACGGGCTTCCGACACATCACCTTGCCGGGCTCTTCTTCTCCGCTGAAACCATTCTTGCGCGCTTTCAAAATACAAATACACAACTGGCGTTAGGTACAGCGTTACGACTTGCGAAACCATCAAGCCACCGACTACTGCGAGTCCCAATCCACGTCGTGACGCAGCGCCGGCGCCCCAGCCGAGCGCGATTGGCAGCGTTCCCATCAACGCGGCCATCGTGGTCATCATGATCGGACGAAAACGGATAAGGCACGCCTGAAAAATTGCTTCCTCAGCGGGCTTCCCTTCTTCGCGCTGAGAGGTCAAGGCAAAGTCAATCATCATGATGGCGTTCTTCTCGACGATGCCTATCAGCATGATCAATCCGACGAAAGCGTACACATCCAACTCGCGGCCGAATACCAGCAACGTCAGCAGCGCGCCCAATCCGGCCGAAGGCAATCCCGAAAGAATCGTGAACGGGTGAATAAAGCTCTCATAAAGAATTCCCAGCACGAGATAAATCACCAGCACCGCAACCAGCATCAGCAAAGTCAGGTTCTGCAAAGACGATTGAAAAATTTGGGCCGTGCCCTGAAAGCTCATCGTGATCGTTCCCGGCAAGGTCTTCTTTGCGAGCGCTTGCACTTCGTCCGTAGCCGCGCTTAACGAGACTCCTTCGCGAAGATTGAACGAAATAGTCGCTGAAGGAAGCTGACCCAGGTGATTCACCAACAATGGACCAACGCCACGCGAAAATGTCGCGACGGTGTTCAAAGGAATCAATCGTCCGGTCGTTGTTTGCCCGGGCGTCGTCAATCCCGCGGGTGCCTGCGCTGAATTAACAACTGTGGACGAAGGTTGGGCCAGAGCGCCCTGCACCTGGTTGACCTGACTCACCGTCGAAGGCGCTGCGGTCGAATGAATGTAGAGACGGCCCAGCGCTGAGGGATCCTCCTGATACTCAGGCTTTACTTCCAGAATTACCTGATATTCGTTCGACGTCGCGTAGATGGTTGAGATTTGCCGCGTGCCGTAAGCGTCGTTGAGCGCATCTTCGATCTGCTGCACGGTCACGCCAACCGCCGATGCCTTGTCGCGATCGATGTCGACGTTGAGCTGCGGATTGCGAATCTGAATGTCGCTGGTCACGTCGAGCAAATGCGGCAGGTTCGCCATCTTTTGCAGCAGCGCGTTCGCGCTCGCATACAACTCTTTTTGATCAGGCCCCTGGAGCGTAAGTTGATAAGGACTCTTCGTGACTTGACCGCCAACCTGCACCAGCGGCGGATTCTGCAAAAAGATTTGCATCCCCGGAACAGCTGCCAGTTTCGGACGCAGATCGTCGATGACGGCTTCGACATCTTTGCTTCGCTGGTTGACTGGCTTTAGCAGGATCAGAATGTTTCCGGTGTTGCTCGCCGCGCTAATATCGCTCAAGCCAACGGTCGACAGGACGCCGACGACGTTGGGATCTTTGCGAATCAGATCGACAATCTTCTCCTGATGGCGCGACATTTCGGTGAACGAAATCCCTTCGGCCGCTTCGGTGTAGCCGACGATTTGACTAGTGTCGTCGTTCGGGATGAAGCCTTTTGGGATGACGTAGAAGAGCGCGATGGTGATGAGAAATAGCACACCACAAATCGCGAGGGTAAGCGCGCGGTGCTCGAGCGCAATTTGCAGCGTCCAGCGGTACCCTCCGACAAGCCATTCATAACCGCGCTCTGTAACTTGCCAGAATTTGCCGTGGCTGGGAGCTTCCGGAAGTGCGGCCGCGTCGTCTTCATGTCGGGGCCCGCCCGCGAGAGCAGGCGATTCTGACTCGCCATGCTTTCGATGTCCGAACGCTTTCAGTATTCGGCTGCAAAGCATCGGCGTCAGACTTAGCGAGACGAATCCTGAAACCAAAATCGCGACGCTGATCGTGATTGCAAATTCGCGAAACAGCCTTCCCAGGATTCCGCTCAGAAACAGCACCGGAATAAAAACCGCGACCAGCGAAACAGTCATGGAAACGATCGTAAACCCAATCTCGCGCGAGCCTTTCAGCGCGGCTTCCATCGCGTCTTCGCCTTCTTCCATCCGCCGCACGATGTTCTCAAGCATCACGACTGCATCGTCAACAACGAAACCAACTGACAACGTCAAAGCCATCAGCGACAGGTTGTCGAGGCTGAATCCCAGCAAATACATGATCGCAAAAGTGAAGACGATCGATGTCGGCAAAGCGAGCGTCGGAATGAAGGTCGCGCGCACGTTCCGCAGGAAGAGGAAAATGACGAGCACGACGAGTCCAATCGCCAACAGCAACGAGAACTGCACGTCATTCACCGATTCGCGAATCGACTCCGATCGGTCGTAGAGAACGTCGAGCTTGATCGACGCCGGCAGTTGCTGGCGAAACGAAGGCAATAGATTCCGAATCGCATCAACGACGGCGACCGTGTTCGTTCCGGGTTGGCGTTGAATCGTGAGCGTCACGACTTGCTGACCGTTGTAGCGGGTGGCCAGGCGATTGTTTTCGACACTGTCAACGACGTCGCCAAGATCGCGCAGCGCCACCGGCGCGCCGTTGCGATAAGCCACGATCAGTTGACGATATTCTTCTGCGTTGGTGAGCTGCCCGTTCGCTTGCACCGTCAGGTTTTGATGGATTCCGTAGAGCGTGCCGACGGGAAGATTCGTATTGCCGCGCTGCAATGCCGTCGCGACGTCGTCGATGCCAATGCCGCGCGTGGCCAGCGCCGACGGATCGACCTGCACGCGCACGGCGTACTTTTGTTCGCCGGTGACCAGCACTTGCGCGACTCCACTTATTGTCGAGAGCCGCTGTGCCAGCGTCGTGTCGGCATACTCATTCACTTTGGAAAGCGGCAGCGTCGGCGAACTCACCATTAGATAAACAATCGGCTGATCGGCGGGATTAACTTTCTTCAGCGTCGGCTGATTTGGCATGCCCGTCGGGAGTTGGCGCGACGATTGAGCAATCGCCGTCTGCACATCCTGCGCAGCGGCATCGATATTCCGACTGAGATCGAATTGCAGAGTGACTTGTGTGTTGCCGAGCGTGCTGGTCGAACTGACTGTGTTCAGTCCGGCGATCGTTGAGAATTGTCGCTCGAGCGGAGTAGCGACGGATGACGCCATCGTTTCCGGACTGGCGCCCGGAAGTTCCGCGGTTACTTGAATTGTTGGGTAATCAACGTTGGGGAGGTCGCTTACCGGCAGCGCTCGATAGCCGATGAAGCCGAACAGCACGATGCCCGCCATGATGAGAGTCGTGGTGATCGGGCGCTGGATGAAGAGTTCAGACATTCGCGTTCGTCCGCCACGCGGACTTAATTTGTTTGGCTTCTGCCAACCATCTCATCGAATCAAACTCATTGATTCCCGCCGCCACGACGCTGACCGCCCTTGCCTTGACCGCTTTGATCTGAACTCTGACCCTGGTTGCCACCTTGATCTTGCCCACCTTGACCTTGACCGCCGCGGCCACCTTGTCCTGGCGTTCGGACTTGCACCTTAGCGCCGGGAACGATACGCAGTTGGCCGTCAGTCACGACTTGCTCGCCGGGTTTCAGTCCGTCTTCAACGACTGTCATCGTGTCGATGGTCGTTCCTGTCTTCACCGTCCTCATTTCGGCAGTGCCGTCGGCTTTCACAACATAGACGAACGATTTGTCCTGTCCGATTTGTACCGCTTGCGAAGGGACAACTATCGCTTGATTGGCCGTGCCCAGCGTTAGCACGACGTTCACGAATTGTCCCGGATACAGGCGCCGATCATTGTTGATGAATGTTGCCTTCAGGCGCACGGTGCCCGTCGCTGGATCGACCGTGTTGTCGACGAGCGACAGTTTTCCCATGACCGGATTCGCTTCGTCCCCGGGGATCTGACCTTGCACAGCCAGGCCTTCTTTGCCCGACGATTGCCGAATGCGCACCAGGTCGCGTTCAGGAACCGAGAACGTCACGTAGATTGGCGACGATGTAGTAATCGTCACCATTGAGATCGTGTCGTTCGCGCGCACCAGATTGCCCGCAGTCACCGCAAGATTACCGGTCTTGCCGGCGAGGGGCGCGCGAATCGTGGTGTAACTCAATTGCACGCGCGCGTTTTCAACGTTTGCTTGTTCGGCTTTCTGCGCGGCTTGCAAATTAAGGACAGAGGATTGGTCGGCGCGCACCGTGGCTTCGTCGGCGCGCAACTTGGCTTGATCGTTGTCGTACTGCTCGCGCGGCACAACGCCAGCCTCGACAAGTTTTGTATCACGATTAACGATGATTCGATCGTTTGCCGCCGCAGCTTCGTCACGCGCAACGATATCGTTGCCCTGGCGCACCGCGGCCATCGATTTCAAGAGATTCGCCTCGGCCTGACTCAGTTGCGCCTGCAGTGGACGCGGGTCGATCGCAAAAAGCAGATCCCCTTTCCTAACTTCCTGACCGGGCACGAATCCAACGCGCAGCAAGGTGCCTTCTACCTGCGAGCGAACAGCAATTGTCGTCACCGCTTCGACGTTGCCGATGCTCTTGATCTGGATCGGCACGTCCTGTTGCGTTACCGGCGCGACTTCAACCGGAACCACGTCGCCGCTACCCCGACCTCCACGGCCGCCCGCTCCGGACGTTGCAGCTTTATCGCCGAGGAACCGCCAGAGCACGATAAGCAAAACCACCAAAATGGCGATGCTGACAATTTGAATAATTCGCGCACGCATTCGATTCGGCTTGCGCACATTTGTGACTGCCGGTGGGTTTACGCCCGCTGTTGCGGCGGCTGTGGTCTTTACTGGGGCCGGAAAATTTCTCGAGACTTCTTCTTCCATTACGATCGTCAGACCTGCTGACCGAGGCCTAATCGTCGCCTCGGTTTCTCGGATTCAAAGGTTAACCTGCCGCGATTTTGTTTATGGTCGCACAGGTATCGACGTTGCGGCAAAGCCCACGGTTACATCAAGAAGGCACGTAACAAAAACGTTAGATAAAGCTTGACTTCAAGGCGCGTCGTGATAAGACTGTGGCGCAACTTGCCGTTCGAGCAACCCGACAATGGAGTAGAACATGAAAACTTTAAATAGAGTTTCGCGCCGATATGTGCCGACATTGTGTGCGATTACTTTGATCGCCGGTTCGATGGTCCAGGCTTTCGCGCAGCAACCTGCCACGACGAAGCGTACCCTCACGCACAAGGACTACGATACGTGGCATTCGATCCAATCGCCGCAGATCTCGCGCGACGGAAAATTCGTGGCCTACGCCTACATGGCCCAGGATGCCGACAGCGAGATCGTCGCGCGCAACCTTGCAACCGGTCAGGAATGGCGTGCGCCACGGGGCTATCGTCCGCCAGCGCCGCCGCCGGATGATTCCCTGCCGAACTTCGGCGAATTGATCGCGGCTCAGGCACGGCTCGCGCGACCGGCCTTTACCGCCGACAGTCGCTTCGTTGTGTACAGCATCGAGCCAACAAAAGCAGAACTTAACAAAGCAAAGAAAACCAGTGGTAGCTCAACCGCTCGGGATGGCGCTGGAAGCAGCGCTTCGCGCGATGCGAATATGCCGAAGAACGCGCTCGGCATCATGGATCTTTCGAGTGGACAAGTTGCGAAAATCGATCGGGTCAAGAATTTCCAGGTGCCGGAGGATACCGGCGGCTTCATCGCTTACTTGATGGAAGCGAAGCCGGCGACACCGCCGAACAAGGAAGGCGCCGCGCCTAAAGGAAGTCCGCCCACTTCGCCGACCGAGACTTTCCAGGACACAGACGATTCGGCGCAAGGTCCGCAGTCAGGCGGACGATCTGCCGGGCGTAGTCCAAAGAAAGAGTTCGGCACCGATCTCGTCATTCGAAACACAACCACCGGCGCCGAACGAACGATCAGCGATGTGCTCGATTACAGTTTCAGTAAAGATGCGAAGACGCTTGCCTACACCGTCTCATCGAAGAATGAAGAAACGAACGGCGTGTACGTCGTGGATCCACAGAGCGACGGCGCAGCCACCGCGTTAATTTCCGGCAAGGGTAAATATCAGAAACTCACCTGGGATGAAGATCAAAAAGAGCTTGCCTTTATCAGCGATCGCGACGATCGGGAATCGAAACAACCGAGATTCAAAATCTATATGTGGGAACGAGGCAGCGCCGCACCGATCGCGCAGCGTTCAGATCGCAATCACGAGGTTTCTCGCTCGACGGCAGTCACCTGTTCCTTGGCGCAGCGCCGCCGCCCGAACCCGAAAAGACTGCTGAAGACGAAACTCCCGCCGATGAAAAAGTGCTTGTCGATCTCTGGCACTGGAAAGACGATTACATTCAACCGATCCAAAAAGTTCGCGCTGAGCAAGAGCGGCAGCGATCGTATCGCGCGGCTTACGATGTGAAAGGCAAACGGTTTCTCCAGCTCGCCGATGAAAAGATGGAATCGCTGACGCCTTCGAACGACGGAAGGCTCGCGATCGGTTCGGACAATCGCGCGTATCGAATCACGAGCGACTACGATCCGGGGATGACTGATTTCTATCTGGTCAATGCTGAAGACGGCTCGCGCAAACTCGTGACGCAGAAGCAGCGCTTCAACGTTTCACTTTCGCCGGGCGGCAAGTACGCAGTCTTCTTTGATGGCAAAGATTGGAACTGCCATTCCGTAACGACTGGCGGGAAGGTGAACCTGACCAAGAACCTCGGCGTGAACTTTTTCAACGAAGACAACGACACGCCCGAGCTGCCAAACGCCTATGGCGTGGGCGGTTGGACCAAAGACGATCACGATCTTCTGATTTACGATCGCTTTGACGTCTGGCAAGTTTCGCCGGACGGAAACGGCGCGAAGAATTTGACCAATGGAGTTGGGCGGCGCGACAAGATTCAGTTTCGTTACGCGCGGCTTGATCCGAAAGAGCGTTCGATCGATCCGGCAAAGCCTTTGCTGTTGCATGCAGAGAATGAAGAGACACGCGATTCAGGCTTCTATCGCGACAAAATCAATGGCGGCTTGCCGGAAAAACTGATCATGGGCGCGAAGGATTACAACAATCCGACGAAGGCGAAGGACGCCGATGTGCTGATGTTCACCGCGTCGCGCTTCGACGAGTTCCCCGACATCTGGATTACCGATTCGAACTTCAAAGCGCTAAAGAAGATCAGCAACGGCGACGCGCAGCGCGCGCAATTCAACTGGGGCACGAGCGAACTTGTCAGCTTCAAAAACACTGACGGCGTGCCTTTGAAAGGCCTGCTGCTCAAGCCCGATAACTTCGATCCGAAAAAGAAATACCCGATGATTGTGTACATCTATGAGCGTCTGTCGCAGGGCTTGCATTCTTTTCGTAATCCGGGTCCGGGCACTTCGATTAATCCGACTTACTACGTGAGCAATGGCTATCTGATCTTCATGCCGGACATCGTCTACACCACCGGCTATCCGGGACGCAGTGCTCTGCAATGCGTGCTACCGGCAATTCAAGCCGTGGTCGATAAGGGTTTTGTTGACGAGGCGAACATCGGTATTCAGGGACACAGTTGGGGTGGCTATCAAATCGCTTACATGGTGACACAGACGAATCGTTTCAAAGCCGCTGAAGCTGGAGCTGCGGTCGCAAACATGACCAGTGCCTACAGCGGGATTCGTTGGGGCACTGGTCTGCCGCGTCAATTTCAATACGAGCATTCGCAGTCGCGCATCGGCGGCAGCATCTGGGAATATCCGATGCGCTACCTTGAAAACTCGCCGCTATTTCACGTCGACAAAGTGCAGACGCCGCTCCTGTTAATCAATAACGACGAAGACGATGCGGTGCCCTGGTACCAGGGCATCGAGTTCCATCTCGGGCTGCGCCGGATGAACAAAGAGGTTTACATGTTCAGCTATAACGGCGAGAAGCACGGCCTGCGCAAGCGGATCAATCAAAAGGATTACACGCGCCGCTTGCAGGAATTCTTTGATCACTTTTTGAAAGGCGCGCCCGCGCCTGAATGGATGGAGAAAGGCATTCCGTATCTGCAGCGCGAGAAAGAGAAAGAAAAATATCGGGTGGCGGATAGGGAGCCGTAGTGGGGGCTCGCGTCGATTTTCGAATGCGAGGATGTAGCCGCTTATCTCTGACCGACACGAAAGACTTTCGCAACTGTGAATGACGATCGACTCGCAGATCGACGTTGTTCGAACCAATAGGAGTGAATCTCATCTACGACGTTGCGTCCGTTAGGCCACTCCAAACTACACAAGTTCGTACGGTCTGAATCACGATCAAAGAAATATGCGTAGTCGTTATCGATAAACACTCGACCGCCTGATGGCCGAGCAGTAATCATCATTGCCTCCAACTCTTCGATGAGCGTTGTACCCCTTTCGAAATAGGGCCTTCTTCGCCGCTCCTTGTGCCAGCCTTTCGAAAAATTTGAGAAAGCGTTTAGTTCGGCGTCGAACGAGAAGATTAAAGCGTCCTTCAGTTCGTTGTAAGGTTTGACTATACGATTTTCAGTGATGGCGTCTTTTACGCAGTCAACAAAATCTTCGGTCTCTGAATTTGAAATTCGCAGATGTTTCACTACCACCTCCAACACACGTTTCGCTGATGTTTCGCAAGGGTATCGCATCGGAAAACTATGGTAAAGTAGCCGCAATGAACTATCAAAACATCATCACTATCGAGGCCGGCAAGCGCGGCGGGCGACCAACCATTCGAGGGATGCGCATTGCGGTAAGCGATGTGTTGGGCTGGCTCGCCGCTGGGATGACTCATGAAGAAATCATTAGCGACTATCCCGAACTCACCGAAGATGACATTCGAGCTTGCCTTTCGTATGCCGCTGATCGCGAGCGCAAACTTGTGACTGCCACAACATGAAGCTGTTGTTCGATCAGAACCTGAGCTTCAAACTCTGTCGACAATTGGCCGACATCTTTCCAAACTCAAATCAAATCCGGTCGCTTGGAATGGAAGAAGCAGACGACCGTCTTATCTGAATATGCAAAGGCAAACAACTTCGTCGTAGTCTCGCAGGATGTAGATTTCGCCGACATGGCAACTCTCTATGGACCGCCGCCAAAGGTCATCTGGCTTCGCTGTGGGAATCAACCAACCAATGCAATCGAATCGCGATTGCGCGATCACTCTGAAGCTATCGCAGCATTCTTACAAGATGAAGCTTCTGCGTGTTCGGAGATTTATTAAGAAAGATCAACGCATACGGATCGCCGTGGTGTAGCTACGGCTGAGGTTTCACTCGTCGCTAACGCGACGAAATCAACACCCATCTGGAAACCGTGGCTTGAAAGCCACGGCTAAAGTCATACGGACGCTACGCGTCAGAAGACGGCCAATCCCCGTCTCCACATTTGAGCGAGACATCAGACCGTCTCGCTCAATCGGAAAAATCTTCTAACTAACCTGGTTCTATAAATATTTCGTGCCTACGGCACGAGGCAAAATACCCTTGGAGAGGTTCATTGATCCGCGGGCTTCGCTGACTTATTACGCTTCTCATCAAACGCCGCCCGCGCGACCGAAATCATTACCATCGCCCGGGGCGCGTCACCCGCGAATGTCCGCGCGGCATTCATCGCCTGATAGAAATTGTCTTCCGCCAGGCCAGCAAAGAGATCCGTTAAGGCAGTCGGCGACGCGAGTTCGGTAGTCATGTTGATGCTAAACTTGCCTTCCAGTAACTGTGACGTGCGTCCATTGTCTCCAGTGAAATCGGCTACCGCGTTCGCGGCCTTGACCGTCTCGCTCATCAATTGCCAACTACGGACCTTATCCAATTTA
Source organism: Acidobacteriota bacterium (assembly GCA_003222895.1). Lineage (GTDB taxonomy): Bacteria > Acidobacteriota > Blastocatellia > Pyrinomonadales > Pyrinomonadaceae > UBA11740. The sequence goes on along the minus strand of QHXI01000089.1, from coordinate 19,441 downwards.
GCGAACTGGGCTAGCAGAGCGACCAGGCAATAAGCGCGGTCCGCCGTGCCGGCGTCGATCCGCCGCGTTTCCGTCAAAGCCTCATCAAGCAGATCCATCGCTCGCACTCGATCCTTATCGGCCAAGAGCGCCGCCGCCTGCGTGATGAAGTGGGCTCGCAGCGCATGATTGAGTTCGGCTTTGCGGGTAAGCGCCAATGCTTCATCGGCGTGTTTTTGAGACAAAAAGCTGCGGATAAAATCGTAATCAACAAAACGTCCCACCCCGGCGCGCGTCTCCAGGTCATCGATCTTATCGAGAAACTCACGAGCCTTCGGGTCGCCTTCTTCGGCTGCCCGCATCGCTGCGAAAGCATAAGCGCGGTCGCGAGCGTCTGATCCCTGGGCTCGATCGAGACGATCGCTCAACTCATCTTCGACGCTGTCTCGCTTTCCGTTATCGCTCATGCCTCGATTCACCGAACGGTCGCCGGCGTTCACAGTCGCCTGGGCGGCTTCCGGCCCGAGCGCTAACATCTGCGCACTGATGGCCGGCGCCAGATCAGGGGCGAACTGCTGAAACAGCGGAAACAATCTCGTCGCGATAAAGTAAGTGCCGGCCCGGCCCGCCGACGATTGATCGATCTGCGCCAGTGGACGTAACAAAATGTTGGCCGCAACTTGAAAGTAGGCCTTACGTAAGCCAGGCGCTAGATCAGGCGGCGGAAGAGAGGGAGAGGACGTGCTCGAAGGAATGCCACTCGGAGATACGACGAGATGAATCGAAGGTGTGAAAGCGTACGATGTCAATAACGAAACAGTGTTTGCATCCGAAGCCGGGTCCGCGGTGGCCGCCGCCAGCAACCGTGCGAAAAGCTGATCGGCAGCGGGCGCAGATTTCTCGCGCAAGGATGTAATAAAACTTATTGCTCCGAGTGTGGTTTGAATCAACGCCGGCTCAGCGAACTGTAGAGCTCGCTCGACCTCACCTGCGGCCAGAAAACCTCTGGCGAGGTTGAGTCTCTCGGTCATTTCAGCCGAAGACATTTGAGAGGCGTTGCCAGTTGCATCGTTTGACTGCGCTGTCGGAGCCTGATCTTTGGCAGTCAGCTTTCGAAGGAATTCGTCGCCCAGTGCTTTATCACGGCGAGCAGCCAACTGCAAAATTTCGCGACGCAGGTTGCTCCGCGGACGCGCCGGCCGATTCTGAGCTACCCTTCCCGGCACTGACGCAGTTGCGGCTGCAGTTTCTGTTTCTATTGTCTCGGCAATGGCCCACGCTCTGCGAAACAAATTTCGGGCGTCCTCCTTGTCCAGATCCCAGAGTGCATCGGCGACTCTGGTTTGCACCCGCGCGCGAAGAGGTTCATCCCGATAGCTGCGCGCTTCGATCGCCAATGATTGAAGCGACGACAAGGCGATCGAACGTCGCTGTAAAATTTCCGGATCGACTTCGCGGGGAGCAACAGATTCACGAGTTGGTTTTCCGGAAGAAGGCGCGCTGGTTTGCGCGTGAGCGAAAGCGCACAGCAGAAGAAGGGACAACCATGCAAGACGGAGGTGATTCACTGCCGTTCTCCTGGGTCGGCTGAGACTTTAACGGGGAGCCTTGTGTCGACGCCGCCTACTTTATCACGCAATCCGAACTCTTGAAATTATTTAGAGTCTAGAGTTCACTTTAGGCTGCAAACAAAGCGCAAGATAAAGCTTGAACTCTGGGCTTCAAAAAAAAGGCGGCCATCGCGGCCGCCTTCTTATTGCTGTCAGCCGGAGGAACCCTCCACCAGTGCCCAGCTTTGCCGTACAAGTGCGGCATTTAAATTGGATATCACTGCGCTACGAAGTTATAGACCAAAGCGCCGCTCACCTGAACCGGCTCACCACTTAATTTCGTCGGCGTAAACACAGATTGTCTCGCTGCAGCCACGGCTGCGGCTTGCAACAACGGATGACCTGAAACGGCACGCGCTTCGATCACATGGCCCGTTTCATCTATTGTGATTTGCACCGTCACGGCTCCTGAGGCCTTAGCTTGTTTCGCAATCTCCGGGTAATCAGGCAACGGCATACTGATCGCTTTGCCATTTAGCACTCCGCCATTAATCGGCTCGCGTCGTCGCTCATAGAGAAATTCCGGATTCTCGCGTTTGCGCTCTTCCTTCTCAGTCCTAAAGACGCTGCCATCAACGGCATTGACCAGCACGTGAGTTGTCACCGGATTGGCTTCGTCACCCGAAAGAATCACAACGTGATAAAGCACCAGGCCGGGTTTCGCCTGCTCCGAGCCGATCCTATAGGAGATAGGGAGGGAGCTATAGTTTCACGAGTACCAACGTCAATCCACCCTGCGGGTGTCCACCGGTGTCGGTTTGCGTTAAGTGATAGATGAAGGCATCGCCCGCTTGAGTTCCCGTCAAATCGGCGATGAAATCGATGTGCGCGACCTGAGTAGTAAGCGTAACCTCGCCCTGGAAACTTGGATGGGGCACGCCGTGTGACTTGTCAACGACATTGGCTGGGTTATAGGCCGACAGATCGAACTTGAATCCTTGTGATGGCGCTGCTGTGGCGATTTGTTGAAAACCATGTAACTTGTGCAGCCTGGTCAGCACTGTTCGCCGCACAAAGTCTGTGGGCTTCACATCCAACACTGCCCGCAGCGTCGCTCGCTCTTTTTCGCGGCCCGGATTGAGCGTCGAGATCTTGAATCTAAGTTGGTTGTGAACCAGTTTTTTTTGCGGACACGGAACGATACAGATATTGTGTTGCGCCACGTGCGGATCGTCCGGCAGAAAAAAGTTTTTGCTGCTCGGCGTCAAACTTTCCGGATAACATCTGGCGATCAGACACTTGTGGCCGGGAGCTTGCGGATTGTCCGGGGGCAAGCCGGCAGGCACACTCCAATCAATGTGTTGCGTCCCAATATCACCAGGGGCCGGCACCTGACCGCCTATGCTCTGAATCGCAAACGTGCTCGCTTGGTTGTTCGGCGCCATTGCCAACGAGGGATTGCCAACCCACAGCTCGACCGTAACGCTCTCGTCGCCGGGTGTAGTGCAATCTGAATTGGCAGCCTTGCGGTGGAACTTGACCTCAACTGGATTAACCTGCCCGGGGTCCGCGTTGTCAGGACCGGAAACCGGACCAGTCAGAAGGATGTCGGGGCTTAGCCACCACACGCCGGCGGGATCATGGGTTCCCCCGTCGCCAGATACTGCCTCCATAAAGTAACAAGTGTCGCCAGCCAGGCCCGGATCGTTTGCCATAGGTAAAATTCCTTTCAGAAGGTAAAGAAGCTGCGGTACTTCGGTGTTTGCAGAGTATGCGACCGAAGTTGTGAGGAGTCCAGGGTTTTCACGCAACCAAAGGTTCAGCGACTCGCCCAAACTCCGGCGGCTTTATAATGCGGCTCGTCAGAAAAGCAAACCGTCGCCCGGTACAAACCGCTGAGTCTTTCGTCTGCCTGATTCAGAAATCGAGGACAATTCCCGCGGACGGCAGGATTGGCAAGACGCGTTGGAGTTGTCCTTGCACCCGCCCGTCGAAGAAATAAAATTGAAAGCCCGCGTAGCGAGCGTTGTTACGATTCAAGAGGTTCAGGACTTCGGCGGTCAGCGTCAGCTTCGCTTTCTTGAACAGAAATGCCTTGCTGAGTCGTACGTCGACGCGGCTGTAGTAAGGAAGGCGGATCTGATTGCGTTGATTGACGAGGAAATAACCCTGCGAGTCGCGGCCAAAAAACCCGGGCACAGGTTGGCCGCTGCCATAGCGCCATTCGCTGCTGAAATTCCAAGTATCGGTGAAGCGATAGTTCCCATAAACGTTCAGCGTGTGTCGCTGATCTGAATCGCTGACAAAGTTGATTTTGTCCTGCCCATCGGCGAGTTTCGTCCGCGAATATCCATACGAGATCCAGCCTGCGAGTTTGTTCGCGCTGCGCCTCTGCACAGTTATTTCAAAGCCGCGTGCATATCCATTCAACGAGTTCTGAAACGGTGGCCCGCCAAACGTAACCAGTCTTCCGGTTAGTCGCGGTTCGTTCAGACTGAAAAATAGGCTGCTCTCTTTTCGATCGTAAACCTCCGCCAGGATTCGCGTGCGATTACCAATCAGGCGCTCCAGGCTCCCGCTGAAGAGCGTCGAATGTTCTGATTTCAGCGCCGGATTTCCGAACAGTCCGAACATCAAGTTGAAATCAGGAAATTGATAATAGCGTCCGGCGGCCGCGCTGACTTTCCACTTGTCATCGATAGACCACGCGAACGAGCCGCGCGGTGAAAATTTTGTCTCGCGTGTAACGCCGCTGTGTTCGACGCGAATTCCACCAGTGAAACTCATGCGGAGGTGCTCGTCGGTCCAGGTGTTTTGAAGGTAGTAGGCCTGCTCGGCGCCGCTGTGTTTGAAAGTCCCTTCATCGAATGCGGTAGTGCCAAAGAAATCGAACCGCTGGGCCAGGCTGTCAACATTCAGCCTGCGAACATACAGACCAGTTTCGATTTTATTCCCTCTGATTTGATAGTTGAGGTCGCTGCGCACGCCGAATTGCGTGCGGCGCTCATCCAGCAGCGATTTGTCGAGGCGGTTTGTGTTCTTGAAGGTCGCGCGCAAACCGAAAACTCGCGTTTGCCAGAATAGATGCGGATCGCGCGTAAAGCTCCAGTGCCCATTCACCAAAACGTTTCGCGTACTGCCGTGAAGCACCTGATTGATTCCGAGCAAATTACGATCGGTAGTCTCGTCGAAAACAAAATTTCCAAAGATCAGGCTCACGCCCACCTGGTTTCGCCTGGTCAAATCGTAAACTGCTTTAGCCTGGAAATCCGCCACGTTAATCACCGGCGGGCTGTTCCCAGGGTTCAGTTGGTCGTTGAAGCGACGCACCAAATATCCAACAAAGCTTTTCCGCGCCGCGACCAGATACGAGCCGCGCTTTTTTCCCAACGGGCCATCGACGACACCGGCCAAACCTGTCAGCGCCAGCTGCACGCGACCGGTTGGCTTCACCCGATTACCGTCTCTGGTTTGAATCTCGAGAATCGCCCCGCTGCGATCACCGTACTTCGAAGGAAAACCTCCACTCATCAGCGACATGGAATCGACCGTGTCGGCGTTGATGACTGAAACCGATCCTGAATCGAGGTAACCTCCGCCAACCGTGTGCACAAAGTTTTCAGTCAGCACTCCATCGAGATACAAACCAACGCGATCAAAGGGTGCGCCACGGACCGAGAATTCACTGCGATAGTCATCGTTCGCGCTGACGCCCGGCAGTGCCTGGGCCGCACGAATCGGATCGTTGACCAGCACGCTGGACAGTTGTTGTAACTCACGCTTGTTGAGCAGTTGCTGCGTCACGCCGCTGCTGTCGGTACTTTCGAATGGTGATGTCGTGACCGTCACCCTCTCAGTCAGCGCCGCGGCGTCTTCGTTCAGGGCGATCTGAAAATTCGCGTTGTCGCCTTCTTTGAGCGTCACGCTTTTCTTCACCAGACCAAAGGTGATTGTTGTGATGTATAAATCGATCTTTCCGGCGATGAGATTTTCAAACTTGAAAGTTCCATCATCATCGGTCGTTGTCTCTCGATCAGTTCCGCTCACGATGACTCTAACTTTTGCCAGCGGCTCGCCGGTACGGGCGTCGACCACGCGGCCAGTGAGACTCGCTGCGTTTTTTGACTTATCCTGGGCGCAAGCAAGCGACGCGAACTGAATTATTGTTAGGATCAATAAACAGGCGAGCAGAATTGGATTCGGGCGATGTGTTGGCATCGGATCGCTCCTTCCGGCTGAGACTTGGTCCTTGGCAACCGTCATGCCACCTTATTACCGAGAGGATATCAGTGTTCGCCGGCAGTCGTGCGATGTTTTTCCGCACTGGGGGGTTATTTTGCAACTAGGCGCTCAAATGATTAGGCGCAAAGCTTCTGGCTGAGATGCATCACGAGCCTTTTCGCTGCACGAGAACTTGAAATGAAGCGGCCATTCCAGTGGGCATGATCAGTTCGCGGGCGCCGGCGTTGAAGTTGAAGAGATCTGCCTGATTCGAAATGGTTGCGGCCGCTGTTTGCATTTCTTCGAGGGCGCCCTGGCTCAATAGAAATTGATCGAGCCGCTCCAGCCTGAGCGCCTCGAGCCCGTTTTGTTCGCCCGCTTCGATCATCTGCGTCCAATCGACCGTGGTGGTGAGATCCTGCTCGCCCGGACGCGATAACGCATCGTCGCCGAGTTGATGTCGATGAAAAGTTCTGAGCGTTCCTTTGAACCGATTGGGATCGTTGATGAGATCGTCTCGTTCCGCGCCATAGTCAACTGTGATTAGCAAACCCCGCTCAGTCAATGACGACGCCCGTCGCACGAAGTCTTCAGCGGCAAGATTGATTTCATAGATTTGGCCTTCGGCGAGACGCAGTTGAATACGTTCGCAGTATTCAAGCACACGCGAGCTCGCTTCACTTTCGACCCAAACAAAGTCATCAGCTTCGCTGAGGCCCACGCACAGCTCTTTCAAATTGCCATCGCGACCAATTACGCGATGCACGGGAAACGCATCGACTAGCTCGTTCGAGAAAATGATCGCGCAGGGCAACGACTCGTCGATTTCATCAAGCCGGTGAAACAGCACTCGATCTTTGAACTCGGCAATCTTTGTGAGAATTTGTGATTGCGCGCCCGCGCTGATTTCGTCAATAACGTATCGAGTCGCAGCAAATATTTTTGGAAAGTTCCGTCGGAGGCCGCTTAGCACATCACGGGCGAAATCGCCGGCGCCACTGCCGACATCGACAATCGTCCATCGCTCTGGTGCGCCCAGATCGAAATACGACTTCATGAAGTAATGCGCAAACGCTCCGCCGAACAACGGACTCGTTTCCGGCGCAGTGCGATAATCTCCGGCTCGTCCCTGTCGGATCTTATCTCTCCGGCAGTAGTAGCCTTCGCGTTCGTCATAAAGCGCGGCCTGCATCCAATCATGAAAAGTAATCGAACCTTCGCGCTCGATGCGCTCGCGAAGTCTCTTAGTCAAAACTCTTTCGGTTGATTCGCTCACGAGGTGTGAAGAACCTTCGCGCTTCGCGCGCTGCCGCAAGGATGCGGCCGGTCACTCGCCCTTCGGCCCTTTGTCGAGCAGTTTTGTCGTGCTGTCAGTGACGCTCGGAGGGGCTAAGATTTCTGCCGTCTGCGGACGTTGTCGCCATTGCGCGGCTGGATTCGCGGCGGCAGGTGGCAATGCAGAGACGCGTGCTTGCGGAATCGCCTGCGGCGCGTAATTAGTTTGCGGTGTGAACTGATACTTCGGCGCGCCTTCTTCAAAGATCGCGGCAAACAACATCCGCAGTGGCCCACCGACAAAACAAATGATCGCTGACAGCGCCGCAAAGAACGCAAAAACATTTTCCAGCCGGCCAGGTGCAAAGCCGGACATGACGCCGAAGATGGGCACGATTATCGCGCCGATGAGCATGAGCAACGCGCCTTGCTTCACTCCTCTCCGGCGCGGCGAGATCGTTTTCTCGCCCTCCGGAGGCTGATACATCGGCAGCATTCCGCCATGAGCCAGCAGATGCATTGCGCCTTCCAACGAAAAACCGCAACGCGAACAAAATCGCATCGAGTCAGTCGCTTGCTGTTGGCCGCATCGTGGACAGTACATAAAATTAGTTATCAGTTTTGAATGTTGAGTTTTGAGATTAAGACTTCAACAACCTCAAGCGATCAAATGCCTCGCGCGCGTGAAGCTGATGATGCCTTGCGCGCACCAGCGTGTCCAGCAAAACTGAGAGAAGTTGCGTCTCTCCCTTTGGCCCGACTATTTCTTTCAAAAAATCTTCATCGCTTTTGAAGAGAGCGAAACCACGCTGTCGCGTCGCTTCGACTTCATCGAAATACGCCAACAACTTTTCGCGCGTCATTAAGGTTTCGGGCAGCGTCCACTCGAACGGATCGTCCCACAGGTTGGCTGTGATGCCGCCGAAGGTTTGCTCGACGACTCGGGCGCTCTTCACGACATACTCGCCGCACGAAAGGATTGATGAATCCATTTCGTTTGGTCGTCGATAGATCGATTCGGGTGTCAGCTCCTGAATCAATTCGCGCCAAACTGAATAGACTTGAGCGAACTGCTGATCGAACCAGGTGATTAGCGCGCCCATCCAATCTTCTTTACGTTAAGGCGCCGAGGCGCAAACTGAATTGTAGAGTCACGACAACTTCTTCTTGACCGTTTCACTGACAAATCGACCCTCGGCGTTCTTGCCCGCGAGCTTCGCCATTGACGCTTTCATCACCGCGCCCATGTCCTTCATCGAAGTCGCGCCCGTTTCCGCAATCGCCTCGACGACGGCTTGTTCAATCTCTTCAGCAGAAGCAGCCTGGGGCAGATATGATTCGATGACGGCAATCTCGGTCGTTTCTTTCTCGGCCAAATCCTGTCGGTTAGCTTTCTGATACTGCTCGACTGAATCGCGACGTTGCTTCACCTGCGAACGCAAGAGCTTCAGCACGTCTTCATCGTCGATCGGCGTGCCGCTCTCCTTTTCGCGATTCATGATGGCCGCTTTCACCATGCGCAGGGTGGACGTGCGCGACGCGTCTTTCGCTTTCATCGCGGCGGTCATGTCGGCGATGATTTGTTCTTTCAGGGTCATCCGTTTCTCCGTGCCGCATACTCTAGCGCATCCCGCAAAACTTCGCTAAGATGCAGCGCACTGTCAACTTAAAAGCGATCGAAAGAGTCGGGAGCACGGAAACAACTGCACCTGATTGGATCGAAATACGTTCGGGCGTGAAGGCTGGGCAGAGTGTGACCGTCGAACCAGGAATCTTCGATCAGGCCAAATGCCAACCATAAGTATCTGATCACCAAACAAGTCTTATGCGAAAGCGACTTCAAATCCAAGGACTCGTTGACCTCGCGCCGCTGCTTCTCATAACTGGTTTGCTTGCGGCCGCTTGCTTAACTTCGACAAATCAAGCTGCGCCGGCAGCTCAGGGTAAGGGCGGCGAGATCAGCGCGAAGCCAACGCCTACTCCTTCGCCAAAAGCTTTGCCGCGGCCAAAGCCTTCCGTCGGAAAGACAACGTCGCCGCCGGCAAAGTTCACTAATCAATACCGGATGGAATTCGTCCTCGTTCCCGCGGGAAAATTCATGATGGGCTCGGCCGATGGCGGGACTGAAGAGAAACCAATCCACAGCGTCACGGTTGCGGGTGCGTTCTACATCGGCCGATATGAAGTTACCCAATATCAATGGCGCGCCGTGATGGGCCGAACTGTGAGCGAACAAAAGCGGTTAGTCGATCAGACCAACTCTGTCAATCCACCCCGTCGACTTGCCGGCGAAGGCAACGAATATCCGATCTATTACGTGAGTTGGGAAGACGCGCACGCTTTCTTGCAGCGAATGAACGCGTTGAATGATGGCTATGTCTATCGCTTGCCATCCGAAGCTGAATGGGAATACGCGTGCCGCGCTGGAGGGTCAGCAGATCGTCCATCCGATCTAAACCCGATCGCCTGGTACAGAACAAACTCGAATGACTCCACCCAGCCGGTGGGAATGCGAAGAGCAAACGCGTTTGGGCTTTACGACATGCTCGGAAATGTTTGGGAATGGTGCGAGGATTGGTTCCATTCAAATTATTATGGCGCACCTGCTGACGGCAGAGCCTGGTTGACTCAAGCCGAACTGCAGGAACATGTTTCGCGCGGCGGTTCATTTTCGACGCGGAATCTGGCCTTTCTGCGCTGCGCTGCGCGCGGTGCAGAGACGCCCGAAAATCGCGATTTTGAAACCGGCTTTCGCGTAGTGGCGGAAAAGCGTTGAGGAAATTATTCGAGCCTGGTGCTTTCAGTTTCTCGTGGCGCACCCGTTGCGCAACCTGCTTTTCCGATCTCAACCCGCCGACAATTTAGCTTTGCCATTCGAGGCCCCGAGATGTTTGCGCAAGTATCTTCCCGTGTGTGACTCCTTCACCTTCATGATCTGTTCCGGCGTTCCGGTCGCCACCACATAGCCGCCGGCGTCGCCGCCTTCGGGTCCCAAATCAATTATGTAATCCGCCGTCTTAATCACGTCGAGGTTGTGTTCGATCACGAGTAGAGATCCGCCCGCATCGATCAAGGCGCGAAACGCGGCGAGCAGTTTGTTGATGTCGTCAAAGTGAAGGCCCGTTGTGGGTTCGTCAAAAATGTAGAGGGTCTGGGCACCAGCGCGTTTTGATAAGTGCGCCGCGAGTTTCACCCGCTGCGCTTCACCACCGGACAACGTCGTGGCTGATTGGCCCAGCCGCAAATATCCGAGACCAACTTCGTCCAGCACACGTAAGCGATTCGCGATCTTGTTGATGTCGCGAAAGAAAGTGATCGCTTCGCGCACGGTCATGTTCAGCACGTCGTGAATGTTCTTGCCACGATAGCGCACGTCGAGAACCTGTTGTTTGAAACGCGTGCCTTTGCATTCCTCGCAGACTAGTTCAACATCCGCAAGGAACTGCATCTCGACCGTGACCGTGCCGTCGCCCTGACAAACTTCACAGCGTCCACCGGGAACATTGAACGAAAAGTGTGAGGGATCGAAGCCGCGCGATTGGGCTTCGCGCGTGTTGGCAAACGTCTCGCGAATCGCATCGTAGACCTTGATGTACGTAACCGGATTCGAGCGCGGCGTGCGCCCGATTGGAGATTGATCGACGAGGATCACTTCGTCGATGTGCTGCGTGCCATCGATCTTTTGGAATGCGCCGACATGTCCCTGCCACTCACCCTTTTGCTTTTTCAGACCTGCGTAAATGCAGTCGTGGATCAGAGTCGATTTGCCCGAGCCGCTGACGCCCGTCACACAAACCAACATGTCGAGCGGAATGTCGACATCGATGCTCTTCAGATTGTGCTCGCTCGCGCCGCGAATCTTCAGCCGTTTTAGTTGCAGAGCCCGGCGATGCTTCGGCTCTTTGATCTCGACTTCTCCGCGAAGATATTTGCCAGTGAGCGACTGCGACTCAGAAATCAACCCCGGAAAATCGCCTTCGTACATCAAGCGGCCACCCAACTCGCCCGCGGCCGGGCCAATATCGAGAATGTGATCCGCCGAACGAATCATGTCTTCGTCGTGCTCAACCACCAGCACCGTGTTACCGATGTCGCGCAAATTATGAAGCAAACGAATCAAGCGATCGTTGTCGCGCGGATGCAAACCGATTGACGGCTCGTCCAGAACGTAGAGCGCGCCGACGAGCGACGAACCAAGATTGGTCGCCAGCCGAATTCGTTGAGCTTCGCCGCCCGACAAAGTCGAAGCCAAACGGTCGAGCGTTAAGTAATCCAAACCAACTTCCACGAGGAACTTCAGACGACGGCGCACTTCGAAGAGCACGCGATCGGCGATCGCAGATTGCTCAGGCGTCAGTTCGAGCGCGTCGAAAAAGACGGCGGCATCTTTGATCGAGAGTGACGAGATTTCGGGCAGCGTCCGTCCGCCGATGCGCACATCGCGGGCTTCTTGTCGCAAGCGGCCACCCTCGCAGTCGGGACAGAGCGTGTAACCCCGATACTTCGACAGAAAGACGCGCACGTGCAATTTGTATTTCTTCGTTTCAAGAAAATCGAAGAAGCCGCGCACCCCGCTCCAGTCGCCTTTCCCGTTAATAATTGCGTTCCGTTGCTGTCGGTTCAGATCAATGAAGGGGACGTTCATTGGAATCTTTTCCGATCGGCAGAAGCTACGCAGCTCGGACTGCGCCCATTCGTATTGCGGCTTGGTCCAGGGTTCGATCGCGCCTTCGCTCAGCGTCAGTCCCGGATTTGGAATCACGAGATCCAGATCGAGTCCGATCGTGTTGCCGAATCCCTGGCACGTGGGACAGGCGCCGAATGGATTATTGAAACTGAATAGCCGCGGCTCAGGTGTCGCGTAAACCGTGCCGTCGTACTTGCATTCGAAGCGTTCTGAGAATCGAAGTCGGGTTGGCGAGCTGTTCGGATTCAAAGTCTTCTTGCCCTCTCCCTCTGGCAGAGGGTTGGGTGAGGGGTTTACGACGCTATGGCCCTCACCCCCAACCCCTCTCCCAACGGGAGAGGGGAGACTAAGTTCGACAACAGCCTGTCCGTGCCCTTCGCGGAAGCAGGTCTCGAGCGAATCAACCAGCCGCTGCCGGACTTCAGGTCGAGCCATCAGCCGATCGACCAACACGTAAACGCCGTCAAAATTTTCGCGTTGATAATCATCAGGGGTTGAAAGGTCGATCTGCTTTCCTTCGCACAGCAATCGCGTGAAGCCGCGTTGCATCAGGCTCATCAAGTGCGCAGTTATGAGATGATGCGAAGACGCGGAGCCAGAGGCGCGCGGAGACTTACCGTTTCGTCTCGTCTTATTCGACGCACCATTCCCGCTTGATGACGTTATCTTCCCTGAAGGTTGGGCTTCTGGCACGCTCATCCCCGCGCTCGCTGGAAACAAAACGTAAAAGCGCGTGCCTTCGCTTAACTCACTCAGGATTTCGTCGGCGGCCGATTCCGGCGAGTCTCGATGCACTTCGCGGCCGCAGGCTCGGCAAATGGTCGTGCCGACCCGCGCGTACAGCAAACGCAGGTAATCGTAAATTTCAGTTTGCGTGGATACGGTCGAGCGCGGGTTTCGGGTTGAATTCTTTTGGCGAATCGCGATTGCCGGCGCAATGCCGCGAACTTCGTCTACGTCCGGCTTATCCATCCGCTCGAGAAATTGGCGCGCATATGCGGACAGCGATTCGACGTAGCGGCGCTGACCTTCCGCGTAAATTGTGTCGAATGCGAGCGAAGATTTGCCCGAACCACTGACGCCCGTCACGACCGTTAACTGGTTTATGGGAATCGAGAACGAGATATTCTTGAGGTTATTGACGCGAGCGCCCCGTACTTCGATAGCTTCCTGGGTCATTGCTGATTGTGACGCGAGCCACATAGACAAGAAAATCGCGTGTCTCGCAAACCAGACATGTTACCACCTCGGGACGGAACTGTCAGTTTGCCAATGGCCCTAACAAGAGCTAGCCAACATCGCTGGCAACAGCGACGCAATTTCCTTCATCTGAAAGGGGTGTTACCTCAAAACTCGCTGCTATAATTCGGGCAGCCATTCACTATTCGGAAGGAAGACTATGCGATCTCTCGTTAAGAATTCGTTCAAATTCGCTTTGTTGGCGGCGCTAATATTGGTAGCCGCCGTGTTTGCCTCAGCCCAGCAAACGACCGCCGATGCAAAAGCACCGACGATGACCGGCGCAAGCAATCTGAGTCAGGCGCAGATCGACGAAATCATTCGTAAGTTCACGGCGAAAGAAACAGAGTTCCGGCGCGCGCTGAATTCTTATGCCTTCAAACGCGACGCGTTGATTCAAACGATCGGCATGGGCGGCCAGGTGACCGGCGAGTATCATCGCGTATCGGATTTCACCTTCGACGATCAAGGTAACCGTTTCGAGAAGATCAATTTCTTTCCGATGCCGTCATTTCCCGGCGTAACGCAGGAGGACATTGAAGACCTCGGCGGCGTCAATCCGTTCGCCCTGGAAGCGGCGAGAATTAATCAATACAGCCTCAAGTACGTCGGCAAAGAGCGCATCGATGAACTCGATCTATACGTGTTTGACGTCGCGCCGAAAGTTACTCCCGATGCGAAGAAGACGAAAGACCGATTTTTCATTGGCCGGATTTGGGTGGACGATCGCGATCTTCAAATCGTGAAATCAAAAGGCAAGGCCATCCCGGAAACAAAGAACAATAAGTTTCCCGTCGTCGAGACCTATCGCGAGCAGATCGATGGCAAGTACTGGTTTCCAACTTACGCTTACGCAGACGACGATTTGGTCTATGACAATGGCACAGACATGCGCATTCGCATGCAGGTTAAATACACCAACTTCGTTGTTGGTCGCGGCAAAGTCACGATCACCGAAATCGGCGAAGCAAATCCCGAACAGATCAAACCCGACCCGACTTTGACGCCGCCAACGAGCCAAAGCAAGCCGACATCAACGCCCGGGACGCAATCGGCTTCCAACGCAACGAACGCCGATGGTGCTGAACCTGGTGATGCGGGAATCTTAAACGAGCGGGCGATCGACTTACCGAAACCAGTCTATCCTCCGGAAGCAAAGAAGGTTCACGCGGCGGGGCAGGTACAGGTCAAGGTTCTGCTTGATGAAACCGGAAAAGTGATTTCGGCGCAAGCGGTCTTTGGCCCAGAGTCTCTACGCGCCGCGGCCGTCGAAGCTGCGCACCGCGCGCGCTTCAAACCTACAATCGATAATGGCGTGGCAGTGAAAGTGTTCGGCGTGATCACTTACGATTTTGTGGCGCAATAAGAGGCGTTAGAGTACCGACTTTAGTCGGCGATGGTCTGATTCAACAAAGCCCGACTGAAGTTGGTACTCTAACAATTGCTTTCTTACTTAACTCTTCGCTGTGAAAGCTTCTCGATCCCCAGCTCGTTCATGATCATCGTCTGAACTTGTTGCACGAGTTGATCGAGATCTTCATCGTTCTTCACCCACGAAGTATCGACGGGCGGCATCATCACCATTTCGATCGTTCCCGGCCAGGCTTCACCAGTTCCCTTTCCCATAAGCCTGTCCGCATTCTTCAAAGCGATCGGCGCAATCGGCACGCCAGTTTGCACGGCCATGTGAAACGCGCCTTTCTTGAATGGCAGCATCTCGCCCGGTTGCGCGCGGGTGCCTTCGGGACAGACGCCGAATGAAATCCCAGAGCGAAGACGTTCATTCGCAATCTTCAAAGTTTCAACCGCGCGATCGCGATTCGATCGATCGATCGCAATGACGTTCACAAAGCCCATTCCGTAGCCAAGAATCGGCGCCTTCAACAGTTCTTTCTTCGCCACCATTCCCATCTTGCGCCCGGTAAAAGCAAACAGCGGCGCCGCGTCGAGATACGATTGATGATTCGAGACAAATACGTAAGTCTGATTCGGATCGAGATGCTCGCGGCCCGCGACCTTCACCTTCACGCCCGTGAGTCGCAGCCAGTTGCGCGCGCCCCAGTTGGCCCACCAGTAAATCCAATCCTGGCGCTTAAACAAAATGCCGAGCAGCAAGACGGGAGGCGCAAAAATTAACAGCAGCGCGCCGGCGACAAACCACGACCATGCAAACAGTAGCTTGCCAATGATCCGGTTCCCCGGTCTTGTGCTAGACTTCGCCGCGTTTTCAGCCACTGTCTGCCCAATCAATTCTTGAGAAGGTGATTCAGAATGCATCGTCGCGCACGCGCCCAACATGAATGTCGTCGAACGAGCGAAGAATTTCGCCTAAGTGAAAGCCGCGTTAGCGGCGAAATATTTATAGAACCGCAGCCGGTCTCCGTGATGTCTTCGATCGAGACGAGATGCGCGTCATCTCGTCTCAATCGAAAAGTTGAAGGAAAGATCGTCCGTTTCTATAGATATTTCGCACCTACGGCGCTGGCGATCCTCTTGTTATCGGCATCGCCGATTTTCTCCGGTGCAGCACTAGCTCAACGTCGCACCCAAGGCGCAAGCTCGTCCTCGATTCCTTCACCGCGATCGGTGCTTGGCTTTAACCCCGGCGACGATCGCACCATTGCCGACTGGAAACAGATCACCGATTACTTTGCCCGTCTGGTCCGAGCGAGCGACCGCGTGCAGGTACAAACGATCGGCACATCGACGCTCGGCCGTCAGATGCTGGCGGCCTTCATCAGCGCGCCTGAGAATATCCGCAATCTGGAAAAGTACAAAACTATCCAGGCGGCGCTCGCCGATCCGCGCAAAGTCCCGAACAACGGCGAGCGCGATCGCTTGATGGCCGAAGGCAAAGCGGTCGTAGTTATTTCCTGTTCGATTCACTCGACCGAAATTGTGGCCTCGCAAATGTCGATGCAGCTCGCTTACAACCTGGCAAGCGCGAACGATCCGGATACGCTATCAATTCTTCACAACACGATATTGATTTTGATTCCGTCCCCAAATCCTGACGGCGTGGACATCGTCGCGAATTGGTATCGCAAGACCTTGGGAACAGCGAGCGAAGGCAGCAGTCCGCCGGAGCTCTATCATTTTTACGCCGGTCACGATGACAATCGCGATTGGTTCATGCTGAATTTGAAAGAAACGAAAGCCGTCACCCGTCTGCTCTGGAAAGAATGGTTTCCCGAAATTATTTACGACGTGCATCAGCAGGGATCGAACGGCTCCAGATTTTTCGTGCCGCCTTTCTACGATCCGCCGAATCCGCACATCGCGCCTTTATTGCTGAGGCAAGTCGGATTAATCGGCCACAAAATGGCGGCCGATGTTACCGCCGCCGGATTCAAAGGGGTGCTAACCAACGCGCTTTATGACACCTGGTGGCATGGCGGATTTCGCACCGCGCCCTACTTCCACAACTCGATCGGAATTCTGACCGAGGCGTCGAGCGCGCGCATCATGTCCCCGAGCACTGTCACGCGTGAGCAGCTTGCACGCAGCGGCACGCGCGGCATGCGCAGCGCGATCGAAGCGACCACGAACTTTCCCGATCCATGGACGGGCGGCGAATGGCACCCACACGACATCATGCAGATGGAATTGATCGCGTCTCATTCGATGCTGTCCCTGGCGTCAAACTATCGCGCGGATTACCTGCGGAATTTTTATGAGCTGGGAAAGGCGAGCCTCGCATCAACGCCGAGCAGCGAACCCCTCGCTTATCTGGTTCCGGCGGGCCAGGGTCGTGATGAGAATGTCGCAAAGATGATCGGCGCGCTCGTCGAACAGGGCGTTGAAGTGTTTCGCCTGGACAAAGAATTACACGCCATCACCGGTACGCAATTTTTGCGAAAGCTGCCGGGCAGCGGTCAGCAGATTAACATCCTCACAAGCATCGTTGGCGGCGTGCCGGAGGTTCCTGCCGGCAGCTACATCGTCTTTCTGAATCAGCCGTATCGCCAGAATGTTCTTGCTTTGTTTGAGCCGCAGGTTTATCCGGATCGGACCACGGCAACCGGCGAAGCTGAGCGGCCTTACGACGTAGCAGGCTGGACATTGCCGATGATGATGGGCGTCGAGAGTTCGGCCGTGATGTCGATTCGCGAACCGGCGAATGAACGAAAGCTCACGCTGATCAAAACTGAAAATGACGTGCGAAAGGATTTTGCTCTTCCGCTTTGGATCAGCGACAAGTCGCCGATTACGAACCCAGCAAAGCCTGGAGTTCGCGTTGCGATTTATCAAAACTCGCGCGCCGGCAACATGGATGAAGGCTGGACGCGATACGTCTTCGATACGTTCAATGTGCCGTTCGATTCCGTGCGTGAAGCGGCGATTAACGATGGGAGTTTTCGCGCGCGATTTGACGCGATCGTTCTGCCTTCCGAGCAGACACGCGCTATGCCGGACGCTGACTCCTCGGGAGATGAAAGCGCCCGAGGTATTAACGACCGAGGCTTTATCAATCTCGCTCGCTTCGTCGAAGACGGTGGAACACTGATCTGTTTTGATGGATCGTGTGGACAGTTGATCAAGCAATGGAAATTGCCGCTGAAGAATGTTCTCGAAGGCGTGCGCTCGTCAGATTTTTACTGTCCCGGATCGATTCTGCGAATTGACGTTGACAATTCAAATCCCGTCGCGCGCACAATGTCGAAAGAGGCGGACGCTTACTTCATCAACAGCTCGGCGTTTGAACTCACGAGCACGCCAAATCCGATTTTCGATGCGCCGCAAACTCCCTTGGCAACAACCGTGATTGCGCGATACGCGAAAGAAAACGTGTTGCGCTCAGGTTGGCTGCGCGGCGAAGATCGAATCAAAGACAAGATCGCGCTGGCCCAAGTCACGATGGGCAAAGGCCGCATCGTACTGTTTGCGTTTCGTCCGCAGCACCGCGGCCAGACATGGGGAACGTTTCCGTTTATTTGGAACGCTATCAATCTGAGTTCGGGGCATTAGCCCGACCGTAAGAGAGGCTCAGTCTCTTCTGCGGGTACTTTATTGTTTCGATTATTTGCGAGCCCTCCTAACGGTCGAGCTAGTGCACCAAGTTACTCAACCGGAACGTTGCTCAAAAGCGCTCCCAGTGCTATCTTCACTTCGTCGATTTACTCTCCCCATTTCTCTCTCCGAGAAAATCCGGTAATCGCAATGTGAATTGCGCTACAACTACCCTGCGGCTTGATCGCATCCAACCGCCCGTAGTGGCCAATTGCCGGCAATCGCCTCTCCGACAGGAGTTTTCGCCATGAAGAGATTTACTGCCCTCGTGCTGGTCGCGTCTTTCGTACTCGTCACCGCACAAATCGCGACATCACAATCGCGTCCGCGCCGGGTTGGAGCGACGCCGCCGGTTCAGCAATCGGATCAGCAAAACCAAACTCAATCTCAGCCGGATTCACAGCCGTCGACTGACGTCGTGCGTCCGTCACGGCCGCCAGTTTTGGGCGGAGCTACTCGCGATCCGAACGAGCAAAAACCGGCGACTCAGCAGAAAGATGCCGGACCGGAAGAAGTTGGCGAGGGTGATGTCGTGAAGGTCGAGACGACGCTGATCAGCATTCCGGTGAGCGTGATGGACCGCGACGGCAAGTACATTCCCGATCTGACAGAAAAGAATTTTAGAGTTTGGGAAGATGGCGTCGAACAGAAAGTCGCTTACTTTCAATCGACCGAAAAACCTTTCACCGTCGCCTTGATGATCGACACCAGCGGCTCGACTCGATTCAAGCTGGAAGAGATTCAGCAGGCTGCGATTACCTTCGTCGATCAGCTCCGCGCTGATGATCGCGTGCTGGTTGTATCATTCAGCGACAAAATTCGATTCCTGACGCCGCAGCCAACAAACGATCACAACACGCTGCGCAACGCGATTCGCCAAACCGAACCCGGTAACGGCACTCGTCTCTACGACGCAGTCGATCAAGTCGAGAACCAGTACTTCAATCGGATCGAAGGTCGCAAAGCGATCGTCCTGTTCACTGACGGCGTTGACACCACGAGCAAACACGCAAGTTACGAAAGCACCGTGCGCGACGCGGAAGAGCTCGGTGCGCTGATCTATCCCGTCGAATTCGACACGTCGTCGGACATGGGCGTTTGGGGCGGCGGCTGGCCCAACAGCGGCGGTGGTCGGCGCGGCGGCGGTTATCCAGGCGGTGGCGGCGGAGGCCTTCTCGATATTCTTGGCGCGATTCTTGGCGGTGGGAACGGCGGCGGCAATTATCCGAATGGTGGCGGTGGAAACTATCCGAATGGCGGCGGTGGAAATTATCCGAATGGCGGCGGGCGCAACGGACGCCGCGGCGGTGGTTCGCCGGGCGCGGGTTGGCCCGGTGGCGGCTCAGGAAACAGTCGCAGTGAATACGAACTCGGCGACCAATATCTGCACGACCTGGCTCGGGTGAGCGGCGCGCGGCTTTACAACGCCGAGCAACAGAATCTCGACAAGAATATCGAGAAGGCCTCCGCCGCCACCGCC
>QHXI01000050.1 GCA_003222895.1 Acidobacteriota bacterium | reverse complement strand
ACCTCGATCACTCAAAACAGAGTGACCGAGGTTCTGCATTTCTGAATTTTGAAGAGAGCCTAGCGCGTCTTCGCGTCCCGGTTCTCAGTCTTCGAGGTTTGCCTCGTTTCTGTCGCGTCGGCGACTGTCCCGGCCCGCGTCAATCGCACGTTTCCGTTAACGCCGCTGAGATCGATCGGCGCGCCGCCGTTGCCGATCCGCGCGGAGTAATGACCGCCAAACTGATCTTTGTCGACAGTCACTTCAGGAATTTCCGAGCGCACACTGCCATTCATTCCTCGCGCAGTGAGATCCGCGTTCAAGCTATTCGCCAGCTTGAATTCGATCCCGCCATTGACGCCGCTGACCCGCACGCCGCGGCCGCCGAGCTTATTCAGTCCCACGGAAATGTCTCCGTTGACGCCACTGATTTCCGCCGACTCAGTCACCTGACCTAACTCCACGCGGCCGTTGACGCCTCTGACTTCAACCGATCCATCGATGTCCGTAGCGTTGATTCGGCCATTAACACCGCGCAGCGAAAGCGCGATCTGCCGCGGCGCTTTGATCGTTACTTCCTCTTTCGGATCTTTTCCGAACAGATGTTCCCACAAACCCACATGGCTTTGTTTGCTGCGCACGAGAATGCCGTCGCTGGTCTGTTCGATGATGATTTCTCGGCGATGAAGAGAAGTCGGACTGTCGGCGGTTCGACGCACAAAAACTTCCGCGGTCTTGGTATCCGAAGTTTGAATGTCGACGCGGCCGTTGATGCCCTGGATGTCGATGCGCGCGCCCGGTTTGAGATCGAATGTCTTTCGCGTCTCGTCGCCGGTGACACCCTGAGAGTTGTCACCCGCTCCGTTCACAATTCGATTCAGACCGTTACGAACGCTGCCATGCGAACGCCACAACCCCACCGCCGCAGCCGCCACAATCAAAACCGCCACAATCAGTACGCGTCTCATTTTGTTCTCCAGGATTCCTAACGAATGCGCCCGAGCGCCTTTGCTTGCTGAACGAATCTGCGTGACTCAAGGTTCCCTTCAAATTCAGAAAGTGAAATGAAGCAGCGACTCAGGGCTTCTTGTTATCGCTGATGTACTTTTGCAGCTTCTTCTTGTCCGGGTAATCGGGTTTCTTTTCGAGAAATTGTTCATATTCGATCGCGGCCTTGTCTTTCATTCCGACGGCGTCATACAACGCGGCTAATCGCAAATGGGCTTCGGGCCGTCCCAGCCTGGCCGCCTCGTTCAAATACCCAACCGCTTTCGATCCCTTCTTGATTTGCAGGTAAGCCTCGCCCAGAAACAAATTTCCATCGGCCGATGCCGGGTTTATCTCAAGCAGAGTTGTTAACGGCGCGACCGCTTCTTCGAATTTCTTCTCTCCGACTCTGAGACGACCAAGATTCAACAAAGCAAGCCCAAACGTTGGGCGAACCTCCAGCGCTTTTTGATAAGACTTCTCAGCATCGCCTTTCTTATTCAGCAACAAATAGGCGGTACCGAGTTCGGTCCAAGCCTGGAAGTCCGCGTTGTCACCGTTGACGATCTGAGTTAGCGATGCCACGGCATCGTCGTATTTCTTGTCGTCGATTGCGCGTTGAGATTTGTCGAAAAGCGATTGATTCGCGGCGCTGCGTTTATATAAATCGTTTGCGGAAACGGTGCCTGGTTTTGCACTTGAATTCGAACCAGGGGACTTCATGGCTAACTCGATATCTTGTTGATAGTCCGAGCCGGGGCGGCCGGAGACTGATACGTGAAGGCGCGCGATCTCGGTCATATCAGCTTCGACTGCCAGCTCGTATTCGGCCGACGGAATATTGTTGAAACGATAACGGCCGCCGACTGGTACGGTAGTGCGTCCGATGATCGTGGCGCCGCCTTGCGCGTAAAGCACAATGGTCAAACTTCCGATCGAGTTGTCGCCTGGCTGATCCTGGTGAAGCTTCACGTCGCCATAAAGCGTCATGCTGCCGCGCGTTTGCGTAAAAGCCGAGGCAGGCATCACGAGTAACATCGCGAGAAGTAGCAGCGCCATCGCCGAACGATTTCTGTTTCTCATTGCATTAATCTCCGCGGGTGAAAAAAGCAGGCTGCCAAGCGTAAGCCAGGCAGCCCACCGTTGCAATCGAAAAGCGTCGAAAGTTAGAACGTGTATCGAAAACCGACTTGCATCACTCGTGCATCGCCTTGAATCCGGGTGAAATTTCCGAAGCTCGGAGGCGCCGGGGAATTTTGCGGATCGAGTCCCTGCACGAAACCATCAACCGAAGTCAGACGCTGGGTATTCGTCACGTTGAAGACTTCCCAACGAATTTGCAGCTTATGAGTCTCGTTCCATGGCATCGTGAATGACTTCGCGAGACCCATGTCGAGATCGATGTAACCGGGATAACGGAAGATGTTGCGGTCTCCGCGTTCTCCCGGTTGACCACTGCGGAAGCTCTGATAGGCCGCGGTTGGATCTGAAAAGAGATTCGCGGGGTTTGCGGCGCTCCCGCGAGTCGGACTTTCCGTCACGGGCTTGCTGCGCGTTGTGTAATTGCGGCGGTTCCAATTAGTGGGCCAGCCGCCGAAATCCAACGGCGCTTCAACCGGCAACCCTGAGTTCCAACGGAAGATTCCCGTCAGTTGCCAACCGCCGAGGATCGCATTCGCAACGCCGCCGCTGTTCAGGAAGGACCGGCCTTTGCCAAACGGCAATTGCCAAATCGCGTTGGCGTTGATTACGTGGCGCACATCAAAGTCCGAGTAGGCCTTAGCCTGATGGATATTCTCTGCGTTCAGGATGAACGGGGTGAATGGCGCGTCCGTTTGCAGTCCGGAAACATCATCCAAAGATTTCGAGAAAGTGTAATTGATATCGTAAGACAGTGTTTCTTTGAATCGCTGACGCAACGTGAAGGTCGCGCCGTGATAATCCGAGGATGCGATCGTGCTATACACCGCGAGCGCTCCGTACTGTCCCTGATAGAAATGCCGCGGACCGCCTGCGAATTCCAGATCTAGTTGCGTCGAGGTCCAGTCATTGCCATTGAAGTTCAAAGCATCAAGATAAACCGCCTGAGTATTCGTCAGACCGGCACATGTGCCTAGACCTCCGCACAAGCTTCCCGCGGCCCAAAGATTCTCAAAGAACGGAATGGGCCCGATGCTTCCAACCGAACGGTTACCCGCCCTGGCAATCTCTAGAAGAGTTGCGGCTTGCTCCCAGTTCTGGCCCGACTTCGGATCGGTGAAGTTCAGGTTCGTTTGCACCGCATCGCGCCCGGCAAGGAGATTACGAGCAAGTCGTCCCACGTAACCGGCTTCAAGTACCATTCCCTTCGGCAGGGTGCGCTGGAAAGAGAAGTTCCAACTGTAGTTGATCGGCGAAACCTGGTGCGTGTCGAGTGAACTTTCGATGCGAGTTAAGCTCGCGCCCTTCTGCTGCGGGAAAGTGATGGCGCCAGGAATCGTAATTCCGGCGAGCGTGCGGACGGTTTGACCAAGACCTGTGAACAAAGGTGCTGGCTTGGTCGTCACGTTATACGTGTTGGCGCTAATCGTTTGCGACGATGCATAGCCCAAAGTATTTTGCGCATTGAAAGTCACCGCCAACTGCTCGCCGAAATAATCATTCGTGATCGCGAACCCGCCGCGCAAGACGCTGCGCTGTTCGCTGCGAGTGTTCTTTCCAAAGAACTTGCTGAGGAATCCATCGCCAAAGTTAGGTGACCAGGCGACTGCTACTCGCGGCTGAAAGTCGTTTCGATCCCAGTTGTACAAGTGATCGGACTTGTTGACGATGATGGGCTCCGTGTAGTTAACGCCTTCCGCGGCGCTGACCAGGCGTCGCCGCAGATACTCTCCCAGACCAATACTCGGCGTTGTCATGAACCCTTGCTTCTCATAGACGGGTTGGCTTAATGCATAGCGCAAGCCGTATGTCAGGGTCAGGTTATATCTCGCCTTCCAAACGTCCTGTCCGTAAACGTCGAAGGACTTAGTGGCAAAGTTTCTCACCGTCGGTGAACCCGGCGATTGCGGATTGCCGTCGAGCCCGAAATTAAATCTGGCCGTATACTGTGAAAATCGACCGATGATCGCCGCTAGGGCCGCCTTCAAATCGTCTTGATTGCCTTTGATGGTGTAACCCGCTCCGGTAACCGGTGTAAGCAAAACGTTGCCCGACGATTGATAGAACAACGGATTCGTCAAAGCCTGATCGAATGCCGCCCCAAAATCCGTGCGCAGGTTGCTCACACTTCTTACGTTGGCGCCGAACTGAAGCGTGTGATTGCTCTTAATCATTGAAAAGTCGTCGACAAAGTTATGAACCGGATTCACGCGGTTGACCGTGTAGGATTCAGTCGTCGGAATGTAAACGAACCGGAAGAAGATGTCGTTGCCACCTGTATCTCCCAAATTACTCACCGCCAAACGCGTCAAGCCATAGCGGAAGTTATTCGTCTTGGTCGGACTGATGGTCCATGTATGGCCTATTACTAGACCCGTTGGGTGATACCACTGATTCCGTATCGGTGTATCGGGAAACTGTTGCGGGTTCGCGAAACTTACCGGCTGCTTGTCGTATTGGTACGAACCGCGGAACATCAACTGCTGCGTGCCTGAACGGTTTAGATTGAAATCAAGTCGCAGCTGATGCGAATTAAGATTGACCTTCGTCGGCGCATTGAAAAGAAAAGCACCGGTGTTGAAGCCATCGCCGCCCGGCGAGTTAGCCGGATATTTGCTCGCCGCACCTGCCAGCACCGCGAGCGCCGCGGGGTTCAGGCCGACCGTTGGAAACAGGGCGCCCAATTGCGCCGCGGTAAGAGTCTGTGTCGTGGGCGCCGTGCCGCCCGGCGCGCCGCATTGTGCCGCCGGCACCGCGGGTCCGCAACCAAGAAACTTGACCGTGCCCAGGCCAAGACTTGGCAGTGGCACAGTTCGCGGCGTTACCGAAGCCTGGCTGGCGTCGCGACGTCCTTCATAACTGTAAAAGAAGAACGCGCGATCTTTGATGATGCGACCACCGAAGGCGCCGCCAAACGTGTTGCGCAACAAGGTGGGTCGCGCAACGCCACTGCGATTATTGAAGAAATTGTTGGCGGTAAAAATTGTATTTCGATGGAACTCAAACAACGAACCGTGCCATTCGTTAGATCCGCTCTTCGTGATCAGCGAGATCTGCGCGCCTGACGATCGTCCCTGGTTCGCATTCGGATTTGAAACGACAACGCGAAATTCTTCAACTGCTTCCGCGTTCAATCTGAGCACCGGCGCGTTGATGTCGTTGGTTTGCGCCTCGTTGATATCGACGCCATCGAGCGTGATATTCGACTGATCGGCTCGTGCGCCAGTCACATTGCCGGCGCGAGTCACGCCCGGCTGCAACGTCAGCAACGAAATCGGATTGCGCGCTTCGAGCGGCAATTGCGTGATTTGCTGATTGACGAAGTTATTTCCAATCGTGGCATCCTGGGTATTGATTAATACCTCGCCTCCGCCGGTCGAGATCGTTACTGTTTCGCTCACGTTACCAACCTCGAGCGACACTTGCAGTTCCGTAGCCTTATTAATCAAAGCGTTTACTTCCCTCAGGACGGCCTTTTTGAATCCTTTCCCTTCGACAATCAATTGATATTCACCCGGCGGGATCAGAGGGAAACTGAAGCGACCGCCGTCGGTCGTTGTCTGACTGCGGGTGAAATTCTTTGCGGCATTGCTCAACGTCGCGGTCGCCCCGGGAACCACATTGCCCTGGGGATCGACTACCGTCCCGTTGATTGTCGATGTGCTCCCCTGCCCAAAAGCGGCTACGGACACCAGGGTGAGCAGCAAAAGACTGAAAGCGAGTGGAATAAATCTGCTGAGAATGCTGCGATTCGTCATTGTATCCTCCAAGTTAGATTTGAAGTTTCTGTTAGGTGTGAGTCTGTTGATAATCATCGGGCGACGGGTGTGCTCGTCCGCAGATGCGGACAACTCCACATCCATATGACCAGGTTTTCTTAGAGAACAGCGGCTGGACATTGATCCGATCAGACCAACAAGCGTGCACGTTCACTTTTCAACGATGCATATATTGTTCCAACTAATTAGTGAATCGGGCAGTAAGAAAACTCACGGATTTTCCCAGTCCGCTAAGGTCACTCGCGTTGACTCATCCGAAAAACCGTCGAAACGGATACAGAATTTTGGATCGACTATTTCATGAGAGGTACGCTACGGTGATCGAAGACCGTCAGCGAGAATTAACGACAAACGCGACATTAAAAGATACGCCGGATTGTCCACCGACCAATTCACTGCTGGCATTTCGTCGACCGTGATCGCGATCGCGATCCTTCCCTGCTTCGTGTAAAGCACTGCGACACAACTTCGCAGCGCATCGAGCGCGCCGTACTTGCTGGCCATAGGAATCTCTGGCGTGGTGCGGCCGATGGCATAGCGTGACTGCTCGCGCTTCATTAGATCGATCATCTGTTTCGAAGCTTCCTGAGTGACAACTTCGCCGCGATCCAGCTTCTCAAGGATCTGAACCATCTCGTGAGGCGTAGTTGAGCCGAGTCCGAATTTTTTGTTCTCAGGCTCTTTGCCTGCTTTGCTCTCGCCGCCACTGCCGACGCGACGCATGATCCTCGTTGCTTTGAAGCCCAGCAAGTTCATTCGATCATTCACCGAATCGGTCCCAGGCGTGCTGTTACTACTCAAATAATCCAGAACCATATTCGTCGCGGTGTTATCGCTGAGGGTCATCATCAGGCGAACGCAATCCTGCAACGTCAGGCGCAATCCGTCGCCTAGTTCAGGCAGAATTCCCGAACCGCTAAAGCGCGCCGCTTTTGTCAGCACAAGTTCATCCGTCCACTTCGCTTTACCTTCGGCGACGCGGGCGAAGACCTCAATCATCACGGCAATCTTAATTGTGCTGGCGGTGCGTACGCGCTCGTCGCCATTGAAAGTGTAGGCCGCGCCCGTGTCGAGGTTCTTTGCGAAGATAAAGACTTTGCCTTTGAATGGCGCGACTTCGTTGCGAATGCGAATGTCGAGGGCGTTGGGTTGAGCGATGATTGCGGGAGCAATAAGAGCCAGTCCGGCAATCAAAAGCGTAAGCCGCAGAATTATTTTCATGCGCCGCGGTATAACAAAATGTGGCGCAAGTTAGCAACTTGCGCCAGTAAGGGATCGTTGTCGCAATGCGGCTTTGCCGCCTGATGTGCGGTAAGGCTTCGCCTTACCGACGAGCTATCTGTGTAAATGATCGCCGCCGATTCGAGGCGCAGCCTCTAGTCGGCGGCAGAAAACTAGAGTCTACTTGCTCGGAAGGGCAAGCCCTTCCGCACATCAGGCGGCAGAGCCGCGTCCTGCGTTAGTACCTCACTCGCACCCGATAACTCAGCGTAGCCTCAGCATCTTTGGCGATCGGCACGTTGAATTGCGCGGCGAACGCAGCGGTCTTTTTCGCCTCGAAAGTCGACGAAATCATTTCCCAATCACCACCGATAGGTTCGTTCACTACGATCGTGACTGGCGTATCTTTGTGATTGCGAATCTTGATTTCGTACGCGTACTCGTAAACATGACCTGACGCGATGACTTTGTAGTCCATCTGCTTGCGTTCGGCCACGATGTCAAACGCATCGCCAACTTTCACCCGCACGTCTTCATCCTTCGGAGTGTGATCGATGCGATCCTCGCCGATGAATTGCTGGTTGCCCTTGTCGTCTTTCTTGTAGAGACGAATCGTTCCAGCAGGCAGAGGCATGCCGAGTTTGTTCGTCTGCGCGTTACGAAACTGAATGAAGACGCCAACCTTTTCTTTGATCGCCTGACCCGGATTGTTGTAATTCGTGTAGTAATAACGCTGTCCGTTGAGCACGAACTCTTTCTTCACATCGAAGCCGGCCGCTTCGAGCAACGACACCTGCTTCGTTTCGTTGTCGCGAATCGTCGTCGGACGCTGCAGCGTGTACAGGTGATATTCGAAGAAGCCCTGCTCCTGAAATTGTGCCTCGTCGACAGCTTTGTCACGCATCATCGCTCCAGCCAGAGCGAAGTTTCGTTCCTGCGAGACTCTATTAACGTCACCGGCGACCAATTGCAGGCGCGCATCTTCGAACGTTGCGCCGCTCGCGTTCGTCAGTGTCACCCAACCCTGCAAGTCGCCTTTCGTGTCGTCAGCGTTGACGAGCAGAACGTAATCCGATCGCCAATTCATGCCGGCGGTCAGGTAACTAGCCTCGATGTTCTGCGCCGCCGTTTCGTGATTCTCGACATCCCAAACCAGCGTCGGCGTCGCCACGAGATTCTTCGGCAGATCCGGGAAACGCATCTCGGCAATATTCGTCGGGTTGATCACGATCTGGCCGTTGATGCGCCAGACCTGTCCGCCGTTGTTTGAAAGCAGGGTCGCCTGGACCGGCTCGAAACTCTCGGTATTATTTTGATAACGACGCAGCACGAGCGTGATCTCGCGCCCAACAAACTTGTCTAGAAGCTTCGCCGGATTCAGCAAATCGTATTGATAATTCTGCTCGAGAATTCGCAGCGCCGATGGCGCAGTTAGCGACGCCAAGTGCACCGTTTCAGGTCGAATCTGCGCGGTAACGTCGGCAAATCTCAACGCAATTCGCCCATCTGGAAGTGTCAGGCGCCGCGTCTCGCGGATAAGCCCAAGATTCGAATTGTAAACTGTGATGTTGACCGATTGGCGATCGCGCGATGTCGTGGTTTGCTCCGAGGTTTGTGCGAATATTGGTCCTGTCATCAGGCAGCCAAGCGTGATTGCGAAAATTAATTTTGCGATACGTAACATTTCAGGCCTCAAAACTATTCCAACTCGGCGGACGCACCAGCGCCGCCATCATTAGAACGCAGACACCGCGTAACCTTGCGGCGTTTGCTTAAAATGTGTTCGATGGATCCTCGCCGCTAATGATAAGCCACTGCCATCGCATATAATCGATGGCCTTTGTCACCATGAGTAACCGAGATCCCCGACAACGCAGCAGAAGCCGAATCGTAGTTGCAGCCGGCGGTCGTCAATATTCGACGCGGACATCCGCCCGCCGAAGCTATGCAGAGCTTTGGGTAGCAGTCAGTGTCATCGTCGCCGCCGCACTGGCAACCTTTCTCGCGCTCTCTATTACCAGCCGCTCGTTCGACCCGATGAATACCAGTGTCGTGCCCCAACAAGTCGTGCCGGCGGGACCGAGTTTCAGTCCGTCGCCAAAAGTTTCACCAAGTGTTTCGCCGACGCCGCCAACCAAACCGACGCCTGAATCATCACCCGCACTCGGCGGTGGCGAAACAACGACCACAACTCCGCTTGACGATGCGACAGTTCAAGCAAACATCGACAAAGCTTTGAATGCAGATCCGGCGTTGTCAGGTGTCGATCTCAGCACACTGGTCGAGAACGGCAAGGTGACTATAGTCGGCTCGGTTCGATCATTCGAACTAAAACAGCGCGCGGAGCGATTGATTCGATCTCTGAAAGGCGTCTCAAGCGTCGATAATCAACTGGTTATTACTCAAGCCACCCCCTGATAGACTAGAGTAATGCGGCTACCCCTCCCGACCAACCGCTGTTATCATAGTCGCATCGAACATTTCTGACTCGATTTACTAATGAAGTAAAGGGCTCTGTTGATGATCCAAAAGAAAGTATTCGCTTTTCTGGCGATTGCCGCTGTAATTTTTCTGCCGCTCTTTGCGCCGCAAAATATCAGAGCCCAGGGCACCTCTGCAGCCGAAATCGTGCTCGTGCTGCCGTTCGAAAATACTTCTGACCATCCAGAATACAACTGGATCGGCGAGAGCTTCGCGGATCAACTTTCATCGCTTTTGGACAAGCCAGGTCTGATCGTGGTGTCGAGCGATGAACGCGCAGTCGCCTATCAGCGTTTGCGTCTACCACTCACTGTTATTCCTTCGAGGGCCACCGCCATCAAGATTGCCCGCGAGTTGAAAGCGTCGATGGTCGTCATTGGAACTTACAATGTCGTCGTTCCGCCGCCACCCGCGCCCGACGATAAATCAAAGCCGCCAGTCGATAAGCCATTAGCGACGATCGTCGGCGAGGCGCGCGTGATTCGCGTCAATGAAGGTCGCATGGCCGGCGAGATGTTCGACAACGGATGGGCGCCGCGCATTTACGATTTTGGCGACGAGGTTGCGAACCTTCAAAGGCTCAATGGCGATCTTGCTTATCGAATTCTTTATCAACGCGACAAGGCGCTCTCGTTCTCGCGCAACAATCTAATTCAGGAAGCCACGAAAGTTCCCCCCGTGGCCTTTGAGGCATTCCAAAAATGCCAGCTGACCCCTGAACACGATCCCACCCGAGTGATTTACTGCAAGAACGCCATGAAGCTTTACGAGAAAGACAATGGCGGTGCGGTTTATTCTGAAGCTGCTTTTGAACTCGGTCGATTCTATTTCAACCAGTCGCAGTGGAAAGAGGCGATCGAATATTTCGCGATGCTGCAAAAGAAAGAGCCTCACTATAACGAGGCGCAATTTTACGCCGGCGTCGCCTACTGGAAGACAGGTGACATTCTGCATGCGCTGGAACGGCTTGTCCCGATAGCCGACGAGAAAGTGATGCCGCTCGTGGCCGTTTACAACAATGCCGCGGCGGTATCCGTCGAAGCTGCACGCAACGAGAAAAAGCCCGAGGAGCGTTCGCGCCTTTTGAACCAGGCAATTACCTTGCTGTCGCGGGCCGTAGATTCCTCTCCGGATGATACGACCGTTTTATTCAACTATGGCTATGCGCTGTTCTTAAACGAAAAATATGCCGAGGCAGCCGCGAAACTGGAAAAGGTGATCGCGGGGGATCCTAAAGACGGTTCCGCATACTTCCTTCTGGCCAAGGCGCAGGAGCGCGCGAACCACGTTCAGGCCGCAACTGCCGCGGACAACCTGGCGCGAATGAATTTGCAGAGTTATGCGAAATGGGAAACCGAGTGGGAGAAACTACATTCAGTGGCCAATTTGAATCTGCGCTCGCGCGACGTGCTGAATCAGGTTGACATTACTGACATTGACCGGCGCAAGCGGATCGACGAAGCCAACGCTAACAGTGTGCAGGAATCGTTGACGAAGATTCGCGATCTTTATCAGCAAGGTCGCGACGACGAAGCGCTGCTGGAGATTCGCAAGCTGCTGAACATTGAACCTACAACAGCGGAAGCATTTCTGATTAGCGGGCGTATCAATCAACGTCGCGGCGATCAGGAAGCGGCAATCGCAGCCTTGAAGACTGCGATTTTTTGGGATTCAAGATTGATCGATGCGCACATTCTATTAGGTCGGATCTTCTTAGAGAAGGGTGACCTCGGCGAAGCTCGTAAGTACGCAGCGAGCGCAATCGGCATCAATCCCGACAATCCGGAAGCCATGGCTTTGCAGAGACAAGTAACGATGGGCAGGCCCCAGTAGCGTAAGAGCAAAGGGCAAAGAGCAAGGAGCCGGGCGTGGAACGATTCGCGCGTGGCTCTTTTCGTTTTTGAAGCGGCGCGCGATTTCGAATACGGCGCTGCTCTTGCTCCTGACTTCTCGACTGGCTCTTTGCACTTTGCTCTTTGCACTTTGCCCTTCGCGGCTCGCGGCTCATCGGCCTTTTCTCGAACTCGTGGCACGGCAAGTGCTGAAGGGGAAGATGGCAAGCACGCAAACAAACGTGCCCCCGCCGCCATCACTTCTCTGAGCGCTGCAAGCCGCTGCGCCAGCCGCCCGCCGAGCGATCCTTCAGATAAATCCCCCCGAACTTGGAACCCGGTCAGAAATGACCGGGTTCTCCCGCGTTTAAACGAGCCTTTTTTCACCGTGTAATTTCGTTCTGGAATCGAATAGTCGCGCTGGCGTGCCTCTTTTCCTTTAATTCCCCGGAATCCGGTTGGCTTGAGAGCCTGAAGTCATTCCTTTTTCCTTCACTCTGTCAAAACGACGAATTTTGTCAGTCTGACGTGCCGCAATTTGTAACTTGACCGCTTAAATCAGTCTCTCAGCGACTCATCGATGTCCTTTCGGGAAATTTTTTTCGCGCACGGAAGGCAAGCTGGAGTTCTCTTCCAAATTTGGGCGCGCGATGCCTACCTCCGCGCGTCTATGCGGTAAACTCGTCGCATGGACCAAGTTGCGGCGGCGCGCGTGAGAGAACAAAACCGAATCTGGAAATTCATCCGCACAAGCATTCCGTCGCTTCCGGAAACTTCTCTCGTCATCGGATCGGCGCTGCTAACGGTCCTTTCGTTCCCTAATTTCGATCTCTGGTTTCTCGCCTGGATCGGATTAGTTCCACTCCTCTTTGTGGTGGCGCGCGCGACAACTTCACGTCGCGCCTTCGTCGCAGGCTGGCTGTGGGGAACGATCTTTTTTTATGGAACGTGCTGGTGGTTAACGTATCCGATGATCCACTACGCGCACATCAGCGCCTGGATCGCCTATCCGCTATTTCTGCTGCCGGTCATTTTCGTAGCGCTCTTCCCTGCTGCCGCGTGCGGTCTGACCGCACGTGTCATCAATCAATTTGGAAGCTGGGCCGTGGTCATAGCGCCCTTGATTTGGGTTTCATTTGAGTGGCTGCGTTACGCCATCACTGGACAACTCTGGAACGCGCTGGGTTACTCGCAGGCCTTCTACCCGTTGTTCATTCAATCGGCAGCATGGGGCGGAGTATATGCGGTTGGTTTCCTACTTCTGGCGGTAAACGCCGCAGTCGCATCAGTGCTACTTCGACCGCGAACTTCCGCGCCGTTGTCAATTCTCGCAATCCTCTTCATCGCCTTGTTGATAATTGGAACGCCAAGCTTTCAACAAGCTGGAAGGATCACGTCTCAAAGTACATCGGCACCGATGGTGACCGCCATTCAACCGAACGTCCCAATGGATCTCGAAGGCGATTTGAAGCAGATGAGCCATCTACTTGAACGCCATCTGTCCCTTAGTAGGAGCGCAATAGATCAATTCACCGAGCATGAAACGCTACCGTATCCTAGTTCGCTACCTCGCCTCGTGATTTGGCCTGAGTCACCTATGAACTTTTCCTATTCGCGCGATCCTCACTTGAGAGAAGTCGTCGGGAGGTTCGCACGGACGAATCAAGCCTCGGTACTGCTCAATTCGCTCGAGCCGGCTGCGGGTGGCGGCGATCAAAATTCCGCGGTCATAGTAAATGAACAGGGTGAAATCATCGCGCGTTATGATAAAATCCGCCTGATGCCGTTTGGCGAGTACGTGCCGCTGCCCCGATGGCTACCGGGCGCGAGTTCGGTGCGCAGCCTCGTCGGCGAATTTAAGCCCGGCAGTTCGTATACGCTGATGCCCCTCGGCGCGCTTCGCGTCGGGGTTTTTATTTGTGTCGAGGCCGCGCATCCTGGCATTGCGCGCAGCTTTACCAACGAAGGCGCCGATGTGCTGATAAATATTTCGAACGATGGTTATCTCGGGCCGACTCCGGTAATGAGACAGCATTTGGCGAATGCGATCTTTCGTGCAGTCGAAAACGATCGGGATTTGATTCGCGTGACGAACACCGGCATCACGGCCTACATCCGCGCGAACGGAACAGTGTTGGATCGAACCGATGGATTTCAAGAAGCAGTTCGCACTTGGACGATTACGCAGAGCGGCAACAGCAGCACGTTCTATTCGCGGCACGGCGATGTCTTTGTCTATGGCTGCGCATTGATGAGCCTGGGATTTATTTCGGCGAGTTTTATGAGAAGGAGAGTGTCAGAAGCGCGACCATAAGGGAGGGCATGTTGCGAGAGCAGCCCCTTGCTAACGCGCGGGCTTCTGACACGAATAGTAATGATTGCAACTATTTCCATGCAGGATCTAAGAAACACCTATGACGACCTAAAGAAGCGCGTAGAACAGCTCGGGAGGTTTCTTTGATGTCCCGTCCAAACGCGCCGAGTTAGAGGCGATCGAGGCGCAGGCTTCCGCGCCAGACTTCTGGTCCGATCAGGAAGCGGCGCAGAAGCTCTTACAACAACGGAGTCGTTTGCAACACAGCATCGAGCGGCAGGAAAAATTCGAGGCAGAGATTTCCGATGCTGGCGTGCTCTTTGAATTTGCGGAAGAAGACGAAGGTTCGCTGAATGAGCTGCGCGAGCTGCTCAATCGGCTCGAGCACGAACTCGTCGCGGCCGAAACGGAAACACTGCTCGCGGGTGAGAACGACGCGCGCAATGCAATCTGCACGATCCATCCCGGCGCGGGCGGAACTGAATCGCAGGACTGGGCTGAGATGCTTCTGCGGATGTATCTGAAATGGTGTGAACGACGCGGGTTCAAAACCGAGATTATCGATTATCAACCCGCCGAAGAAGCAGGAATCAAGAGCGTGACGTTCAAAGTCGAAGGTGAATACGCATATGGCCTGCTCGCGGCAGAAGCCGGCGTGCATCGGCTCGTGCGCATTTCGCCGTTCGATCAAAACGCGCGGCGGCATACGTCCTTTGCTTCGCTCTTCGTCTATCCCGAAATCGATGAAGAAGTCGAAGTCGACATCAACGACAAGGATCTGCGCGTGGATACATATCGAGCGACCGGAGCGGGCGGCCAGCACATCAACACGACCGATTCGGCGGTGCGCATCACGCACTTGCCAACCGGCATCGTGGTTCAATGCCAGAATCAGCGCTCGCAGCATCAGAACAAGGCGGTCGCGATGCAGGTTCTGCGTTCGCGGCTTTATGAGCTTGAACTTGAAAAGCGCCGCGCCGAAACAAAAGAACTGGAAGCAAACAAGCAGGACATCAGTTTCGGATCGCAGATTCGCAATTACGTGCTTGCGCCTTATCGCCTGGTGAAAGACGCGCGCACAAAACTCGAACGCGGCGATGTCGATTCAGTGCTCGACGGCGACATCGATGATTTCATCAAGGAATACTTGCTTTCGCGTCGCGCAGATTAAAAGTAACGATGAGTAAGCGCAGCAAGACAGTTCAGACATAGGCGCAGTTTTTCCCGCCTACTGCCGACTGCCTCCTGCCTACTGTTAATTCTATGGCAGCCATATCCTCCGATATTGAAGTCGAACCAACTCCGCGAAACACCCGCGTAAACGAAATTGTCGCGATCGGTTTGATCGCGACCGCGTTGCTGCTCGGGCTGTGTCTCGCTTCTTACAATCCAAATGATCCGTCGTGGAACGCCGCGGGAGAAACGGGCGCGCACAATTGGATCGGTGCTGTCGGCGCTAACGTGGCCGCGGCCCTCTTTCAATCGATTGGTCTGGCTGCGTATCTGCTTCCCTTCCTCTTGTTGGCGGCGGCTTGGCGTCGCTTCCGTTCGCGTCGCATCAATGCTCCGGTTTCGCGCATCGCGGGATTGGTTATTCTTGTTCTTTCATCCGCCGCTTTGCTTTCGCTCGCGAATTTCAAACCGTTCTTTGACGCCAGCTACAATGCCGGCGGCTTGGCGGGCGCAATCATCGCACGCCTGCTCGTCTCTGGCCTCAACACAATCGGCGCGACGATCTTGCTGACCGCTATCGCCGCCACCGGTGTTTTACTCGCCACGAAATTTTCTTTCGCAGGTTTCTACGCGAAGCTATCTAAAATGATCAGCGAGAGGTTTGCCATCCTCCGACTCGTTCCCGAAAGATTTCGCGCGTGGCGTCAAACTCGTCGCGAACGTCGCCAGCAAAAAATCGAGTTGAAGCGTCAAGCGAAGGGCGAAAGCGCGGTCGCAATCGCAATGATGGGGACCTCCGCGACGATCAAAGATGGAGACGCCGGCACTCAAATTCGAACGAATGACCCGGAAATAGCTGAAGCTTTCGCGTCCTTCGCAGCGCAGACAAGTGCGCCGAAGACGATGTCTGCGGCCGCGGGCGTTGCGACTGCACCCATCAAGAAAGGCGGATGGGGAACGCGCGGACGCGCTTCGACTGAGGCTGCCGAATCGGCCATGGTCGAAGAGATGGTGCGCGAAGCTTCGGTCAAGCGAAAAACCGAAACGCCTGCCGCCGGTTCACTTCCGTTTGATGGCCAAAGAAGAGTCTCGGCCAAGACTTCCGCATCAGATTATCAATTGCCTTCGGTCGAGCTTTTGAACGAGCCGCAGATGCGCAGCGAGCAGGCCGACGATGAATTGCTCGGCATGGCGACGAAGCTCGCCGAGAAATGTCGCGAGTTCAACGTCACCGGACAAATAAAATTTATCTGCCCTGGCCCAGTCGTCACGACTTATGAGTTCAAACCTGATCCGGGTGTGAAGTATTCGCGCGTCACCGGCCTGGTCGACGATCTCTGTCTCGCTTTGAAAGCTGAATCGATCCGCATCGACCGCATGCCGGGCAAACCGCACGTCGGCATCGAAGTTCCCAACCCGCGGCGCGAAACAATTTTCCTGCGCGAAGTAATCGAATCGCGCGCCTTCAAAGAATCGACTTCGAAGCTCACCATCGCGGTAGGCAAGACGATTGACGGCCTGAACTATGTCAGCGACCTGGCGAAGATGCCGCACTTGTTAATCGCGGGTACGACCGGGTCAGGAAAATCAGTCGGCGTTAATTCGCTGTTGGTTTCGATTCTTTATCGCGCCCGGCCTGATGAAGTAAAGCTGATCCTAATCGATCCGAAGCGGCTCGAGCTCGGCTTGTATGAAGATATTCCGCATCTCGCGACGCCAATAATCGTCGATCCAAAACCTGCCGCCCGTGCCCTGCGCTGGGCCGTCGGCGAAATGGAACGGCGTTACAAAGAGCTGGCCGGTTGGGGCGTTCGTAACATCGACGGCTACAACGCGGAACGCGAACGGCGCAACACCGTCAAGGATTTTGACGAAAACGGCGAGCCCTGGACGCGCATGCCCTTTATCCTAATCATCATCGACGAACTCGCCGACTTGATGATGACGTCCGGCAATGAAGTAGAAGATTCGATCACACGTCTCGCGCAAATGGCGCGCGCCGTCGGCATTCACCTCGTGCTCGCGACCCAGCGGCCTTCGGTCGACGTGATTACCGGATTGATCAAGGCGAACTTCCCTTCCCGGATGTCTTATCGTGTTTCTTCCAAAGTCGATTCGCGCACGATTCTCGACACGAACGGCGCCGAACACCTGCTCGGGCGCGGCGACATGCTGTTTCTGCCGCCGGGTTCTTCGCGACTGCTGCGCGTGCACGGCGCGTACGTCGACGAGACTGAAATCAATAAGATCGTCAGCCACGTCAAAAAGCAATGGGAGCCGGATTACGATGAAACGATCACGCAATCCGACGAAGAAGCGATGGGTCTGGAAGACTTGGATGGCGAGCGTGACGAATTATTCGAAGATGCGCTGCGCATCTGTGTTGACATGAAGCGCGCCTCGACCTCGGTGCTGCAACGCCGTCTGCGCATCGGTTACGGCCGCGCCGCAGCTTTGCTTGATCAAATGGAACGCGAAGGCCTGATCGGCAAGGCCGACGGCGCCCGGCCACGACCAGTGCTGCAAAAAGCGTTCGAGTTAATTGGCGATTGGGACGAGCGGGGAGTTGAGGCGTAGCGCGTCATCCCTTCTGCTCTTTTGACGCTCTGAAGCTTTTCTTCCACAACTTCTGTGAAAAAGTCTGTGGACATTGCAGTTTTCGATGTTACAACTTTCTTACGCTGCAACACTTCCAGCAGAATGCACTCTGAAACGACATTTGAGTCCCGTTAGGGACGAAATATTTATAGTCCCACGTTCTACGATCTGATTATGAGCTCCGTAGGAGCGACATCTCCTCGAAGTCTTATGTCGCTCCTACGAAGCTCTTGATTTAACAAGCCGCTCAAACTATAAAGATTCTGCTCCTACGGAGCTTCGACCAATAACCATCGCAACTACTCGAATGGAGAAATCTTCCTTACGCTCTCTCAATTCTCGGCCAATCCTGTTTGTGCTATTGCTAGCGACTCTTGTATCTACGGCAGCTTGCGCCAAACGATCGCGCAACGTATCACACCCGAATGAATCGCAAGCATCGGCCGCTTCATTAACACCACAACGGCCTCGGCGAATTAACATCAACACTGCTGCGGCGAACGAATTGGAAACGCTCCCAGGAATTGGTAAAGGGTTCGCTCAAAGAATCATCGAGCATCGCGAAAAGTACGGACCGTTCCGCAAACCTGAGCACCTGACCATCCTCCGCGGCATCAGCGACAAGCGCTTTCAAGCATTGCGAGAACTCATTACGGTGGAGTGATGCAGGAACTAATGCAGCTTCGGCTGGCCGCACGCGAAATCTTTGAAGAAACTCTCCGCGCTGTTGATACCGGCGACGCCGTGCGGCATGCGATTCATGTCGAAGGCTCGCATCTCAGCATTGGCGATATCACCCGCGAGATCAGCAGTCGTAAGGTTTACTCAATCGCTATTGGAAAAGCAGCCGCGAGAATGGCCGCGGCAATCGACGATGTCATGGGCCAAACGTTTACTTCAGGGATTATCACCAGCAGTTCCGCGGCATTATCTCAAGTCAAATTGTCGTCGCGCTGGCAACGATTTGAAGCCGGACATCCGGAGCCCAACGATCACAGCCTCGCCGCGGCGAGCACCGCATTCGATTTGTTAGATCGTGCGAATGAAGAACGCGCCGTAGTTATTTTTCTCATCTCCGGCGGCGGTTCGGCGATGATCGAATGTCCGATTAACAATAACATCTCGCTCGCTGACTTAGGCGCGGCGAACAAAGTTTTGGTGAATTGCGGCGCATCGATTGCGGAAATCAATTCCGTCCGCCGCGCGTTTTCTGCCGTGAAAGGCGGACGATTGGCGGCGCGCGCGCCGAGCTGCGATCAGGTTACGCTGATTGTTTCCGATGTTCCGAAAGGCCAGGAGTGGATCGTCGCTTCGGGGCCAACCGTTGCACCGCCGGCGGACGCACCAAACGCTCGCGACGTGATCGACAGGTACGAACTCCGCGGTCAATTGCCGAAATCAATCGTCCGAGTCATTGAATCTGAAGCCGATGCTGCTGCGGAGCATTCAACCCAAGTCGGTCCGTATTTCGTTTTGCTCGACAATGAAGTGGCGCTGAACGCCGCCGCTGAAGCTGCGAGACAACGCGGTTTCATTACTGAGATCGCCTTCGACATCTCCGATCAGCCAATCGTTGGCGGCTGCGACCAGTTGCTAAGTCGACTAGAACAGTTGCGCGCAAAACGTCGCGGCAGTGGCAAAACTATCTGTCTTATTTCCGGCGGTGAGTTCGCCTGTCCGGTTCGCGGCGAAGGCATCGGCGGCAGAAACCTCGAGACCGCTCTGCGGCTCGCGCAATCAGAGCACTTCGCTTCATTCAACGTCGCCGCGCTTTGTGCGGGAACTGATGGCATCGACGGGAACAGTCCGGCCGCGGGCGCGATCGCCGATAGCACGACGTTCGAGCGAGCAAGGAAGATTGAACTCGACGCCGAAGATTTTCTTCGACGCAGCGATTCGTATTCTTTTTTTATTGCTCTCGGCGACGTAATTGCAACTGGAGCGACTGGAACCAACGTACGCGATATTCGCCTGTTGATTTCTGAAACAGATTAATTGCGTGCGTCATCACGACTTTGCGTCTTGACTCATGATCGTTCGCAGCTTATAAGACTCTTGCACGTGAGGAGATCGAGTGGCAGCTCAACTTCAGGACACGGAAAACTCGACATACCACGGCGCGAGCCTTTCATTCAGCGATCTCGCGGATCGATTGAAACATCTCACTTCAGTTCCTTCGCTGGTCGAGGTTTACGAGCT
Source organism: Acidobacteriota bacterium (assembly GCA_003222895.1). Taxonomy (GTDB): domain Bacteria; phylum Acidobacteriota; class Blastocatellia; order Pyrinomonadales; family Pyrinomonadaceae; genus UBA11740. The sequence continues at coordinate 69,271 of QHXI01000050.1, read as the reverse complement.
GATCGAACGCACCACAATTGGCGCAGATGAAGTTCTGCCGTATCTCGGTTTCAAAGCCGGCAACTATTCGCGGCACCGCGTGATGAAGAACGAGTTTGTCGAGATGCTGGTGTTGTGCTGGAAGCCGGGCCAGCGCACACCAATTCACGATCACAACGGTTCGCACGGCGCAGTGTTCGTGCACGAAGGAATTCTTTGGGAGACGACTTTCGAATACGACGCGGAAACGGGTTTGAATTATCAATCGCATCGCGAATTGCGCGATGCAGGATTGACCGGATCGGAAATTCCCGACATTCACCAGCTCGGCAATCCCGATGTTAGCGGCCGCGATCTAGTTACGATTCACATCTACGCGCCACCGCTCGGAGTACTGAAGACTTACCGGCTAGGCAGCGCTACAGTTGATCTCTACACGCCGGCGGAACCTGACTTTATCTGACGTTGGGTAGGCTTTGTCGGGGCCCAAGAACGTTATCGTAAACCCGCAACAGCCGTCGCAGGATTTTGCAGCAACCCCCAAAAGACCAGTTTTGCATGTTTATTTCTGGCGCTCGGTAGTTTGTGCCACCAACCCCGGAAGTTCATTGTTAATCCGCTGCCATCCGCAGACCCTTTAAAGGCGAAATGCATCGGTAGTTTTACCGCTCCCGACGGGCTCGTGCTGAACATGAGATCTCTGACGATTTCATCCGCTGGGCGACCGAACTCTGAAAAATTCATACCTGGGAAAACGGGTCTGAGCGCCTGGCTAAAGAGAGTAGTGGGAAATAAAGGTACTCGCAGATGTAGCTCTCCTTTCATCCGTCGGGCTTTATCACAGGAAGTGGAGGGTTCGACGAGGAATAGCACACGGTGAGTGGGTGCCATGATCGTACCCTTAACTATCGCGTTTTTTAGGCGGAGCAAGAGACACTCTCGGGAAACGACGAGCATATCAGCAAATTTGCTCAGAGCGTCAAAAAACTGCTTTCTATTTGCGCCCAGTTCGATCATTAGGCCTGGTGCGATGGTATTAAGTAGAACGTCGTCAGGTATTAGCACTCTCCGAGCAACGTTGTTGCAAATCATCTCTTCATGGTGGGTCAAAGTCGTGAGCGCGTTTATTCTTTGAGGACCATCTAGCCGAGTGATTGCTTCGTGGATCGCTCGAACCCATCCTTCATTTTGTTCTATGAAGAAAAACCTATGGGCAACTTCATGTGCATAGTTGAATCGGAGTTTACTCTTGGGTCCAATGTCATCATATTGGTCCGCATTTAGTCCGTAGAGGGTGATCACAAATCTTTTGCGGTTACAGTTAAAGGTGATCGTGCCTCCACTGGGCCCAACGGCCGTTGTCGGCACAGGGTCTATTAGGAATTGTTCGCTTACGCGGGAAAGCTTAACCGGGAGAGTGTGCTCGGTCTTTTCACGAAGGGCATAGGTCAAGCGAGATACAATGTCGTTTTCAAAGGAATCCTTCGTTTTGGCCCCCAATAGGGACAGGTACCTGCGATATACCAAACGCGCTGTTAAGTCAGACATTTGTCTTTTCACGCAGAAGGGAAGCCGGGGTCAACTTTCCCAAATACACGGCTCGAAGCCGTTCGGGATGAATGGGCAAACGACCGCGCGCCGCTTCTTTTTCAGCTCTGCCGATATCGCGCGAGATTGCTGCTTCGAATTCTTTATCGGTTTCAATTCTACGAGCCAGCTTAACCAGAAACTCCTGTGTCTCTTGCGTAGCCAGTTGCTTGTCAGATACTTGCAACAAATCGGCGATTCCAAGAACCAATTCACGCTTGTCAACCGGGAGTTCGATGTTGTTGACGGCTTCTTGAAAACTCATCGAAACATCGTACTTGTAACGAATGTCGCGACATTTCTCGAGATCTTCGCCGTGAAGGTACTCGCCGACGGCCACCTCAGACACTTCATCAAGCAACGTTGAATTGTAGGCTTCGTATTTCACTCTTTCACTACGAAACACTGTCAGAAGCTGACGAAAGTGATCGGGCGAAGCTGGTTTTGATAAATCGAGTCCGGTCCGACGATTCGCTTCCCAATCTTCCCAAACGGTTCTGAGCCCGCGAATGACGATGTTCTGCGCAGATCTTAAACAGTTGAGGTGTTCATCGGGCACGATATTGCACGGATGCTCGGATAACAGCTTGGATAGTGGGCCGGTATAGAACAAGCCGTCACTAAGAAATACATATAGCTTCCAGAGTCCCTCGTTTTTCGTCTCAGCATCGAGTATTCCGGCTTTTACACGATCCTGCAACGGCTCACTGATTGATTCGTTGTTTGGCAGATTCTCTAGAGTTACAAGTTGGTCTGCTACCCTTACGAGCAAGGCAGGATCTTTATACAATTGCTTATAGGGAGTCGTCCAGAAGATTACCCGCTTTGGGATTACTAAAGCGCTCCTAGTAAGAAGCTCCTCGTTCTCAACAACCTCACCGATGTAGGAATCTAAACCGCTGTCACCATCAATCGAGTGTTGAAGAAGTGATTCTATGCACCACGACAGAAATAGGAAGAATGAAGAGTAATATGTGGAATCAACAACTGCAGCGAGTTCTCGCAAAGTCGGAGCGAGACTCTCCTGCATATTACAGACTCCGCTTAACAATTTCGGCACGCGATCGCCCGAGATCAGCATTAGTGGACGGTACATTCTGCGCTCGGCCAGTTTCCATGGGATTGTCCGAAGCGGAGAAACTTCGTCTCCTCCATCACAGTCTTTTGCCGCGGCGTTAGTCATTAATGTCATGAAATGATCATCGCCAGCTAGAGCGGGTGACCTACCGTCTAATCCGTAAAGCGATCGTATCGGCGGTTTCTCATCTTCCAACATCAGCGCAGCACGGGACATCATTGCGATCGCGGATTGAACGATTCGATGGTAGACAGCTTTTTCGTGAATTTCGTGTCGCAGATCTAATAATCTAAAGATGTCGTTTATTCTTTCTGCCCTTACAGTTCCTCTTTTGTAGTCGTTTAGGTCAAGAGCCGTATCTTCCAATCGGGGTTACGACTCTTCCCGAGCCGCTGTAGGTCGCGAAGGAGATAATCCACAAGATCCGCACTCAACGTATTGCCGATAATGTCATGGCGAAAAGGTTGATACCAAGCCTGGTGAAGCTCAGATCGCAAGTCTTGGGGGCCCAAGCCCCAAGCGACGACGCTCTCAGATTCAAACGAGGTTCGCACCAGGATTTCATGCCGAGCGGCTTCTTCGGTTTTCTCAAAAACAAGCAAATGGAATAAGAGCGATGGCAAGATCTCCTGGTCCGCAGTTTTCCACTTTTGCGTCAATGCAAAAAACGGACTTAGATGAGAATAGCGATGTGCTTCATCAGCGAGTAGTTGGTAAAAGTCGCGTGAATAGCATCTGAGAATCCGAGCCAAAACAGATACGCGCGTATCCATCAAGAATACGTAGAGTGCCGGATTCGTATGGTAGTTGTCGTGCTTTTCGAAGGGACCGTAATGCGATTCAACTTTGATCCACTTGCTAGCAGAGACATATCTGTGGGTCTTTTTCTCTATGTCGTGTGAGAAAGGGCCGTGCGATAAATCATGAAGGAGAGCGCCCAGGCTTATGAGCACACGCTCTACTTTGCTAATTTCTAGTATTTCAGTTTTGTCACCCCGACGTTCTCGTCGGAGACTCGCAAATTTTGCATTGTTGCGATTCAACCCATCGATGAGCCGTTTTGATACTCCGCACGTTCCAATACAATGTGCGCCCCGCGTATGATTGGCGGTGTGGTAAACAAGGTCAACGAAGCCGAGCTGTCCTAGCCTAAAAAGGCGTTGGAATTCAGGAGAGTCAACAACTTCGCGTTCGAGCGGGCTGAGGAGTATTTGGTCATGGACATCATCTTGAAAGGCCGAAGAGTCATCAAATGGCGAATCTTGGAAGATTTGCTCACGAAACAGTGTTAAGTTTTGGCGAACCACGGTTACTCCGAGGGCGGTTTTGGTCAGTGATTGTATTGGCAAACCCGAAATTACTCAAGCTGAATTCCGCGCCGCTCTGTTTTTTGTGGTGAGTGATCTGCGGAAGTCGTGTTACCTAACAAACGCACTTATCGCCAATGCCTTTCCGTCGGTAATCACACTAATTGTTCCGCTCTCGCCGGTCGTCATTACCGTCGCTCCACTAGCCCGCCAACGTTCAACCACTTCCTTATTGGGATGGCCAAAGATCGACGTGCGCCCGACGGAAATGATCGCAAGCGAAGAATGCGTCGCCGAAACGAATGGTTCGATTGAGGACGTTCGACTGCCATGATGCGCCACCTTCACTACGTCCGCCTGTAATTCCGCGGACTGTTTTAGCAACGCTGCTTCGGTTTCTTTTTCAACGTCAGCCATAAAGATAAACGTCTTGTCACCATAGCGAAGGCGCAGGACCAATCCATCGTTGTTGCGATAGGGCGAGGTCGGATCGGCAGAAGCCAGCGGCCACACCACATCAATTATCACGTTGCCGAAATGAAGCACGTCACCCGCTCCGACTTTCTCAATCGGCACGCCTGTATCTTTCATCGTCTTGGCGAATCGCACATACTCATAATCATCCGGAGGCGTGCGCGCGACGATGGCACCGCGCACTTTGAAATTTCGAGCCACGTCATTTAAGCCGTCGATGTGATCGGCATCAGCATGCGTCGGCAGAATGTAATCGACACGATCCAGACCACGCGACCAGAGATACTCAGACACGACGCCTTCACCGATACTGCGCGTGTCGCGCTCGAAGGTTAATTCGCTTTCGTCGCTATCTGATTTGTTCCAATCGATATTCGGCCGGCCGCCACCGTCGATCATCAGCGTCGCGCCGTCAGGCATAGTCACCACAGCGCAGTCGCCTTGCCCAACATCGAGAAAATCGACATGAAGCTCGCCATCGGCGCGGGCCGCCGTGAAAGGGTGTAAGAGAATTATCGATAGCAGCAGTCCGAAAGCGATAGCCGCAATTCTGGTGTGCGCCGGACTAAGACTCCTTCGCCTGCCTGCGATCATGTCCAGTCGCAACGGATTCCATCGGGCCAATGCGAAGCAAAGAGAACCGAGCGCGAAAAAATAGAGAACGTAGATCGCCGCGGCCCAGCCACGATAATGTGGCAAGCGAATCGCCGCAACCCCCAAGCGATTGAAAGGATCGACAGCGTGAACCATCAGCGATTCGATCTTTTCGGCTAACCAAATGAAGGGTATCGCGGCCGACGAGCTGATTTGCGCAACGGTAATCGCGGCCAAGGCGATGAAGGCGACGACAGCCATCGCCGCGCCGACAAAAATATTCAACAGCAACGATGCGAACGAGACTCGATGAAAGTAAATGATGAGCACGGGCAGCATGCCGACTTGCACGCTTGCTGAAACAACAATTGCGGCCGTCGCAAATCGAAGAAATCTCTGCAAGCGCCAGCGTTCGAGCGCGGCCGCGGCGCGCGTCTTGAACAGACGATAGCGAATGTTCGATGCAGCCATATCAGTTTTCCAGGCAAGTTCACCCCAGAACAAAGCTTCGGATGAGATGCGGAACCAGCGCGCACACTTCGGCGGATAAGGGGTTTCGTGCGTCGGTCGCCACGATCCAACTTCTTGCATCCGCGTCATGATTGGGACGGCGATCGCGACAATTGAAATCACCGAAAGAAACGTGAGTTGAAACGACGGATCGAACAGATCGTTTGGACTCCAAACTAGCAGTGCCAGAGCTGCACCGGCAATCACGTTAAGTGAGTTGGCGCGTCGCCAAACGATCGGCGCGAATATTCCCAGGCTGAACACTAATGCGGCTCGCATCACCGGCGTCTGCGCACCGACAGCGATTGAATACGCAAACAGAAACGAAATCGCGCAAATGAATTGCATTATTCGATTGCGTGTCAGACGTCTCATCAACAGAAAGATCACGCCGGCGATGAAGCTTATGTGCAAACCCGCAATTACTAAGACATGAAACGTTCCACCGGCTCGAAATCGATCTGCGACCTCGCGCGAAACTTTGTATCGATTGCCGAGGAGCACCGCATCCAAAACTCCTGCAGTCTCGCGCGAGAATTGCTCATCGAAATGCTTCTCTAAGCCTTCACGCCATTCATACAGCCAGGCAAGCGGCAGAAATACGACAGCGTCATCAAGCCGCTCGACCAACAGCGGACTCTTGATAATGCCTGTCGCGTCGAAATCCTTCCGATCAAGATATTCAGTGAACGGCAGCACCCCCGGATTCCGATAATCGTCATCGCGACTCAACACGGTCAGCACGCGAATACGTGCGCCGTGACGAAGTTCGAGCGCTTCGTATCTGTTGTGAGCTTGCGCGTCACCCTCAATCGCGAATAACAACACTGTGCCCGTGACAGCACGGTCGCCTAATCTCGATCGAACGGATTCTGCTCTCACGTTCAGATAGAAACCGTCGGGCGCGGATTCCGGCTGGCCCTGGACGACTGCGATCAGTTCGGCCGGTTCATTCGCCGCGATCAGTTCGTCGTCGAACATTCGCTTGATGCGATTAGGATCGGGCGGTTCATTTTCAATTTGCGAAAGAGCAACTCCGGCCGCGAGAAAGCCGACGACGATCAGAACTGAAGCTCTGCGAAACTTTCCGCGACGAACCGTCCAAATAGAAATCAACATGACGATCACCGCAATGGACGCGGTGCCGATCAGAATCGATCTTGATGATGGCTGGTAATGTCCGACGAAGATTCCCGCGGCGAGGGAGAGAGCGAGAACTAGAAGTGGTGTCTGGGTGAGGCGCGCTCGTGGGAGTTCGGTCATTCGATTCGTTAACCGCTGAGATGAACCACGGTTTCCACGTGATGAGTCTGCGGAAACATATCAAAGGCGACGACGGAGTCAAGAGAAAATCCGCCAGCGATTAACTTCCTTAAATCACGCGCGAGCGTTGCCGGATCGCAAGATACATAGCAGATTTGTTTTGGCTTAAGTTGCACAATTCCTGCAATCACTCGCGATTCAGCCCCGGCGCGGGGCGGATCGAGCAAAAGAAAATCAGCTTGCTGGAGTGCACCGGTTGAACCAAGCCAATCACCAACATCAGTATGAGCGATCTCAGCGTTCGTCAATCCTGCATTAGCGAGATTCTTACGAGCTTGCTTCGCAGCGTCTCGATCGTCTTCGACTGCGATCACGTAACTGAACCGACGCGCGAGCGGCAAGGTGAACAGACCGACACCAGAGTAGAGTTCTATTGCTCTCTCTCCGCTCGCGTCGCCGATCGCCGCATCAATCAATCGAGGAAGAAGATCGGCGTTGGTTTGAAAGAAATGTTCGGCAGTCAGCGTGTAAGCGTCGTCGCCAATCAAGCGACGAATTTCATCTACTTTGCCCTGGCGCGCGTTCGTGCTTCTAACGCTTGGCATGACCGAGACGCCGTCATCACCAGCAATCGCGCGAAAGTAGCGAGCATCGTGCGACAGGGCCTCATCGACCATCTGGGCGCGCAAGTTCTCAAGTGTCGCTTGCAACTCCGGCACGAGTACGCCGCATTCGGCTACGTCACAAACTCGGCGCGAAGCACTCTCGAAATACCCGAGCCGCTTTTGCTCAGCATCGTATTGCCACTGCGCTCGCGCGCGATAATGCCACTGGTTCGGCGCGCCGATGATTTCAAAATCCGGAACCTTATCGATGCGAGCGATTCGATGCAGACAGTCTTTGATGATCTCGATTTTGGCGGCGAGTTGTGTCTGATAATTCAACTGCTGAAAATCGCAGCCACCGCATCGGCCAAAGTAAGGGCACGGCGGCTGGACGCGTTCCGGTGATGGTTCGAGGATCTCTTCGATTGAAGCGAAGGCCACACTTCCCTTCACGCGATCGATTCGAACGCGCAGACGATCGCCCGGGGCGGCGAGCGCCACCATCATGGTTCGGCCATCAGCGTGCGCGAGTCCAAGTCCGCCGGGCAGGATGCGTTCGATAGTTACTTCCATACCTTTGTGTCAGAAGCCCGACCGTCAGGTAGGGGCCAGTTGGGCCAAGTTGCCCCCTCACGGTCGGGCTTCTGACACTTTACAGAAAAAACAAGCTCAAGCGCGGCACTCCGAAGTATTCGCGTAAACGCTTCCGGAAAAGATTTTCACGCGTCTGCGCAAACGCGACTTTGTCCATGTGACGCTTGTATGGCTTGATCTGTGAATCGACTTCAGTATCAATTGACTTCAGTGTCTCGGCGTCAATCGCGATTCGCATCGCATCATCGAGCATGCGCTCGACCCCGGTAAGCGATTCCTCGAGTTTGCGCGTGTCAGGTTGCGCTGATGATCGGTAGTCGTCAGCGATCTCAGTCAACAGTTCAGCAGCTCGCATCAACGCTTCGCTCAATTCATCCTGCGCTGGCTCTCGTTGACTTGCGAGTTTGGTAAGTTCTTCCAGCGATCGTTCAAGGTGGGCGCTGACGGTGGCGCGTGGAAATGGTGACTTTGAATCATCAAGGGAATCCCTCTGATCGTCATGGCTACCCACGCGCGACTCTAACCATTCAGCGTATTGAGCCTCGACTTCTTCCTGGCAATACAAAAGCGTCTTGACCGTGCGCTTCTGTTTCTTCGCTTCATACGAATCAAAAGCATGTTCAATCCCGCGCACCGCGACGTGCAGCGGCACTCCACGTTCTTTCCAACTCTCGATCATTGCCCAATCGATCGGACTAAGCATCAAGTGTTTGCCGCGGCGGCGAATGAAAGTGTCTTCGAGTTCAGAGAAATAAGAGAAGTAGTTCAAGTCATTTAGCTCCGTAGGAGCAGCATATTTATGGCACGCGATCGTGTCGATCAACTTCAAAGCTCCGTCGGAGCGACATCAAACATGCCGCTCCTACGGAGCTTCGACAACAAAATCGCGTCGGAAACTATGAAGATCTCGCTCCTACGAAGTTTCTGTTACTGCTTCGTTCATACACGAGTCGCATCCCTTCAAGCGTCAGCTCTTCGTCAACCGTTTCAATGAACTCAGAGCCTTTTGCAATCAAGGGCGCGAGGCCGCCGGTCGCAATTATCTTTGGCGAACCGCCAAGTTCGTGGATCATCTTGCGCAAAATTCCATCAACTAATCCAATGTAGCCGTGATACAGCCCGGACTGCATCGCCTCTACCGTGGCCGATCCGATCACCTTCTGCGGATTCTTGATTTCGACACGCGGCAATTTCGCGGCGCGCTCAAACAAAGCATCGGATGAAATTGTAATGCCCGGCGTAATTACGCCGCCGAGATACTCGCCCTGTGAATTGATCGCATCGAAGGTGGTTGCCGTGCCGAAGTCGACGACGATGCACGGCGCGCCGTATTTCTTGATTGCTGCAACCGCGTCGACAATTCGATCAGCGCCAACGTCCGAAGCCGGCTCGTAAAGGATTGCCACGCCGGTGTCGACTGTATGATCGATGAAGAGCGGTGTCAGGTGAAAATAAAGTTCTGCCATTCGCCTGAGCGTGAAATTCAGCGGCGGAACTACCGACGCGATCGCAATCGCATCAATTGACGTGACGTCGAGTCCGGCCAGCGAAAACAGATTGCGGGCGTGCACTCCCCATTCATCAACCGTGCGCGAGCGCGCTGTCGTCAGACGCCAATGCGCGACAAGTTTCTCGCCGTCAAACACTCCGAGCGAAGTGTTCGTATTGCCGATGTCGATTACCAGGAGCATGAATTTGAATAATAACTCAGACTTCAAGCTTTAGCTTGTGCCTATCTACGCTAATTCTAAAGATTGGATTCCGAACTTGCTGAATTGGTAGTCGCGCGGACAGCCGTAACGTCGCCGGCGCGAACGACCCTGAGCTTGCCGTCGCCGGTTTCAACTCGCAGCGCTCCATCGCCTTGCAGGCCGCGCGTACGACCTTCAAAAGAATCATGATCGCTTGAAACACGAACTACTCGATCAAAGGCATAACTGGAATTCCCGCACCACTCGCGGATCGTGTGCTCGGCGCCGCCTTCGCTCTGCAATACTTGATAGCGTTCTGCGATCGTTTCCAGAAGTTCAGTCAAGATTCTTTCGCCGTCAATTTGATGGCCCATCATTTCTTCCAGCGAAGTGGCGTTAGATCGCAATGCCTCGGGCACTGCCGCTTTCGTTAAGTTGATGCCGATTCCGATGATTGCTGCGGCGCCACTCGCTGTTTCTAGCGTCTCGGCAAGTATCCCGCACAGCTTGCGCTCGTTGGCGAGGATGTCATTGGGCCATTTGATATCCGCGCGCAAGCCGCACGATTTCATCAGTGCATCAGAGACCGCGAGGGCAGACACCAACGGTAGCAGCGGCCAAAGATTCATTGGCAGCTTCGGCCGCAGCACGATGCTGAAATATAAGCCTGCATCCTTCGGCGAATGCCAGGTGCGATCAAGTCTTCCGCGCCCCACCGACTGTTCGCGCGCAATGACGCAGAGGCCTTCAGGCGCACCTACTCTCGCCTGACGTATCGCTTCCAAATTAGTTGAGTCGATTGTGTCGAAGCGAAGGATTGTCGAACTGAAACCAGTGGGCATCGATAACGCAGCATAAATGAAAGAGCAACATCGCGCAAAAGAAAACGCGGACACCGCAGTTTGTCTGCTGCATCCGCGTCAATCCGCATTTATCGGCGGTTAAGTTTTCTTTCTTATCCAAGCACGCCGCGGAACTTTGACTCATTGCCGGCATACCCCGGGAATACCGAGTTCATGTTCGTCGCCCCGAGATGCTTCTTAGCAATCTCGCCAAACACATCGCGAAAATCAGTCGTCAGCGCTAAATCTCGGCCTTCGTACAACTGTTCGTTCTTCAGCCCCGGCCAATCGCCGTAGACCTTGCCGCCACGCACGCTGTTGCCGACGATGAACATTGCATTTGCGTGTCCGTGATCGGTGCCGCGATTGCCATTCTCTTTCACCGTGCGTCCGAACTCAGACATCGTCAGGATCACCACGTCATCCATACGCTGACCGAGGTCGGTGTGGAGCGCCGCGATCGCATTGCTGAATTGTCGCAGCAGATTGCTTAGTTGTCCCTGCTGATTGCCTTCGTTAACGTGAGTGTCCCAACCGCCGATGTCTGCGAACGCGACTTCCAATCCCACGCCGGCTTTGATCAACTGCGCCGTCTGTCGCAGAGCATTGCCGAATGGAGTCTGCGGATAAGTCGCGCCGTTCTCAGGTTTGTACTGCCCGGGATTGACCTGCTTCAAATAATTGATCGCTGCGAAAGTTTCTTTGCCGGTGCCGCGCAACGCGTCGTTGACGGTCTGGTCGTACATCGCTTCGAACCCGCCCTGTACGGTTGCCGAACTCTGACCCGCACGAATGTTGAAGTCCGCGAGATTCGAAATCGCGAGAGTCGACGCTTTGCCCTGCATCGCGCGCGGCATGTTCTGTGTCATCGACACGGCACGGAACAGAGACTTCTGCGGATCGGCCTTCGATTGAAGATAACGATTCAGCCAGCCGTCCGCCGTTGATTTTACACCCGGCGTTCCCGACTCCATGTAGTCCTGCGCATCGAAATGCGAACGCGTGTTGTCTGGCGAACCAGACGCATGAACGATAGCCAGCCGCTTCGAATCCCATAACGGCTTGAATGCAGCGAGCGATGGATGCAAACCAAAGTAACCATCGAGATTGATCGCCGCCTCGGCGCCGCCGTTGGGCTTTGGAATCGCGATGCTCGGGCGCAGGTCGAAATAGTTGTGTTCGCCAAAAGGCACGACGACGTTCAATCCATCGACTGCACCGCGCTGAAAGATCGCGATCAGCGTTTTGCGTCGCCCGCCGTTTGCAATGTCGAACGTTGAGGCCAGCGTGCGCTTTAAAAACGAGGGCGCCGAAGCCATGACTCCGAATGAAGCCAACGCGATGCTGCCCGATTTGATGAAATATCTTCTATTCATGCTCGTTACCTCGCAGTTTCGAGTTTGTAGTTTCGAATTGCGAGTTTGTTCTAACGTGAAACTCGAAACCCGAGACTCGAAACCGATTTACTGCCTCTGAAACTCCGGCGATCCAAGAATCAATCCTGCGAGCTTCACCACCGGATTATCGATCGCAGCCGGACTCATCCGCGCGAGCTGCTGTTGTTGCTGTTGCGGACCACCGCCCGGATTCAAATTGCCTCGCTGGAACGCGACTTCAAATGGATTCGCGGGCGCTCCGTTGGATGTTGTTTGGGCCGGCGGCATCGGCGGAAGCGTTATTTGATCGCTCAATTCTTTCAGCAACGTCGCGCGCGTCTTCGCTGAAATCTCGCCGCCGACGATCAGGGTTACGAATCGATCGAGCAATTTTTCTTTGTCTATCGATGCCCCCATTTTCGATTCGCCCAGTAACTTCGAAAGATCGACGCGCGTGCCTGGGATTCGATTACTCACAAGCGCCAGCGCAAAGTTCATACGTTCGAGCAACGCGCCCGTATTCACCCAATTCTCGGCCACATCCGAATAACCGTTCGGCGTTTGGAAGCCATAGAGCGGCTGGCCCATGCGCGCAATCCATTGATGAAGCTGCGGGCCGCCATTGGTGTCCGCGCCGAGCGTCCGCACCGCGCTGACTGCCAATTCGAACGGCCGTTTCACCTTTGCGCGATACGCATCCAGTGAATTGAATTCCGGCGAATAGAATACCGTGCGCAGCATCTCGCGAATGTCGCCCTCGGTCTTCATGTAAGTTTGCGCGACGCGATCGACGAGCGCCGGCGGTGGATCGTCTGAGACGAATCGTCGCACAAGTTTCGTCGCGATGAACTTCGCGGTCGCAGGGTGATGGGCCAGAATATCCAGAACCATATACCCATCCTTGATGCCGCCGCCGGCTGGAATCTTGTGACCGAGCACGATCTTTTCACCGTTGTCGTGAACGCCCGGACGGAAAATAAAAGTTCCGGCTTGCTTGCGCAGCATATCGCCCATCGGCCCATTCATCACAGCTTGCGCCGCGGCGCCGGCTCCACGCGGAGCGATAATCGTCCACCCAGTGAAGCAGCGAGCAACTTCCTGCACATCTTTCTGCGTGTAGCCGCCATCAACACCCAGCGTGTGCAACTCCATCAATTCGCGCGCGTAATTTTCATTGATGCCGCGACGCTGTTGCTGCTGTTGCGGGCGCTGATCTTGAGGGTTGTTGCTCATTCGGAGATTTGCCAGCGGCCCGCGACGCGCATCCGGTCGTTGCTGTGGCAACTGCGAGTTCGGACTGACGCTTTGAAAATTATCGAGATAGAAAAGCATCGCCGGACTCTGAGCATCAGCGAGCAGAAGATCGTAAAACTTGCCGAGCGTGTGCGGACGGATCGTGTCGCGATCGTACGAAGGCAACAGCCAGCGATCGGCGCCCTTGGCCGCAAAGACATTGAAGTGGTTGGTCCAAAAATCAACCATCACCTCCTGCAACTGTCGCTCGCTATAAACTGCGCGCAGGATGCGTGACATTTGCAGCTCGCCGGTGAGAAATTGCGCCGGCCGCAGATTGTTCTCTTTGAAGTATTCCATCACCGCCTGGCGATACTGCGGATTGTTCATCGGGTTCGCATCGTTCGCGGCATTCGGATTTGGATTGTTTGGATTCGCTGGTTGCATTTCTGTGGGCATGGCTTCGCCGGTCTTGGCCTGATTTGGATTCGCAGCGTTCGCACCACCCTTTACCCGATTGTCGCGGGCGGCGGCAAGATCCGCCGGCAACGCATCGCGTTTTTGAAGTTGCCTGAGAAGCTGTCCCGGCTGCGGATACTTCTCATAAAGCTCAGCCGTCGACATACGCAGCGTCTCGAGATTTTGTAGCTTTGCCTCGCTCGCTGAGTCTTCGATCTTCTCCGGATTGAGTTGCAGCTCGATATACTTATCGACGCCCATCGCCTTCACGCGCTCGACATCGCCCGGCCGCGAGCCAAACCCGAGCCGATTCAGCGCGTGCAGGATGCGCTGATCCTCATTGAGTTTGGCCGCCGGCTTGTTCGCCGGCGCCTGCATACTCTGCGCTCCGACAGACGCGGCAAAAGTGCTGATCAGCAGCGTCGCAACCAACAGAAACGCGCCCGTTTGGCGCGAAGTCGACGATTCGGATTGAATTCTTGAAATATTCATGGCGATGCCTTCACCTTTATTCTCGTCCAGATTCTCGTTTTGCAACCTTCTTTTAGACGCAGCCTCGCGGTGCTTGGTTGAGTAAATCTTCGCTCAGCACGACGCGACGCAAACATCGTTAGGGCGACGTCGCTGGCGTTGCGCCCGTACCGGTACGTCGCGGTTGCGGCTTCGGATAAGTCACCGGGCTGCGATTCCCCTTCTTATCGACCGCGCGCACGCCGAAGAAATAATTATCTTTCGACATCCCCTTCATCGTGTAGCTCTGGACGTTGCCAACCGCGCGCGAATGCGTCCACGTCGCTTCGGTCGTATCGCGCCAGACGATTTCATAGCCGGCAAAGTCAGGTTCTTTGTTGGCGTCCCAGTTGATCGGCGTGTCGTTGGAAAGACTCGTCGGAAACGTCACGTTCTTTGGTCGGGCAGGGGCCAAAGCCAAAACTGCGAGAGATGCGGCGTTCACACGCGCAACGTTGGCGATGTATTTGAAGTCATCGAACTGTGGCAGGTCTCCGTATTGAATTCCGTTTTCAAGGCGCACGTTCTGATGTTGATGTTGATAATTCTCGTTCGGCTCAGTGAAGCGCACCGCCGCGTAGCCGCGTTCGAGAAACGGTTGATGATCGCCGCCGCGACCGTATCGATCGCGACGATAGATCATCCAGACTTTCATCCAGGGCACGTAGCGTTCGCCAATCTCTTTGATGAAGCGAGCGAGTTGTCGCGATTGCGAATCGTTCTCGCCGCCGACGCTGCGACGCGTCGTTGCTTCCTGCTGAGTTTCATTCGACGGCACCCCCTCTGAGAAGATTCGGACTGTATGCGGATCGTGAACGCCGTTGCCGCCGAGCGAGCTGCCGATGATGTCGTTGGTGAACATCCCCTGGATGTCCATGTTGCTCTTCTTTGCCTCTTCCGCGAAGTGCGTCGCGCCCAGCAGACCTTGCTCTTCTCCCGGCACGGTCATGAAGATGATTGTCGCGTCGAATTTGTGCGACGCTATCGCGCGCGCCATCTCGAGCACCGCGGCCGTGCCCGATGCGTCGTCATTAGCGCCGGGCGCATCGCATTTCGCATCGGTCGGACTGCCGCACATTGAATCGTAATGACCGCTTACAACGTAAACTCGATTCACGGATTCAGCCTGCGTTCCTTTCAGTGTCGCGACGATGTTCGTCAGCATCGTCGGCTGCGGAACGCGCGCAGCCTTCGGCTGCTCGAACGTTTGCTTTTCGACGGTCATGCGTCCGCCGGACTGCGCCGCGATCTTCTGAAATTCCCCGTAGAGCCAATCGCGCGCTGCGCCAATTCCACGATTTGGATCATTTTGATCTGAGAGCGTATTGCGCGTGCCGAAGCTGACTAATTTTCGAATCGTAGCTTCGATACTGCGCGGATTGATTTCCGAAACAATTTTCGAAATTTCGGCATTGCCGCGCTGCCGTTGCGCCGTTGCTTTCTTCGAAGACGAGTTTCGTTTGGATGCTGTCGAAGTGTTTTGCGGCGATGGACCAGTCTGCGATTGCCCGAGAGCTTGAATTACCACGCTGCACGATAAGCAGAGGCCGAGAAGAATTACAAAATACGAGCGGAACGAGTTCATGCCGGATGCACCTCGAGTTTCCCGGGTCTGCGAACACACGGAACTCTACCAACTCATACTTTTGAGGGCAACAAAGCAGCGGGAACGCAGGTCGTTTCAGCGCTTGATATCTTCACGCTCGCGAGGATCGCGATAGACGGGATCAAAGAAGCGGGTCGTGTTTTCGGTGACGCTGGGCGCCGGTTCGAGCCGTGCCGTGCTGGGGCGCGCCAATCGCGGGTCTGGATAGAACTGCGGCTGCGGCGCTGGCATTTGTCTCCGTTCGGGCGAAAGGGCCGCGCTAATTAATTTGGACAGCTGACGAATCAGAAGAATGTCTATGGTGAGAAGAGTGGGCATGCCGAAGATCGGTATGGCCGGGGACACGCCTCCGGCTCCGTTCTGGACCATTTCGATTGTGCCCGAGATTATTCCCGCAAAACCGCCAAGCGTTAAGAACAGGATCACCAATCCGAAAATCAGGATCGGCTTCGTCAAACTAATCGGCGCCAGTTCGACTGGAGCAACGGGCACAGCGAGATTTGCGCCGCAACGATTGCAGTAATTGAGGCCGGTACTTTCGGTGCCGCAGGATGAACAGAACATACTCGTGAATAGTAAATCGTTAATCGAAAATAGAAAAGACGCTTCTCTCCAAATCGATACGAATCAACCGGCGCCTTGGTTCAAGTCTATTTACGATTTGCGATTTACTATTTACTATTTACTTATGAGGTAAGCCTGGCCCTTCCACACGACGATGACCTGGCCGCTAAGTTGTTGAGCGATAGACTGCAAGCGAGAATCAAGCTCCTTGAATTCATCTGAGCCTCGCGAAATGTTTTTCATCGCCATCGATGATTTGAACTTTTGATCGATCCATCCACGGCCCTGACGGCGAAACTTGTGACCGCCAACCGATCGCGTTTCGGATGATTCATCGTCGGAACTCTGCTTGTCGCCGCCTGTCCGCGCCTTTGCCGGTTCATTGCGGACCTCGTTTTGAGTGCGATTAGCCAGGTTATCCACGTTCCTGCTTGGGCCGCCTTTCTGTTTTTCGTCGGTGGCTTTGCGTGTCACCGAAGTTGGTTGACCAGAATAAGTAGGCCGCAAAGGCTCATCAGCTCGAACTGCGTCCTTGGCTAAGTCTCGTTCGCGATCAGCGGAATCAACCTTCCCCGCAGTTTCAGCTTTTTTCTGAGAATATGAGGCACCGCCGGCAGCACTCCGCTGCTCTTGAGTGGTAGCTTGCGACTCGCCCGGCGGAGGCGGCGCATACGACGGCAATGCTTTATAAGCCTGCGATTCGCCGGCTTTGCTCTCGGTGGATATGCTCGGCAACGGAGCTTGTTTCGCGGCGACCGGAGGCACGATGTTCTCCGCGACTCGCAAGTCCTCCCGTTTCGGATTTTGAGTAGAAGGAGTCGCCGCCACAGTCGGTGACGAGCTGCTCTGCGCGGCATTCGTTTGCGTATTTCCATTATTATCGATAGCCGGAGCTTTGAGGGCACTCGCCGGATGCTGTTCAAGGGGCTCGCTGCTCGCCACCAACTTTTGTTCGCTACGCGGGCGCAACGCGAGATAAGCAACACCCGCAACACCCAAGACGACGGCCGCGAATGCGACGTAACGCAAAACCGGAAGCGCGAAAATTCCGATCAGCATTTGCCAGACCGATCGCGATTCTGGTCTCGCAGCAGCGGACTGTTCACTTCGCACGACTGCGCCGGCGGTGATAGAGAGTTGCGCGACTTGCCGGCGGCACTGATCGCAATCCGCCAGATGTGACACGTAACGCGAACGAGCCGCAGGCGGCAGCGCGCCTTCGGCAAACGTGTTCATCTCGTCCGGGTCAAGGTGATCGCCCAATGATTCGCCCTGTGCACCACTACCAAAGCGGCGCATAAGCACGTCCATTTGTGAATCATTTGGAGTCATCTTCAATACCCAGCCAAGCCGGTTACGTTAGAAGACTTACCGTCCGCCCAGACAACATGTAAGGCCGCCCCGTCGATCGCCATATAAATAGTCCGTAGTTCAATCGGTGCTTCCCCTTCGTTCCTCGTCTCAATTGTCTTCCCCTTGTCTCCGATTTTGACACTCAACCGTGTCTGAAGCGCGTCCTCCCAACCCATGGCGTATTCGCTATTCATTTCGAAGTATTTTTGCAATTCAAGCACTTTCAAAAGTGTGTTGTAATAATAGGGGGACAACTTGCCCTCCCGACGCTTACTTGTATGTAACTCGGTGTAGGTAACCTTGGCGTCGCTGAACTCATCTGCTTTCTCCCGACTCAGCGTCAAGCGGTGATCGGGACATCCCTCGCAACCCGAATAGACTCGTTGCAAAGCAATTTCTGAGACCTGATTTAGGTCCTGATCCTTCACTGCGAGGTTAATCTCCGACGTAACTTTCTGTCTCTGGGACGAGCAAGAAACGATAAAGATAAGCCCCAGCGCAATGTTGGCTGACAATAGTTTCATTGACTCTCGATTATCCTCAGCAGTTTCCCTGGCTTTGCCCTCGTTGAAGGAACGCGCGACGCTCAAATAACTTGCAAACTATTCGTGGTCAGGTCAGTTCAGCGCTCGCGGGTGAACTCTGCAATGCAGTGTCACTTCTCCCGTGCAACATCGGTTCAATCTCTGTCTGCAATTGCGTCGCCACTTCTGACAATGAACGCGCGGCTTCGGCCTTTGTCCAACCATGCTCCTTCATCAAAATCGTTTCCACGTGTTGCCGAACTTCGCCATGAATTCGCGTCAAACGCCGGCTCGCAGTTGCTTCATGAACGCCGAGAACAGCCCCCGCTTCGCGCAGACGCATGCCGTCGAAGTAATACAACTTCATCAGCAGACGATCTTCATTTTCGAGCTCGGCAAGCGCCCGCGCCAAAGCCTTCTCAACATCGGCCGACGCAATGTCACTCGCCAGCAAATCTTCCGGACTGGCCGCAGATTGAAACGCGCGTGCACCATCGGGTTCAGCATCCGTCTGCGCCAACCGGTCGAGGTCTGAATCTTCTTCAGTCTGAACCAGCTTCGCCTGGCGGCGATGCTGATCGATTGCGAGCTGCGCCACCACCGCGCGCAACCAGCCGCCCAACGAACCAGCCCCGGAATAGTAGGCGAGCTTGCCTGCCGGCAGCCCATCTTCGCGCACCTTCAGCCCGTGCAACTCGGCCCAGATCGATTGCGCCAGATCATCGGCCATCGCTTCGTTCGAGCTGGCCGAGCGCGCCGCCGATCGAACGGTCGCACCATAGGCTTCGAACAGGTCGCTCCACGCCGCTTGATCGCCACGCTCACAGGCGATCACCAGACACAAATCATCGGCGTGCAGGCGATCGAGAAACTTATCTATGGTATTGGAATCGGCCGACGGATCGTCTTTCAGAACGTACTTCCCGGTTGCGGCGCGAAGACGCTTCCACAGCGCTTCATGATTCAGTGACCGCGCATCCCCAGCGCGAGCGAGCACTCGCTGCCCGCCGGCGATCATCAACTCATCGATTTGTTTCGGGGTCAGGCTCAACTCAGTTTATGCGTCGCTATGCTATCACGATCTCCGCGCGTCGATTAGCAAATGAAACCGCAGAGTTTGATGAGAAGCGACGATCGGCCGGATGCTCACCTGCCTGAGAAAAAGCCGATTTTTCCGTCAATCGACAATCGCAACCGTACTATCTAAAATCGTGTCGTGCTGCGCGTTACCGAAATTTTTCATTCGATTCAGGGAGAATCGACGCATGCCGGGCGGCCGTGCTCGTTCATTAGATTGACGGGTTGCCCGATGCGCTGCACGTGGTGCGACAGTGAATACACCTTCACCGGCGGCGAGCATTTCACGATCGAGGCGATTATGGATCGCGTGCGGAGGTTTGATTGCAGGCTGGTCCAAGTCACCGGGGGCGAGCCGTTGGCCCAACACGAGGCGTTCGATTTGATCCGGTACTTGTGCGATGAAGGATACGAAGTGCTGATCGAAACTGGAGGCTATGTATCAACCGCTGAAATCGATCCGCGCGCGAAGATCATCCTCGATATTAAGTGTCCGGCGTCGGGTGAAGCGGAACGAAATGATTTAAGCAATCTCGAGCGGCTGCGGCCCGATCACGATGAAGTTAAGTTCGTCGTGGCCGATCGCGGTGATTGGGAATTCGCGAGAAAGACGATTGCGGAATACGACCTGGAACATAGCACCAAGGCGATTTTGATTTCCCCGGCGTGGGGCTTGATCGAATTGCAAGAGCTGGCGAACTGGATCACGGCAAGCGGCCTCAACGTTCGCATGCAACTGCAGCTTCATAAATATATCTGGGGCCCGGACGTGCACGGCGTGTAAAGACAACTATGAATGCAGAATGATGAACTATGAACGGCGCCTGCGGGAGTGAGTGGAAAAATGGGTGGGAGTAACGAAGCCGCCATCGAAGAACCTGAAGTTGAACGGAATTCATCGTTCCGACTTCATCGTTCATCGTTAGCCGTCTGCCTGGTTTCCGGCGGCATGGACTCCTGCGTCACCGCGGCGATCGCGAAGGAAGAGAACGAAGAACTCGCGTTCCTTCATATCTCGTATGCACAACGAACCGAAGCCCGTGAGCGGCGTGCGTTCGAAGACCTGGCTGACCACTACGGCGTCGCCAGACAGTTGGTTGCTTCGATTGAATACCTTAAACAAATCGGCGGCTCATCGTTAACCGATCAAACAATCGAAGTCGCGGAAGCCAACCTGAATTCGCGCGGAATCCCAACCAGTTACGTTCCTTTTCGCAATTCACATCTGCTTTCGATCGCCGCTAGCTGGGCCGAGGTGATTGGCGCGCAGCGGATTTACATCGGCGCCGTCGCGGAAGATTCCTCCGGCTATCCAGATTGCCGGCCTGAGTTTTACGCAGCTTTTCAGCGCACCATTGACACTGGCACGAAACCCGAAACCCGAATCGAAATTGTGACGCCCGTCATATCTCTGCGTAAATCAGAAATAGTAAAACGAGGCGTTGAATTGGGTGCGCCTTTACACTTAACCTGGTCATGCTATCAAGCGGAAGAGCGCGCTTGCGGCCGGTGCGATTCGTGCGCGCTGCGTTTGCGCGCCTTTGCTGAAGCCGGCATGAAAGACCCGATTCCGTATGCTTGACACTGGTCGGCGCGGTGATTACCTTAAAGCCGGTTCAAAGCTACAACTTACTGTTAGCGCATCGCATCTTATTGCGGGCCCGACTGAGCCACACTTTTGGAGGAATACAATGCGTCGTCATTATTTGATCGTCTCAATACTCGCCCTGGCAGTTTTGCTTTTTAGCGCGTCGGTCGCGTCAGCTCAGACGGGTCAGCTTCGCGGCAGTGTGAAGTTAATGGGTGCTGATGGAAATGCTACGCCGGTCGCCAATGCAATCATCGATGTATATCGAACCGATGTAGGGGGTGATTTTCACACCAAGTCCGATAAGAAGGGCGAGTGGATCTTTGCCGGTCTACCGTACGTCGGCACATACGTCGTCGCCGTTAGCGCGCCCGGCGCCGGGCCAATGGCTCAGGGCGGCGTGAAGGCTGGTCGTGATGTTCCCATAGATCTCACTGTCGGTCCCGGTAATGGGCGGAAACTGACGCGCGACGAGGCTATTGCCGCGGCCAACAGCGGCGGGCCAGCAAAGGCCGGCGGCGATAGTGCAGCCGACAAAGCGAAAGCCGCCGAGATGGCGAAGAAGAACGTGGAGATCGAGACCGAGAATAAGAAGATCGAGAACTCTAATCAGGTAGTCGCTGACGCTTTCAAGAACGGCAACGCCGCGTTGATGGCTAAGAACTATGACGAGGCAATCAAGCAATATGACTCAGGCTTGACGGTCGATCCTCAACACCCGGGTATTTCTTCTCTACTCACAAATAAATCCGCTGCATTACGCGCGCGCGCGGTCGACAAATACAACGCGGCAATTCAGTCAAAGGACGATGCCGCAAAGGCGTCGGGAGTCGACGCGGCGAAGGCTGATTTCAAAGCCGCGGCCGATAGTGCAAATCAGGCGGTTGAAATGGTCAAGAAGCAAGCAACACCGACTGATCCAAACGAGCAGAAACAGCAGACGACTAACAAGTATTTCGCGCTGTCGGCCAGAGCCGAAGCGATGCGTCTGTACGTGAGCAAGGTTGATCCGACGCAGGCCGATGCCGGTGCAACTGCTTTCCAGGAATACATTGCGGCGGAAACAGATCCGGCCAAGAAATCAAAGGCCCAGCTTGATCTAGCGCAGATGCTGCTTGATGCCGGCGCCGGCGACAAAGCGTTCGCCGAATACCAGAAAATTCTGGCCGCGAACCCTGACAATCCCGACGCGAACCTGGGCGCCGGACTCGCGCTATACAGTACCGGTGACAAAGCCAAGTATCAGGAAGCGGCTAATTATTTCCAGCACTTCGTCGACAAGGCCCCGGATGACCATAAGTTCAAGAATGACGCCAAGGCGATTCTGGCTGAAATGAAGAACACAGAGAACGTCGTTCCTGTAAAGACCCCAGCTAAGCCGCCGACACGTAAGCGTCCGTAATTTATTCATAATCGGATTGTTGAGATGGCGGGCCTCGGCCCGCCTTTTTGTTCGTTTAGAGGCGAGCTACTGCCCGCCGGCTTCCGTTAATGAAAGTCATGCGATCCGACGCTTTCGACTTTCATCTGTAGCGGCTCGATGCGTCTCGCTTTCACTGAAACGACGTTGTCCTGATGTTGTAAGACTCCTTCGATCAGCAGAAATGGGGAATTGACGAGTGGCTGTCGATTGGTTTCGAAAAGTTGCGGTGTCACGATTATGTTCGCGATTCCCGTTTCGTCTTCGAGGCTCAAAAATACAAACCCTTTAGCCGTCCCGGGCCGTTGTCGCACGATTACCCAACCTGCGACTTTCACCCACATTCCATTTCGCATGTTTTTTAATTCACCTGCGCGCGTTACGTTCATCGTATTGAGCCACGCCCGTTGATGCGCCATCGGATGGCGGCCAATCGTAATGCCGGTGCCGCGTAAGTCCGCATTCAATCTTTCATTCACACTCATCGACTGAAGCGGCGAGCCGCCAGTCTCTTCGAGAGTTTCATACAACGGCCCCGGCTCGCGCGAAACGCGTTCGACTTGCCAGAGCGCATCGCGACGATGAATGTTAGGGAGTTGGGAGATACTAGTGTGATGATTCAATTCGACAGCACTAGCGTCGGATGCAAAGTCAGTTTTTCTTTCTACACCCTTCCCCCTATCCCCTACCCCCTGCTCTATAAAATTCAAAGCCCCGACTGCCGCCAACTTTCGCAATTCATCTTTTCTCAACTCCGGCACGCGCCGGTGCAGATCATCGAGATTGGAAAACGGTTGCTCAGATCGCGCGCGCACAATCGCGCGGCCCGCTTCTTCACGCAAGCCTTTGACACAGAGCAAGCCCAAGCGAAGCGCGGGATCGGGAGCTGAGAGTCGGGAGGCAGATGTGTTTCCCCAACTCCTGGCTCCTGGCTCCTGCCCCCTGCTTTCCTGACCTCTGACCTCTGATCTTTGATCTCTGCCTTCCTTACTCCTGACTCCTGACTCCTGACTCCCGTCTTCCAGAGCACATTCCCAATTCGATCGCGTCACATCAACCGGAAGAACTTTCAATCCATGGCGCTGCGCATCTTTAATGATCGTAAATGGCTGATAGAACCCCATCGGTTGATTGTTGAGCGTCGCCGCTGTGAATGCCGCCAGGTAATGGCATTTGAGATACGCGCTGGCGTAAGCAATCAAGGCAAAGCTGGCCGCGTGCGATTCGGGAAAACCATAAAGCGCGAACGATGCAATCTGATCCACGATCTCATCCTGTACTCGGTCCGTGATTCCCTTCTCTGTCATTCCGCGCCGTAGTTTTCTTTCAATGTCTTTCATTCGTTGCTCTGATCGTTTGAAGCCCATCGCGCGGCGCAACTCTTCGGCTTCCCCGCCGGTGAAGTTCGCGCAGATCATCGCCATCTTTAAAAGTTGTTCCTGAAACAGAGGCACGCCAAGCGTCCGCTTTAGCACCGGCTCCAGATCCGGATGCGCGTACTTCACCGGTGCGCGCCCCAGTCGTCGCTCTAAATAAGGATTGACCATGTTGCCGACGATTGGACCAGGCCGGATGATCGCCACCTGCACCACGATGTCGTAAAAGCTTTCTGGACGCAGCCGCGGAAGACAAGACATCTGTGCGCGGCTCTCAATCTGAAACATGCCAATCGTGTCGGCTTGTTGCAGCGCGGAATAAACGGCGGGGTCGTCTTGCGGGAGATGCGCAAGATCAACTTCTTCCGTGTAATCGTCGCGAATGATTTGAATCGTTTCTTCGAGCACCGCCATCATGCCAAGTCCGAGCAGATCGACCTTGATGATTCCGAGATCGGCGCAATCTTCTTTGTCCCATTGCACGACGACGCGGCCCGGCATCGCCGCCGGCTCGAGCGGCACCACCGAATCAAGCTGTCCCTGACAAATCACCATGCCGCCGGAATGTTGGCCCAGGTGACGCGGCAGATCCTGCACGGCGCGATAAAGCTGGAAAAATTTCTTGATGCGTCGATCGCGCAAGTCCAAACCGGCTTCTTTGAACTGACGTTCTGTCGTGTCTTTCGGATCTTTCCATTCCCATGTATGCACAAAGCCTGATAAACACCCGAGCGTCTCTTCATCAAACCCAAGCACCTTGCCGACTTCACGCGCAGCCGATCGACCGCGATAAGTGATCACGTTCGCCGTCATTGCCGCACCGAGTTTTCCGTAGCGCTCGTAAACATATTGAATAGCGCGCTCGCGCTGATCGCCGCTGGGTAGATCGAGATCGATGTCCGGCCATTCGCCACGTTCTTCGGAAAGAAAACGTTCGAACAAAAGTTCCATCCCCACCGGATCGACCGCGGTAATTCCAAGCGAATAGCAGACGGCGCTGTTCGCCGCCGATCCACGCCCTTGAATCAAAATTCCTTGTCGCTTACAAAACTCGACGATGTCCCAAACGATCAGAAAATAACCTTCGAGTTTCAACTTCTCGATCAATTTCAATTCATGCTCGATCTGTTTTTCTGCACGCGCGTATTCGTCGTTGCCGCCGTAACGCAAACGCGCGCCTTCATAAGTTCGCGCGCGCAAAAACGAAGTCATCGTCTCGCCCGGCGGCACTGGATACTTCGGAAATTCGTAACCGAGATCCTTCAGCGTGAAATCCAGACGTGAAGACAGTTCGACCGTGTTCGCGATCGCTTCCGGCAGATCAGCAAACAATTCGGCCATCTCTTTCGGCGATTTCACGAACCGCTCTGAATTAATCGACAGCAATCGTCCGGCGGTTTCCAGGCGTACATGATTGCGAATGCAGGTGAACACGTCGGCAACTTGCCGCTGAGCGCGCGCGGCATAATAAACTCCATTCGTCGCCAACAACGAAAGTTTCAAGCGCCGCGCCATGTCGATCACCGCGTGATTGCGTACTTCTTCATTACGATTGAAGTGACGTTGCAGCTCAGCATAGACGTTCTCTCTGCCGAAAATGTCGACAAGCCTCTCAGCTGTTTGTTGTGCTTCGCCAAAGTTTAGCGGCGGGCGCTGCCCGCCTTTTGAACTAGCAACGCTCGCGCCTAAACAATTTGTGAACAACGGCCCATCATCTGCACCAGTCAAGCAAACCAACCCATCCGCGTACTTCGCCAACTCATCGAAAGTCACTGCACACTCGCCCGGCTTTGCATGTTTCGGCACGCGCAGCTTCATCAAGGTGATCAGCCGGCAAAGGTTTTGATAACCCGCGCGATTACGAACGAGGAGCGGAAGGGTGAATACGGATTGTGAATTGTGAATTTTGAGTTTTGAATTCCGATGGCCATTCCTCTGCTGCGAACTTGAAACTTGAAACTTGAAACTCGAAACTGTTATCTCCGCTCCAATGTGCGCTTTGATCTTCAGCTTCTTGCCCGCCAGATGAAATCGCGCCGCGCCATAAATTCCATCAGTATCAAGCAATGCCATCGCCGGCATCTTTAATTCGGAGCACACAGCGATTAATTCTTCCGGCGTCGCTGCGCCGCGAAGAAAACTGAATGCTGATCGCGCATGGAGTTCTATATAAGTGGGCAGTGAGCGATGAGCAGTAAGCAGTTGCGCTTCTTGTTTTGATTCATTTTTGATACCAGTGTGCATTTCCTTTTCAACTAACTACTGACTACTAACTACTGACTTTCAGTCATAAATGCCTTCGACGAACCATTGCTCATTCGTCAAATCGCGATAAATGCGACAGATGACTTTGCTTTCTCGTGCGTTAGGATCAACCAGCGCTACGTCCCATTCATCTCTCGCCCACACATCAGATCTCCACCAGTCGCCCGACCCGCGCCAGGGCCCGGCGGCGCAAACAACCTGTCCGCGAATCCTGGTGGATGCTTGTCCTCGGGCGCTAATCCGCGTCGGTTTCCCTTGGATAGTTTCGACATCAACTCGCCACGCTGGTCGAAACATTCTGAAGCCCATGACGGATTGCGGATTTCGAATTACGGATTGCAGATTGGACCGTGATTTCTTTCGCTGAGTCGCCAGCCTAAATCGCTTCATTCGAAACGAATCAGGCCGGTGCGCGTCTAGACTTTCCGGCGAGCCGACATTTTCACCGCCAACCAACTTCGCCAATCGCGCCAAGGTGATTTCCAATTTCTCCGGCTCAGGCGCCAGCGGAATAAATAATCCGGTTTGCGACGCGCGCGGCTTCACCGGCTGGGCGCTAATCGAGACTTTTATGATCGGCGCAGACGGCGGTTGCGCCTCAATATCGAATAAGAGCAAACGCAGGAGCGTTTTTGGATCGCGCATCGGCACCGGCAAAGTGATTGTGCGCTCGTGAAGGTCACAGGTGTTTAGAACACCAACTTCAGTTGGGTCTTTTTCATTGGCAGCAGAAATACCCGACTGAAGTCGGTACTCTAAACATCGCTCTGTGACCAGTCGCAGCCGCAACTCATTCGTGGCCAGCGCGTACTCATGCAAATTTGCGCAAAGCTGATTTAGTAGACGCGACAGAATGAACGAGAACGGCTCGAGTTCACTGATCGGATCTTCTAATTCGAGCGATTGCTCAAAGCCGATTGGCGGCCGCACCAAATGTATTTGGCGATCAGTCTTCCCTTGCGCAAGCTTTTGCAATCGCACCCCATCCTGGCCCAATCGTTCTGCCACGCCGGCCAAAGGTAGCCGGGCCAGATCGCCAAACGTGCACACACCCCACAGCGCGAATGTCGCTTGAATTTCTTCCGCGCGGTCAGCTTCAACTCGCGCCAGTGAGTAATCCAACTTTCTAATCGACAAAGGAGCAAGATGTAACAGTACGTCATCGCCGTCGATAATCGTCGTGCCTTTACAGCACCGCGCGGCGTGAATCGCTGCGTCGGGATTCGCCGCAATCGCGATATTAATTTTCAGATTTAGTTTCGCCGCGCGACGCGCAATTTCATCCGCGACATTGCGCACTGAATCGTTCTGGGCATTCAACTCATTGGCGAGAACATTCGGGTGTGTCCCAAACAGCAAATCTTGTCCAGTAACATCGAACACAACCGTGTCCGCCTTGGTTTGCTCAACCAGCGGAGAAAACGTAAATGCCAGATCGACAAGCGGCGAAAATCCAGTTTCGTTCTCAGAATCCGTAGCAGCTGTTTTAGAGACAATTCGGTCATAAATGCAGGCAAACATAACCGCTTCCCTGTTCGTCGGATTTTAATTAGGATCGGGCGAGGTGAATATTAGCGAATATTGGCGAATATGACAAGGCGTCAGTGGAAGTGAGCCTTAAATTTTATTTCGCGCGTCTGCCATTCAACCGGTCGCTCGCGGTTGACGCGGATGTTCATCGCTTGCAGAAAATGCGAGTCCTTATTTGATGAGAATGTTGGAAGGGAGGTTTGCACCAGCGAAAGATGGCCGCCGTGCTCCGGTTGCGCCGTGAAGCTGCTGTAACGATTTTCAGATAATAACGACAAGCTATTGGACCACACTGAAGCTTCGCTTTTAACTTCTAAGACAAGCGCCGCACACGAATGGACGGCGGCTATGGGCGTGAGGACTATCAACGCATTTGGAGTGTTTTCGAGCGCGCGGCGAAAACGAAACCACCACGTGGAGATGACCCGTCGAACGGTTTTTGCCGGCACGTCGCAAAGATTCAGAGCGACTAATCCAAATCCGCCGGCATGCAAGATTAGATCGACAGCTTTGAAAGCACGTTCGAGATTATGGCCGCAACGAATCCAAAGCAGTCGATCGAAATCGACCTCGGCCTTTGCCGCCGATGAAAGATCAAACGTGTCGCTGCAATCGACGAGTGCGCAAATCTCTTCTTGTGAAGTTGCGGCAGCCAACGCTGAAAGCAAGAGGCTCGTGCGGCCGGATGAAGCAGTTCCATGGATTTCCGTTATCGCGCCGCGAGGAAATCCGTGCAAGGCGTTATCAATTTCACCAATACCCGTGGATAGAGTCTTAGGCGGCAATCGTTCGAATCGTTCGAACACGTCGCCAAAACGATCTGTGAGGGTTGACTCGATCTGCTTTTTGGTAACTGCAGCATTCATGATCTAAACAGCAAATTCGAACTTAATGAGCAAAGATAAATCGGAAAGCTCAGCCGAAGAATTCTTCCCTGAGCGCAAAAGTCTGAAAGCTTTTCGCGATGCGGCCGCGGACTGCAAAGCTTGCGATCTTTGGGAACGCGGCACGCAAACGGTTTTCGGCGAAGGCGCGCGCCACGCTGAGGTCGTGTTCGTCGGCGAACAACCTGGTAATGAAGAAGATCTCACCGGCCATCCTTTCGTTGGACCAGCGGGCCGATTACTTGATGAAGCTTTGCAGGAAGCAGGCATCGATCGCGCACAAACTTACGTGACTAATGTAGTCAAACATTTCAAATGGGAACCGCGCGGCAAACGCCGCATTCACAAAAAACCTAACGCGCGCGAGATTAATGCTTGTCGCCCATGGCTCGAAGCAGAAATCAGTTTAGTGAAGCCACAAGTCATTGTTTGTCTTGGCGCGACCGCAGCGCAGGCTTTGCTTGGTCCCCAGTTCAAAGTCACAAAGCAGCGGGGACAATTCATCGAATCGACGTTGGCGCCTTACATCATGGCCACTGTTCATCCATCTTCAATTTTGCGCGCGCCGGATGATGAAACCCGGCTCGCTGAGAAACGTCACTTCATCAATGACCTGAAAAGGGTTGCCCGCGTTCTTTCAAAGAGCTAGCTGCTAGTGATCTACGAATTAGGATTTCAGATCTCAGATCACAAATTTGAAATCACAATTCATTTGTATTGGCGAATGACTCCGACAATAACGCCCTGAATCTGAACTCGCTGCGGCGGACGAACGATGATTGGTTCATAATTCGGATTTGCGGGCTCCAGGCGCACATGATTTCGATTTCCATAAAAACGCTTCACCGTCGCATCGCTTCCATCAATCAAGGCAACCACCGTTTTGCCGTTCTCGGCGGTTTGCTGTGACTGCAAAATGATCAAATCGTTATCACGAATCTGTTCATCAATCATTGAATCGCCGCTCACGCGCAACGCAAACATTCGCCCGTCGCGCATCATGTCGCGTGGAATGTAAACCGTCTCGTAATTCAAAATCGCCTCGATCGGCGCACCTGCGGCAACGACACCGAGCAAAGGAATTTCATACTTCTCTTCAGCCGGTCCTTCTTCAATCAATTCAATTCCCCGACTGACGTTTGGAATGCGCCTAATAAACCCTTCCTTCTCGAGAACCGAGACCAAGTTGTGCGCGCTGGCCGACGAACTCATGCCGAATTCTTTTCCAATTTCGGCGATCGTCGGCGCTTCCTGATGGGCTTCAAAATAATGCTTGATGTAATCTAACACTCGTCTTTGTCTGGCAGTTATGGGCATGTCTAATCTCCTCAAGTCGACGAAGGTATGCGAATATTATCGAATACCTGCGAACAATTTGTCCACCGTTTTCCCACAGAACGCCCTTCGAATTCTCTAAAAAAACTTTCATTGACAGAATCCACGCCCGAAAGCTAATATCAGGTTGCAACGGTGTTGGCCGCCGTTGTGCCTTTGTCCCAACGTACCTTTTGGCCAGACAAGTCGTCCTACCGAGGGAATCTATTCCCTCTAATTGAATTTCAAAAGACAAGGCTCGAATGTCAGCAAAACTCGGCGAAATTCTCGTCCGCGAGAATCTGATCAGCCCTCAGCATCTCCGTCAGGCGCTCGATTATCAGCGAGAGCATGGCGGGCGCTTGGGATACAACCTCGTCAAGCTCGGGCTGGTTTCAGATGACACGATCACTGCGGTCCTCTCACGGCAGTACGGTATTCCTTCAGTCAATCTCGAACTTTTCAATATCGACGATTCGGTGCTGCGCCTCATCCCACAAGAAGTCGCGCAGAAATATTCCGTCCTACCATTATCACGTGTCGGCGCCACCCTCACCCTAGCCATGGTCGATCCGACGAACGTGTTCGCGATGGACGATATCAAGTTCATGACCGGCCTGAATGTAGAGCCGGTCGTCGTGGCTGAAGCGAGTGTTCAAGCCGCGATCGCCAAGTACTACAGCACCTCGCGTGAAATTGAGCTCGCGGCCGTCGCGCCCGATCTCACGGTCGAAAGCTCAAACGGAAACGGCTTCTCACAAGCCGACCTCGTTTCTCTCGACAGCCTCGATTTCGATCACGAATCTCTCAACAGTGAAGTCGAGGTCTTCGAGGACAACGAAGAAATAGATCTCTCCAGCCTCACCCGAATGAGCGAAGACGCGCCGGTCGTTCGACTGGTCAACGTCCTTCTGGTTGACGCGCTTCGCCGCGGAGCGTCAGATATTCACGTCGAGCCTTACGAAAAGGAACTTCGCATTCGTTTCCGCATCGATGGCGTGCTCTACGACGTGATGCATCCGCCACTCAAGATGCGCGACGCCCTAATCTCGCGCATCAAGATCATGTCGAAGTTGGACATCTCTGAGAAACGTCTGCCGCAAGATGGCCGCATCAAGATTCGCGTCAAAGTTGATTCGCGATCGCGGGAACTCGACTTTCGTGTTTCGACGTTGCCGACGCTGTTTGGCGAGAAGGTCGTGCTTCGTCTGCTGGACAAAGAAAAGCTGATGCTCGACATGACGAATCTCGGTTTTGAGTCGGAATCGCTCGTCAAGTTTCAGCGTAATATCTCCAAGCCGTACGGCATGGTGCTCGTCACTGGTCCAACCGGCAGCGGTAAAACCAACACTCTGTATTCGGCACTACAATCGCTGAATACGGTCGATACCAACATTATGACGGCCGAAGATCCGGTCGAGTTCAATCTGCCCGGAATCAATCAAGTGCAGATGAAGGAACAGATCGGTCTGAACTTCGCCGCCGCGCTGCGTTCATTCCTCCGCCAAGACCCGAACATCGTTCTCGTCGGCGAAATCCGCGACTTCGAAACCGCCGAGATCGCGATCAAGGCCGCTCTAACAGGCCACTTGGTCCTCTCGACACTTCACACGAACGATGCCCCTTCAACCATCTCACGTCTCATGAACATGGGCATCGAACCATTCCTCGTCGCCACGAGCGTGAACCTGATACAGGCTCAGCGACTGATCCGACGCATCTGCAAAGACTGCAAGAAAGAACATCCCACGCCGGTCGAAGCATTGGTCGAGATCGGCTTTTCTCCCGAAGAAGCAAGCAAGATTAAGACCTTCAAAGGCAAAGGTTGCCCAAGTTGCAACGACACGGGCTACAAAGGCCGCATCGGTCTTTACGAAGTTATGGAAGTGACAGATGAGGTTCGCGAGCTGATTCTGATCGGCGCGTCGTCGCTCGAGCTGAGAAAGAAATCGATCGAGGACGGTATGATCACTTTACGTGAATCGGGTCTGCAGAAGGTACGAGCCGGAGTTACCACCATTGAAGAAGTGTTACGCGAAACGGTGGCGTGAAAAGGGGTGAAACTATGTTACGTCGAATAGCTCTATCAGTTTGTTTGTTGGTTACCGTAGCTGTCCTACTGCCCTTCGCAACCTCAACCGCGCACAATTTGCGATCGCAATTGTCTGCGCGTTCCCACCGCTTCCATCATCACTCAAGAGTATGGTGGCGCCGACATCGCGCCGTGCTTCGCCGCCGTCAGGCATTGATTGCGCGACGACGTGCGTTACAAGCCGCTAATAAAGGTATCGTGCCATCGACGCCACCACGGTCGGCGGACAATCACGTTACCATGACGTCAGCATTGGCCCTGCCGGAAAATGTTGTCAGAGACGGAAACTTCGCCATGCCGCTCCCGACCAACTGGTCCACCACTTCAACTGGGAAGGCGGGTTCGAGTTTTCGCATAACTCCGCCGGATGGCGCATCTGAGGCCCAGGCGAGCCTGGCCGTTGTGGCGGTCGCGCCGGTGAATAACGTGCAGCCGATGCCCAGCGAACAACGAAAAATGTTAGGCGGAGTGATGTTCACTGACCTTCGTCACACTGTGATCGACCGAATGATCACAGCCGGTGGCTGGGTTGTGAACGATCGCCAACGAGACATCGGCGGTCATCGCGTATTCGAAGTCATCGCGCAGACTCCCGCGACGAGTGACGGCAGACCCGAACAAGTTTGGAATTATTATTTCACAGAGATCAACGGACGCGTCTACTCCCTGGTGACCCGTTCGTCCAATGTTGCTTATCAGAAAATTGCTGTTGACGCCGAGCAATTCCTCTCAACATTCCGACCGATGGAACCGAGGCGTTAAATCCACTCCAAGGACACTAACAATGTTGGAAACTCAACCACAAGTTTCTCTCTCAGAACTTCTTCACAGGCTTGCAGAAGTCGGCGGTTCCGACCTTCACATTACGACCGGCACCCCGCCGCTGGTGCGCGTGCACGGTGAAATCCGGCCGCTTG
The DNA here is from genome assembly GCA_003222895.1 of Acidobacteriota bacterium. Classification (GTDB taxonomy): domain Bacteria; phylum Acidobacteriota; class Blastocatellia; order Pyrinomonadales; family Pyrinomonadaceae; genus UBA11740. The sequence goes on along the minus strand of QHXI01000050.1, from coordinate 36,659 downwards.
ACGGTTACCGACCACTGACATCCGGCGAAACTAAGCAACTCGCGTATTCGGTTCTCACCGACGCGCAGAAACATCGCTTTGAAGAGAACCTCGAGCTGGATTTCAGCTTTGGTGTCAAAGGGCTGTCGCGTTTTCGCGCTAATGTTTTCAACCAACGCGGTGCAGTTGGCGCGGTGTTTCGCGCGATTCCTTACGAGATCAAGACGTTCGAAGAGTTGGGGCTCCCGTCAGTACTTGTCGAGCTTTGTAAGAAACCGAGAGGATTGGTACTGGTCACTGGGCCAACCGGGTCCGGCAAGTCGACAACGCTCGCCGCGGTCATCGACAAGATCAACAAGGAACGTCACGAACACATCCTGACGATCGAAGATCCGATCGAGTTCCTTCACAATCACAAGAGCTGCATCGTCAACCAACGCGAAGTAAATGCCGACACGCACGGGTTTGCACAAGCGTTGCGTACGGCGCTGCGCCAGGACCCGGATGTAGTGCTGGTCGGCGAAATGCGCGATCTGGAAACGATCGAGTCGGCCTTGCGAATTGCGGAAACCGGTCACCTCACGTTTGCAACGCTGCACACCAATTCAGCCGTGTCCACGATCAATCGCATCATTGATGTGTTTCCTTCGATGCAGCAAGCTCAGGTGCGTGCGCAGTTGTCCTTAACGCTCGAGGGAATTCTTTGCCAAAGTCTCTTGCCAAAAGCCGACGGCCACGGACGCGCGATGGCGATGGAGATCCTCATTCCTAATTCAGCGATTCGCAATCTGATCCGCGAAGACAAGGTCCACCAGATCTATTCAATGATGCAGACCGGCCAGGATATTCACGGGATGCAGACGTTTAATCAGTCGCTAGCTACGCTTTTCCACAAGAGAGTCATTTCAAGAGAGACAGCGCTGCAACGATCGTCCAATGTAAATGAGCTTCGCGATCTGATCGACCGCGGCGCCGGTATTAACAGCAATGGTTCTTCAGGTCGTTCTTCAGGTCGCGCGCAGATGCCGCCAACCTATAACCCATCCGGCCGGCTACTCAATCGAAACAGGTAACGAAACATCAGAGCAAGAACGGAGCACTGAAAGATGCCAACCTATGTTTTCAAGGGCCGCAACCGCATGAACGAAGTCGTGACTGGCGAGCGCGTCGCCGACAATCGCGAGGCGCTGCGACAGATTCTGCGTCGCGAACAAGTCACGCTCACGTCGGTAAAAGAAAAGGGCCGCGAGATCGGAATTCCGAAACTATCCGGAAGGAAGAAAGTCAAATCAAAGGAGCTTGCGATCTTCACGCGCCAGTTCTCTGTCATGATCGACGCCGGCTTGCCGCTGGTCCAGTGTCTCGATATCCTGGCTCAGCAACAGCCGAATAAATATTTCCAGCAGGTTCTCGCGCAAGTGCGCCAGGATGTGGAAGAGGGATCGACGTTGGCCGCGGCCATGAGCCGACATCCGAAAGTCTTCGATCAACTGTATGCCAACATGGTTGAGGCCGGTGAGACGGGCGGTATCCTTGACTTGATCCTGCAGCGACTTTCGACCTTTATCGAGAAGATCGTGAAGCTGAAGCGTGACGTAGTCTCAGCTATGATTTACCCGGCCGCGGTGATTTTTCTGGCCATCGTCGCTGTCGCGGTGATCATGATTGTCGTTATTCCGCAGTTTCAAACAATCTTTATGGGGCTGCTTGGGCCAGGTGAACCGCTGCCGCTTCCGACGCGAATTGTTGTTGGCTTCAGTAATTTTCTTGCCGGCTGGGGCGGCCTCGTTATGCTGGTTGTGATTATCGGCGCGGCTGTCGGTACTAGCTTCTATTACAAGACACCAAATGGCCGTAAGCGGATCGACACTATCCTCCTAAAGGTCCCAATCCTCGGACCGATCTTTCTGAAGATCGCGATTGCGCGTTTCTCGCGAACGCTCTCAACCTTACTATCGTCGGGTGTGCCGATTCTGCAGTCGCTCGATATCACCGCGCGGACCGCCGGAAACGTCGTGATTGAAGCCGCGATCATCAGTGTGCGAACCGCCGTCGAGCAAGGTAAGAGTTTTGTTGAGCCATTGCGCGCCGCGGAAATTTTTCCGCACATGGTTTCGCAGATGGTCGGCATCGGCGAACAAACCGGAGCGCTCGACGCGATGCTTGGCAAGATCGCTGACTTCTATGAGCAGGAAGTCGATGCAGCGATTGCTAATTTGCTGACGCTGATTGAGCCTGCGCTGATCGGATTTCTGGGAGTAACGATCGGATCGATCGTCATTGCGATGTACTTGCCAATGTTTACTTTGATCGGGAAGTTATCGCAAGGTCATTAATTCAAGAAAGAATTAAGAAGACGTAGTAGTCGATTCGGCAAACCGACTCGTCTTCCACCAATCGATTGTCTTTCGAAGTCCTTCCTCGAGACCAACCATCGGCGTGTATCCCAAAAGTGATTTAGCCAGCGTGAGATCGGCTAAGCTGTCACGGATATCGCCGACGCGTGGAGGTTCGTACCGGGCCTGAAGGGCCGTGCGTCCGGTCAGCTTTTGCAGTGCCGCCAACAATTCATTAAGCGTTACGCTCTCGCCATTCGCTATATTGATAACCTTTCCTACGGCTTGGCGCGACTCGGCTGCCCGCAGATTCGCATCGACCACATTCGAAACGTAGGTAAAGTCTCGCGACTGTCCACCGTCTCCATAGATCACCGGGCTCTCTCCGCGATTCAACGCTAAAAGAAATCTAGAGATTACCCCGGAGTAATGCGAGCCGGGATCTTGCCTCGGACCGAACACATTGAAATAACGAAGTGACACCGTCTCCAACCCATACGTCCTGTCGAAGACCCGACAGTAATACTCGCCAACTAACTTAGCGACGGCATAAGGCGAAAGCGGATCGGGACGCATGCTTTCTCGCTTCGGCGATTCGGGCTGATCGCCATAAGCCGAACTCGACGCCGCATAGACGAGGCGCCGCACCTTTCGATCGCGCGCAGCTAACAATAACGAGAATGTTCCGTTGACGCTTGCTTCGTGAGTTTCTGCCGGATCATTAACTGATCGCGGAACTGAGGGAATGGCGGCCTCATGGAAAACCAACTCAACGTTTTCCAGAGCGCGGCTTAGAGCTTTCGAATCAGTGATGCTGATCTTAATAAGATCGATCTCGCCGCCTATCTCAGCCAGGTTTTCAGCATAACCGGTCGAGAGGTCGTCAATGACTCGGACCCGCGCGCCGCGCTGAAGCAATTCGGCTACGATGTGTGATCCTATAAAACCGGCACCGCCCGTGACTACCACGATTCCCGACAACGCCATAAGTTAGCGTCCTACTCCCACGTATTGGAATCCCAGGTCCCGCATGTCGGCGGGATCATAAATATTTCGCAGATCTGCGAGGCGCGGCATCCTCATCAGGGTTCTAATCCGTTCCATGTTGAGAGCCCTGAACTGATTCCACTCTGTAACGATCACTAGAATATCCGCTCCCGTCGCTGCTTCGTACTCGTCACCAGCAAACTCGATTGTGGGCAATAACTTCCCCGCCTCAGTCCGGGCAACAGGATCGTAAGCGATCACGGTTGCACCACGAACTATTAAGCCGCGGATGATTTCGACTGATGGCGCATCACGCATGTCGTCAGTCTCTGGTTTGAAAGCCAGCCCAAGGACAGCGACACGTTTACCAGAAAGACCGTCGCATGCGAGCTGCTCGATCTTGTCGATCATTGAGAGTCGCTGCCGTTGATTCACCTCAATTACAGCTTCAACGATTCTCGTCGGTGTATCGTATTGTCGACCGATGGTCGCTAGCGCGGCTATATCTTTCGGAAAACATGAGCCCCCGAATCCGGGGCCAGCATGAAGAAACTTTGGTCCAATGCGTCGATCCATACCAATGGCGCGGGCCACCTCGTGAACATCGCAACCGACCTTTTCGCAAAGGTTAGCTACTTCGTTAATAAACGAAATCTTCGTCGCCAGAAATGCGTTAGCCGCGTATTTGATCAACTCTGCACCTTCCAAGGAAGTAATCACAAACGGAGTTTCAATCAAATAGAGCGGTCGATATAGATCGCGCATAATCGCTATCGCTTCCGGATCGGCCCCGCCGATCACGACGCGATCCGGGCGCATGAAATCACCTAACGCTGCTCCTTCGCGGAGGAATTCGGGATTCGATACGACGCTGAATCCGACCGCCTGTTTTTGATTCTGCTTGATGAGGCCGGCAAGCCGCCTACCCGTGCCAACCGGTACCGTCGATTTAGTCGCGATGACCTTGTAAGAATCCATGTGCCGCGCTATGTCTCGCGCAGCGGTTTCGATAAAGCTCAGATCCGCTGAGCCATCAGGACAAGGCGGCGTTCCGACGGCCAGGAAGATCACGAGCGATTGCTTGGTCGCGAGTTCGATGTCAGTTGTGAATCTGAGACGTCCCGCCTGCAGGTTCTTCTTGATGAGGGAGTCGAGACCAGGTTCGTAGATCGGGCTTTCGCCTTTCGTAAGTCGCGCGATCTTCTCAGCGTCGACATCCACGCAAGTAACATCAACACCGAATTCAGCAAAGCAGGCGCCGGTAACGAGGCCAACGTAGCCTGAGCCAATGACGGCTATGTGCATTCAGAATTTCCTACCCGAGAAATGTTATGGACAAAATTTACGGGTCACGCGCTGGGTACGCGTGACCCGCAAATTATGATCAAATGGCGCGCGAAATGCGCGTCACGAGCCCTGGTCGGACTCAACCTTACTTGGTCGGACTTACGACGGTGATTGAACCGCCGAAGTTCAGATCGTTGTTATGGGTAGCTGCAATAATCGCTGCTGCCACTGCGCCGCCGGCGGCCAACAACAGAGCTGCAAGCGCTCCACCACTAAGGTGTCCAAAGTTATCCGGCTTGGTCAGTCTCGTGCAGCGAGTTCCAGGTTGAGGCGTGCCGGCTGATTCAGAAGTGCCGGCTGCGACTGCTTTGGTCTTTCCTGCAGCTCGCAACTCAACTAGACCTGCCTGCGAAGCAACGATCATATTGCCGCATTCCACGTCTACCATAAAGCTCGACGCCTGGCTCGCATCAGCGACAGCCGCGCCATCCTTTGCGGTCACGATCGCTGAAACACCGGCTAGCGTCGAAACCTGAACACGACCCGCGTCCAGTGCTCCAGAGATATTGCCATCTCCGAAGCTCAGCTTCACTGTCGAATTCGGGAACAACTCAACTCGACCCAGTTTTCCAAGACTCACCGTTGCACTGCTGCCAGCTGCCGTAGCGATTACGCTGTCAGAAAAAACGGTTGCGCCTGAGATCGCGGCCTGACCATTCACGGTAACTTGACCGGAGACCGAAAGCTCGCCTGACGCTTTCTGTCCTGGCGTTGCCAGCGCCACCATGGAATAAACGCTAAGAATGGCAACCGCGACACAGAATGCAATAGACTTACGGCTCCAAGTTCTGCTAATCATCATTTCCTCCCGTACAGTAAACAAGTTTGTGGAAGACCATTGCGAAAAGACTCGCTCTCATCGCAACTGACGGATGTTTCCGCCCTAACTCGAAATCTCGCTCACGCGAGACGCAAAAAAGAAAGCATGCCGGGCCGGTAAAGAAGGCCTACTCTTTGTCTTTTTACACGAACCACGACCCTAATGTCAACAATAAACCCCTTGATCTAAAAGACCTAAGCCACTTTATTTACTAGCTTTGCGCCGCAAGATAGCATGCCGCTCGAACCCTGTAAAGACATTTTTTCCCCAAACCCTGTCAAGATTTTGTGTTTTTGAACGGTACTTGCGGATTGTCCTCCGCTTGACGCACGTGCGTTCAGGTTACTATTGAGGAACCACCCGCCTGGCTCTGGTGGTTGATTGGCCGATACGCTGACCTTTGGCATTGGTTTCAGATGAAGCAGCAGGCCCGCCTCCCCGGTTCATTAAGTCCGCTTGTTCGTATGGATCGAGTCGCGCGAAAAGATAAAAGACATCGCCTGAGTGAATCTGGCCAAGGAACCTAAACTTATTCGCTACCACCTCGTTCTGCCGAAGATTCACAGGCCTCGGCGGACGCTCAAAAATAGTTCCCAACTCATCCGAAGTTACTGCTTCCAACTCGGGTACGTAATCGTTTCCGGTTTGCCTGACCAAGCGCACAGCCATCTGCCTGAGGGCGTGAATCCGATTTGAGTTTCGTCGGTAATAGACCGAGGTGATCTCTCTTCTGCTCGCGCGATCGTCAACGACCTCTTGCTCATTATTGAGGTAGCCGAGGTAAGCCGTCACCACCGGACCAAACTCAGAATCGCTTGAAGTATTGCCCCTTTGCGCGATCGTCGCACCGGCGCACACCACAATTATCGAGAGCGAAAGTAGCAAATGCATCGAACGAGATAGGCTATACATGAAGGTACCCTCGGTCATGTTTGAAATTGTGTCCGAACCGTTGATCCGCCGGAATAAAATACCTTACCTAACGGCTCAACCGCGAATCATTATTGCCATCAAATTGTTGCCGGGGATTATAGCGCTGCAGAATTGCGTTTCATTGCACATGTAATTCAGCGATGTTACATTTCAATTTCAAATAAACGTGGACGAACAAGTTTCCAAAAGACGGGTCGCGATTGGAGTAACCGGCGGGATCGCCGCATACAAAGCCATTGAAGTATTACGCGGCTTGCAGCGAGCTGGGTGCGATGTTCGCGTGGCCATGACGCGCCACGCTTGCGAGTTCATTCAACCTCTAACGTTTCGTGCACTGTCGGGTTCATACGTGATCGTTGACGACTACGCACCGCACAATCCCGATCCAATCGCGCACATAACTTTTTCTCAAACGATCGATCTCTTTGTTATCGCTCCGGCAACCGCAAACACGCTCGCGAAGTTAGCGAACGGCGTCGCGGATGACTTTTTGACTTCGACATATCTCGCTTGCACTGCTCCAGTTCTGGTTGCCCCAGCCATGAATACGACGATGTGGCAACACCCGGCCACGCGGCGAAACCTTGAAAAGCTCAGAAGCGATGGCGTTCATATTCTCGAGCCGGACGCCGGAGAGATGGCTTGCGGGACAATTGGCCCAGGCCGATTGAGCGAGCCTGATCGGATCGTGGCCAGAGCCCTCGCGATCCTTGAGACGACGCAATCACCCGCGGCAGCCGATTTGCCGTCTACCGGCTCAAGAGTCGATTTGCAGGGCGAGCGCATCTTGATCACTGCCGGAGCTACTCGCGAACCGATCGATCCGGTTCGCTTTATCTCAAATCGTTCGTCCGGACAGATGGGATTTGCCCTGGCCGAAGCTGCGGGTAAGCGAGGCGCAAACGTCATCGTCGTTGCGGGAACCACAACCGCAGATCCGCCTACGGATATCGAGTTAATCAAAGTGACATCTGCCGAAGATATGCGGAGCGCCGTCCTTGGACAAATTGAAGAAGCGACGATATTAATTGCGGCCGCGGCGGTTGCTGACTATCGGCCGAAGAAAACGGAGCCAGCCAAGATTAAGAAGTCAAATCCAACTCTCACCTTAGAATTGGAGCGCACATCGGACATTCTCGGCGACGTCGCACACCAGAAACGAAAAGATCAACTACTGATAGGCTTCGCCGCCGAAACGAACGACATTCTATCCAACGCGACTGCAAAGTTGACCTCGAAAAAACTTGATGTGATTGTCGCGAACGATGTCTCGCGTAACGACATCGGTTTTGATTCGCCGAATAACGCGGTAACAATCCTGGTGCGCGACGGATTGCAACCGATTGAATTGCCGGCAATGTCTAAGCTGGAAATTGCCCATCGAATTCTTGATGAGATCGTGAAGTTACGTCATCGAAGCGCGACCGCGAAAACCGCGTAACCAGAAAAGATTTATGGCCGATAATCCCCACAACGCCGCACTGCTGAGTCTGCTCGGCCAGGCTCGCGAGCAGGCGAGGTTTTTTGGTGAACTCGGGGCTGAATCAATTGCGTTAGACAAGGCCGCTCCCTCGCCGGAAGCAGTCACGATGCCAGTCAAAGACGACGCACCCCGGCGTCCAAGCGTTCCACCCGCTCGCGAGGAATTTATGTTCTCCGCGCGCGCCGTTCAATCCCCTAAGCCCTACGTTTCTAAATCGACCGGGCCATCAAAAGATCTCTTCAAATTGGCGGCGCCGCAGCCTTCCGTCGCTCAGGCGCGAGAGGCTCTCGAAGACATTTGGCGCGACATCGGCGATTGCACTCGCTGTGGTTTGTGCGAAGGCCGCACTCAGGTCGTGAACACTCACGGAAATCGAAACGCGCGCTTGATGTTCATCGGCGAGGCGCCCGGCGCTGATGAAGACGCCCAGGGCAAACCGTTCGTCGGTCGCGCCGGCCAGTTGCTGACAAAAATGATCGAAGCGATGGGAATGAAACGCGAGGACGTAATTATCGGCAACGTCAATCGGTGTCGCCCGCCCGGCAATCGCCAGCCAACTCTCGAAGAAGCTGCCATCTGTCGTCCATTTCTGTTTCGCGAGATCGCCGCGATCAAGCCAGAAGTGATCGTGGTGATGGGCAACACGGCTTTAAGAAATCTCCTGGAAGTACGCGAAGGCATCAGCCGCGTGCGTGGCCAGTTTCGGGATTTTCGCGGCATCAAAGTCATGCCGACATTTCACCCCGCGTATCTTCTGCGCGATCCATCTAAGAAACGCGAGACCTGGGAAGATTTGAAGAAAGTTATCGAATATCTCGAGAGCACTCCCGCGAAATCCAAATCGTAGTACCATCCGCGCTTTCAATCACCGTCCCATTCGCGCTAGGCTGACGCGAGCCTGACTTCCATGACCGTCGCCGCGCAATCTTCCGATCGAGCTATTCCGCAATTCGCCCAGGTCGCAGTTCCCGTCCATCTGAGAAAACTGTTCACGTATCGGCTGCCCGCTTCAATGCGCTCCGCGCGGGTTGGCTCGCGAGTAATGGTCCATCTCGGACGGAAACCGACGACTGGCTACATCGTTGCGCTCCTTCCTCGTCTACGCGAAGGCACCAGCCTCATCGAAGCTGAAATCAAGGAGGTTCAAGAGTTACTCGATCTTGATCCGCCGCTGACTTCCGAGATCCTGGAAATCACCCGCTGGGTTTCGGATTACTATGCCGCACCGTGGGGAGAAGTGATGCGCGCGGCGCTGCCGGCGGGGATCAACGCGACGGTCGAGCAAACTGTGTCTGTCACGGAAGAAGGGCGCGAACTACTGAAGGCGACCAGCAACAAGTCAGAACCGCCTGCTATCGCGGGCGGGCCGGCGAGCGTCAAAACTCGCGGGTTGCTTCTCCTCGGTGAAGAGGGCGAGTTCGAACTCAGTGCTTTTTGTCTGCGAATGGGATCAAAAAGCTTTCCGAAATGGTTGCGTGAACTTGAAGACGAAGGTTTGGTTCAGCGCTCGTATCGAAGTCGAAAGACGCCGACCCAGGCTAAGAAGCGCAGGACCGTCCGCTTAATCGCTTCGTCGGACACGACGTCAATTCGAAAAACGAAAGCCCAGGAACGCGCGATTGAGACTCTCCGTGCAAATAAAAACGCAATGCCAGTCAGCGAACTAACGAAACGAGCCGAGATCAGCGAGTCCGTCATTAGCACTTTGATCAAGAACGGTATCGTCGAAGAATTCGAGGAAGACATTCGCCGCGATCCACTGGCGCGCGCCGAGTTTCCCGAGACTGAAAATTTCAAACTGACGCCCGCGCAGGCAGACGCGTTGCGCGCGGTCGAACAACCATTGAATGCGCGCGCGTTCGCGCCGATTCTGCTGCACGGGGTGACGGGCAGCGGCAAGACTGAAATTTACATTCGCGCAATGCATGCGGCGCTCGAGATGAATCGAGGCGCGATGATGCTGGTGCCTGAGATCTCCTTAACACCGATTCTTTCCCGTCGTTTGCGGGCTCATTTCGGCGATCAGATCGCGATCTTTCATTCATCGCTTTCGAAAGGCGAACGGTTTGATGAGTGGTCACGCCTGCGTTCGGGTGAAGCGCGCGTTGTGCTCGGCACACGTTCAGCCGTGTTCGCGCCGGTGAAAGATCTGGCCATGATTATCGTCGACGAAGAACAGGATGCGTCATATCGACAGGAGGAATCGCCTTTCTATCACGCTCGCGACACCGCGATTGTGCGGGCCCAGAAAGAATCGGCTGTAGTCGTTTTGGGTTCGGCGACGCCTTCGCTGGAGTCTTTTCACAACGCCCAGACGGGAAAGTACAAGTACATTCAGCTACCCGATCGAATCGCGAATCGTTCCCTCGCGCGCGCTGACACAATCGACATGCGCGAAGTTTTCGCGCGTCGAAAAAAGCCCGCAGTTTTTTCTGATGAACTGTTGTCAGCAATCGAAGGAACGCACGCCCGTGGTGAGCAGACAATCATCCTTTTGAATCGTCGCGGCTACTCGAGTTTCATTCTCTGTCGCTCGTGCGGCGAATCGATCGAATGTCCGAATTGCGATGTGACGCTAACTTATCATCGCGGCGATCAGACCCTTGTCTGCCATTACTGCAATCATCATCAGCGCGCGCCGTCGCAATGTCCGGCGTGCGGCAGCAAGTACATCTATTATGTCGGCGAAGGCACCGAGCAAGTGGAAGAAATCTTGCGCAAGCGTTTCCCTCGCCTGCGCATCGGACGCATCGATCGCGACACGAAATCGCGCCGGCATGAATTCGAAAAGCTGCTTCTGGATTTCGGCAAAGGCGAGATCGATTTGTTAGTTGGCACACAGATGCTGGCGAAGGGACACGATTTTCCGAATGTTACTTTGGTTGGCGTCGTTTCTGTCGATGCAGGCCTCGCGCTCCCCGACTTCCGCGCAGCTGAACGAACTTTTCAATTGATTACCCAGGTCGCTGGACGCGCGGGCCGCGGTGATCTGCCGGGCCGAGTCCTGATTCAAACTTACCATCCCGCCCATTACGCGCTTCGTCATGCGACGGCGCAGGACTATCGCGGTTTTTACGAAGAAGAGATTCGGCATCGACGCAATCACGGTTATCCGCCGTTTGTGGCGCTCGCTTTATTGCTGGTGCGTCACAAGGACGCGGGCCGCGCGCTCAGCACGGCGCGGGAACTTCGGAATGTTTTGAACGAGGCTAACCGCGATCATTCGTGTCGCATTCTCGGCCCCGCACCGGCGCCGTTCGCGCGTCTGCGCGGCGAGCATCGGATTCAGTTGCTTCTGAAATCACGCAGTCGCAAACAAATGCGCGCCGTCATCGATCAGGCGATGAAAACTTTTGAAGAGCACGGGGGCGATTCCCGTTCGGTAACTTTGGAAATTGATCCGGTAAGCATGATGTGAGGTAAACTCAACGCGATGAAACTTTCCGAACTCGCGACTCAGACCGGTGCGCTGTGCGAAACACGTGATGGCGACATTGAAATCACCGGCGCGGCCGGACTTGATGAAGCGCAAACCGGTGAAGTCACCTTTCTTTCCAATCCGAAATATGCGAACAAGCTCGCGACGACTCGCGCTTCGGCGATCTATGTCAGCGATGAAGTCGAAATAACGCACGCGGATCTTGCGCTCCTACGGGCCAAGGATCCTTACCTTGCATTCACTCGCGCGCTGATTGTGTTTCATCCCCGGGCAGATTTCGAGCCTTACTGGGACCCCACCGCGGTAATTGATTCGAGCACGCGCGTTCCGAAAGAAGTTTTCATCGATGCTCACGTCGCTATCGGAAAGAATGTCGTAATAGGTGATCGAGTACGCATTCACGCGAACGTTTCGATCTACGATGACGTCACTATCGGCGACAACACGGAAATTCATTCAGGCGTCGCTATTCGCGGTAACTCAGTTATTGGTAAACGCGTCATTATTCATAACAACGCCGTCATCGGGTCGGACGGTTTCGGATTTGCCAAAGACGAAGATCGGCACTGGTTGAAAATACCGCAGGTCGGGAGAGTTGTGATCGAAGACGATGTTGAGATCGGCGCAAACACAACGATCGATCGCGCTTCGACGGGCGAGACTCGCATTAAGCGCGGCGCGAAGATCGACAATCTGGTCCAGATTGGTCATTCATGCACGGTCGGTGAAGACGCTTTGCTCTGCGCGCAGGTTGGCATCGCCGGCAGTTCGCACGTCGGCGATCGGGTGATTCTCACCGGCCAGGTCGGCATTGGCGGCCACATCACCGTCGGCGACGATGCGATTCTTTATCCGCAAAGCGGCGTTCCCAACGATGTCGCGCCGGGCGAAATCCTCGTCGGCACTCCGGCCTTTGACGTGAGCTCGTTCTGGCGCGCCGTCGCGGTGTTCAAGAAGTTGGGAGAGATTCCGAAACGAATCCGGGCTTTGGAGAAGAGACTGGATGAAGTTGAGAAATCAAAATCCGCCGAATGAAAAACCGCGCTGGTCACCCGAAGAGTTTCGTGCGGCTTTTCTGTTCTGGCTTCTCTGGTCGGTTTACGTCGTGATCGCGGCCTTCATCCTCGTCGCGTTATTCACTAACTGGCCACACTTCCTTCACGAGCAAAATTACTTTAAGTGACGGTTCCGCCATCCACGATGACGACTTCGCCGTTCATGAAGCTGTTGCGATCGCTGACCATGAACGCGGCAAACTCGGCGAGTTCTTCCGGACGGCCGAGCCTGCCGCTTGAGGTCCAGAAGTCGTGCATCTGCAGCCAGCGTTCAGGCAACGCCTGCGCGAGATCCGTGTCGAAAATTCCCGCGGCAATGGCGTTAACTTTGATTCCGAATGTCCCGGCTTCGCGCGAGAGACATTTCGTGAATCCAATCATCGCAGCTTTCGAAGTCGCGTAATGAACCGCTGTTGGCAGCGCGCGAATTGCCCCGATCGAAGTTATGTTCAGGATGCTGCCGACCCGCTGACGAATCATCTGCTTATAGATCGGCTTGGTAACAGCAAACAGGCTGCCGACATTTGTGCCGATGACTTCGTCCCACGCGCGATCGGTGGTGGTCGCAAAGTTGTCCCCGCGATTGATCGCCGCGTTGTTAACGAGAATATCCAGGCCGCCCCAGTCCTGGACCAGTTCGCGGGTCAGATGCTTCAGCCCAAACCGATCGGTGACGGAAATTTTGAACGAGCGAGCGCGCCGGCCGAGAGCTTCGATGACGCCCATGACCTCTTGCGCCAGATCGTCTCGCGAATTGTAGTTGAAAGCGACGTCCGCGCCTTCGCGGGCAAAAACCTGGCACAGCGCTGCGCCAATTCCGCGCGTGCCACCAGTAATGAACGCGCGTTTTCCTTCGAGTAACAGACTCATCTTTTTCACTGTAGCATAGACTTCAATGTATGACTCAGCCTATGAAACCACATCCCAGGCTGATGCTATGCTGCTCACGCAAATCTGATTTCTTTGATCTTCAGAACGACGGGATTAAATCGCGAAGCAAGTATGACAGTCAAGAAGTGTCCGGTACCGCGAGCCTCAACGGATGATCTAAGCAGCGTTCTTAGCCAGTGATTCCGAACTCGCCGTGGCGTGTTCCGGGATCAGAGCGGTGATCTCTTCCACGATCCGTTTGGTAGCGTTCGGAATCACAACCGTGATCGTGGCCGCACGCATCGCCGCGTAGTGTTTCGAGTCATCAATCATTCGATGAACCACCGGAACAATGTCGGAAGCTTTGTTGAGCATCACGGCGGCGCCACTCTTTACGATCAGGTTAACGGTGCTCGCTTCCTGCGGCATTGGCTGAGTAATCGTGTCCGCGATGATCGGCACGCGGCAAGTTAGCGCCTCAAACGTGGTCAGGCCGCCGAGTTTCGAAACCATGACGCTGGCCGCGCGCATCAGTTTCTCGACTTCGTCCGAATAACCGATTACCTTCACCGGAAACTTCGCTTCAGCCGCGACCAGTTCGGCCTCGCTCTTCAACGCTTCGTTTTTGCCGGCGAGAAAGATCGCCTGTACATCCAACTGACCTTGAATTAACTCGCGAAAGATATGCGAAATGTTACCGCCGCCTTCCCAACCCGCGTTGAGAAAGACGGTGAATTTGTCCGGATCGAGCCCGAGTGCCGTGCGCGCGACTCGCGCCGCGTCGTCGCCGGGAAAAGAAAATTTCGGATGCACCGGCATCCCTGAAATCTTGATCCGCTCAGACGGAATGCCGTAATCGATCAGTTGGCGGCGCGCTTCTTCACTCGCAACGAGGTACAGACGAACGTCATCGCAGGCCCATCCTTTCCAAAATCCGTAATACGGATCGGTCACGACCGTAACCAGCGGAATACGATCGGCAAGCCCCAACTCTTTCAGCACGCGCGCGAACATGTGCTGCGTCAACGGATGAACGCTGACCACGACGTGCGGGCACCACTTTTGAAATTGACTCGAGACGTAACCGACGGTGCGCTTGTAAAAAAACTCGCGGCTGTCCGGACGAAAGCGATTGATCAGCCAGTAGTAGTACTTCATCCAGTGCTGCTTGTTGCGCAGTAACCAGTTGTAAATCGCTACCAGCTTGGCCGCCAGATGATGAGACTCCTCGACGGCGCGAATCACGCGAATCGCGTAGGACTCGCCTTTTACAAAGCTCTCGAGGCCGGCCACGATCGCCGCCGCGGCTGAGCGATGTCCTCCGCCGGTGTCGGACGAGATGATCAAGATCTTAGGACCGTTTGGGTTCATCACTTAACGTGTCAGAAGCCCGACCGTTAGGGAGGGGCCAGTCAGATGACACTCAACTGTGTGTTATCGGGCGTTGCCCTCGCTTACGGTCGGGCTTCTGACTTTTTACACCTTCAACGCAACTCCGCCGGGCTGTTCCTGAACTTGCTGCTCAAGTTCTCGGCGCGCTTTTTTCATCTCGCGCTCGAGCTTCTTGATTTGAATCAGGTGCTTCGGGTTGAACGGCAGCGACGGGTAATAGCAATTCGATTCGTGCGTGCAGAAGCAACCGTTGGCCGCGTGTTTGCGACGCGCCTTCATCGCATCCGACAACCAGATCCCTTGAAAGTTCCAATTGTGATCGCGCAGGTTTCCGATCGGCGCAAGGTTCTCGCAAGACGACAGAGTGCCTTCATCGTAAATGACTGCGCCGGCAGTGCCCGCATAGCAAGTCAACTGCGCTTGTTGGGTCTCCTGCGTCTTCGTGATCAGGCCGTGCGTGTAGATATCGATCGCGGCCTTGAAGAAGCCGGCGTTGCCGCCGTAGTTGTTCTTGATCGCGGCATGACGCGAATCATCGTCGATCATGTTCGCCAGTTTGGCGTAGCGCGTCAGATCGATATCGAGTTCGATCGGATCGGCCGAGGGTGGGCGAATGTAATTGAAATTGACCTTGTCGGGTTTCAGATCGTGCTTCAGAAAGTCGTACCAATCGAAGATCGTGTCCTGGTTCGAGTGCATGAAGCAGGTGCAGGTTTGCAGATCGAGCCGCGGATACTGCTTCTTCATTGCCTTCAGCTCGCGCGCGGTTTCGATTGCAATCGACCACGATCCAGGCTTTTGCCGAATCTTGTCGTGCTGCTCCGGCAATCCATCAATGCCCATCGCCACCGTCACGTTTAGGTTCGGGCATTCTTCGAGAATCCGCGTGACGTCGGGAAAGATTCGCTTTTGAATCTGGCCGTTCGACATCAGGTAAACCGATTCCAGATTGTTATAGCGATAAAAAGAGTTGACGATTTCCGGCAGGTCTTTGCGCGTGAACGGCTCGCCGCCGGCCAGGATCAAGACTCCGAGATTTCCGCCGAGCGTCTGCGCGATGCGATCGATCTCGTGCGCCTTCATCTGGAGTTTCTTGCGCGGACGATCGTCCAACTCGTCCGTAAAGAAACAATGCGTGCAACGCATGTCGCACACTGACGTCACCAGGATATTCAACAAGACCGGCGCGAACGGTTGGCCCAGGGCCATCTTCGTGTAGCGCTTCAATAATTCTCGTGTGGTGTAATCCATAAAAACTTCTCTTATGACTGAATCAAAAAAAGATCGTCGACCGGCATCGACCAGTCAGATAAAGCCGGCTCCGCGTTTGCGTCCTCGCCGCGTCGGAAGATCTGCGGCTGCGCCGGTGCGCCGGCTTGATAAGATTTGATCACCTCATCGCTCAAAAGATCGACATCCCAAACGACCAAAGTATCGGCGGCAAAATAATCGTCACGCTTGCGCGCCATCGCCTTCTCGGCTGCCGGTCCATAGTCGCCTTCGCTGCGAACTTCTACCGCAAAGATCGGCGCGCCTTCGAAGAACTTCATGCCCGTCCAGTTGCCGACATGGTACGCAACGTCGGGGCTAAACGATTTGCGATTAGGCAGCTCAACATGAAACGCCGCGTTGTCATTAACCGCATAACCGCTTTTCGTTCGCCGAGAATATTCGCGCAGGCTTACAAAAATCTCGCTCGCGGCATAGTTGGGAGCTGCTCCAGTGGGGGACATGCGGACAATTTCTCCGTTGACGATTTCCGCCTTGCCCGGGACGCGGTAGAGATCTTCAATTGTGGCTTCCAAGTTAGCTACCATCGATCAAGCCTCAAAGCGATTCTAACATGATGCCGATTCCGAGTCTCGTAACTTATCGCGCGCTGATTCCCAGCGCTTTCATGCGACGATACAAGTGACTGCGATCGATGCCCATCAACTCAGCCGCGCGCGAGATGTTGCCGTCGGCCTCTTCCAGCTTGCGCTGGATGAATTCGCGGTGATAGGCGTCGCTCGCCTCCTTGAAAGAAGGAAAACGATAAGACGAAGCTGGCGGTTCCGCTTCGCCGAAAGCCGGCAAATCTTTCACGCCGACGCGGTGATTTTGATGCATGATCACAACCCGTTCGATCGTGTTTCGCAATTCGCGAACGTTGCCAGGCCAGGAATACCTCTGCATGACTTCGACGACTTCCGCGTCAAATGTTTTGGCCTTCTTCCCATAGGCTTTCGCGAATCGTTCGTTGAAATGTTCGACCAGCAGCGGGACATCTTCCAGACGATCGCGCAGCGGCGGCACTTCAAACGGAATCACGTTCAACCGAAAAAAGAGATCGCTGCGGAACGTTCCCTTCTCGATCTCTTCATCCAGTCGTTTGTTCGTTGCGGCAATTACCCGCACGTCCACGTTGATTGGCGTGTTGCTGCCGACCGGTTCGAAACGCTGCTCTTCCAGCACGCGCAAAACTTTCGCTTGCACGTTTGGGCTCATGTCGGAGACTTCGTCGAGGAAAAGCGTCGCACCGTCCGCAAGTTCGAACTTCCCCTTTTTCGCAGCGGTCGCGCCGGTGAACGAGCCTTTGGTGTGGCCGAACAATTCTGATTCGATCAGCTCTTCAGGAATCGCCGCCGAGTTCACTTCGATAAAGGGAGCGGCCGCGCGGCGCGATTGAGCATGAACCGCGCGCGCCACGAGTTCTTTACCGGCGCCAGATTCCCCCGAAATCAAAACGCGCCCGTCGGTCGGTGCAACAACCGCGATTTGCTTTCGCAACGCGCGCATCGCGACCGACTCGCCGATCATCGCGTATTCCTGTTTCAACTCTGCGGACATCTCGGCATTCGCGCGCTCGAGTTGTCTCTGCCGCAAAGCGTTGCGTACAGTCAGCACGGTCTTCTCGATCGACAGAGGCTTTTCGATGAAGTCGAAGGCGCCGAGTTTAGTCGCGCGCACCGCTGTCTCGACGTTACCGTGACCGGAGATGATCACGACCGCGGCATCGCAATCCGATTCGCGCATCTGCCGCAAAGTTTCGAGACCGTTGATGCCCGGCAGCCAAACGTCCAGCAATACGCAACCAAACGCGCGCCGCTGCACCGCCTTCAGACATTCCTCGCCACTCGCGACGGCTTCGGCATTGAAGCCTTCATCGCGCAGCACGGCGCTCAACGTTTCGCGAATGCCGCGTTCGTCGTCAACGATTAGAATTGATTCAGACATTGTTTGTTCGTCAGTTGTCAGTGGTCAGTTGTCGGTCGTTACTGAAACAGCTCACGATGGATCA
Organism: Acidobacteriota bacterium; assembly: GCA_003222895.1. Classification (GTDB taxonomy): domain Bacteria; phylum Acidobacteriota; class Blastocatellia; order Pyrinomonadales; family Pyrinomonadaceae; genus UBA11740. The sequence continues at coordinate 18,738 of QHXI01000050.1, read as the reverse complement.
CGGTTTAGAACTATGTACAACTAACAACTGACCAATGACTACCGATCACTGGCCACTGACAGGCAACTCAATTACAAACCTCGCCCCACGCGGAGTGTTTGCTTCCGCGAAAACTCGGCCGCCGTGTTCAGTGATGATGCGCGAGACAATTGCCAGACCCAATCCCGTGCCGCGTCCGCGCGTTGAAAAATACGGTTGGAACAGGCGCTTGAAATCTCCCGGCGGAATTCCCTCGCCGCTATCCTCAAGCGTCGCCTGGACAAGTTCGCGCGTGGCGTCATGCTTCGTCGTGATCGTAATGCAACGCTCGTCTGAAACATCAGACAAAGCTTCCAATGCATTATCAATCAAATTCACAAACACTCGCTTGATCTGCTCAACGTCAACCATGGCCGCGGGCAATTGCGAATCCAGGCTCAACTGCAAGTCAGCACCGCTCAATCGATCAGCATAAAGTTGAGCCGTCTGCATAATCACCTCGTTGAGGTTGCTGACTTCCAGTCGCGGTGGGGGCATACGAGCAAATCGAGAGAACTCGTCAACCAGAGCTTTCAACCCTGCGACTTCGCGAGTAATTGAGGTCGTGCATTCTTCGACGACGCGGGCCAGTTCTACGTTACTCTGAGATCCATTAAGGCCGTTGCCGTTTTGAAACTCGCCACCGGTATTTGAATCGACTGAGGCGCCATTGATCCCCTCGCGACCGCTCGGGGTTCTGACACCGATGCCAAAATTGCGCGCGATTCGTTCCGCGGACAATTGAATCGGCGTCAGCGGATTTTTGATTTCGTGAGCGATTCGGCGCGCGACTTCGCTCCAAGCGGCGGCCCTTTGCGCTGCTAATAACTCGGATAAATCTTCGATCACCAGCACCACGCCTCGACCATCATTAGGACTGCCGCGCAACGCTGTGGCCGTCAGCGCAACTGGAATCGCGTTCGCGCCTGCTCCGCGACTGAGTTGATTTTGCTCGGCGGCTCGCCCCGCGCGGCGCGCGCGCCGCAACAAACGATCGAGCACGGCTCGATTATCATCGCTCAAAAGTGTCGTGAGCTTGGCCCAGGCCGGCGGCGGCTCGCTCAACTTGAGAATCGAAATCGCGGCCGTATTGATCGTGGTGACGCAATCGTTTTGATTCAACGACACGACTCCGGTCGAGAGCGATTCCAAAACTGTCTCGATGTAATTGCGCCGTTCTTCCAGCGCCAGATTCTTTTCTTTGAGTGCGTTGGCGCCGGCTTCAATATCTTTTCGATTGGCGTCCAGTTCGGAAGTCATTTGATTAAACGAGTCCGCGAGCAAAGCTAATTCGTCATCAGAGATCGTTTCGACACGATAAGAAAGATTTCCGCGGGCGACTTCCTTCGAAGCTTTGGCCAACGATCTGATCGGCGCGGCGAATCCGCGCGAAAGATGAATCGCGACCCACGTCGAGGCGAACAACAAAAGCAACGTCATCAATCCGAGCGTCGAAATTCCCAACAGACGCACTTTGCGCTGACGTTGGAGCAAGTGCTCGTATTCGCGTTGCGATCCGGCAATCGTGTCGTTCACATCGGTGTCGTTCAAGCGATGCGGCACAAGGATGAGACGCGCGCCACTCTTGAGCGGGACCGAGGTCAGATCGAATCCTTTCCCATCGGACAGTTCTTCACCCTGATCCGATTGAAGGCCACGCTGCAGAATCGTCGCCAACTCTGCCTTTTGCGAATCAGGAATGGTGGCTTCAGAGTGCGCGACGACTTGACCGTTCTCCAAAACAACTTCGATCGCCGCCAACTCGCCAGTCGCAGCTAACCTATCGAGAGCCGACTGCCAATCCGATTCAGGTCGCGCGTTGATGTCGGTGGCGAGTAACGTTGCGGTCTGACGCAGGTTTTCGTTCTGCGACGTTAAATTCTCACGTTGTTGCTCGCGTACCCGCTCGACCACATTTTCCGGCAGGCGGCCCATCCACTTTTCGATTGAACGGTTCAGGAACAGATACGAGAACGCGGCCATCGCGGCGATTGGCAGCAGGCTGAGACCGATGAAGTAAATGAGCAATCGCGTTTGAATCTTCGCTCCGGGCTGTCGCTCGCGACGCTCACGCCGCAACCTGAGCAAGCTGCGCAGCAGAATGAAACTGAAGACGATGAACGCGGCGAAGTTCAGCGACGAAAGTGCATAAAGCAGCAGCGTATCTGAACCGGTCTCAGGAGGCAGCACGGCCGCAAAATTGAACAATTGCTGCGCAACTATGATGGCCAGCAGCACGAGTACGGTACCCGCCAAAAGCCAGGGCGCGGTGCGACGCTGGGGGCGCGGCCTGCCGCCGTCGTTTTGGTTTTGCTGATTGCTCACTGCTGCTTTTACGGTCGGATCAAGTGGTCCAAAGTTTAGCACAGCAGGCCCTTTTCGCTTGCCACTGCGTTGAACCGCTCGGATTGTTTCAAGGGTCTCGAGAGCAGCCGCGTAGCGGCGAAATATTTATAGATCCTGCGGCCTCCTTTTGTTCTCTTCCAATTGAGCAAATGCTGGAGCATTCGCTCAATTGGAAGAGAGCGTTACATAGCAACGGCAATTGTCGTCTATAAATATTTCGTGCGTACGGCACTTTCTCATCGCGACTCGGCGAATTGAGGTATGAATGAGGCGGCGTCCTGAGTGTTAGAATCCTCACCGGATGGAGGCCTACAACTTTTTTCTTGATAATAACCGTCATCTGCGTAGCGGCTGGCGCCTCGCCATCTTCGCGGTGGCGTTCATCATTTGCTTGCAGCTATCGCACGTTGCGCTGCTCTGGATTTTGAGCGCGGCTCTGCATCGCTCGATTTTCGATCTCGCGAGCAGTAATTGGAGCGTCGTTGCGGGACACGGATCCATTCTCTTCTCAGCGTTGGTGATCGGTTGGGCCTGCGGAGCACTGCTCGAAGAACTACCGTTTCGCGCGCTCGGCTGCACTCCGCATCGCGGATGGATTCGCAATCTCGCACTGGGATCGATCCTCGGCGCCGCATCGCTATTGCTCGCAGCGTTGATAACCGCGGCAACGCGCGGCACTCATTTCGCTCTCGATCCAGCCGGGGCGGGACCAATCACGCGAACGCTAACTTTGTCTCTTGGGATTCTTGTGTTCGCGGCAGCCGCCGAAGAAATCCTGTTTCGTGGTTATCCGTTGCAAACTCTGACACGAGCCAATCTTGCATGGCTCGGCATCCTGCTCACGTCTGTGCCGTTCGCCACGGTTCATTTGAACAACCCGCACGCCGTGCCGGGATTCACATTTATCAACACCGCGCTGGCAGGAGTCTGGCTGGCCGTCGCCTATTTACGCACGCGAAGTTTGTGGTTGCCGTTGGGATTGCACTGGTCATGGAATTGGGTGCAGGCATCACTGCTCGGCTTGCCGGTCAGCGGTATCGAGCGCCTCGCGCCCGCGCCTTTATTAAGAGGACTGAACCTCGGGCCCGATTGGTTGACCGGCGGCGCATACGGAATTGAAGGCGGCGCGGCCTGCACGATCACGCTGATCGTCTCGACGCTGGTGATTTGGCGTCTGAAACTATTTGCGAGTGCGGACGTACCACGAGCGACAAGCGGGTAGAATCAGCCGCAGATGAACGCAGATTTGCACAGATAGATTGAACTGATCTGTGTCGATCCGTGTTTATCCGTGGCTGCAGCACCGCGTGTTAACACTCTCTCCACGTCTCCCGTCTTAGTCATGTCTGAAGCAGTAAGCAAAATAAAGATTGCGGGATCGAATTCTACAAAAGGCGTGTCAATGATCGAGGCCGAAGCCACCGCGGAGATGTTGCTGATGACCCAGCCGTTCCGCTCTCCCGAAGAAACTGAAGAGCCTATCGAAGTGACTTTGGTTCGCGCCGTGCTCGCCGGCGAACCCGATCGGTTCGCACGTCTTTATGAAATTTATGCGCCGCTGGTCCATGGAATTCTGCTCGCGCGCGTGCCGCGCGACGAAGTGGACGATTTGACTCAGGAAATTTTTCTGCACGCGCTAAAGAAGCTGCATACGTTGAGAGACGCGAAAGCATTTGGACCATGGATCGCGATGATTGCCAGAAACCGGGCCATGGATTTTCATCGCAGCACGCGCGAAACAGTCGAAGTGACTGAGCAAATCGCAATCACAAACGCGCCGAACAGAACGGCGAAAGAAGTGCTGGACCTAATTCGCAGCTTGCCCGATGCCTATCGCGAGACTCTGGTGCTGAGATTCGTCGAAGGGATGACCGGTCCGGAAATAGCTTCGCGCACCGGCCTCACGCCGGCGTCAGTGCGGGTGAATTTGCATCGCGGCGTGAAGCTGCTGCGCGAGCGAATGGGAGTTGCTTAGCGGCGGGCGGCCGTCAATGCGGACAGGGACGTCCGCGCTCCAAGAGGAGACATATGAACGACAATTATCTTTGGGATCGAACGGGCGAACCTGCCCAGGAATTGCAGCGGCTTGAAGAGCTCTTGAGCGAGCTTCACCGTCAACCTCAGCCACTGCAAATTCCCAACAACATTCGTATCGGACAAAGACGAAGAGTCATTCCGGCTTTGGCGATTGCCGCAACCTTGCTTATCGCGGTTGCGATCGGTATCTGGCTCAATCTCAATCACCGTTCGGTAAGTCCGCCACAACAGGCTCGCAATTCTCAACCAGTGCAACCCAAAACCCCTGCGCCAAAGAATGCGGGCAGTGAAAGTCTGACGGCGACAACTCAGAATCAAGCAAAGCCGAACAAACCCGAGCGTCATCAAATGCTCGCGAGATCGTTCACCCCCAACAAACATCCGCGATCGGTAATTCGAGAGCCTCGGTTGACCGCGCAGGAATTCGCGCAGAAAGAACAAGTCGTATTAGCTCTTCGAATGGTCAGCGCCAAACTCAACGTGGCTCAGCGCAAGACTCAGGGCGTTTCCCAAACAAACATCATTCGCAATCAACACAAGATAGGATGAACCAATTATGAAAACACTCTTCCAAACCTTATTGAAATTCGCTCTCGTGTCGGCGCTGCTTGCGATCGGCGGCGTCAGCGCGACCGCACAGACGGCGAAGCTGCAACTGGACCAGCTCGACGTGCTGGCCAATCGCGCCAGCGAAACCGTCGACGTCAAACTCGATGAGCACCTGATGCAGACCACCGCGAAATTTTTCTCCGGCAAAGATCCTGACGACGCGGAAATCCGCGATCTGATTAAGCACGTCAAAGGGATTTACGTGAAGAGCTTCACGTTCGAAAAAGAAAGCGAGTACTCGCCGGCCGAAGTGGAATCAGTGATGACGCAACTTCGCGGGGGTGGCTGGAGCAAGATAATCGGCGTCACCAGCAAGAAAGACGGCGACAACGTCGACGTTTATTTGATGAGTGTCGGCGACGAAATTAGCGGACTCGCCGTCGTTAGTCTCGAGCCGAAGGAATTAACGATTGTGAATATCGTGGGCCCCATCAATCTCGAGAAGCTCACTCAATTGGAAGGTTCATTTGGGGTGCCTTATCTGAATCTGCCTCCGCCCAAACCGAAGAGCGACAAGTAGGTGACGTATCAGAAGCCCGACCATTGAGGGAGGGCGCAATGTCTGGAAGCGCATGAAAATCAAAGTTACGACTGTCGGGTTAGTTCTTGCTCTCGCGCTGGTAATACCGTTGACGGCTTACGCAAATCGCGACGGGTTCGATAATGTCGTCAAAGCGATTGAGCGCTTCTATCACGTGAAGCACCAGACACTGCCGCTGCTGGCGCGCGCCGGCATTAAGGCAGTGCGCACAGGCGCGAAGATTCGCGGCGGTGAATACAAACAAATTGCCGAAGCCGGCAGCGTGCGCGTCGCTTTCTTTGAAGAGCAGAGGTTCGATTCGCGCGGAAATATCGCGGCGTTCAAGGCTTTGGTCCAGAGCACGCTCGCTGAGAATTGGGCGCCGCTGGTGCAGACGCTGGCGCCCAAAGATGAAGAGCAAACCTACATCTATGTTCGCGACGCCGGCCAGAAATTTCACGTGCTCGTGATCACGATAGAGAAAAAGGAAGCGACCGTCGTGCAAGCGACCCTCTCGCCGCAGACTCTCGCAGACCTGACGAAGAACCCGAACGAGATGGGCAAGAAATTAACCGACGAAGTAACGATCAGCGACCCGTAGCGTCAGAAGCCCGACCGTAAGGGAGGGCAAATCAGGAGAATCCATGAAAGCATCAACCTCAACTCGCTTAACATCAGTTGTGCGCCTCAGCGTGTTTCTGCTTCTTTTCGCGATTGCCGCGCCAACCATCTTCGCTCAAGAAGTCTCTGACACGATCAAGATTCGCACGCGCGTGGTTTTTCTCGATGCGTTGGTTAAGGACAAGAAGACCGGCATTCCCATCTCCGATCTGAAACCGGAAAACTTCGAGTTGTTCGACGATGGTAAGCCTCGCACCATCTCTTACTTCAACCGCGAAGGCCAGGCGCGCAAGCCGCTCGCGATGGTCCTGATTCTCGATCTACGCGACGACGGGGCCGGCAGATTTCTCAAGCGCGACGAAGTGCGTGCGGCCATCGTCGACGAATTATGCAAACTGTCGCCGGGTGATGAAGTTGCCATTCTCGGTATCAATTTGAACTCTGTTGACGACAAGTCCGCGGCAATCAGAAATGGCAAGGCCATTTGGCTTACTGACTTCACCCGGGATCGCGCAAAGATCGAGACAGCTCTGGCCCGCATTCCCGCGCTGGTCGCGCCTTCACCTGACAAGAACGATGCTTCCAAACACGATCCGAACAGTCCTGACCGCGAAGGCAATGCAAGCATTAGCTTGAGTTCGGACACCGACAAGAACAAGTCGGGCGATTCGACGAAGGCGACTTCTCAGAACAAGCCAAAAGAAAACGACGTGCTCGAAATTGAGACGATCAAGGGCCAGAACGGAGCAGTTGTAACGCGTACGATCAAGAAGGACGGATCCGTAAACATCGTCCGCACGAGCAGCAGCGGCAAGGTCAACATTCAGTTAGACAACATCTATGACATGGCCGGCGCGACGCGCGACGCGACGCATCTGGCCGAAGAGAAACGGCCTAACTCGCAAACCGCGATTGTCTGGTTGTCAGATGGCATTGCGCCGATTTTCAAAGAGGACGTGGCCGCCACTGAACAAATCCTCATCCGGCAGAATGCGATCTTTAACACGATGAACGTCGACATGCGCGCGCTCTATAAGTTTCTCCTGCCACTAGGCCAACCGCTCGTCGGCTGGACCGGCATTAGTCTCGCGGGCAGCGCCAGGCACCTAGCTCAACAAAGCGGCGGCGAAGCGCTACACGTGAATCGCACCAGCGATTACGGCGGCGCTCTCGCGAAGATCATCGGCAATCTCACCGCGCGCTACAGTTTGGGATTCGCTCTTGCTGAAAACGAAAAAGACGACGGCCGCATGCACGAACTTGCGCTGCGTGTGAAAGCACCTGACGCGAAAGGCAAGCAACGTCGCATTGATGTGAGCTCGCGTCGCGGCTATTACATGCCAAAGCACGAAAGCGAACAAGCTGCCGCAACCAAGTAGCGCCGTCACAACCAAATCAGTAGAATAGCTTCCGCGATCCATTGCTCGGTTACATCTCGCGAGCATTCATCTCGAATGAAGCTATTCACTGTCGAAGAAGCCAACTCGTTACTTCCCAGCGTCAAGGCGATCGTCAAAGCGATCCAGCGCTCGCATCGACGTCTCATCTCTCTTGAAAAAGCTGCCCGGCACGCTGCCGAAGGCGCCGAGTTGGGCGGCGGGGGCATGACCGACGGCATGCATTACGCGCAGCTTCTCGTCGACCTCTCGTTACCTACAGGCCAGCTCGAGGCGCTCGGAATTCAATTGAAAGATTACCGCCAGGGCCTCATCGATTTTCCGTCGATGCGAGATGGTCGCGTCGTCCTTCTCTGCTGGAAAGCCGACGAAGGCGATCAGTTGGAATGGTGGCACGACATCGAAGCCGGATTCGCGGGACGACAACCACTTTGACAAATTACAAATTGGAAAATGAAAATTGAAAATTTGAATTTGCACTCCAAAGAGAACCACAGTCTCAGCAATGAACGAAGGCGCTGCTGGTAAACTTCAGTCGCAACTTATCACTCTCTAGTTTTCGATTTGCACTTTTCAAATCGTAATTTTCAATGTTCATCCGATCGGAGCTTGACCAGGTAACCCCAACAAACTTCAACTCCAACTCCTGCTATATTTTCTCGTTGACTAGTTAAAGTTGAACTGTTAGTATCGGCGGCGTCGGTGGAACGGGTCTTAGTATGCGATTCCGTTCCTTGGTTCGAGTTGACGACGCACCGCCCATGCAGGCTTGCGCGTGGCTCATGACGATCAATCAGATACCTGCCCCGTATCTACAACTGAACCAATGACCCAAAAGGCTCTACCCCGACCTTCTGCAAAATCAAGACGAGCTAGCAAGTCGAGTCGTAACGCGACGGACGAGGTCGAAGAATCGGCCCAGTCGCTAGCGACTTCTACGCTGATCGAATTTCCCGGCGTCTCGCGCAGCGTGCCCGATTGGCGCAAGCAACTTAGTCAACGCGTGCGCGAAGTTCAGGAACGCAAAGCACGTGAAGCTGCGGAAGAACTCGCGGCCGCGCAAGCATCTGGTTTGGTCTCGTGCGCGATGCCGTCGGGTCAACTGGAACTCGTTCCCGATCTCGAGCAGCAGATGATGAACCCGATCGTTTCGAAAGCTCTCGAGCGACTTGAGCGCGCGCGTCGACCTGAGTATACGGAATCGCGCCTGACCGCCGCCGCAACTGCGCTCGCAGCTGAACCGGATTTCTCACAACCGATCGCAGCACCTGTCGACAAGCGTCCAAAGTTAACTGTAGTTGCGCCGATCGAATTGGCAGCCCAAGCCGTCGAAATTATTGATGCCCCAATTGAAGATCTGATTGAACCCGCGGTGATCGTCGAGGCGCCGCCAGTCCAAACTGAAACTGCAGTCGGGCGAATGATCACTTCCGGACAACCGCAGCCGGCGCTGGAATTCCCGATTGAAGAAGCAGCAACGGAAAAACCGAAACGTAAAACTGTCAGAGTTCTTTCCGATAACGACACTTCACTATCGTACCTCGAGAATTGTTTGGCAGTGCCCGCGCTTCCGGAGGACACACGTCAGGACATTCCAACACTCACACGGCGAATCACCGCAGGAGTGTTCGATCTTCTGCTGGTCGCGTTAATGGTTTCGCCGGCCGCCGCAGCCATCGAGTTTTCAGGTGGAGATTGGTTCAACCCGCGCGTGTTCGGTTTGATGGCCGGCATCACCGCGATCACGATCTTTGCTTACTTCACGATCTCAGTCGCCCTTACCGGACGAACCCTGGCAATGCGCATGTTCTCGCTGCGCGCGATCGACATCCGCACGGGATTAATTCCAACCGGCGGACAAGCAATCATCCGCGCGCTTGGGTACGTTTTTTCGCTGGCGTTGTTCGGTCTCGGCCTCGCCTACGTCTTTATCGATCCGGATCGCCGCACGATTTACGATCGCTTCTCGAACACGATCGTTGTCCGAGGCTGATTGGAACTCTCGAACTTTTAGATCGAGGCGGAAGCAGTTGCTTCCGCCTTTTTCTTTTGGGCATCGTTGCCAACTCTTTTGTGTTAGTTTCTCTCACAACCGATGGACGACCAATCAATTCACGAAATCGTCGACGAGATCGCGCCACTCCTTGTCGATCGCGCCCCCGGCAAGATCTTTCAGTTCGATCCCGTCACGCTCGCGATCGATTTCGGTCTCCATCATCAAGGCTATTTCCTCATCAGCGGCGAGCCATCGCTGCCTCGCCTCTATCTAATTCAACGCCGCGTGCGCGACCTCGAACGACAGAGCACGCCGCTGAATCAATTTGGTCTCTCGCTCAGGAAAGAATTGGCAAACACCAGATTGATTTCAATTGCGAAAGATGCCGGAGACCGAGTTGTCCGTTTTGATTTTGCGGGCGAAGACGAGCTGGGCGAAACGAAGCAGCGAACGCTGATTGCGCAACTAACTGGGCGATCCGCGAACATCCTACTGCTCGACGAACGGCAAGTTGTCATACAGGCCGCGCGGCCCAGCGACATCGCCGGCCAAAGAAATGGCGAAAGGTATACTGGACCGAGCAGTGAAGCAAAGCGAGAGGTGAAATCGAGCGAGCTACTAGATCAAATTCGCAGCGAAAACTTTTCCTCGCCGTCTGAAGCAGCCGATGCTTACTTTACTTCCCTACTCGCTCAACGCGCGCATGACTCCCGCGCCAAAGCTGCCCGTTCGCACCTGCGAAAGAAGATCGCGCAACAGGAAAAGTTGCTGAAGCAATTGCAAAATGATCTGGAGAGTCACGCCGCCGCTCATGAACACAAACGGATCGGCGATTTGCTGCTGGCGAACCTGAGCAGCGCCAAGCGAAAAGGAAATCGCGTTACGCTAATCGATTATTTTTCTGATGACGCCTCGCCGATCGAGATCGAGATGGACGACGCAATCTCACTTCAGGAAGAAGCGCAGCGCCGGTTCGCGCTTTACCAACGATCGAAGCGTGCCATCGGCCAGGTCACATCGCGAATCGATGTGGTAAAAAAAGAGCTGCGCGAACTTCAATCAAGGCAAGAATCGCTGGAGCAGTCTCTGTCAGAACCACCTGCGGTAACGAGCGGGCTTTCTTCGTCTCCCAAGCCCGCTCTGGCAGGCAAGAGCGACTCACCAACGCGCATCGCCGGCACTCGCCGCTACAATTCTTCCGATGGCTTCGAAATCCTCGTCGGCCGCACGTCAAAAGACAATGATCATCTGACATTGAAAGTCGCGAAGCCGAACGATCTCTGGCTGCACGCGGCGGACTATGGCGGCTCGCACGTCGTCGTGCGCAACTCAACTCGTAAAGAAATTCCTCATCGCACGCTGATCGAAGCTGCGCAACTCGCTGCCTGGTTTTCTCAAGCAAAAAAAGATCCGAAAGTCGACGTGCATTACACTGAACGTAAATTTGTGAGCAAGCCGAAGGGCGCGAAACCAGGAATGGTTCGACTCCAGCGTTTCAAGAACATCACGGTCCAACCGAACGAAGCAGGCACTCGGGTGTGACGAAGCATCACGCGGGCGCGACCTCGACGATCACTTTTCCGCGTGCATGTTTTCCTTCGACGTGACTCACTGCCGCGGCCGTTTCACTCAAGCTAAACCGTCTCTCGATAACCGGAGTTATCTTCCCTACTTTGATGAGTTCACCAAGAATCCTCAAGTCCACTTGGTTCAGTTTCGCCAGAATGTTGGTGAACTTCTGACTCACAAATGGCGACAAAGCGAACTGTGTGATCGTGGCGGTCAAGATACCGATCATTGAGTCGATCCCGAGGGCGCCGCCACCAACATAAATTCCTTTGGAAGTTAGGACGCGCCGGTGATCTGAGAACGAATGGTTCACTACGAGGTCGAAAATCACGTCGTAGTGTTCGCCACTCGCAGTGAAATCTTCTTGGGTGTAATGGATGACGTGATCTGCTCCGATCGATCTAACCAGATCTACATTTCTCGTGCTGCATACGCCGGTTACTTCTGCGCCGAACGACTTGGCGATCTGAACCGCGAATGTGCCTACGCCTCCCGCCGCGCCATTAATCAAGACTTTCTGGCCCGGCTGAATCTTTGCCTTATCACGAAGCGCCTGCAACGCCGTGAGTCCCGCAACCGGCACAGACGCCCCTTGCTCAAACGAAACTTGATCCGGCTTCATCGCGAATGCTGACTCGCCGGCGCAAGCATATTCGGCGAATGCTCCAGAGCATGTGCCGAAAACGTTGTCACGAGGTTTGAACTGCGTAACGTTCTTGCCAACCGCTTCGACCTCGCCCGCGAGGTCACGCCCGGGCCGTGTGAAGTCTACTTTGCTCACCGCGGACATGACGCGACGAAGCAGAGGGTGTTTCAGTAAATGATAATCAATCGGATTGACTGAAGCCGCACGAACTTTGATCAGAATTTCATGATCGGCAGGCGTAGGCCGTTCGACCTCTTCCAACTTCAGCACGTGACGTGAGCCATCTCGCTGATAGACAATCGCTTTCATCTATTCAACGTACGATTGTGAAGTATCCAATGTTTCGAAGTGGGCGAGATTCATAGACTACTCAGATTCAAAAGGGTTCGGACGCGCTTCGTTTCTTCTCACCTTCGTGACAATCACGCAATCTTAGTCTGCTTCGATCACGCCGCGGAGGTGACGCAAATGATTTATCGAACGTTAGGCAGCACCGGAGAAAGCGTTTCGGCGATTGGCGTGGGCGGCTGGCATCTCGGCTTGAAGCACGTCGATGAGAAGCTGGCGATTCGCATTGTTCGTGATGCAATCGACCGGGGCATTAACTTCCTCGACAACTGTTGGGACTACAACGAAGGCGAGAGCGAGAAACGCATGGGCAAGGCTTTGGGCGACGGCTATCGCGAACGCGCTTTTGTGATGACTAAGATCGATGGGCGAAACAAGAAAGAGGCTGCGAAACAACTCGACGAATCACTCAAGCGTCTGGATCTCGACTGCATCGACCTGGTCCAGCATCACGAGATCCTTCGCTTTGAAGATCCACATCGCATCTTTCACGAGGATGGCGCGAACGCCGCTTTAGTTGAAGCGCGCGACGCGGGCAAACTTCGTTATATTGGATTTACCGGCCACAAAGATCCGCACGTGCACCTCTACATGCTCGAGGTCGCCGAACAGAACGGCTTCCGCTTCGACACGGTGCAGATGCCTCTGAACGTGATGGACGCGCACTATCGCAGCTTCGGAAACCAGGTGGTGCCGGAATTAGTGAAACTGAAAATCGGCATTCTCGGCATGAAGAGCATGGCCAACGGCATTCTTTTGAAGTCAAAAACCGTCACGCCGGTTGAATGTCTGCATTACGCGCTTAGCTTGCCGACCTCGGTTGTGATTACCGGCATTGACAGCATGGAAATTCTGGACCAGGCATTTGCGGCGGCGAAATCGTTCCACCCACTCAGCGATGACGAGCGCGAGGCCATCTTACGGAAGACTCGCGACGCCGCAGCGAAGGGCGAGTTTGAGCCCTTTAAGACATCATCGATATTCGACGGCACCGCCGAAAACCCAGAGTGGCTCGGCGAAGAACCGAAAGGGATTCGCGAGCTTGTGCCGGCGTAGGACACGAAGTCAGCAGCTCGCCTAGACTGCGACAAAAAACTTCGGCGCACTCCCCGAATCGTTTACCCTCGTCCTTTTTCTACACCAAATCGTGGCGCGGCATTGAGTAACTCTGAGAAAATGCGTTGAAATCAGGATGCCCCTCCTGTATAAATCAACGGCACACTCATTGCCGATGTCGGTTCGGGGAAAGGGAGAATCACCAGAATGAAAAATTTAAGCATTAGGATCGGCGGCGCGATTTTGACGCTCGCTTTTATATTTGGCATATCCGCGGCAGCGGGAATGACAACGCAGGCACAGGATCGGGATCGGGATCGACGTGATCGAGATGAGCGGACGGATCGCAGACGCGACAATGACAATCGGCGTTCTAACCAGAGTCAGGTTTGGAACGGCCGGAGAGACAATGATCGAGACCGTGATCGATATCGCCGCGACGATCGATATCGCCGTGATGACCGCAGCTACAATAACGGCCGTTACAACAACGGCACCTATAACAATGGCCGCTACAACAACGGCAGTTACGGCAATTATGGTAACTACGGCAACTATGGCGGCTATGGTAACTACGGTGGTTACAATCAGGCTGCGGCGAACCAGGGTTACCAGTATGGCTTGAATACGGGCGCTAGTGATGCGCAGCGTGGTCAGAGCTACAGCCCGCAGAGATCGCACTACTGGCGCAACGCTTCTTCGCAGGCCTTTCGCAGCGGCTTCGAACAGGGTTACGCGCAAGGCTATCGACAGTACGGTGGTTACGGAAACGGCCGCTATGGACGAGGCAGTGTTCTCGGCGGAATCTTTGGCCGGCCTTAAACGGTTAGACGATAATCAAATCCAACCTCGAGAGATGCCGCGGGCAATCGCGGCATTTTTCTTTTTGGGCGATGCGTTAGCAAGAAGTCAAGCTCTGCGACGAACGACCGAGATTCATGATCTGATACGGCGGAATGTTCCCTCACCCGTTGCGAGAGGGTTAGGGTAAGGGTTACTTCGCGCTACGCCCTCACCCTTAGTCCCTCCGCTGTCTTCTCTGTGTCCTCTGTGGTTAAATTCATTTGAAAAGGAGCGAAGATGAATATTGGCATCATTGGTGCGGGCCACATCGGCGGCTCGCTCACTCGGCGCTTCAGCGCGCTCGGCCATAACGTATTCGTAGCTAACTCGAGAGGTCCCGAGACTCTCGCAGCGCTGGCGCAGGAAACGGGCGCGACACCCGTGACTGTGAATGAAGCGGCGCGCCGGGGCGACGTCGTAATCGTCACCATTCCTGAAAAGAATATTGCGGAGTTGCCGCGCGACCTGTTCGCCGGAGTCCCTGACAGCGTGGTCGTCGTCGACACCGGCAACTATTATCCGCAGCAGCGCGATGGCCGCATCGAAGCGATTGAGGAAGGCACAACCGAAAGCGGCTGGGTTTCGAAACAGTTGGGCCGGCCGGTCGTAAAAGCCTTCAATAACATTTACGCAAATCACCTGCTCAAGAAGGGCCAACCTCCCGGAACCCCGGGACGCATCGCGCTGCCGGTGGCGGGTGATGATGAGCGAGCGAAGGCGATCGTCTTAAAGCTCGTCGATGAACTTGGATTCGACGGCGTCGATGCAGGCGGGCTGGATGAATCGTGGCGACAACAACCCGGCTCGCCCGTTTATGCCGCAGACTTCGATGCCGAAGGTGTTCGCGAAGGATTATCGAAAGCGAGCAAGGAACGTAAGCCTGAGTGGCGAGGTAAGTGAGTGCGGTTGATTTGCAGTGGATCGCTCGTGCTACTGCCCGCTATTCGTAAGCTGAGGCATTCCGCGCGCCGAATGCCAAACGCGCGTAATCTCACAAAACTTTCGTTCATGGTTGACTCGATACACAATTCGGTACGGACGTAAGATGATCTCGCGAAGATTTTGATTTTGGTATTCGGGAACGACACGGCCCAACTCGGGAAATGCTTCCAGCCGGTCTGTCTCCGAAATCAGTTCATATCCGAAAGACATTGAAGGCGATTAGCAGGAGCGTATCGCGACCGGCCAATCATTAGCGATCCCACTCGAGGCGACATCGCACCCACCTGTGTTGCGCATTACGCGAAAGACTTGAGCACGAGGCTAGTTGCCGATGAACGATTCCCTTACGGCGCGCGGCCGTACACTGTCCGAGAGTATGCTCGACTCCAAGGCGTCCCTAACAACTTTGGCTTTTGCGGAACTGACAGCGATGCGTATCGAATGATCGGGAATGGAGTTTCTGTGCCAATCGGCAAATGGATCGGATCAGAGATTATCCGGTATTTCAATTGAGGCAATTTCACTGAGAGTCCTACGGCCTCCGGCAGACTGTCTTCATCATGGTTTCGCCGGCGGTGTTGGGTGCTACGTCTTGCCAAGGGTCGTCTCCATGATTGGTGGTTTCTAAGACGCTGCCGGTTTTGTCGTATTCAATTACTGTCCTAACTCGCATTTGGTTCGTCTTGCATTTGAACTCGTACAAGACGAGTGCGAAATCCGAATCGGTATTCTTGTGCTCTTCCTTGATCCAGGACTT
The DNA here is from genome assembly GCA_003222895.1 of Acidobacteriota bacterium. Classification (GTDB taxonomy): domain Bacteria; phylum Acidobacteriota; class Blastocatellia; order Pyrinomonadales; family Pyrinomonadaceae; genus UBA11740. Next base: position 3,033 of record QHXI01000050.1, on the reverse strand, counting down.
GAGCACGCCGGTTTTCGGCTCACAGGTTGTTCGGTGTGGGTTGTAGAAGAAATGCTTGTTCGCTGATTCGCCCAGAGAGAACCACTTATCATCGGCGTTCGATTCCGCACTGTTTTTATTGAAAACCCCGCACGGCGAATACGAAGGATTATCCTGCTTTGGAGCCGGTTTGGGAACGGGCTTTTTCTTAGCAGGTGCGGCCGCGTTCTTAGCGGGCGCTGAGGCGCTGTCACTTGCTTTGCCACCCGATGCGCCGCTGTTGTTGTTTTGGCCGAACGATGAGGTCAACGCCAACAGAAGAGCCAGGACGAGGATTGCTTTGCGCATTGAGCCGCCTTATATCATCGATCCTAAAATGAAAGCTATCTCGAATTGATTCATTGATCCATTAGTTCACTGATTCAATGAAATTTGTTATCGACGCCGAAGGCGTGTACATCGGTTGGTACCCGACGGGGACCGCAGGCGGTTCTGACACGCCCTTCCACGGTTGGGCTACTGCCCCGCCAGTAAAAAATTAGTCATTTCTCAAACAAGCGAGTAGAGTACTCGCTCTCCTCAATTTCTTTCCTTCGAATTTCCGACAAAGCCGCGGAATTAACAATGAGAGAAATAAATACTCGCCTGGTCCAGGCGAATAGAATCAGAGTGCGCCGCCGTTTTGTTTGCCGGCTCCCGCTGATCCTGTGCTTTCTTTCTGGTGTCGTGGGCTTTACGCTTTTATGCGAACGCAATTTACTTGTCACCGCCGAGCGACGCGAACAAGCAGCACTCGGAAAGTTGGTCCCGACCATGAATGTTGTGGAATCGTCGCCATTACCTCGAGAAGAATTGAAATCAGATCGATCCGAAGACGGCATATGGCTTCCGCCAGAGAAGAGAAGCAGTGCAGCGATCGATGTCCATCCAAAGTTCTATCGGGAGCTAAGTCTCAATGAGACTGCCGAAAGGAAGTTGCTCAGTCATGCCCCGATGGAGTTCACAACAGCAGCCAGCCAGACTCAAGTAGTCATAACGTTGCCGATGCCCGATGGAACTTTTGCGCGATTTCGTGTTGAGGAATCGCCGATGATGGCACCCGAACTCGCCGCGCATTTCCCAGACATCAAGACTTATCGAGGTCGTGGTCTCGATGATCCAACTGCCACCACGCGGCTCGATGTCACGCCCGCGGGCTTTCACGCCATCGTGCTCTCAAGTACAGGCACAGTCATCATTGAGCCTGACTCGCATGCGAGTCGCGGTCAATATATTAGTTACGATATTAGCCAGAACCAGCATGAGGCGCCGAAAGAGGCGGGTTCATTTAGTTGTCTGGTCCTCGGAGCCGAGCAGGCATCCCAGCAAAGCAAACAACTTCCGCGCAAGGGTCAGTCGAATCTCGGTCTTGCCGGAGGCACGACACTGCGCACTTATCGTCTGGCGCTGGCAGCTACTGCAGAGTTCACCCAGACGTATGGTGATGGAACGGTCGGCAGCATTCTGAGCGCGATGACCACCACCATCAATGCGGTTAACGCAATCTACGAACGCGACCTGGCGATCCACCTGACCTTGATTGCCAACGAGACTTCCATCATCTTCACCAACTCGGCGACGGACGGATATACCAGCGACGATGCCACTTCACTGCTAGCTCAAAATCAAGTGGTTTTGGACCAACGAATTGGCCCGGCCAACTACGACCTCGGCATGGTGCTTGACGGCCACGTCTATAACTACCAGCCCGGCCATTTCATATTCCAGGGAGCGGCCCAGTATCAAAGCACTTGTAACAATGGGCAAAAAGGCAAGTCCGTCTCAATATTCCGTTCTACTGATCCGACCTCAATAAAGGCCATCTATGTTGTCGCTCATGAACTGGGCCATCTGCTCGGGGCGCTGCACACGTTCAACGGCACGCTTGACGACTGCGGCCCCAGCCGGTTTGCTCAAGTCGCGTATGAACCAGGAAGTGGCTCGACGATTATGAGCTATCGAGGTGGCGTACTGCCCGACGGGACTTACTATCCCCTCTGTGGCGCCGACGAACTTTTTTCGAACGACACTTACTTTCATACCGCGAGCATCGAACAGATAACCAATTACACTACATCCGGCAACGGGAGCATCTGCCCGGTCACGACGAGCGCGCAAAATAATCCGCCCAGCGTTGATGCTGGATCCGACTATACGATTCCCGCTAATACGCCATTCACGCTCACCGCAAGTGGCAGCGACGCGGATGCGGATGCGCTCACCTATTGTTGGGAAGAATTTGATTTAGGAGCGGCCGGCCCACCGCACACCGACAATGGCAACCGGCCAATCTTTCGATCATTCGCTCCGGTAGCGATCCCAACGCGAACATTTCCGCAGTTGTCAGACATCTTGTCCGGCACTCCGACGTTCGGCGAATCGCTGCCGACGACAAGCCGGACGATGAATTTTCGCGTTACCGCGCGCGATAATCACGCCGGCGGTGGCGGCGTGAATACCGGGGCGATGCGCGTCAATGTTGTCGCAAGCAGCGGTCCGTTTGTGGTCACGCAACCAGGTCCTGCTACAAGCTGGCAGGCCGGTTCGACTCAGACAGTCAACTGGAACGTTGCGAACACCTCAAGTGCTCCAATCAATTGCGCCGGCGTTCGCGTGCTGCTTTCGGTCGATGGAGGCAGCAGTTTCCCGCTCACACTATCATCCGGCACACCCAATACCGGCGTCGCGACAATTAGTATTCCGAATACGCCAACTTCCTCGGCCCGCATTAAAGTCGAAGCCATTGACAACATCTTCTTTAATGTCTCGATGCCGAACTTCACTATCACGCCAAACACCACTTCGCCTCCGACGCTACTAACGGAAGGGAATACGAATCGGGCAATAGCTCTGGACTCTGTCACACTCGTGCGCGATCCCTTTCCGATCTCAACACTCTTAAACTTCGGTCCGGATCAACGCACGCGCGTCATGCTCTTCGCCACTGGTCTGGAACTAATGACAGGCGAAAATATTTCAGTAGTTACGGCCCAAGCGGAGGATTCAGGGCACAGG
>QHXI01000012.1 GCA_003222895.1 Acidobacteriota bacterium | reverse complement strand
GAATCCGACCAGAGTCCATGCGCGTCGGAATGTAGACCTTCAACTCCCGATTAGGCACGCGCATCACGGCGTACAAATCCGGATCGAGATTGAGCAGTTGCGCCGCGCGATCGAACCGAGACATCATCGATTCGAATGGGTTGTCTTCTTTGATTTCTCGAATGTCGTCAACGAGAGCTGTAGACATAGTGGATCTCCAAAACCTTTGAACGATTGAAAACGCGGCGTGGATTATTAAAGCGCGAAAATGTTATCTCATGTAATTTGAAGCCGCAACCGTTTGCCTGCCGACGGTGACGCAACGCCAAGCCCGGTGTTAACATCGAACGTCCATCAGACACACGTTCTGCTGTGTCTCTCCTTGAAACGAATCAAATGTCAGCCTCTCGGTCACATTCATATTTAGCTCGTGCGCTTGGCCTTGTTGTAATTGCGATCTGCTCTCAGTTCGCGTACGCCCAATCCGAGGATTCCACTAACAACGAAACAGATCCCGTAAAGCTATTCGACCGCGGACAGGATGCGCACGCAAAAGGCGACTATAAAAAAGCTATCGAGCTGTATGAAGCCGCCATCAAACTAAAGCCCGAATTCCCTGAAGCCGAGCTTCAAAGAGCGTTGGCGCTGCTGGTCACGAACCGCAAAGCCGAAGCCATCGAGGGTTTCGATCGAGCGGTCACTCTCCGGCCCAACTGGTCACTGGCCTATGCAAAGTTCGGCAGCCAGTTAGCCATCGTCGGCGATCCGGACAAAGAGGCAGAACCAATTTTGCGCCGAGCGATCGAACTCGACCATGACAACATCGACGCGATCACCGCGCTCGCCGTCCTGCGTCAGCGTTCAAAGGATCTTACGGAAGCAGTCAAACTGATGCGCGATGCGACCTTGTTAAAAGACGCAACTTCCCAGACCTGGCGAAGACGAGCTTACATCGAATATGCATTGGGCGATATCAAAGCAGCGGTGACGAGTATCACACGGGCATTGGAAATTGAGCCAAAGCAAACGACGATGCATTACGATCGCGCGCGCTTCCTTCTGGAGATGAATGATCGCGCTGCCGCGCTTGCGGATCTCGAAGCGATGAAACCTATACCGACCACCGACGCAAGCTTCGCAACCGATATTGCTCAACTGTACGCGCGCGCAGGCAAACCGGATGAGAGTTTGCACTTGCTGGATGCGTTAAGCGAAAGCGATCGCAAGCGCCCTGAAGTGATCGCCCTTCGCGCCGACATCTCTGGCGACGGGGGATCGAGCGTCGAACAGCGCGCTGCTCTCGAGCAATTACTGGCCAAAGATCCAAACAACGTCAGGTTGCTCGATCGACTTGGTAGTGAGTACCGGCGAATTGATCCGGCGAAGTCCGTCTCGTATTACTTTCGCGCGCTGCAAATCGATCCCAAGAATGCAAAATATGCGACCGGCTATGCGGCGGCGTTAATTCAACTGCGCCGTTTCGATGAAGCCGAAGCAATCCTGCGCAAGGTGCTGAGTGCGGAACCGGACAACTATACCGCTCATGCAAATCTTGCGCTCGCGCTTTACGAATTGAAGCGTTTCACTGAAGCCGTTCCCGAATACGAATGGCTTGCGAGTTCGCGACCCGAGATTGCGGCAACCTACTTTTTCATTGCGACGGCGCATGATAATCTCGCCGAGTACGAACTGGCGCTGGATGCGTATCAAAAGTTTTTGTCGCATGCCGACCCGACTAACAACAAGCTCGAGATTGAAAAAGTAAATCTGCGCCTGCCGGCCTTACGGGCGCAAATTCAGCGCCGACAGGGAAAGCGAAAGAACCCCTAGGCCTTTATCCTGAAACCGATCGTTTGACGAGATGGCAAGTCAACTTCGTCATGTCTGGTCAATCCTGCTGCCCCGGTTCTTGATCTGCGTTCTCTCAACATCTGCATTCACGCAGCAACCCAGGATTCCCAGAATGCCCGCGCCGCCTCCGATGCGGTTCGTAACTCGCTCTGAACGATCTGAATTGAACTCAGCGAGAGATCCGAAAACTCGGCTGCGCGCGACAGTTAGTCTGGCTGAAGGACATCTGCAACGCGCCGAAACGTTCACCACCGACAAGAGATTCGAAGAAGCAGCGACGGAACTCGGCGAATATCTCGGGCTGATCGGCGACATGCGATTGTTCATTGCCACACTAACGCCGGACAGAGGCAGCACGCGCGACATCTATCGGCACTTCGAGATCTCGGTCCGTCTTCACATCCCGCGGTTAGCCGTAATGCGACGTGACACGCCTGCGGATTACTCGATCAATATTAAGGACGCTGAAGAATATATTAGGGACACGCGTGCGGAAGCTCTGGATTCTTTCTACGGCCATTCGGTGCTGCGTGAGCTTGAGCCGGAAAAGAAATTTGAAGGACCGAAAAATCCGCCTGATGGAATTAAGCATCCGTGATTCCCGTTCAAGATCTCCAACCGATTACCAAGATGAAATCATCAATCATCGTCCGGCATCTCAGTCAGATTGCGATCGTCGCGACGCTATTGGTGTTTTGCGCGCCGTCATACGCGCAGCGCGATCATCTCACTGACGCGGAGACTGATCTCATTCGCTTCTACCAGGAATTGGACAAACGAGTTGAGATCTTGATCAAGGCCGCGGATCGACGATTCGCGATCATCAACGGCAATGCTCAACCGTCCACGAAAAAGTTGATGAAAGACGAACCCGATTGGGGCGAAGTTCCGAAAGGCACGCACGCGCAGTTGCTGGATGACATCGCGGGAATACTCGACGAAGCAATCACGAACATAGATGATGTCAGCCGGCGCGACGAAAAGAATCCGTTGATATCGAGGTCACTGCGAAAGCTGACTTCGGCGACGAATGGGTACTTGAATCAACTAAGTGGGTTGAAGGGTAAGATAACCGACCCGGATGAAATTGCGGCGCTCGAGCGCGTTGCGGATAACGCAAATCTAATCATCGAAGCAGGCGGCAAACTGCCTGCAGCCGCAGCCGAAGATTCGAAGAAGAAAAAGAAACCGTGAAGTGCAAGACGGCGGGAGGCGGGTGGCAGTAAGCAGGAAATCCGTGTGACTCCTGCCTGCTGTCTGCTTCCTGCCGTCTGATTGCTTAGGTTACTCCCTTCCCTTTTTCAAGACTTCAGTCGCGCGATCGATCGCGGCGATGATTCTTTCCAAGCCTTCTTTCTCGGCGGTGAGATTCCGATCGTCGATCGCTTGTCGAAAGTCGGTCAACGGTTGTGACGCGTAACCTGTAAAGATGCCGGGCGCGTAGATTTCATGTTTATACCAGGGCCTGCCACGCAAGCCGCGTTCGTCGATGAAAGCGCGCTCGGCTCCGATCAAAGCGTCGTTCAGGCGGCGAAGTTTTGCGGCCGCGCTCGATGATTTGTCCGCGTCAGCTACCAGCCTCTGTCGCTCTCTTTCAAGGCGCGTAGCCTCTTCAGAAAACCTCTTAACCGCGTCGTTGATAGATTTCTCATCGATCGAAGATTCGAGATGACGATGTTTCGCCAGCTTCAAAGCTTCATCGAAGTACTCGCGCATCTGATTGGCATAATCGGTGTAGTCGAGACCCAGACCATCAGCATCGGCCAGCCGCATTGCCATCGTGCCCCACAACTGCGCCGCAGCGACGTGATAGACAAAGTCGGGATCGCCGAAGTGCGACATCCAATAGAACGAGTCGTACGCTGAATGATAGACGCCATAGTCGCCGCCGAATCCCATGTCGGTTGACGGAATCCCGAGATGCTGCAGGAACGGCGTGTAATCGGAGCCAGACCCAAGCGGACCAATGCGTGGCTCTTCTTCCTCATCGAGTTCGGCTCGTTGCTCGCGCGCGCGATCCTGCCATTGTTGGTAGACGCTCTTGCCGGTCTTCGGATCTTTCACGTCGCGGGTCGCGGCTCGGATCAATTTCCACAGCGAAGGAACTGACGATGCGCCATAGTTCGGACCGTTGACGGCAACGTCGACGTTGAGATAGGCAACTGCTTTCTGTTGCAACTCGGCGGCGTTTTCCTCCGCCCATTCGGTCGAGCCAATCAAGCCGTATTCTTCGCCGTCCCAACTGCAAAGAATGATTGTGCGTCGCGGTTGCCAGCCTTGCTTCAGCAATTGCCCAAACGCACGGGCCGTTTCCAACATAGTCGCGGTGCCGCTGTTGGGATCAACGGCGCCGAACACCCAGGCGTCGCGATGATTACCCATAATCACCCAACGATCTTTTTCTGCCGCTCCATCGATGCGCGCGACCACATCCCAAAGCGTGCGCGTCTGATAGTCCATGTCGGTTTTCAAATGCACGCGTAGATCATTCGTGCCACCGACGTGATAGGCAAAAGGAAAGCCGCCCTGGAAACCCCTGGGCCGCACAGGTCCCTTTAATGGTTCGATCAATCTGCGCGCTTGATCGTAAGCCAGCGGCTGAACCGGAATGCGAGGGATGTCGACGTAAGCCTCTTCCAAACTGAGACGAGGTGTGCCCGGAATCGCAGGCTTGCCCGGCGTCAAAGGATCGCCCGGATACTGAAACAAAAACTGAGCGGACCCCCGCTGACCCGCTGACATAATGCAACCGACGGCGCCGTGATCCTGCGCGACCTTGGCCTTGACGCCGCGAAACGAATTTCCGTAACGCACAATCACGATCTTGCCTTTGACGTTGACGCCCGCTTTCTCAAGCGCTTCGTAATCGGGGGGCAAACCATAGTTCGCATAGACCAGAGGCGCGGTCACATCTCCACTGGCAGCGTATCCGTTAAAGAGCGGGGTGATCTTCGGATTCGAAGATGTCGGATCTTCTTTGATCGCCGATTCTCTTACGCTCAGCCGTTCGCGCCGTGGAGAAATCAATTCGACAATTGGATCGGTCTTCGGATAATTGAGCCAGACCTGGTACTCCTTCAGGTCCGCAGACAATCCAAATGAACGCATCTGATCGCGCACATAGATCGCAGTCGCGTAATCCTCTTTCGTGCCGGCCACATGCGGATCAATCGTCAAACGTCGCAAATGCTCGCGCGCTGAGTTCGGGGCCGGCACGGCGCGAAACCGTTCTTCGGCACTACGCTCCTCTTGTGATCTCACGGCAGAGAAACCGTCGATCGTTTGTGCGAATGTGATCGAATGGCTCGCAAGGATTACCAACGAAAGCGAATACGCGAGCGGCTGTCTCAATCTCATAAATAAGTCTCTGTGCCTCCGTGTCTCAGTGGCGATTTCCTGAACTATCTCTCCCACCTCGGCGTAGAATGCCCTGAGGAGAAAATCGCAAAATGGAAAGCCGCTATTATCCTGGCGTCGAAGCCGACACGATCAAATTAATGACTGAGCTTCGCGATTTGTTCGACGAAGATTTCGAAGTTCAGACCATGCAAGTTTCATCAACTTCAGTGCTGCAAGCGCGCAAGTCTAGCACGTTACGCGACATCACCGGACTGTCTGCCGCGCTCACGATCAAAATCACCCCTGAGACCGGCGGCACGCGGGTCGAGATGGGGTTGCAGAAGTGGTTCGACAAAGCCGCAGTCGCGGCAGTCGCGCTGGCATTGTCAGCAGGACTACTACTCGCGCTGCCGGCGCTCGGCGCTTACTGGCAATACAAACTTACGGAAGACGCGTGGAAGATAATCGAAGCGCATATCGCGCGCAAAGCCGGCGGCTATGTTCCGCCGATGCCCGGCCGCTGTGGCACGTGCGGCGCGGCGGCGACTGTTGGTTCGGCATTCTGCTCTGCGTGCGGCGCGAACTTGCGCGCAGGTTTGTCTTGTCCTCACTGTAACGCGGTGCAGAAAGATCCGGCGGCGAGATTTTGTAATTCGTGCGGAAAGTCGCTGACGGCCTAGACAACTCGTTTGATTCATGAGACTCCTGAGATTAGCACTTCCGCTCCCGTGGTCGTTCGGTCTTTTCCTGCTCGTCATTCTTCCCTGTCAAACGATCGCGCAAGAGAGAGAGCCCGCTGACATTATCAAGGTCAACACCGATCTCGTCGTCTTTGATGCACAGGTCATCAATAAGAAAACCAAACAACTGGTCAGTGGTCTCACTAAGGAAGATTTCGAACTGACTGATAAGGGCGTAAGACAACAAATCACGTATTTCAGTCGCGATGAGTTGCCGCTGTCGATAATTCTATTGCTGGATGTCAGCCGCAGCGTTCGTTCGATCATTCATGACATTCGCGACGGCGCACTGAATGCTTTGCGGCGCCTCAAGCCTGACGATCAGGTCGCGGTAATGGCGTTCGCCACCACTTCAAAGCTGGCCCAGAACTTTACGAAGGACCGCGGGCTCACCTCGCGAAAAATAGAAGAAGCCACCGCGACCGCCGCACTCGGAGATGCCACTTTAGTCGCGCGTGCGCTCGAAAGCGCCGCTATTCATATGCAGTCGGCGCCGGCGCCGCGCAGCCGCCGCGTCATCATCGTCATCACCGACAACATCGCCGCCAGTGCCGGACGGATACAGCAAGACGCACTCGACCAACTGCTGGAGACAGGAGCTGTTGTCTATGGCTTAATTGTTCGCGGTCCAGTGGGCAAGGTTTTCAACATCATGTCATTCGGGCAGATTAAGGGCGTGAACAAGTTCGTGGATGAAACCGGCGGCGAAATCCTCGGAGCAGATAAGAAGGAAGTGGATGCCAGGCTTGGCGAGGTGATAGATCGTCTGCGGGCAAGATACGCGATCGGCTTTCGGCCGACGAACATTACCGATGACGACAGCTTTCGGCGGGTTGAAATAAGAATCCCTGAGGTGCGACAAGGAAAAGAAAAACTCGTCGTGCTTACCAAACGTGGATATTATTTGCGGCGAAAACAATGATGGGATTAGCCGCTGAATGCAGATCACGGCGGATAAGAATCCTCAATCATATTCCGATCAGGGTGTATCTGGGTTATCCGTGGCTAATCATCTCAAACTCGCAGTCACCCGTCACCCGGGATTCACTTCTCAGTTCAATCTTTTCCTGATCCTTCGAGCGCTGGGCATCTACAGTCTCTCAGCATCGCGGAGTGAATTACTCTTCTTCTTTCTGTTAATCGGAATACTGCTCAGCATCTCTCCTGGAACTCTGGCCCAGGAAAAAGAAACGGACGAGGTCGTCAAGGTCAACACGAACCTGGTTGTCTTTGACGCGCAGGTTATTGATAAGGATACGAAGTGGGTTATTGGCGATCTGAATAAGGATGACTTTGAAGTATTTGAGAATGGCGTTAAGCAACAGATCAGTTATTTCAGCCGCGACTCAATTCCGCTGTCAGTAATACTGCTGTTGGACGTGAGCGGGAGCGTGCGCCCGGTCCTTCATCGAATTCGCGACGGCGCTCTCCACGCCGTACAGCGACTGAAGCCGGACGATGAAGTTGCGGTGATGGCCTTTGCGACCACGAGAGAATTGGTTGTGGACTTCACCAAAGATCGTGGGATGGTCTCAAAACGGATCGAGGCCGCCACAGCCACCGACCGTCTCGGCCAGGGAACGCTTCTGGGCCCGGCGCTGGATGATGCCGCCATTCGCATGCAACTGGACGATGCCGCCGTCCGACTGCATAAAGGACCGGCGCAAACCAGCCGGCGCGTGATCATCATCATCACGGACAACATCGCCGACACGGAAAGAAACGAGCAGAAACAAATTCTGGAGGAGCTGTTTGATAGCGGAACGGTTGTTTACGGATTGATTGTGCGCGCCGCGTTGGGAAAAGTTTTTAACCTCTTGTCCCTGGGTAAGGTCAAAGGAGTTGACGAATTTGTAAGACAAACCGGAGGCGAGATTTTAGACACCGACAAGAACGAGGTCGATGCCAAGCTCGCCGTAGTCATTAGCCGTCTTCGTGCCCGCTATGCAATTGGATTTCAACCTACCAATACAGCGGTTGATGAAAAGTTTCGATCGGTTGAAATTAAAATCAAGCCTGAGGTCGCGAAGAAACGAAAAGAGAATCCGGTCGTGCTTACCAAACGGGGATATTATTTTCGGCGAAAGTAGTAACGGATTAGCCGCAGATTCACGCAGATAAACGGAGATACGAAAGACAGCATTCTCTGGTTTGTTTCCTATCCGTGTAAATCTGCGTAATCTGCGGCCAGTTTTTCTAGTCGTGTCTGAGCGCCCGCACCGGATCGATTCTCGCCGCGCGTGCTGCGGGATAAAGCGCCGCGAGGATCGAAACGGTTAGCGCAAAAAGAATCGCGCCCATCCACAAATAAGGCGGGAGCGAAAAGAAATCCACGAACGAAGCGCCTTGGGGTTTGAGCACGAAACGATAAGCCAGGCGATTCGCGACGCCGTCAATTCCCCACGCCGCGAGCGATCCGATTATTCCTCCAGTCAAACCAATCACCGCGGCTTCGAAAAAGAAGATGAGTTTGATTTCGCGATCCTCTGCGCCGATCGCTTTCATAATTCCAATCTCGCGCGTGCGTTCGAGGATCGACATGATCATCGTGTTCGCAATTCCGAAACTCGCCACCAACAACGAAATTCCGCCGAGTAATCCCAGCACCGAATCAATGATCAGAAACACCGTGCGGATCTGATCCAACTGATCGACGATCGAAAAACTTCCGAAACCAAGTTCCGTCAGACGAGTTCGCACCTGCGTTAACGCGACCGGATCGTTAACGCGCACGACCGCCGATCCGTATCCTTCGTTTTCTGATTCGCCAAGCTGGCCGCTCTGCCGCGCCAGGGCCAGCGCAACCTCGCCCATCGGATTGCGGTGCTTCTTCACCCAATCGCGCGCGGCAGGCAAGGGCACATAAAGCGACGAGCTGAACATCAAGCCAACCGGCCCACCCTGCGCGGCGCCTTCACGCTTCTCCTGTCCGAGCACGCCGACAATTTTGAACGTGCGTGCGGTGATTGCATTCGCGGGCGCCTTATCAGTTTCGTCGCCAAGCGGCAGTCCGAAGAAGCCGATGCCCGAATCATCGTTATTCGTTTCGTCCGGTTTTGCCACGCCCGGCTTTTCCTTTGGTTGCTGCTGCTCATCAGCGCGCGTTGTCAGAAATTCAATCGTTTGGCCAATCGCATCGGCAGGCTTCGCATAGCCACAGGTTTCGGTCAAGACGTCGCTGACCACCGCTTCGTCCGCATCGGGTCTCGAAATCATTTGGCCCGCGGCGAAGGTTTTGAATCGCGATGAATAGTTAGGAACCGAAGCACCGGCGACGCTTTGCGGAAAGACTTTGCCATTGCAGCGGATGTACGTGGTGAAGCCGATGTCCGGTTCAACGTAGGCGACGCCGGGAATCTTTTGAATCTCGGCGACAGCTGCATCGTCGAGAATTCGTGTAGGCGCTTTGTCCGATCTAAATGCCGGACCGCGACGCTCGCCCGGGTTTTCGTCACGCTTCTGCTTTGCATCCATGTTCGTCATGGCCATGCTGAAAACGCTCTTGCCGAACACACGAATCTCGTTGAAAAGATCGAGCGCGCGAAACCGGGAAAGCATATTGCGCTGCAAACCCAAACCAAACGAAACCATCGTTACGATTACCGCCACGCCGACGATGACGCCCATTGAGGTTAACGTCGCACGCAAACGGGCTTCGCGCAGATTTCGGAAAGCGAGCTTGAGCAGGTCTAAGGGAGAGCTCAGTTAGTCTGCTGCTTTTCGTTTATCAAGCTCCCGAATCGGATGCCAAAATCATGAGTCGCGAGGCACTCTGCAATACAACTCCGCCACCCCTTTTTGTATCTAAGTTACGTCCTCAATAGATGCCCGACCCGGTTACGAAACGTAATTAGTTAGCCAGCTAGATCAGCCATCAAGAAGAACTCAGCCAAACGGCGACCTCACTTGACGAAGCGGTCTTGCAAAACACAAAAAACTGGTAGAAAATTTGGAGAATTAAAGAGATGAAAAACCCCAGAAATATCTTTGCGAAAATCAGTGTGGCCGTAACGATCATCCTCGCGATTGGCACTGCGGCCGTTGCGAAAAGGCATTCTGATCCTGCTTTTTCAAACATCAACATTAGAAACTTTGGCAAGATGGACAATCGCTTATATCGCGGCGCCCAGCCAAATGAATCAGACTATAAAGACCTGAAAACATTGGGTGTCAAGACCGTCGTTGATTTGACTGACAGCCCGAAGAGCTACGAAAAGCGCGATGTGGAAGCGCTGGGAATGCGCTATGTGAACATTCCGATGAGCGATTCGAGTTATCCCAAAGCGGAACAGATTAGTGCGTTCCTTAAACTCGTCAACGATTCGTCAACCGGCACGATGTTCATACACTGCGCGGGTGGACGCCATCGCACGGGAGTCATGGGCGCGGTATATCGCTACAACGTGAACCACTGGAAATATGACCAGGTTTACGCGGAGATGCAGGACTACGACTTCTACACGAAGTGGGGTCACGGCGACCTGAAGACATTCGTCGAAGACTATGGCCAGAAGATGGCGAGTGGCGCTGCCGGTGCCACGACTTCGACGACTGGTTCAGCTACGCGCAACCGGTAAGCAAACGAATATTGAAATCCCGAATCTGATTGTTCCGATTTGCGAATTCAAAGAAGGCCGCTTCGAAAGAGGTGGCCTTCTTCTTTTGTCCGACCTTACTTCGACCGTTGCATTGTTCTAACAATTTCGTTTTCGTTAACTCTAAGCAGCAACAACCCTCCCGCGGTTTGCTAGCATGAATAGCGCGGATATCCCTCGACGGCCCCTACTCAATTCACTTCGACCATCACCGGCTGACGGTGCGGTCTCAAAACCTTCTCTTCCCGGACGGGAGCTTTATCGTGCAGTCACTAAGAACAAAGCGTTGGCTTTTCGTACTGGCGAGCCTGGTTATCGTCGCCCTTTCGCTCGAAAGTTTTTCAAGCGGAAAATTCAAAAAGAAGAAGCAGCACGACGATAAGAATGCTGTGCTGTGGCGCGACCCGGGAAACATTCGCAAACGCGATCTGTATTACGGACCCGGCTCGAAGGAGCTGGCGCCTGTCCCGCCCTTTCATTTCGTAAAAGAGGTGAAAGAGGGCACGCTGCCAAAATTTGATGTTGAGGATGCGCGCGGGGTGAAGTGGCGCGTCAAGCTTGGCCCAGAGGCGCAGTCAGAGACGGTCGCGACGCGACTGGTCTGGGCCGCCGGATACAACGCCGAAGAGTCTTATTATTTCGATCACGCGCGCATCGACGGCATGCAAAAATTATCGCGCGGCCAGAAGTACGTCGAGGGCGACTCAGTGCGAGGTGCGCGATTCAAACCTCACCGGAAAAATGTCGAGCGGGGCGAGCAATGGGATTGGAACAAGAATCCGTTCAAGAACACGCGTGAGTTGAATGGACTCAAGACAATGATCGTGCTGCTGAATGACTGGGACGTGCTCAAGCAAAATAACAAAGTCATTCACGTGAAAGATCCGTCAGGCAAAGTCGAATCGCGATATACGGTAGCCGATCTCGACACCACGCTAGGCGCGGTAGGTGGGTTCGGCCGTCATCGCTCAGAAAATAACGTACAGGATTTTGAGCGCCGCCGAATGGTCAGTAAGGTCGATAAGGGCCGGGTGAAGTTCAACTATGATCTGAAGCCGAAGAAGTTTGGACTCGTTAGTCTCGTCTATCCGCCTTACTTCTTACGGCAGCGCCGCAATACTAACGCGATGCAGAAGGTGCCGGTGGAACACGCCGCTTGGATTGGATCAATCCTCGGCCAATTGTCGGACAATCAACTGCGCGACAGCTTCCGCGCCGCTGGCTATGATCGAGCTACGACGGAACGATACGTCCGCACGATGCGCAGCCGAATTAACGAATTGAATCGATTGAATCAACCGCAGGTGGCGGTGAGATCGAGACGAGTGCGCTGAAGGAGCGCAGGCATCCTTGCCTGCATGAGCGCGTGATGTCGGAGCGCGGACATTCCTGGCCGCTGAATAATAAGCTTATGGGGACCGCGCGAGACCACTTCGCGCCGTTCCTTATCGTAGCAATACCTTTCCCGCAATCGAATCGTAGGTACGCTTGAAGTCTCTGGCGACGCGAACCGCATCTGCTGGTTGCGGATTGTATGGCATTCGAAGAACTTCATCTGGTTCACGCATGTCGTCCTTGTTTTCAAAATCGTCGGAAGTGATCGCGAAACGCGCCCGCTCACCTTTCGCATGCCATTCGTTTCGCGTCCAATTCGGCAAGTCTGAATCCGTTGCGAACCCATAATTCTTCGTCCAGAGCGCGAGAATCGCCGTAGATTTTGCGAGCCCCTGATGCAGGAGTCTATTCATCAACTCATTTTTCCGACTGCGGTGTTCGTGAATTGCCTCGACGTTAGTCAACGCCATCTGGTCCCACCATACCGCAAACTGACGCTTCGCTAACTCAATGCTCAGCGCCCGAAGGAAGCGCGGTCGATGTTGATTGTCCTGGTGTTTCCAACTGATAAAAACAGATCGGCTGCGAACAAACTCTTCTAATTCTTCGAGCGGCGCTGCACCCGGCGAGCGATGGCCGTTGACGCGATCACCAGCGTTTGCCAGCCTGCGCGGACTCTGAAAGTCCCGGCCAAATGCCCTCTGCCAATGCGTAGTCGAGTACTTATCGCGCAAGGACCAGATAGCGGTTTGGCTCTTGAAGACGAGTTGCATCATCGGCCGCGAAGCATCGTTCAGCCCAAAGAAAGTACTGCCGCCGACGGTGCCCTTGATCTCACACGCGTACTCCTTCTTCCGCTTTATCTGACCAGCTATCTCAATCTTCGCCTCCAACGTTGGTGGGCCATCCGCATACGCACCGACGACCCAGATTACATTTCCAGGTTGCGCGTAATTCGCAAACATCGGATCGTCACTTCCGTAGGCCAACACCGGAGTATTTCGAGTGCCCCGATCCAAACTGTCGAGCTTCCAACTGGTCAAACGATCGCGCCGGATATAACAGAGTAAGTGCGTTGCTTCCATTTAGGATTCACCAGTAGCCTTGTCTAGCAGTAATGGTTGAGCTGGGGCGCAACCGCTTTCAATAGCAAGTGGCTAATCGGGGCCGCTGCCCGACCGTAAGGGAGGGCTCAGTTACCATCGATCGACTCCTCGTCAACATAGAACTCATCGCGCGGATTAATCTCAACTTCCGGCATCGGCTCAAACTTTGATTCATCGAACGGCGGCATCTCCGGCTCAGGCGCTCCGAGTTCTTTCAGATGCTGCTTCGCTTTCTCCAATCCCCAGTGATAAGCGAACGGCGGCCCATCGCACCACGACAGCCGATAAGCCTTCATCGCCGCTTCAATCGCCGCTCCGTTATTCCCTTCATCGCGTTCGATCTGTGCGAGAACGTTGAACGCATCGGCGTGAATTAGCGGATACGGTCCTCGTTCTGCTGACTCCCAAACGTCATCAAGCAGTTCGCGTGCTCCTGGCGCATCGTCCTGCCGCCGCCGCAACTCTCCAAGCGCGACCAGCGCGGCTAGCTCTTCTTCAACGTGGTTCACCGTCCGTGCACGAGTGAGCGCATGATGCAGCCGTTCTTTGGCAGCAGCGAAATCATTCAAGCTCAAGGCCGCTGCGCCTTGGAGTCGCGCCGCGCGGATGAAATCACGCTCAAGGCTCTGAACATGAGCCAACTCCCATGCGTGGTTGGCGAACGATAGCGCACCCGGAAATTCGCCGAGCCACAGTGCTCGCTGCGCGAGATGAGAATTGACCACACCTTCAAATTGGTCGTGAGACTGCGCTACAAACATCTGCACCGAGCGATGCAGGGAACACTCAGACTCGATCACGATTCCTCGCGCCGCCACCGCCAATCCAAGCCAATATGTGCTGATCGCCTCCTGAAAAAGATCATCCTGCGCGCGCGATAGGATAAGTGCGCGCCGCGCGGCGGCCTCTGATTCGCATAGTGCTCCCGACAGCCGCAACGTGCTTGACAGATTCCGCAAGCCAACGCTGAGATGCGAGTCATTCTTCGCCTCCGAATAGAGTGTGTTGCCGCGGCGATATAACGCCGCTGCGCTCTCCGGCTGTCCGCTTAATTTATATCCTAGAGCCAGCGCGTTGAGTGTGAAGCCCTGGCGCCTTTGATCATTCAAACGTGGCAACTTCTCCAGTCCGTCAGGGAAGAGCAATTCCAAGAGATCTGCTCGGAGCCGGCCCGTACTTAAACGGTAAAGCGTGGCTTTACTCAATCGGTCACGAAAGACTACATATGCGTCATCATAACGTTCCAGTCCGACTAGCGTGTTGTACAGCTCGATAGCAGGCGTGAGGTCTTCGAGGCTATTGACTTTAAGGGGATCGTCAATGATCGGCACTGCTTCAAAGTGTGCGTGCAGGTTCGTATAGACACCCCGCCGGGCGTCGTCGCCCAACCCGCTCCACACCACGCCACGCACGAGCGGATGCAGGTCGTACCGATTGGCGCGCTTGTCCCAGCCGATCAGTCCCCGATCTTCAAGTTCATTAAGAACCGCATCTAAATCAGGTTCGTTAGCGCACGCTTTTTTCTTCCCAACCAAAACGGCAGCGAGCGTGTCATAACTGGTCGGCATGCGAAACGCCGCGACCGTTTGCAAACTCTTCTGACTCTTCTTGTCGAGGCCGCGCAAGGCGAAATCCAGCACGTGAGCCATTGCATCTTGAAGCTCTGGAAACTTGCTTGGATCGAATTGCGGGTTTGCTTTGCGCCACTCCGCAAAATCTCCCGGTGCCCTGCGGTAACGTTTGACTTCTCCCGCCAGAGCCTGAATCAACAAAGGATGTTTGGCGAACGTTCTGAAGACCGGCAGAAGTTCATCGCGCGAACCGCTGACGTCAAAAGCGCGCCAAAGCTCGACCGCATCTTCGTCGTTCAAGCCGTCGATCTTCAGTCTGAAAGTCCCGGGAATAGAATCGCCGCCCGACGTTTCCAGTTCCGTTGGATACAGTCGCGAACTAACCAAAATGCGCGAGTGCTTCGCTTGGGCGAGCTTCTTCAGGAAGCTTCCAACTCTTGGGTCCGCCGTCTTGCGAAGATTCTTTTCTTTACCGACTTCGCTATCGTCCAATCGCGATGCATCCATTCGGGCGTAGGCGATTAGAATTCTTTCCAATCCATCTAAGACGAAAAGAAATGGTTCATGATCGAGAACTGCAAGTAATTGCGTTTCACGGTCCGGCGCGGGAATCTGCTGGACTTCATCGAGCGGTCGCTTAGTGACATAGGCCAATGCCCGCATAACAAAGTTCTCAAACGTCGCGTCGCTTTCATAAAAGCTCCACCACATTCGGCCGGCAAGATTCTTCATTTCTTGCGGCGCGACATCGTTGAACCATTTCCAGGTCAGCGCGCTCTTGCCCATGCCGCCAATCGCAACGACGCTCATGACTCGCACGGTATTGGCAGGAGCCTTGCGACCATCAAAGTCCAATTCCTTGCCGGTAATCCAATCAGTGAGCAACTTTAGTTCTGCCTGACGGCCAATGAGCGTGCCCGTTTGAAGAAGCGTGTAAGGGTGAGCGATATAGACTTCCGGCGGTGCGGGAATGTCGCTGACGTAATGGAATGTCGTCAGGTCTGGTTGTCGGAGCTTAGAGAGACTATTAATGGCCTCCGCACGCAAATCGTCCGGCGATTTAAAGAACCTAACAATATTTTCAGTCTGGACTCTCTCCTTGAAGTTCTTTAGCTTCGCAGCGTTCTCGATGTCGACATCGTCAACGGTGATTGGATGCGACTTGTCCATTACAAAGATGAGCCGTTTGATCTTTCGCGCGACTGCACGGTTGTATTCCATCTCAGTCACTGAGATCTGATCCGGGTTGTTGACCTTGGGAATGTAACCGTAACGGTTGGCAAGCACGCCGATGTAAACGTCCGCACCTTCAATCATCTGGAGTGACGCTGTGACAGCCTCGTCGCTATTCGCTGGTAGATCCTCCATTCGCAGAGGAAACATGCCTTGGCGGAGACATGCTTCGACGATCTGCTTGCGATGCTCCGGCAGGTCCCGCGCGGTGCTGCTGATCATTACTCGGAGTTGTTCGGCCATGATGTGGAAGCCGTAAGGCGAAGAATCGCCGAGAGTATACTGCGGGATTATTCTTTGGGCGAGAGATTTATTTCGCCCCTTCAGGGCGAATGGAATGTAATTGATGTTCGTTTCCCAGGGTGGCGCGCCCGCGCTTACCCTGGGCTATTGGATTTCACGCTTTCAGCGTGAAGCAAGCGCTCTCCTGATTAATGGCCTGAGAATGTAGCCGTACACATGATCCCATCCGCTCACGCAGATGGTACTCACCTCAAATCGTCACAAGGTCTCTCTCGCTATCTTCTTCACCTCTAAACTGCAACTCGTACAGTCGCGAATACAAACCACCACCAGCGAGTAGTTCTTCGTGAGTTCCCTGCTCGACTACTCGGCCTTGATCGATGACGAAGATCACATCGGCGCGGCGCACCGTCGCTAACCGATGCGCGATCACGATTGATGTCTTGCCTTCCATCAGATTTTCTAGCGCGTCGAAGACGAGTTTCTCGGACGCAGCGTCCAGACCGGCTGATGGTTCGTCGAGAATCAGAATTGGCGAGTCGCGAATGATCGCGCGCGCTATCGTCACACGTTGCCGTTGGCCGCCGGACAGGGTGACGCCGCGTTCGCCGATCATAGTGTCGTAACCGTCGGGCATGCGGTCGATGAATTCATCGGCGTTCGCGAGTTTCGCTGCGCGAACGATCTCTTCGTGGGTCGCATTCGGCTTCCCGTAAGCAATGTTCTCAGCAACCGTGGCGCGAAACAAGAGCGTCTCTTGAAGCACGAAACTGATCTGCTCGCGCAAGGATTTCTGTTTGAAGCGGCGAATATCGGTGCCATCGATGCGAATTTGGCCAGACACGGTCTCATAGAAACGCGGCAGTAAACTCGCGATCGTCGTCTTGCCTGCCCCGGTTGGGCCAACTAATGCGGCCAACTGACCCGGCTCGATCTTCAAACTCAAATCGTTCAGCACCGGTTGATTGCGGTCGTAAGAAAAGCTGACGTGATCGAACTCGATCTTTCCTTTGAAACGCGGCGCAGTCTTTGCCCCCGGCAAATCACGCACTTGCATAGTGTTCTCGAGCAC
>QHXI01000049.1 GCA_003222895.1 Acidobacteriota bacterium | reverse complement strand
CTGCTGCCAGAAAAACTTTCCGACTTTCGCGAAACCGGTGAAGACATTTCCGCCGCCTTTCGCATTCACTCTCGCCGGCAACCCCAATTCTTCGGCCAGCTTCGGATCGGGCGGCCCGATGTCTTCGTCACCGCGCTTGCTCGACAGCCACCGATCGAAAGTACGATTTACGGTGCGCCGTTGTTCGACCGGAGCCTTCGCGATGAACGCGCCGCGCAAATCATCCATATCGGCGACTTCCAGCGAATTCTCTGTGTAGTATTCGCGCAGCGCCGCGAAAAACTTTTCGTCACCTACCAGCTTGCGCAAGGCTTCAAACATCAAGGCGCCCTTGCTGGAGACAATCGCCGCATACTGAAACGAGTTGCGATATTCGCGCGACGAACGGCTTGCTTCCATGTCGTCGCCCCCGAACGTGCGGTAGAGTCGGTAAACGCCGCGCAGTTGCTCTTCCAAAGCGTTCGCCGTCTGCTCCTCGCCATGCGTCTCACGATAGTAAAGCAGCGCGGACCAGTTCGAAAGTGATTCATCGAGCACCGGCTCGCGCCCCGGATCGTTGCCAACCGTTGCCCCCCACCATTGATGCGCGACGACGTGCGCCACGGTCCATTCCAGACTGTCTTCAACAGACGCTTGTTGTTCGCGGATCACATCGGGCATGTTGCGCATCGTCGGCGAATCAAAATCCACGTAGAAGGCGCTGGCGATCGCGCCGAGACCGGTGAACTCTGCACTGCCAAGCGTAGCCACGAGCGGCGCGTCGACCACGGTGACGGTCTTCAGCGGGAGCGCGCCGAACTCCTTCTCGTAGATTCGCAAAGCATCGCTGGCAATCTTCAAAACGCGCCGCGCGATCACTTCATGATCTGGACGATAAATCGATCTGACTGACACTTCGCCGACGCGGTTCTCTTCGGCGCGCAGATCACGGCCGGCGACGATCGCAAAGTCGCGCAGATTCCCGCCGATGAACCTCGATGATTCCGTCTTTTCGTTCTGCGTCAACGTCGCGGCAACTGGGGTAAAGATTTTGACCCCGGGTTGCGTTTCAATAGTGACGTCGTAATCGGCCGTGTCAGTCGTTAGCGCGTCGCCGATGCTCGACTCAATCTTGCGAAACCAATCGTCACCGCTGCGCGCAGCGAGAATTGGAAACGAAGTCGAAAGCATCATCACGCCGCGACAAACAAAATTCGTGTCGCGCGCGCGTCGCAGCTCGCGCGTGCTGCGAATCGCAGCGCTGACTTGCTGCAGCACATGAGTGACCAGTCCGGTCTCTTCAGGATCGATTTCCGGCACGCTGCCTTTGAATTTGATCTGAATGTCGACCGCGTTTCCGGGTTGGACCGATTCGCGCAAATTAATTCGGAGCGTGCTCGCATCGTCATCAAGCGTGAACGGGACGGGCACATCGTTGTTGGCCAGGCGCACTTCGGAAATATTCAGTCGCGGCTCGTCTGAAACGATTTGCCCAGCGTCATTCTTCGCCGTCGGCGCAGCGTAGTCGGGCGCGCGCATATTCGAGTAGAGGTGAAGGTAGATGATCGACGTCGGGTGGTCGCCGCGATTCACCCAATGCACTCGTTCGCTGCCGGTGTACGTGCGTTGCTCGAAATCCAGCGCGAGTTTGATCTGATAGCTGATTCGTTTTTCGGGCGGCAGCGGCTGGCGCGATTGATTATTCGGGACCGAGTTCTTAGCGAGGCTGATTGAACCACAGAGGACACAGAGGAAAAGGGCAGAGGGCAAAGCGCAAAGCGCAAGGTGATTTTTGAGCCGTAGTAAGATCCGAGCAATCGGCCTTGGCTCTTTGCGCTTATCCCTTTGCTCTTCTCTGTGTCCTCTGTGGTCCAATTTATTTCTCACTAATGATCACCCGACGGATCACGTCGCCGCGCGCAATCTTATCGACTACGTCCATGCCGCGAATCACTCGGCCAAAAACGGTGTAGCCGCCATCGAGATGCGGCTGTGGCGAATGCGTCACAAACCATTGCGAGCCGCCCGTGTCTTTCCCCGATAGCGCCATGCCGACCGCAGCGCGTTCGTAGGGAACTTCGTTAATCTCACAGCGAATCTGGTAACCAGGCCCGCCGTTCTGATCGCCGCGCGGATCGCCCGCCTGCACCACGAAGTTAGGCACAACGCGTGGAATTGTCTGTCCGTTGAAAAAACCTTTCCTGGCCAGCTGAATAAAATTGTCGACCGTTAGCGATGCTTCGTCGGGAAGTAGTTCAATAGTAAAAGCGCCTTTGCTGGTTACGACAGTCGCTGTTACCTTTCTGCCAATGCGTGCTATCCCACGCCGATAATCGGCATCGCGGTAGCGCGTCTTCACCAGTCCAATTCGATTTGAAAAATTACCGGCGCCGTTGGCTTTCAGGAGCGCGACCGCTTTGCGTCGAATCAAATGATCTTCAGAGTTGAGCGCCGTCTTGATCGCATCATTCGCCGCCGCGTTCTTCTGCTTCCCCAGCGCGTCAAGAATCGCCAACGCCGCATCGTTCAAGTCGCGATCGCGCAAAGCTCGTGGCAACGCTTCAGCCAACGCGCGCGTGTTCGCTTCGCTTGACGTCGCGCCAAGAATTTCCGCCGCGGTCCCGCGAACGATCACGTCCTTCGCTTGCAGAAAGTTTTTCGCATACTGATTCGCATCCGCGGTTTTGTAACTGTTGTAGGCTTGCAGCACGTCCGAAACAGCCAAGGGCGGCGTGGTTCGCCGGTCGAGCATTGACGCCAATTCTTTTTGCGCGGCTTTGAGCACATCGTCACCGGCCCTGCCTGCCGCTGCTCCAGTGATCACTTCGCGAAAGGCAGCCAGCGCTTGAGCGCGACGCGAAATCTGTCGCCAAGAGGAACCGACTACGAGAACCTTATCCTCGCCGGGATTGGTTAAGTAAATTCCGGGAGCGATCCGCGCAAACGCGACCTCGACTTCGACTGCCTCGCCTTTGGTCCGTGCATGCATATCCCGAAGAAAGAAGATGGCGTCGGCGTTCAGAGAATTGGCCAATAAGCGGCCGAGGGTCGTCGCAATTTCCAGGAGTTCATTTCGCGCAGCGGGATTCTGTCGCTCTGAATCCAGCAGCGAATTGCCGCGCTTGATTAGTGGATCTGCTGCGCGCGCGTCTTTCAAACTTGCCAGAGCACGGATCGCGCTCACGCGCACTCGCACGTCGGGATCGCTTAATGCACGAGAGAGAACTTCATCGAATGCTTCCTTGTGTTCAGCAGCGCCGATCACTCGCGCGGCATTGGCGCGCACCACCGCATCGCCATTACCAAGCAGTTGGCGCACGCGCTCGTTTCCATCTTTCAGACGCAGCCGCGCCATTGTGTTCAGCGCCGCGGCGACGATCTGCGGATCGGAATAATCCAAGAATCGCGCGGCGAGTGGGCCGGCGCCGTCAGGCTTAATCCGCAATACCGCAGTGAGTCCCAGCAGAATCGTGAGACGATCGGATTGCGCACGACGGCTGTCTTCAAATCTAAGCGCATCGACAATTGCGGCGCGCATAATGTCGAGCCGATCGTCCTCCGGCGCTTTGGCGGAGCCCCCGCCATTAGGTGCGGTGGCGACCATCGCAGCGACAATTTTTCCCAGGGCTTCCACGGCCCGCGCATGAACTAAACCGTCGGCGGAGTCATTGCCGCGACGTTTCAGCACTTCAGTCAACGCGTAAGCACCAGCAGGCGATTCGATTTCCCCTAACGCAAACGCCGCCATCTGACGCACTTCGGTGTCCCGATCTGTTAGCAGCATGTCAGCCAGCGCCGGCACTGCTCGCTCGTCGCCAATCCGTCCGGCGGCCAGCGCGGCGCGCTTGCGAACCTTTGCATCTTTGTCGCTCAGCAACGACTTCAGTTCGTCATTCCAATTTCGCTGATCTTCGTAACGAATGATCTTCAACAGGACGCTGTTTGAGATCGCCGCGGCGAAGGTCTTTCGCAGGGGTTGAGCGGTCGCCGTCATAGCCAAACCGAAGACGAGCGCACAAAGAATTGAAATTCGAAGGCCCTTGATTTTCATGACCAGCAGTTGGGAAGGAATTGTACCGCCTGTGAGGGCGAATGTCGCGGGGTGAAGAAACGTCTAGTTAGCCACAGATTCACACAGATGGATGCGGATTAGGAGTAGATCATTGATTTTCATATCGGCGCCAATCTGCGTTCATCCGCGGCTAATCTTTTTCTGAAGCGACTCACCAAAACAAAAGAGACGGACCGCAAAGTCCGCCTCTTTCCGAGAACCCGTATTGGCGTCTTGAAGCTTAGCCAACTGCGGCTGTGACGTGGGCAACCGCCTTGCCGTCGTCAACTTTCTTTGCTGCTTCGGTCTTGACCGAATCAAGCTTTGAAGCGTCGAGCACGTTCTCTTTCCGCTCAACCTTTGGGGTTTTGTCGGTGGCAGCTTTTGATTGGACCATCTTACAGCTTCCTTCGAATACCGCGCCCTGTTCAATCATCAGTGACGGGGTCGTAATGTTGCCGCTGAGCTTCGCGGCGCGGCCCAATTCAATTCGCTGTCCCGCGATGATGTCTCCGTTGACAACGCCATGAATGGTCGCCACGGAAACTTCGATGTTCGCATCCACCTGACCGCCGGCGCCGACAATCAACGTCCCGGTCGCCGAAGTCACGCGGCCCGAGAAGCGGCCGTCAACGCGAAGCATCGATTTGAATGAAGCTTCACCGGTGATTACGGTGCCGCTGCCGACAAAGCCGCTCAGGCTTCCGTCCTTGATTTCGCGGGCGATGTTTTCGCTTTCAGTCAAGGCTTTTCCCGGTAGTGATGTTTCGGTTGCCGGGCGGGCATAGCTTTCGGTGCTTTGACTTTGATATGGAGAATAACTGCGGGTCGCATAGCCGTCATCGGCTGGGGTCGGGCTCTTTTCTTCTGTTGGATTCTTTCCCATTCTGAGCATAAAAAAACCTCCGGTTAATGAATCGGCGAGAGGTCGTCACTGACGCCAGGCGAGTGGCGACATCGTCGCACGATCAGTTGGCTAAACTGGAAACTGGCCGCGTTGGCCAATCTGCATGGAGAACCGCCGTCGGAGCGGGGCGACAATAATAAACAAAGGCGGGCAGGCTGTCCAGCAATAAGTTGTCGGATGGTCCAATTGATAACAATGTCGACCGAGGAGGCGATGACGAGGCTGGATCGGCGACCGCGAAGCTGGCCGGAAAGTGTGTGAACTCGCAACCTCGAGGTGTGAATCAGGCGGCGTTATCGTCGCGTAATCGGCTTAACTGATCCGTCTTCTCTCAGCTGATGCTTCGATGAGTTGGTTAAGTCGATTACGCCTTGTCTGCTCCAGTTTCGCGCTGACAATCCACCAGTTCATCATCTTTCGGTATGACGGCGGCTGAGCCTGAAAGAATTTCCAGGCGGCTTGGTTGCGCTTGAAGATCCCGGCGTAGGGCTCCGTGAGTTCAGGACTTCGTTGTTCGTAGGAATAGATGCCGGAGCGATCTTCCTTTCGCGCGCCATATGCCTTCAATCCGGCGGGCTGCATTCGCTTTTCATTAATCAATCGCTCAACATTGCGAATATTCACCGCGCTCCAGACGCTGCCGGGTCTGCGCGGCGTGAAACGAATCACGTAACTGTCGTCATCGATGCGCTTGCGAATGCCGTCGATCCAACCGAAGCAGAGCGCTTCATCGACGGACTCAGGCCAGGTGATGCTGGGCTTGCCTGAATTCTTTTTGTGGAAGCCGACCCAGAGCTCTTTTGATTTGGAATGATTGGCGGCGAGCCACTTGCGGAAATCGGAAGGTGATTTGAAAAATTTCGGAGTCATCGAAGGGGAAGCGAAGAAAAGAAGTCGAAGGTGTTCGCATGTAGTTAGGCAACGATTTTCAACTTCTCACCTTGATTGTGAAGCACGATCAACTTTTCCGCGGGTAAAGCGAGTTCAGCGTATGTCTCTCCGTCGTCATCCGAAAACTCCACTTCGAAAACGTCGGGCGCGAGAAGTTCGACAACTGTTCCAACTTCGCCACGCTTTAGCTTACGCTCAGGTAAGTCGTCAATGAGTGCGACCGTATCTAGCAGTTTAATCTTATTCCTATCCATTGCGTTTTCTCTTCTTCACGTAACAAGTGGTCAAACGCGGCCTGCTTTCGCCGTGCAGGATTATCCATCCACTTCGAACGTTGGCCTTTCCAGTCTCGGTAGCCATCGTGAAGTCTATCGTATATCGTTGGCCATAAAGATCAAGCCCGCCTTCCTTGGTGTCTTCTGTGGCTGCAATTTCCAGGAGCTTATTGCGCAACTCCGACGCGGCGCTGACTGTGATTCCAAGTACCCGCGCAAATACTCTTGCCTTCGGCACTACCGCGAGGATTATCCGTATTTAGACAGTAATCCCGCAATTTTCGGATATCTACAATTGCTAGCTTTCCGTTTGGTAGTTTCATGGGAGGCTACGAGGCTAGTAACCACGCAGTTCCACGATCGCCTTCAACACATCCGCGCTCTGCGGCAGGATTGCGTCTTCCAGTTGCGGCGCGTAAGCGACAAACGTGTCGAGCGCGGCTACTCTTTGAACTGGAGCGTCGAGATAATCGAAGAGTTCATTTGAAATACGCGCGGCGATCTCTGCACCGTATCCCCACGATAGAGAATCTTCGTGCGCTACGATCACCCGCGAAGTCTTCTTCACTGATTCGGCGATTGCGTTCCAGTCGTAAGGACTCATCGTGCGCAGATCGATTATCTCAACGCTGATGCCTTGCTTCTCGGCTTCCTTCGCGGCCACGACTGAGCGTTGGACCAGCGCACCATAGGTAATGATCGAAATGTCAGTTCCTTCGCGCACCGTCTTTGCTTTGCCAAACGGAATCATGAAGTCGTCGCCGGGATAAGGCGATTTGTTGTAGGCCTGGCGATACAGGTGTTTGTGCTCAAGGAAAATAACCGGATCGTCACAGCGAATCGAAGTGCGCAGCAATCCATTTGCGTCCAGCGCGTTCGACGGATAGACCACGCGCAGTCCGGGAATCTGGGTGAAGAGAGACACGCCCGATTGCGAGTGATAGATAGCGCCGCCTTTCAGATAACCACCCACGGGAACGCGAATCACCATTGGCGATGAAAATTCATTGCCCGATCGCCAACGCATCAACGCCAATTCGTTGCGAATTTGATGAAAAGCTGGCCAGATATAATCAAAGAACTGGATCTCGACCACCGGCTTCAGTCCGCGCGTCGCCAGACCGATCGCCCGGCCGACAATGTTCGCTTCGGCAAGCGGCGAGTTGTAAACGCGAGCACTGCCAAACTCGCGCTGCAGGTTCGCCGTAACTTTGAAAACGCCGCCTTTGCCCTTCACCTCTTCCAGAGATTTCTCGCGCGAACAATCGGCCACGTCTTCGCCGAACACCAGCATGCGGGGATCGCGTTTCATCTCTGCGTGCATACAGCGATTGATGAGATCGACCATCGTGCCGGGATTGCCGCTCAGCTCGACGCGGTCTTCGGTGTCGAATTCTTTTGAAGTCGGATCGACAGTCGGCGAGTAGATGAAATCCATCACCGTTTCCGCAGCCGGCTGTGGACTGGCGAGGGCTTTGTCGGCAGCCTCGCTGATCTCGCGGTCGATTTCGTCTTTGATGTTCTGCAGCTCGTCAACGCTGGCGCCTTCCTGAACCATCAAAGCGCCGAGCCGCTTAATCGGATCGTGTTCAGCATCGGCGACGCGTTCCGCCTCGGCGCGATAAAGCTTTTCATCATCTGAAAGCGAATGCGAATACGGCCGGATAACTTTCGCGTGAACAAATGAAGGCCCGCGATTCTTGCGACAGTTATCAACCGCGCGGCGCATCACGGCTAACGATTCAACTGGATCGGTGCCGTCGCAGCGTTGCCGGTAGAGATTCGGAAATCCCGAAATCAATTTCGAGACATCGCCGCCCGCGGTCTGTACTTCAACCGGGACGCTGATCGC
Organism: Acidobacteriota bacterium; assembly: GCA_003222895.1. GTDB lineage: Bacteria > Acidobacteriota > Blastocatellia > Pyrinomonadales > Pyrinomonadaceae > UBA11740. The sequence continues at coordinate 119,311 of QHXI01000049.1, read as the reverse complement.
GTAGCCGTTGTCTTCAAGCAGAAACACAACCGGCAGACGCAAATTGCACGCGGTGTTCAAGGCTTCCCAGAACTCGCCTTCGCTCGATGTGCCATCGCCGAGCGAAACATAAACTACTTCATCGTTATGAAATTTCCTGGTGCGCTTCTTCAGTTCCTTGACCAGCTTGATGCGATAACCCGCTTCAGCACACCCGACCGCCTGCAAGAGTTGAGTGCCCGTCGGCGATGACTGCGAAACGATGTTGAGTTTTTTGTGGCCCCAATGCGAAGGCATCTGCCGGCCGTGCGAATTTGGATCAGCTTCAGCGCCAACCGACTCGAGCAGCATCTCGAGCGGCGTCATTCCCAACTGCAAGCATAACGCGCGATCGCGATAGTACGGATAGAACCAATCGTGGCCCGGCTTCAAGCACATTCCAGCCGCGGTCAGAATCGCTTCATGACCGGCGCCGCTGATCTGAAAAAAGATGCGGTTCTGGCCCTTCATCTGAATTTCTTTGTCGTCGAGCCGCCGTGATGCATACATCGTGCGAAACATCTTCAGCATTTCTTCGCGGCTGAGCTTTGGCAGTTCTCTCTCCCGTCTTTGCTTTGGCGGCTTCGGCGCTCTGCGAGAAGGCGCAGGTTTCAAGACGGTAATCGGAGACGCTTTAGGCTCTGCCTTCGCCACAGTCTTCGCGGTGAAGGCCTTTTCGGGCAAGCCGTCTTCAGATTTCTTTACAAGTCTGAGAACCTTCGTGTCGCTCATGATTGCTTCTTAGCCGCAGAGCGGCAAAATATTTATGGCCCTGCGGTGGAGAAAATACTCAAGCTCCTTTATAGGAGCGAAATATTTCTGTAGCCCATAAATGGGCTGTGAAAACAGAGATATCAGCGGACCTATAAATATTTCATGCCTAACGGCACTCAAAATCAATTTTCCAACATCTGTCGATACTCTTCCGCCATGCCCGGATGACCGTGGGCCATGGCTACTTCAACGCCCCGTTGATAGGCTTCGCGCGCCTTGTCGATCCGTTTGGTTCGTTCAAAGGCCCGCGCCAACATGCCATACGCGTTGCCTTCATCGTCCGCACTCGCGAGGTAACGCTCCAGCGTCTCGATCAATTTCCGATCGTCGCCGGCCTTCTCGTATTCCTTCGCTAACCCGAACAAGACCATCGTGTTCGCCGGATCGGCGACGAGCATTTGTTCGAAAACTTCGATGCGAGATTGACTCATTGTTTCATTTGCTCATTGATTCATTGGTTCATTTATTCATTGACTCATTGATGTGTAATTCAATGATCCAATGGATCAATGGATCAATTCTTAATGATCAGTTTCGCGATCGTCTGCAACTGCATGTTCGAAGTGCCTTCATAGATCGAGCCGATCTTCGAATCGCGCCAGTACTTCTCGACCGGATAATCTTTGACGTAACCATAACCGCCGTAAAGTTCAATAGCCTTCGAAGTGATCTTTTCAGCGGCGCGCGACGAATAAAGCTTAGCCATCGCGGCTTCCTTAACAAAGTTCTGTCCGGCGTCTTTCATGCGCGCCGCGTTATAAACCATCAGCCGCGCGGCTTCCAATTCCGTGGCCATGTCCGCGAGTTGAAATTGCACGCCCTGAAATTCGTTGATGCTCTTGCCGAATTGCTGCCGCTCAGTCGTGTAGCGAAGCGAGCTCTCCAAAGCGCCGCGCGCGATCCCAATCATCTGCGCGCCAATGCCGATGCGTCCTTCGTTCAGTGTTTCAATCGAAGTTTTGTAACCCTTGCCAACCTCGCCGAGCACGTTTTCCGTCGGCACCTTGCAGTCTTCCAAAATCAATTCAGTCGTCGACGACGCGCGAATGCCGAGCTTGTTTTCTTTCTTACCGACGGTGAATCCTTCGAAGCTCTTCTCGACGATAAACGCAGTGATGCCGCGATAGCCAGCTTCCGGATTCGCGTTCGCGAACAAAACGAAAATCTCGGCTTCCTTACCATTCGTGATCCAAAGTTTGCGGCCATTCAAAACGAAATGATCGCCGTTATCGACTGCGCGCGTCTGCATCGCAAAGGCGTCCGAGCCGGATCCGGCTTCACTCAAAGCGTAGGCCCCGACTTTTTCAGCAGCCAATTGCGTCAGATATCTTTTCTTCTGCTGAGGATTCGCCCACTTGAAGATTGCGTTATTAACCAAAGTATTTTGCACGTCGACGAACACGCCCACCGATGCATCGACGCGCGAAAGCTCTTCGACCGCCAGAATCGCCTGGAAGAACGAGCCGCCCGCGCCGCCGAATTCTTCCGGCGTTTCAATTCCCATCAGCCCCAAGTCGAAGCATTGTTTCATTAACGCAGGTTCCAGGTAACCCTGCTCGTCCATCTGTTCGACGCGTTTGCGAATCTCGCCTTCGGCAAATTCGCGCACGCTATCGCGAAACATCTGTTCATCTTCAGAAAGCGTCGTCAGCGGACGCGCGAACGATTGTTCAATTGCAGTTTGAGTTTGAGTCATGATGTACGAACCGCGGGAAAATTGCTGGTCGATATTTGAATCGACATGATAATCAACCGACTAAGCAAAACGCAAAAACGAAAGTCTGATTGGAGTGCAAGCGTCCTCGCTTGCTGAGTGGAGTAATTCTGAATGATGTTCTTGGCCGCGGAGCGGCCACATGTTTATAGTTTGCAACCGCCCTCATGCGCACCCGGCTCCGGAGGAGCCGAATGTTAATCCTGAAACCTTCCGCTCCTCCGGGAGCTGGAGAAAAGTTTTAGCTCGCCTGGCTATAAACATTTCGTCGCTCCGGGACGATTCCCTTTCCCAGAAACACAAATTTCCCGGAGCACCCTCGCTTGCTCACGCTTGCAAGCGGGACGCTTGCGCTCCAGTCTATTAGACTCATCCACGTGTCGGATTTGTCCGACTGCGACGCAGAGGAGATTGGCGTCAGAATCTAACGATTTGGTCACAATTAACGGGGTACGAACATTGCTCTTTGGACAACCCACAGCCGACATCATATGTTGGTTTCTTACAAGTAAGTGACAGAGACAACCGTACAGAAACGCCGAAAAACTTTCACGCCGCTTGGGATCGTCTTCGCCATCGCCGGCGTGGCGTTGTTCGTTTACTTCGTCAAGAAAGCAGGCGTCGATCAAATCGTCGAGGGCGTCGGCCGATTAGGCGCGGGCTTCGTTCTGATCATCGCGATCTCGTCGGTTCGTCACATCGTTCGTTCGATTGCCTGGATGCTGTGCGTCGAGCAACCGTACCGTTTGCGCTTTTGGGACGCGTTGCGCGCGCGCCTGATGGGCGACGCGATCGGAAACATTCTGCCGTTCGCCAGCTTTGTTATTTCAGAGCCGGCCAAGCCCGCGCTGATTCGCGATCGCATTCCGCTGATGGCGGGATTCTCAGCCATCGTGATCGAAAATATTTTCTACAGTCTGTCAGTTGTCGTCTTTGTTTTCTCAGGAATGCTGGCGTTGCTTTTGAGCTTTGGCCTGACGAAAGGATTGCGACTCGCGAGCTTGATAACGCTTGCCGTGATCGCAATTGTGATTGCGCTCGGCGCTCTACTGATCCGCAAGCAGATGCGATTCATCAGCGGCGCCACTAGTTTCTTAAATAGACGAGGACTGAACAAACAATGGGTCGCGAAAAGCCGCAGTCTTGAAGATCGCGTCTACGGTTTTTATCAACGCAACGGATCGCGTTTTCTGCCAATCTTATTTTTGGAAGCTTGTTTTCACTTCGCCGGTGTCATTGAAATTTACACCACGCTAAGCTTCATCAGTCCGCAACAACCTCCAACATTGTTCACTGCGTTCATTCTTGAATCCGTCAATCGCGTCATCACCATGGCGTTCAAATTCATTCCGTTGCGTATGGGAGTTGACGAAGCCGGCACCGGAAAAGTTTCGAAGGTGCTGCAATTCACGGAAGTTGTCGGCGTAACGTTGGCGATCGTCCGCAAAGCGCGCGATGTTTTCTGGGCGGCTGTCGGCGTCGCGTTGTTGGTTCATCGCGGCCTTTCGCTGCGAGCCATCGCGCGGGATGCGGAGTCCGCGATTGCCGAACACGTTTAGTTATCCTTTCATTCTCACCTCGCTTTAGCGAGGTGAACACGCGCGTCCCGATTTTCAATCAGCCGTTTTAACGGCTTGTCCCGAAACCGTTGAAACGGTTTCTGTAGTTGGTTACTATCCTCGGGCATCTCGGTGAAGCGAGGTGTGAATGAAACGCCTTTATCACCAGGAACAGCACTTCTAATGAAATCAACCAAGAAAATTCTTTCGATCTCAGTCTCAATCGTTCTGTTGGCCTGCGCTGTGATCACCGCGGGCCAGCAACCCAACTCCAAGCGCGCGCACGTCGTCATCCTCAGTACGACTGACATGCACGGCCGCGTGTTTCCGATCGATTACTACACGAATAAATATGACAACGTCGGCATCACGAAAGTTGCGACACTGATTAAGGAAGCGCGCAAGAACGATCCCGATCTGTTGCTGGTTGATTCCGGCGACACGATCCAGGGTACGCCGCTCGAATATTTTCACAACAAACGCAACAACACGCCGCCCGATCCGATGATGCTCGCGATGAACGCTCTGCATTACGACTCGATGACCGTCGGCAATCATGAATACAACTTTGGCCTGCAGGTGCTGGAGAAGGCGCGCAGCGAAGCAAAATTTCCGTGGCTCTCAGCGAATACTTATGATGAGTTCGGCGTCGGGCTCGCAGGCGCCAAACCCGGCGAGCTCATGACGCACTACAAGCCTTACCTCGTTAAAGAAATTCAGGGCGTGCGTATCGGCGTGCTTGGTTTAACTACGCCAGGAATTCCGAATTGGGAGAACAAACCGAACTATGCACATCTGGAATTCCACGAAACTGTCAGCGAGGCAAAAAAATGGGTCCAGTTATTGCGCCACGATGAAAAGGTTGACGTCGTCGTGATCGCAATGCACATGGGCATCGAAGAAGACCTGCGCACGGGAATTCCCAACCCGTCACAAGTGCCAAACGAGAACGCTGCGATTGCAATCGCCCGTCAGGTTCCCGGCGTCGATGTGATTTTGATGGGACACACGCATCGACCGGTAAATGATCTCTCAGTGAACGGCGTGCTCTTGACCCAGGCAAATCGTTGGGCCAGCCATGTTGCGCGCGTCGATCTCTATTTGGAAAAGGATGACCGGGGTAGCTGGCACGTCATCGCAAAATCCGCCAGCCTAATTCCGGTCACTGAAAAAACGGAGATCGATTCGGAAATCGCAAAGCTCGGCGAGCCTTATGACAAAGAAACACAAGCCTGGTTGGGCCGCGCGATTGGTGAATCAACCGAAGAGCTGACTTCCCAAGGTTGCCGCTTTCATGACACTGCGATCATCGATCTAATTCAGCGTGTGCAACTCGAAGCCGGAAAGGCCGACGTTTCAATGGCCGCGTGCTTCAATGATCGGGCACGCATTCCGAAAGCCGCAGTCACTGTGCGCGACATCGCCGGACTATACGAATATGAAAACACTCTGGTGACCTTGGAGTTGACCGGACAGCAGTTGAAAGATGCGCTCGAACATTCGGCGCGTTACTTCAAAGAATATCAGCCGGGCAAGAGTTTGAATGACTTAGTTGATACGAGGATCCCTGGCTACAACTTCGACGTGGCCCAAGGAGTGACTTATGACCTTGACGTTACAAAACCGTTCGGTCAGCGCATGCTAAATCTAAAGTTCAAAGGCCAGCCTCTCTCGCCAACGCAAAAGTTGCGCGTAGTTACGAACAACTATCGCGTTAACGGCGGCGGCGGCTTCACGATGTACAAAGACGCGCCGGTCGTTAATCGCTCAAGCGCCGAAGTGCGCGAATTGATCATCGATTGGGTCGAGAAGAACAAAACGATTCCGACTCAAACAGACAACAACTGGCGGATTGTGGGAGCGCAGTGAGAATTTCAGCCACAGATAGACACAGATTTCACGGATGAATAGTAGTTTGAGTAATTTAGTCGCAGCTTATTCCTATCTGTGTTATCTGCGTAAATCTGTGGCCAATTCTTTTTGTTAAGAACGCAGCGCTGCCAACAGCTTCTCATGTATTCCGTCGAACGCTCCGTTGGACATTATCGCCACGACGTCGCCGGAACGAAGTTCGCTCTTCAGCTTCTCGACAATCTCACTCACATGGGTGATCGCGTGTGCAGCTTTGTTTCGCGCCGAGATGTCTTCGATGAGTTTCTCGATGTCCAGTACGCCGCCCATTTCCGCAGCGCGCTGCACATCATAGACGCGCGATACGACTACGTAATCAGCCGCAGCAAACGCATCAACATAAGTGTCTTGAAAAGTTGCGTGACATGAAGTGCGCGAGCGCGGTTCAAATACCGCGATTAGCCGGCGCGTCGGGTATTTCGTTCGTAACGCAACCAGGGTTTCGCGCACGGCGGTCGGATGATGCGCGAAATCATCGATCACGGTGATGCCGTTTACTTCGCCGCGCACTTCTAAACGACGCCGCACGCTCTGGAAAGTTGCCAGCGCGTTGGCAATCGTTTGCCGCTCAACTCCCCACGCGTTCGCCGCAACAATCGCTGCCAGACAGTTGCGCACGTTGAAGTCGCCAATCAAGGGCGTCGAAAAATCCGCCCACTTCGATCCTTCGCGCCATACCGTAAAGCCCGTCACGCCGTCTGCGAATTGAATGTTGCGCGCCTGCCATTTCGCGTCGTCACCCGTGCCGAACGTTTCCAGTTGAGTGAACAGTTTTGCACCGAATGACGCCACCACGTCGCGCACCGGCTCGCTATCCCAGCCCACGATCAACTTGCCACTGCCGGGAACGAGATTCATCAAGCGCCGAAACGCCAACTCAACCGCTTCGAGATCTTTGTAAATGTCCGCGTGATCGAATTCGATGTTGTTAACGATGGCAACTTCAGGCAGGTAATGCATGAACTTCGGGCCTTTGTCGAAGTAGGCCGTGTCGTATTCGTCGCCTTCGATGATGAAATAATCGCTGTCGGTGACGCGAAAGCTGACGCCAAAATTCTGTACGACTCCGCCGACCAGAAATGAAGGATTCAATCCTGCCTGATCGATTACCCAAGCTGCCAGGCTGGTCGTGGTTGTCTCGCCGTGCGTACCGGCGATGACCAGCGATCGACGCCCGCGAATGAATTCCTCTTTCAAGACTTCAGGCAGCGAACGATACAGCAGGCGACGATTGAGGGTCTCTTCAACTTCTGGATTGCCGCGGGGAATCGCGTTGCCAACAACCACGCAGTCGGGAGATTCGACATGCGGGGCTGCATAACCTTTCATGAGCTGAATGCCGATCGATTCGAGCATCGTCGACATCGGCGGATAAACGTTTTCGTCTGAGCCTGTCACCCGGTGCCCCCGAGCCTGCAGCATCCCGGCGAGCGAAGCCATCGCAGTGCCGCAAATTCCGATCAGGTGATAGTGCATTTGATTATTGGCGGGAGAAAAAGCCAAGACTAATTCTTACTACGAACCTGTTCCACCACTTTGCGAAACTCTTGATCAAGCCGATCGATGGATTGGTTTCGTTCCAGATTCACAATCGCCAGTTCCTTAATCACGGCGTCTTTCTGATCGACGGGAATTGCCTCGAACTCATAGACCTTCTCCTGCACGTGCCAGAGTTTGCAATTCGTATCGGCAAGTTGTGAAAACATCTGTCCGAGCGTGCCGCGAAAATCCGACGTGTCGTTGCCGTCCTTCTTATAGACTTTGTTCGCCGCGAAGGTCAGCCGCTCAAGCGGAATCGTTCCGGCGATTGCGCCCCCGATAAATTCCTCGATCTCCGCGTGCAGTTGCTCCTCCTGCTTTTCCAAACTCTGAAGCCGATCAGGATCTTCGGTATGCCAGAGCTTGAGCTTGATCGTGGTCAGCTTGTCGCAGAGCGAACCTAACGTTTCAGCCATTATTGCCTCCGGCGGACAGCCTCTCGGATTTCTCGTTTCGTCGATTTGGCTCCAACGCTGCGATGTCAGACTGAACCATTTCGGTGACCAAATCGGAGAATGAATATGTGGGCTGCCAGCCAAGCACGCGCCGAGCTTTTGACGCATCGCCGACCAACAAATCGGTCTCCGCCGGACGATAGAAGAACTTGTCGATCTTCACATGGTCGCGGTAGTCCAGTCCGGCGATAGCGAATGCGGACTCGCAAAACTCGCGCACGCTGTGGGTTTCTCCCGTCGCGATTACATAGTCATCGGGTTCCGGCTGCTGCAGCATCAGATGCATCGCGCGCACGTAATCTGCCGCATGACCCCAGTCCCGCTTTGCTTCCAGATTTCCCAATCTCAATTCGTTCGCGAGTCCCAATTTTATTCGCGCTACCGTGCTGGTGATCTTGCGAGTTACAAATTCAAAGCCGCGCCGCGGCCCTTCGTGATTAAAAAGAATTCCGCTCAAGCAGAACATGCCGAACGCCTCACGATAGTTTCGGGTCAACTCAAAGCCGGCGACTTTACTGATGCCGTAAGGCGAACGCGGATGAAACGGCGTGGTTTCGCGCTGCGGCGTCTCATGCACCTTGCCGAACATCTCTGAAGATCCGGCAAAATACATCCGGCACTCCGGCTGCAGCTCCTTAAGCGCCGCCAGAACGTAATGCGTCCCGTTGATGTTAATGTTCATCGTCGAGAAGCCGTCCTGGAAACTTTCAGCTACGAAACTTTGCGCGGCCAGGTGATAGCACTCATCAAATTGATTACGACTGATTATGCTGAAGATGCTCGGATAGCTTTCCAAACTTCCAGAGTGAATCTGAATTCGATCCACCAAATGCAAAATGCGAGTGAAATGCCGTTCGGGATCTTCGAGGGCAACGCGGCGCGCAATCCCATGCACCTCGTATCCCAGCGACAGAAGATAGTCTGCAAGATAACTTCCGTCCTGGCCCGTGATTCCTGTGATGAGTACTCGCGGTGCCATCTGAGACCTATCAGCAACTATTCGCTAGCAAACAAGCTGCGCTCGACCAATTCGCAGATGATGTGTTCGATTGCGCTGTGCGCTTCCTGAATGTGTTGGGTGTCTGAACTCGGAACGCAGATCGCGACCTCGGCGGCCGTGGTCAGCTCTCCTCGTTCACCCGTCAATCCGATAGTACGCATCCCGATTGACTGCGCGGCCCGAATCGCTCTCAAGACATTCACAGAATTGCCACTCGTGCTGATTCCGATCAAGACATCGTTCGCCTGGCCCAGCGCTTTCACCTGATGTTCGAACACCGATTCAAATCCGCAATCGTTCGTGTACGCGGTTAAGAACGACGTGTCGGTGGTCAATGCAATTGCCGGCAAACCGGCGCGCGGAAATTCCTTCCGCAACACGCCGACAAATTCCGCGGCCATGTGCTGACAATCCGCGGCGCTGCCGCCATTGCCGCACAACAGAATCTTGTGTCCGTTTTTAAAAGCTTCGGCGATGAGATTTGCCGCGGCCAGGATCGAAGCCAAACATTCCGTTGCGGTCTCCTACGCCTCGTAAAATGCTAAAAGCGTTTGTAATCAATCATAACCTGTCCGCGAAGCAGCTTTGAAACCACTCCGCGAAACCCATAGGACTCGGTCCTGATACTCGAATAACCCAACTCAACTTCGGGAACCAAACTTCGAATCCACTGTTCTGTGCGTTTGAGTTCCGCGATGTAACGGGGATAAAGCCACTGTTTGAGCCGCGAAGGCATCCGCTCGTAATCGCCGGCTGACGCCGTGTCATAGAGTCGTCGTCCAAGTATTTTTACGCCGTGGAAGTGATAAAAAATCAAGGGAGCGCCATCGACCGTAGCAATGCCGTCCGCCATCTCAATTTCATAATTCATGAAATTCCACGGAGCCAGGTTGGCGCCTTTGTGCTCAAGCACCACTACCTTTTCAAAGCGCTCAGGCCAATCGTCGAGATATTTCTGGTCTGCAAATCGACCCGGTTCAATTCGATCGTAACACCACTCGAGGCACCGCTCGCGCCACCAGTCAAGACATTGCCGGCCAGATGAATCATTTCTAAACGCGAGCAACCCGACGTTGAATTTGCCGTACTTCTCCGCACGCCACAGCGCATTATCAGGAAACCGATGCGGAATGATCAGAATTGAATTATCACTGAGCTCATCATAAATCGGCGCCGGATCGCTGTAGAAGAATAGATCCGCATCCAGATAACAAAGGACGTCCACTTCGCGCCAGTTCTTCAGCACGTATAACAGCAACGAAGGAGAACATGTGAAGTAATATTCGACCGTGTTCCGATCTTTTTTGGCCTCGAGAAGTTCATCATCGCCCGCCTCGAACTCAGACAGTGAAATCGGGATCAGATTGTCCAGCTTCAAGGTTCGTAAGGTGTGACAAGACACATCATCAAAGCAGAGCACCCACATCTGAAAAGGCCCGGCGTGGCGCAGGAGTGAGCGATAGAGGGCAAGCCCCCGCACGAGATAATTCGAATCGAAATAGGTGCAAAAGTAACGCATTAAACGAACGCGAGCCGTTCCAGACTCGCAATATGATCGCACACAGCTTCGACATGGGCGTCGGGCAATTCAGGAAACATCGGAAGGCTAAGGATCTCGCCCGCTATTAATTCAGTTTGCTCGAGTTGAGCCGAAATGCGAATGCGGCCGGCATACGCCGGTTGCTGGTGGATTGGCACAGGGTAGTGAATCAGTGTGCCGATGCCGTTGTTTGCCAAATGTTGTTTCAGTTCGTCGCGATTGTTCGCGCGGATCACAAACTGATGATACACGTGCGTCGCGCCTGGAACCGTCGCTGGAAGTCGTAAATCAAATTCCGACAGCGCGCTCTCATATTTCTTCGCGATCACTTGCCGCCGATGATTTCCCTCATCAAGGTATTTGAGTTTCACGCGTAAGACAGCCGCCTGAAGCTCATCGAGCCGGCTATTGGTGCCGGGAAAATAACTAACGTAACGCTCTTGCCATCCATATTCTCTTAGTAGTCCCGCCCGCTCGGCGATGTCCGCATCGCTGGTCAGGATGATTCCACCATCGCCGATCGCGCTCAGATTCTTTGTGGGATAAAAACTAAACGCCGCAACGTCGCCAAAAGAACCTGTCTTCTTTCCCTGGAAAAGGGCGCCGTGAGATTGCGCGCAATCTTCGACAACTTTCACTCCATATCTTCCAGCGACTGCCAGAATCTCGCCAAAGCTGCCGGGGTGGCCATAGAGGTGAACTGGGATGACCGCCTTCGGCTGATCGGGGGGTAAGCTTTGGATCGCCACTTCGAACCGTTCCGCAGACATTGTGAACGTATCGGGATCAACGTCCACCAGTACCGGATTAGCGCCGGCGAGTTCAATTGCCGCGACCGTTGCAACTGCTGTATTGGAAACGGTGACCACAAAATCACCGGGTCCGATTCCGCAAGCGCGCAATGCCAGATGCAACGCATCGGTGCCGCTCGCCACACCGATTGCGTGCGACACGCCGATGTAAGCGGCAAACTCTTGCTCGAAGGTGGCCAGCTCTTTCCCGAGGATGTAACGACCGCTTTCAAGAACTCGGGAGATCGCCTGGTCGATTTCTTCTTTATGCGCCAGGTATCCTGCGCGTGGATCACATTGTGGAATAGTCAACATCGGCTTGTCGAAACTAGAGGTAATGTTTCAGGTGTGCTTGATAAAATTTGATCGTCGCCGCGAGTCCCTCGGCTTCAGAAATGGTCGGTTCCCAACCGAGACTTTCGCGGATGCTGGAAAAATCAGAATAGAAGCTTCCAATATCAATCTGTTTGCGGTCGGCGGGAAACTCGCAAATCTGGTATTTGCCGCCGCCATATTTTTCGACCAACAAATCCGCCATTTCGTTGAGAGAGAATGGTCGAAAGCCGCCTAGATTGAACACCCGGCCGTTTGCCTCATCGCTCGTGGCGGCCAGCATCAAGGCTTCCACCGCGTCATCCACATAGGTGAAATCCCTTAACTGATCTCCTCCCCAAACCTCGAATGTTTCACCTTCGATTATCCGTCGAATCCATACACCGAGGAAAGTTTGACGGGCGTCCTTCACGCGCATCCGCGGACCGTAGGTGTTCGTAAGTCGCAAGGCGCACGCGGGAATGCCGTACACATTGTTATAGAGAATGTGATAATGCTCCCCCGCCATCTTGTTGATGCCGTTTACGTCGACCGGTCTAATCGCATGGGCCTCATTAACCGGCAGATAGTCAGGCTTGCCGTAGATTTGACGGGTTCCCGCGAACACGATTTTCACGGTTGGGTTGTGCCGGCGGCAAGCTTCCAGAATCGATAGCTGCGCCCGGCAATTGATCTCCAGGTCCGTATCGGGATCAGTCATCGAATCCATATGACTGGTTTGCCCGGCAAGGTTGAAAAGATAATCGTGATCCCGGACCAGATATGCCATGCTGTGGGGATCGCGGACATCGGCGATATTCACTCGCAGACGATCTTTAAAGCCGTCGATATTAAAAAGATTGCCGCCGTATTCTTCGATCAAGCTGTCAACAATAGTTATCTTTGCGTCGAACTCAACCAACTTGCGGGCCAGATTAGAGCCGATGAAGCCGAGGCCCCCAGTGATGAGGACCTTCTTCCCCCTGAACTGATCCGCCATGTTTATCTTTTTCGGCATAGATACGTTACTGTCCAACTCGGTTCATTCAGGATCTCGCTCACGTCGTAGGGAATGCTTTGGAAAGTCCGATTAATCACGAGCCCGCTCTCACTCAGCATCGATTCGAACTCTGTCTGATTGAAAACAACTTCGACGACACGTTGTCCGTAGGCGAGCTTATGCATAATGGTCGTCTCACGCCGTGCAACCAGCGGCACCGTATGGAAGATACACCATTCGCGACTGGTTCTAACGCTTTCGGCGATCGCCGCGCGATAGTTCGCAATGTGCATGATCGAAGTGCCATTAAGCAGAATGTCACAACACTCGTTTCGTAGAGGCAGATGGCATGCGTCTCCGGCCAGGAACTCACCCTCGTCAAATTTGGCTCGCGCCAAACTAACCATTGCCGGTGAAAAATCGATGCCGACGTACCGAATCCGACGACCAAGCAATAACGACAAAGCCTCGCTATAGTAGCCGCTGCCACAACCGACCTCAATGATTCGAGGATTATCGTGACCGGTGGCTTTGATCGCCTCGGCGGCTATCTGAAAATCTATGCGAGGATTTCCGGATCGAACATCCCCCAACAGCCTTTCGAATTCACGGTGTTGCCAAGCTGCTGCCGATGGGACTTTCCAGCCCTCGGCCGTTAGCGGCTGTCCCGCTTTCAGGAGTCGATAATCATCTGATACCTGCTGAATTCCACGGGCTTTCATACGCAGCCGGTAAAACCAGGCGCGCGCGCGTTGTAGCATTGTAAATGGCGAAAGCATAAAGCCTGGCTAGCAGCGAAAGTCAAAGTATTGCCGACGCGCCAATAAATTCTCGGATCATAAACACCGTTCGAGTATGCCGATCAATTCTTGCATTCGATGGTAGTAAGTGTGCTCTCCCAACGTGCGCTGTTGGCCGGCCTGCGCAATTTGTTTGCGCTCGTTCTCGTGCTCGAGATAGTACGCAATCAGTTCCGCGCATTCGTCCGGATTTTGATAAGCCACAACTTCGCGGCCCGGCTCGAACAAGTCGCCCAGGTTTTCCTTCCAATCGGTAACCAGCAGACTGCCTACGCCGGTGGTCTCATAGAGCCGCATATTGTTCGCGTAGGACTGCGCCAAATCAATGTGGTGATTTAAGACAATATCCGCGCGATGTAGCACTTCGTACATTCCGAGGGCCCAGGCTTCGCCATGATATTTTTCTCGCAACGGCGAATCGGAACTTAACGTTTCCATTCCCGGTCCCCAGGTATCAACCGGAACTCTTGAAGCTATTCTTTCGAGGAAGCTTATTCTACGCGAATGGCTTGCGAGCAGGCTGCCGACAAACACGGTTGCGTAACGAGGCGATCCATTAGTTAGCCGCCCGAGAATCTTGGGTTCAAATCCCAGATTGAAATATTCGCTCCTCAGCCCTTCGGCTCGAAACTCTGTCACGAAGTGGGGAAAGGATGACAGGACCAAATCATATTCGCGAAAGCTCACTCCCGGCACAATCGGACAGGCGATCTGACCTACTACAATCTTCGCGAACGCCTTCATCTCTTTTATGAAAGCGGAGCTGAGACAGTTCATGTCCTGAACATAGAAAACGTCCGGCCGATAATTTCTGATCTGGGCCGCCAGGGTCGCCTCGAACCATTCGTTTCTGACCCGCCCTCGCAGACGCGACAGCAATCCTCGACGCCGGCCAGGTTCAATGCCGTGTTCTCGCAGCCACTGCAACTGTAAAGGTTCAGAATTCGCAATGACTTCCGCGGCGTCATGGCCCAGCCGCTTTAGATTACTTGAATAGAAATCTGCGGTTCCGAAACACTCATCTTGCAGCGCGCGCCACTGTTCTTCATAGCAGAGCGCCGCAACCTCGCCGTGTTGCTGATAAAAATGGGACAGAAACGACGGGTAATAGGTATCGAGAATCAGTATCCGCATCTTCAGGAAGCAACGCTGAGGAAGGTCGTAGTTTTTATTCGCTATCGTGTTGTTGGACGCAGGTCAACAATCAGACTCGTATAAGAGAGCGGGCGTTCTTTGTTGCGCGGGTCGTGATTTTCTGAGCGCTCGATGAATCCGTCGTCCACGTTCCAGGGGCGGCGAATAAATTGTCCATGTTCGTCAAAGTACTCGAGAAACTCGCACTCGAAACCTTCCGACGAAGCAATCGCTCCGAACGTTCGATAGTTGTAGAGAATTTTATGATCGTCAGAGCCCGGACCCCTTCCGCCCGGTTTGACCGCGTCCACATACGCGGGATCAGGATGAAAGCCATCCGGAACGGCAACTCTAAAGATGCCGTCAGGCTTCAGGTAAATGCGACACTGGCAGAGCGCCGTTCGCCATTCCATTTCGTTGAGATGTTCGACCACGTGTTCAGCCAGAATGCGATCAATGGATGAGGGTCGAAAAAGACGATCCCAGTCTGCCGGTGAGCTAATGTTCAAAAATTCCTGATCGGTCTCGATCCATCCGGTAAATCGCTTTGGGCCGGCGCCCACCAGCAGTCTAAGCGGCCGGGTGACGGCAATGCGATCCACCAGGCGCCGAAGCTGACGGCGTCGCCCCAGTCTGCGATAGAGAGCCGCCGGTCCCAGAGTATGCGGGTTGTTCGTTTGCATCATTTCTACGGAGTTAACTAACGGCTTGTTGTTGAGCCTTTGTCGCTTTGCCATTCTCCACGGCAAGATAGGCGCGCGCGTCGCGGATCACTTTTGCGATTCCCTCGCTCAGATCGACTTTCGGTTGCCAGTTGGGAAGAAGCAGATCGGGATCAATCATAACTTCTGAGCCGTCTCGCTGGCCGAGGGCGATCTCCGCGTTCGTTTGTCGCGCTATCTCTTCCGCAACCCGCGCGATCGTGACCCATTCGCCGCCGGCGATTTCCGCGGTTTGCTGCGAGCTGTCTGCCAGCGCAATCAGCGCTTCAACACAGTCGCTCTTATAGATAAACCTGCGCCGCTCACGACCGTTCGTCTGGCAAGCAACGTGTTTGCTTGTCAATGCCGACAAGACGAGATCGGTAATCACGTGACTACGCCTGCTCGGATGTTCCCAGCCGTATGTATTCCAAAGTCTGGCGACTTTGCCACCGAGTTGGAGACTCCAATTCGCGGCTATTGCTTTGGTCATTCCATACGCGTTCGGCAACCCCGCAAGCTGAGAGCTGACAAACAGAAATGGCGTGCGGGTGCGAAAGAGCGCATCGAAGACACGAGCGCACAACTCAGAGTTATGTTTGAATTGTTCATGCTGGCTGTCGGCGGCTTCGATGTATTTCACTCCTCCGGTATCCCACGCCAGAAACCAAACTCGATCACAGTTACGAAACGGCTCGTCGTCAACATAGCGAAGATCGCAGCCGCTCTTCAGATCGAGCGAGACTGTTTCATGGCCTCTGCGGTTGAGTTCCCCGATTAGGGTGCTTCCGATCAGCCCTTCGCCACCCAGCACCAAATCTTTCATTCTCGCCATATGGTTGCTAAATACAATCAGATCATTTTTAAGTTCATTAAGACAATTGCCAGACTCGCTCAGCCAACTTAATTTCTTTCAGATTTCCCAACCCCCAATTCTCACTGTTGTGATATGGAACTCCTTCCGGCGTCGCCTGTTCTCCATGATGCGGCTGCCGGCTCTCAGTGCAGGAGGTAGGGTGCGTCAAATGCAGGACTGTTCCTGCCCTTTTGATCCGTCCGCCGTACGCTAACATTTGCGCGGTGCCGCGCACGTCGCACCCAATCCGGTGTCTCACCATCAGTTCGTCAAAGCCGCGGATTCGATGCCACATTTCCCTGCTGGTGAGACAAAACTCACCCGTTCCTAACTCGCTGTAAGGTATGACCCGGCGGTAACGCAGACTGTTCCAGATACTGATCTCGTCCTGGCGACCTTCATGCCAGGGAATGTCGACCCTTTCGGCTGTCCAGACCACGTCTGGTTCAAGCTGCGCGTTTGCGATCGTCCTGATCGCATCAAACGCGACTGCAGCGTCGGCGTTCGTTGACATGATCCAGGGAGATCGCGCCCTGCGAATACCGACGTTTTTGGCGTGATACTCCAACAACTTTACCTGCGCATTCTCGCACAGTTCGTGGTGAATCTTCGAAGGAACCACATACGAGCGAACTTTTTCAAACCGTTGCGCAAGTTCAAAGCTTAACAGTTGGCGATTGGCCGGCGGATTCCATTCGACAAATACGACTTCGTCAACAAGGTGCTCGATATTCCAGGCTACCGTCGCATAGAGGCGTTCTTTGAAGTCGGACATGTAGTCGTCGTTGCGCCCAACCACGACGGCGGCTATTGCGGGCTTTGAACCATTCGCATGAGATCGCAACTTGACGAAGTTACTAAATCCAGAGAGAGCGAAGCTCGCACGCTGCTCTAACTGCTCTAGCCTATACAGCACGCCGCGGATACCCTTTAAATCCCTTAGTCTTTTCCGATTCGTCATTCAACCAAATCCCACTACATTTATCTGCCCGGCGAACTGTTCGGTTCGGCTTTGGAGAATGCATTTTTCACAGCGCGCAGGGGCCGGTGCAGCAAAGGTTTTCTAATGAGCCATTCGTAAGCAAGCCACTTTAGATGTCGAAATAGAAGTGGATAGAAGATCTTCCGATACTCGTGCCGCGGCAAATGACGCTTGAGCAACCGGCGCAGCGTAGGCATATTCATCGACGAACGCCGGTCAGTGAGAAACCACCCCATCCAACCAAGTGAAAACTCTTGCTTGAGTTCCCGTCTCGGCTCATTGGGAACATTCCACACAAAGCTTTCTGCGGTGATGAAGTACTTGTAGCCGGCCTGCATCGCGCGATAATGAAAGTCGTGATCGGCCCAGTAGTGTGGAAAATTCTTCACGTCGATGAATCCAACATCTCGAAAGCATTGTGCCGGAATCACGACCGCGCGTCCGCCGGGTGGATGCTGTATCGAGACGTCTCCATATTCAGGAAGTTCCCTGAGGTTCTTCCCGGCATCAGGGTGCCAGGCGGGAGCCTCGCCTTTCCAGTCTGGAATATTCGGGTCGGTTGACTTCGTCCGCGCGCAAGCGACCGTGCGGACTCCGTTGCGTCGTATGGTTGCCACCAGCCTTTCAATCGTATCAGGCGCTACAAGGACATCATCATTGATCCACATAATTAGTTCGGCGCCATTGTCCAACGCGTACTGCGTACCAAGATTGATTGCTCCGCTCCACCAAAGAGTTCCATCACCATGAAGCATCTCGACATCCGGAAATTGCTCGCGGCAACTCGCAACAGTCTCGTCCACACAACCGTCTTCAACCAGTATGATCCCAAAATTCGCATAGGAACTGCGCGCCAGGCATTCAAGCGACTTTCTGGCTTCGCCCCAGCGATTGTACGTGGGAACGATAACGAATAGCCGAGGAAGCGATTCCACTGGCGTTGAGGTCAGCTCAGATTTCTCAGCCGTACTTACAACCATTTCTCAAGCTTCAAAATAAAGCATCCGCGCAGGGCAACTCAAACGGCGCCGAAATTCTGCAAGCGCGATCGGACTGTTTGACGAAAGCACGTTTTTGTTTGAGTACGTCGAAAGCTCCAGTTTCAGGGTGCGGTCGCGAGAGTCAGTTCGGTCGGCGCCGCCGAAAAATTGCCGCGACCGTATTGCTTGCGGGAGCCGTGATTGTCTCTTCAAACGTGGCTCGCGGCGCAAAAAAAGCGGCCGCACTGCAAAAAAGCATTTTGAATAGCTCTTTCGCTTTTCCCGAGCGCAGGCCAACCCTCGTAAGTTGCCAGGCGCCCTTGATGCTGTGTCCATTTTTTACTTCGCCTATGGCGCGTTGGATTATCTCGTGCTTTATCAAAGCCCGATACTCAGCCAATAAACGAGAGTTAAGCTCGATGAGTTCCTCGTCGCGAAGCGTCGCCGCATATTTCTCTCGCAACAAAATCACCGCCCGCCGCGAACGTTGGTTCTGGCTAATGCTGTCGGGGTGCCACCTGACGAGAACAAGCGTTTCTTCCGGAGCAAAATAGTGAAAGCATTTTCCTAACTCCGCAACTCGTATGAAGTATTCCCAGTCTTCCGCTGGATAGAGACGGTTGTCAAACGGACCAACCTCATCGGCGACTTCCTTCTTAAACAGCGGCGCCTCGACCACCATGATATTGTCGGTGAGAATCGCCTTGAAGAGAGGTTTGCCGGACCCGGAAATTCTAGGCATCCAATCTTTGTCGTCAAGCAGATTGGAATATCTCAACTCGCCCGGACGGTCAGCTCTAAAATAGCGAACACTGCCATACACCAAATCGACTTCGGGATGCGACTTGAGATAGTCGACATGCAACTCGATCTTGCGGCGCTCGATTAGATCATCAGAGTCCCAAAACTGGATATACTTGCCTTTGGCATTTCTTAATCCATTGTCGCGGGCGGTTCCCGGTCCGGCGTTGGCCTGATAAACATAACGAAACCGATGGTCGTCTCTGATGTATTGCTCAACGACTTCGCGTGTGTTGTCGGTAGACCCATCGTCGACAACGATGCACTCCCAGTTATGATATGTCTGGCTGCGAACACTGCTCAGCGTTTCGCCAATGAAGCGACCATAGTTGTACGCCGGAATGATGATCGAAACGAGCGGCGATCCATTGTTATGCGGATTGTCTTGCTGTTGGTTCATCTGCGTCGCTGGATAGCTTAACGCCAGGATCTGCTGATCGCCAGCAGTGCCGTTTATCGATAGTCGTCTCAATTCACTCCAGCGAGAGGGTTGACTGGACGATCGCGTGCGATCAGATTCCAGAACTGCTCGCGAGCTTTCTTGATATCAAAGTCGCGGTGTGCTTGCTCCCAGGCTCGAGTGATCACCTGCTGAACCAGATCGCGACTGCCGAGAACCCGCTCAATTGTCTCTGCGATTGACATGGCGTCGCAACTGTCGACGACAAACCCGCAATCATGAGTTCTGAAATACCACGAAACAAACGAATCGGATGGAGCGAGGACGAGAATAGGGCGCTGAGTCGCCATATACTCTCCCATTTTCGTCGTGGCCGAAGTTTTAACCAATCCGGGGTATGGCGAGTTAAATGCCAGCGGAAGAAAAAGTATGTGCGCATCGCGCTGAATTCGAATCATCTCTTCCATGGCCAACGGTTTATGAAAAACGATGGGACCGGCGATTCCCTTGTCCGCCAATTCGGCACTCGTCCGCGGTGTGTACAAGTGCAGTCGGATGTCGTTCCGCTTTAGCAATTGCAGCCCGGCCAGCAAACTACGAAACGCATCGTAATGAGCTTCGTAGACATCCCCGGTAAAAACGATTTTTATTTCCGCGCCTAACGGTTCCGGATCAAGGCTCGCATCTTCATAGCCCGATAGATCGATTGAGTTATGAATCACCTTAGGCTCGATTCCAAAGCGTCGATGCAAATCGGAACTGAGTACTTCGTTTGTGACGATCACTCTGGTGGCTCGCTTCATGACGAGACCCTCGAGCCGCCGCGCCCAAAAACCAGTCACGCGGTTACGCCATTCGCGGTATGAATAGTGATCAAGCACGTAAGGATAAAACGGAATACGTGTCCGTTTTGCTGCGAGACACGCGGCCGGAAGATCACTGGCGTGGCCGGTGAACGCCACGATAGCATCGCATTGCTCTCGCAAAACCAGCGCGGAGATTTGCCGGGCGCGATCCCAAACTGTCAGCGGAAAATTGATGAATTCGCGTATCGGTGTCAGCCCGTAACGGTAACCCCTGGTTAGGCGCGGTCCTTCGGTGAATTTTTGGTAAGTAGCGGGTAACCTCTGCGCGTAACCCGTGTCCGGATCGTTCGGGCTGTATTCGACGCCTGAGATGAGGCAATAGCGGTTCGGATCGATCCCTTCCAGCATGCGATAAATGAGCAGGCCCTGGCCAGTCGCGGACGGCGGCAACCATTCAGAGACAATCGCAATCTTCATGTTAAAGCGGGACGTGATCCTGATTAGTATCCCAGCAAGATTTTGACCACCGCGGAACTCACGTGGGGAACCAGGTACTCCGGCGGGGCGTGCCAATCGGGCTTCTGGTCGAGGACGGTGGCGACGGCGCGCTGAATGTCCTCGACGCCTGCACCGCTGAGGATGTTGCTGCCGGCTTCGATTGTTTCGGGACGTTCGGTCACATCGCGAATGGTCACGTTGGCAACTTTAAAGATACAACATTCCTCCTGTACGGTTCCGCTATCGCTCAACACGCAGAAAGCATTTCGTTCAAGCGCAATGAAGTCAAAGAAGCCGAAGGGTTCGTGAAACTGGACCCGCGAGTTCTTCGTGTCGACCTGAAAGCGCTCCATCCGCGCCCGCGTGCGCGGATGTGTACTGCAAATCACGGGCAGTTCGTATTTAGCCTGCAAAAGTTCCAGTGCGCGCACGAGCGAATGCAAGCGCTCTTCAATATCTACGTTTTCCTCGCGATGCATTGTGACCAGAAAATATTTGTTTGGCTCCAGACCCAACTGCTTATGAATTTTCGACTCTTGAATTGTCCGATCATAATGGTTAATGACCTCGTAGATGGGATTGCCGGTTACGTAAATGCGGTTACCTTCGATGCCCTCGCGCAACAGATTCTTCCGGCTGCGCTCAGTGTAAGGCATGAGGACATCGCTACTGTGGTCGATGATTCTGCGATTAACCTCTTCGGGTACACGGTCGTCATAACAGCGATTCCCCGCCTCCATGTGAAAAACAGTAATACCCATCCGCTTCGCGATGATGGCAATCAAACTGCTATTCGTATCCCCAAGAATCAAAACGCGATCGGGACGTTCCGAGCGCAGAATTGATTCACTCGCCGCAAGGATTTTGCCAATCTGATCGCCGAAACTTTCCCCTCGAATACCCAGATAATGATTCGGCTGTCGCACGCTCAGTCCGCTGAAAAAGATATCGCTGAGGCCTGGGTCGTAATTTTGGCCCGTGTGGATCAGCACATGATCGCAAAGGCGATCAAGTTTCCCAATGATACGGCTCAGTCGAATTATCTCAGGGCGCGTGCCCAATACAGTCAATATCTTCATTAGTTGGATTCGCTTAGGCCGGCAGTGACGAAACGATCTTGAAAGTTATTGGGGCTAGCAAAGACGCCTTGGCTTTCAAGATTCAACCTGTCTTTGAATATTAACTGCATACCAACCGGCATTATGTTCTGGAAACTCGGCGATTTTTGTCGACCAAACCAATCGCCCTCCGGCGTTTGTGATCATACTCTTAACCGTTTCGAGCGACCGGCGAATACTCCCGGCTTTTAATGCTCCCGGAGTCTCTTCGATATCTTTATCATTGCCGCTAAGACAAAATGCGAATTGCATCGCAAACACGCCGTCAGCCTTCAGGGATCTCACTACCTCTCTAATTTGCTGATTCAGATCGGCATCCGACATGTGTTGAGCGACCAAATGCGAAATCGCCAGATCGAAAGTATCGGAAGGCAAGTCATGCAACTGTGATGGCAACCAGACGGCTATCACACAGTCGCTGATTCGCTTCAGGGCGACGGGCGAGATATCGAGCGCATGAACCCGACAACCTAGTTCGACTAACCCGCGAGTACAATGGCCCTGTCCTACACCAATATTCAAAACCGTAGTTCCGGGTCCAATTCGATCTTCCACGTTGAGGCTTGACCAGACCTGAGACCCGCTGCTGCCGGTAAGCCAATAACCAAACTCTTCATTTTCGGAATGGCACCTGTTCCACCACTGACCGACAGACTCTAGCCCTCTTTCAGATTGTTCGAGTTGTGCCTGCAAGTCGACCGTTGATTGTTTGGCCGCCTGGCTTGTTCGAAAGACCAGATACCTGTTGAGCGCCGATCTTCCAACAGCAGTCTTCTCCAGAGTTGCTTTGATTGCTTTCTTCATGCTGGAGCGAAAACTTTGCCGCGTCATCAAACTTTCAGAACCTTTACCTTGAGACAGATAGTTGATGAGCTACGCCACTGCCCGATGCCAATTCCGCAATCATTTCAGGAACAGTCGGCGCCTCTAAATAGCCGGCCGCATTCCAGAGCCGAAGGTTCAGAGCGTGATTCTCAGTTGCCAAAGTACGGTCAATAATGGTTGTTGCTTTCGTCTGGCTGATGGTCACGTCATCACGCCCATAACACCGCGCAAAATGTTTCAGCATTTCGTACTTCGTTACATGGCCTTCGGGAATTACGTGGTGTAGATGAGGGAGCTCGATATCTTCCTTTATGATGCCGCCGCATAGTTTGGCAAAATGGAGCGTTGTCACACCGTTCCAGTTGTGATTTACAAAACCATTGACCGACGCACCGCGCGGCTGACCAAGGAACCATTCCATCAGTGAACGCGGCTCTTTCAATTCAGGACCGACAATAGAGCAACGTAGATGGTTCACATGAGGCGCGTAAACCTCGCCGATGCTTTTGGTTTTGCCGTAAACATCCAGAGCATCGTGCGCAGCGCTTTCGACATAATGTCCTTTGCTGCCTGAATAAACACAGTCAGTGGCAATCTGCAACACGCGCGCGCGATTCATGGTCCAACTTGCGAGTAAGTGCGGAAATAGCGCATTGATGCGCAATGCCCGCTCAACTTCAGAAGCATCGTCGTCGTGAATCAGCGGTTTTATTATTCCAATGCAGTTTATCACCCACTCGCACTGCTGAAACAAATCTGGGCGCTCGGCGAGGCTTGATGCCTCAAATTCCTGCCATCGCACCTTGGTATGTTTTTCCGCGCACATGGCAGATATCTTTCGGCTTCGCGTGGTAGCGGTAATATCCAGGTCAACATCGCGCGCGAGATAATCCACAACCATAGAACCGAGCATTCCAGACCCACCCAATATTAATACTCTCTGTTTCATACCTTTTCTTCAGCGTTCGATGACAGTCCAAATGTCCCAATATCGCGCATCATAGCGCACGTCGTCGCCGCGACTCTCGGCGATGCTCGAGGTGGAAAAAAACATCAGCGTCGCGTCATCAGTTAAGGACATGAAGCCGTTGGCGTAGCCAGCGGGAATATAAAGGACTGCAGGTTTTTCTGCCGAGAGCACATATCGATGGACGTCAAGATGCGCCGACGGCGATTGCCAATTATCAATTTGTACTGCCCCCACGATTGCTGCCCCGCGAGTTACGGTTAGATATTTTGTCTCACGCCGGTGCGCATGCCAGGCCCGGACAAAACCAGCCCTGTGATTGGTGATCAGGTACGATCGCTTTACCTTTGAAAAATCAAACTCGTTCACGAAGGCGACGCTGCCACGATCGTCAACTGCTAGATCGCCTTCGATTAGTCTTGGTTGTTCAGCTTCCATTTTGTTAATTCAATTACTCTATACTACCTGTTCACGAAGATGAGTATTGTAGATCGAGAGAAATCCCTGATTCGTATAACGCGGGTTCTCTACGTCCTTAAGACGGCCCGTTTCGAGTAGTCTCTTGATGTCTTCAATGCCATCGTCAATGGAGACGGCCGGCCTAAACCCCAAAACATTCTGCGCTTTGTCGCTGCTAACCCGATAGTTGCGCGTGTCCTGAAAGGGCATTTCCGTTTGCTCAATAACCAGATCGGGAAAATGATTGCGAACTTGATACGCTAGATCGATAATCCGAACGTTCTGTCGGTGAAGATTATATATTCCTGTGTGCTCGGTCTCGAGGTGGTCCACAATCGCCCGGGCGGCATCGCGTACGTGTAGCAGCGGACGAAATTGATCCCCGCCAAAAACCTTGATGTTGCCCGTGCGGTGTGCTTTCACGGTGAGGATGTTAACAACCAGATCCAGTCTAATTCGGGAAAACAAATCGCCGACCCCGAAGAGAGTACCCAGTCGAAATATGATCGCATTCTTACCCGACAGGTACTGCTCAGCCTCCTGCTTAGTCACAGCATAGACCGACAGCGGGTTCAGTGGTGAGCTTTCATCCAGAACATTATCTTGAGCACCATAAACCGAGCAAGTTGAAAGGAAAACGATGCGCCCATTAAAGTTTTCGGCCACAGTCTTGAGCGATTTCTGATTGATTTCCACACTCACGTCAGGATGAAGGGCACAGGCTGGATCGCCAACCAATGCAGCTAGCCAGACGACAGCGTCAGCCCATTTCAGCTGTGATTTGATCCTATCTGTGTCGCGCACATCTCCATAAACAAAGTCAACTGGCTTCCGATAACACTCTTCGTATAATAGCGCGTCAAATACCCGTACGTTGTGTTCTGTTTGTTGGAGCAAGTCTGTGACTGCCCCGCCAACGTATCCAGCGCCGCCTACCACCAGTATGTTCATTTACGAAATGTTCTCCCTACCAGATCGGAAAGTCTATGAATCAAATCGATGCTTGGACCTACATCTATAACATCAGTCATCGTCTTACGCGAGTATCCAACCCTCAGCCGGAGTCTTGAGTGCAAGGCACGATGATTAATACTTTCATCGATAATTCGGGTTAACCAATGGTACGCACTAAAGAATGATAAAAATTCAAGACCTTTGCTCTTATTTCGTTTCGATCTGCAATTCGTTTCACCAGTTCCAGATTGGTCCGAGCGATCGCGTCTACCAGCCGATCGTCGGTCATTGAGCGCACCAGCGCCGCCGCAATTTCTTCCGGATACAAGTTGCGCGCAAACAGCACATTCTCTTCTGCTTCGACCACCGCTCGGATCGTGTCTAATGGAGAAACGATCGGTACGGCCCCAGCCGCCATTGCTTCGAACATTGAATTAGGTGTTCCATCGCTAAGCGTCGGTGCGAGCATCACGCGCGCGCGGGCCATCAACTGAAGAATTTCGGCGCGCGGAATTCTCTCCCGAACCACACAGCGTTCGCGCAACTGTGGCGGCAGCGTCTGAAACCACATTCGCACTTCACCGTAAGCCGCCACCATATGCAGCTCGAACGGCGGCAACCGATGCCAGGCTAATCGCAGAGCCTCAAGCACCGGCAAGGCTTTGCTCTGCGGACACTCATAGGCTTTCGGCCAGAGTATTATCCGCCGCTGCGAAGGTAGATCGTGCCAACGTGATTCGATCTCCTCAACGTCGATGCCTCCGGTTCCTGGAACTATACCGAGTGACGAGACCTGCTCCTGGCTTAACCCGTTCGCTAACGCGTAATCATAATTGAGCTGATTGTCGGCGATTAGCTTGCCACAGTTGGTCAGGACTTCGCGAATGCGCGATTCATATTCCGGCAGCAAACGATGAAGAGCCAGATCGGGACCGCCGCGTACGGTCACGATCCACTTCCCAAAATCCGCCAGGTTATTGGCCGCCCGTACGTGAGCATAGAAATAACTTGCCGGCTCAAGCCCGAGCGTGTGAATGAGGTGTGGCCGCCAACTTCTAATAATTTCAGCCAACCAGCGTTCGGAATAATCTGGCCCATTCCGCACCCTCTTACCCACGCGCGCAAGCGTCCGAGCGACCAGTCGGTTGATTTTACCGCGGTCGTACAAACGTGCTCTCGTGTCCGGATTTAGCGCCGGGCCGTTATAAGCCGTCACATACGTTTTGACTTTCCATTCGGCAGGCGGAATGGTATGCGCGGTCGAAAACAAACGGACGTTGAACGGCTGGCCTTCAAGGAGATCGATCCAGGAGTGTGTGTGACTGCTATCGCCGCCACCAATAAACAGAATTCTTGGTTTACCGGGAAACTCGTCGGATTCAAACTGAGGATTCATCAGTAACTGATCGATAGTGAAGCAAGCGAATTACGCCACTTTGTGACGCTCCAGGAAATCAGAAGGGGACGTTCGCGTTTCTTTGACTTGTAAACTTCGCGAACGATCCAGTACTTGCTGGAACCACAACTCCAGCATCATTAGCAACCATGGTCGCGGCCACGGCTGATCACCGGTAGCGAAGTCATTTCGGATTGCCGTCACGGCCACCGGGTTCAACAGCCCTCGGCGTCGCACCCGGTCTTCTGAGAGTGAGTCGAGCAACACTTCATTCAGAGATCCCCGCAGCCAACTATCGAACGGCATTCCGAAACCACGCTTGGTGATTGAATCATATCCTTTCGGCAAAAACGCGGCTGCGATGTCGAGCAAGATCCGCTTCGTTCCCGATTCACGGTAAGTTCTTTCGTCGATCCCCCGCTGGGCGGCAGGTGGGCCTAATTTCGCTTCATCAGGCAGCGACAGAGCCGCTTCAGCGACAACCGGGTCGAGATACGGCACGCGCACCTCGAGGCTGTGAGACATCGAAGCTGCATCGATGTCGCGTAACAGTTGGTTGGTAGTATAACCGCGCAAGCACACTCCGGTGACTCGCTCGATCGGCGTTCCATGAGGCAACTCGTCGACTTGACCCAGATCGTGGAAAGCTGAACGGCCGGCTCGCGCCTCAGCGCGCAGCGTATCCGACAACAGTCGCGACGCGCCCTCGCGACCGAATATGTTGTAGCTCTCAACGTACCGCGTCCGAAAATCCGTGGTGTATCGAAGTTGTTCGAGACGGTTCTGTATTCTACCGGGTGAGAGATCGTCGAAGACCGAAAGATGCACCGCTGGAGCGATTGCTTGTCGCATCACGGCCTTCCATTTTTGCGCGTTGCGCTGCCGCAGATCGTCTGCGACCATCTCGGCGAACCATGGATAGCCGGCGAACAATTCGTCGCCTCCGGTCCCGGAAATAGCAACGGTTACCGCTTTTCGCGCCGCCAGGGAAACAAAATAACTGTTGACGCCATCAACTGTCGGTTGATCCAACGCCGCAGCGATGTGATTGATCCGATCGCGCACATCGTTGGCCGTGACTACTACCCTGGTGTGATCAGTTCCAATGAACCGCGAGGTTCTTTCCGCGTGGTCGGTTTCGTCAATCGCCTGGCCCTCGGATTCGAAACCTACCGAAAACGTCTTGACGCGGCCGTTGCCGATTTCGCGGGCCATTAATGCGACCAGCAGCGACGAATCCAACCCGCCGGAAAGAAATGCACCCAACGGCACGTCTGAAATCATTTGCAGCCGCACCGATTCAGCCAGCACGCGTTCGATTTCCGCCACTTGCTCCTGATAGTGAGCGCGCCGCAACTCTGGCCGTCGATCTAACCCAAGCGACCAATATCGCTCCACCTGCTCACCGCTGTTGGTAACGATCAGGCGATGAGCCGGCAGCAACATTTTGACGCCGCGCAAAATTGTGCGCGGTTGATAGACCGAGCCGTAAGTGAGCAGAAGTCTCAGCGATTCAGGATCGACGTCGGTTTGAATCAACCCGCTGGCTAAGATAGCTTTTAGTTCCGACGCAAAGATCAAACGCTCGCCGGCTCGCGCATAGAGCAAAGGCTTAATCCCCATCTGATCGCGCGCCAGCAACAAACGCTCGCGCCCGGGACCCTGGCGTTGATCATAGATCGCGAGAGCGAACATGCCGCGCAATCTGTGGAGAAAATCATCTCCGTAATGCTCATATAGGCGCAGCACAACCTCTGTGTCTGAGTGAGAGCGAAACGAGTAGCCTTTCTTTTCCAGCAGGGCTCGCTCGCTTTGAAAGTTGTAGAGTTCGCCGTTATAGACGATCGTGATTTGGCCGTCGGGTGACTGCATCGGTTGATGTCCGCCAGTCGAGGTGTCAATGATCGCCAGACGTGTCATTCCCAGAACGATTCTTCCATTTCCAAATACACCTGAATCGTCCGGGCCACGATGATGCATGGCGTCCACCATCGGGCTGATAACGTCACGGCTTGCGCCGCCCCAAACTCCACAAATTCCGCACATACTTTTTCAGGAACCTGCGCCGGAAAGATCGCGCGTCACCAGCGCCAGGCTGGTCACGGTCGAACCGAGCTTCGTCGGCCATGGTAATGCGCCTAAAGGAATTATCTTGATCGCAACTCCCTCGCTACGTAATCGCTTCGTTCCCAAATACGGTCCTGCAATCAATGAACCGTTGCTCCAAAGCGGTCGATTGTTTGGAAAATAATCGTGAAGCAGGATCACCCCATTCTGACTAAGTACTTTCAAGGCCCGGGGAAGCTCCTGGTAAACGGTGGCCGCCGAATGATCACCATCAAGAAAAACGAAATCGAATTTTTCGTTGCAGCGATCCAGGAACGTCAAGGAACTCTCAGTAACGAAAGTCACCACATCGTCGCACTTCATCGCTCGGATCATGTCTCCGGGCGATGAACTCAATCCATACTGCTTCCACCAGCCCGAGACGTCGCTGTTGACGTCGCATACGTCAAGAGTGACCAGTTTCCGCTCGATCTCGGAATCTTTCGCGCGCATGTTTTTCAGCGCCGACGCAATGTGAACTGTTGATGCGCCTACGTGCGTCCCAATCTCCAGGACCGATCGCACATTCAGTCCTCTGATTAGATACCAGACAGCTCGTCTATCGCCTGGATTTACTCCGCCGGTCGTGCCGTCCTCGATCCGACAAACGTGTTCCAATTCAGGCGCCACCGTGGCCCAATCCTGCCCGATGTCCTCCCGAGAAAAAATCGCGGCCAGATCATTAGACGAAAAAGTTCTTAGAGAATTGCTGTTGCCGGACAGTTTGGGAATCTCGTTGACGGCCCTTTGCTCGCTTTTTATATGGTTGCGTCGCTGAAAAAATTTTCTAATCTCTTTCTTCATTAATAAACACCTGACTCGTAG
This sequence comes from Acidobacteriota bacterium, assembly GCA_003222895.1. Taxonomy (GTDB): domain Bacteria; phylum Acidobacteriota; class Blastocatellia; order Pyrinomonadales; family Pyrinomonadaceae; genus UBA11740. Next base: position 90,090 of record QHXI01000049.1, on the reverse strand, counting down.
GGCATCTGCAACTCGTTTAGAAAACGGCTCGATCAACTAACTTTCTCAATTGACTACCATCGAGCCTTTTGTTACTCCAGTCGAGTTGTTATGTACTTGCGGGTTTGCGTCGCACGCGATTTTCTTCCAGGCCCTCAACTATGAATGCCGCTGTCTGCGCGAAATTTTTCTGCGGGTCAAATCTGTCTTCGATGCGGTGTCGATTGGCCGTTCCTACATTGTCACGAACATCCGGATTGAACGCCAGGCGCAAGATGCGATCAGCCAAACCCTCGGCGTCGCGAGGCGCTGCCAGAAATTCATGATTCAAGGTGCTTAATGCCTCGCGCATCCCCGGGTTGTCGGTTCCGGCAACAGCAAGCCCGTGAGCCATGCATTCAAGCACTGCATTCGAATTGCCTTCTGCCAATGAACTCAAAATACCGAGATCACACGCGGTTATAAGACCAGCAACGTCCTGAACCTCTCCGAGAAATCGTACGGTCTTGCCCAAATTGAGATCAAACGCCAGGGCCTTCAAGCCGTGTTGAGACTGATCGAAACGGCCGGCCAGCAACAACGCGCACTCGCGACCCTGAGATTCAAACTCATCGACTACCAGGCGCCACGCCCGCAAAAGAGTCGCATGATCTTTGTAGATGCTAAGATTCGCAATCATGCAGGCCGCGAATGCTTCCTCGTCGAGCACTAAATCAGTTCGCCACGTGCGCCTATCCTTTACCGGTAGTTCCTTCCGAACACCATTGTAAACCACGTGTACCTTGTTCCCTGGAGCGTTCAGTGTGTTCATTAGAAAATCAGCGCCAGCTTCAGAGTTCGAAATAAATTTCGAGGTGCGCGAAACCGCTAATCTTTCAATTCTGGCGCCAAGCCGATCCACGCCTGCGCAACGCTGATTCCAGATGCACAGCTTCGCTCCAGTCAACCGCCACACCAAACTACACACTACATTTGGAGCCATCAGATACGATAGGATGACATCAGCTTTGGCGCGCCTCAGTTCTCCGGTAAAGCGCGCAACGTCGCGTATCTTTCGATCCTTTCGGCTCGTAAACCAATTCAAATGAACTATCCGCCAGGGAATGTTTCGAGCTTCGCACGCTCGTGCCGTCGCTCCAACTTCTCCGCCAAAGGCCCAGACTTCAACATCTGCACCCTCATACTCACGAAGGTGTTGAGCCAACAACAACACTTGGCGCTGGGTGCCACCGGTCCCCAAATCACCCATGACCATTATTGTGCGAACGCCCTGCAGTCGGTTCGGTTTAGCCAGCATGTCGCTGCTAATTTCAGTCGCTTGGGAAACGAGTAATTTCCGGAAATCCGAGTGAACTGAGTTATTCGTATGGTAATTATCCAATTGTTTATCTATCGATACATCAAGAAGGTAACGAGATTTCCTTTCTTCTTATGAGGACTTTTCTGAAACATGGATATTGAACGCCTGTCCGTGTCTGTCGATCGCCCGTCCCTTCCCGAACCGCAATCCCTCAGCGATTAACGAAACCATTTTCTGATACATCATGACCGGCGGAAACTCTGCGTCGATTCGCAAGCGGTTGGCGGCTCCTGCTTGCGATCTCAATTCATCATTCGACGCGAGCAAAATAATCTGGCTAGCAAGTGCGCGAGGATCAAATGCCGGAGCAAGAAACCGATAGCCCTCCTTGCCCAGCGCTTCGCGTAATCCAGGATAATCAGTTCCGGTTACCGCAAGCCCAGCAGCCATGCATTCCAGGACGCCGTTCGGAACGCCCTCATTCACTGAACTGTGCACGCCAAGATCGACGGCGCCAAGCAGGCCCGAAATGTCTTTTACGCCACCGAGAAACTGAACGCTACGGTCCAACTTCAGATCAAAAGCGAGCGACTTCAGAGGTTTTTCAGTTGCAAAGAAAGCGCCCGCTAAAAGTAGCACCGCTTCGCGTTTCATCGCATTCATTTGGTTCACGACAATGCGCCAAGCCCTTAGCAACGTCTCATGATCTTTGAACTGGTGCAGGTTCGCGACCATGCAAGCCAAAAAAGTATCGTCGTCCACGCCCAGATGCTTACGCCATTGTGCTCTGTCCAACTGGCTGGGCTGGAGCTGCACGCCGTTATAGATCACGTTCACGGCAGATGGACTAACACCGAGTGTGTCGACGAGAAAGTCACGGCCAAGCGCGGAATTCGCGACAAATTGTCGCGTTAAGAGCGTGCCCAGTTTTTCAGCAATTCGGCCTGCTCGATCTCTTCCTTCGCAGCGCTGGTTCCAAATGCAGACGCGCGCGCCCGCCAACCGCCACACAATGCCTGAGGCCAAGCTCGGATAAAACATGAACGGCAGTATGACGTCCGGTCGTGCGCGACGTAGCGCTCTGGTGAAACTCGCGAGATTCCTGATGCGGGTCACTACTCTCGGGGACCACGGCACAGGGACCGGCGCCGTGCGCCAGGGAATTCCGTGGTCAGTGCACAGTTGCGATACCCTGCCGGGCTCTCCAGTTCCCCAAACCTCGAGGTCGGCTCCTAGATCGTGAAAGAGATGGCGGGCAAGCAACAAAGCCTGCCGTTCAGCGCCCCCAAGAATGAAGTGACCTAAGACGACGATGATGCGCACGCCCTTTAGGTCGCCCGTACCCGCAAGCGTTTCTTCAGGCTGCGATAACATCTTCATTTCTCAAACAAATGAAACCGTGGGGTTTTGCTCCAGCCAGAGTCCGAGCACGAGGAACAACCACAAAGGGAGTGAATTGTCAGACGCCGGCGTGTGACGATCGAGCAGGCCGCGAATCTTCTCGCGATCGAAACACTCAAAGAGGGGAGCGTTATCGTCGGCCGTTACCCGTTGCCATAAACTTCGTCCCGCGCGTCCTTCGGAAAACCATTCTGGTTGGGGAATGCCGAAACCCATCTTGCGGCGATGCACAAATTCGCGCGGAAAGACTTTCTCCAGGATTTTCTTCGTCACATATTTACCAACAGCTTTCCCGGGCCCCCCCTCGCGATATCGTTGTGGGACCGGCAAACCAGCGGCAAATTCCATTACACAATGATCCACTAAAGGTGTGCGCACTTCCAATCCGTGATACATGCTGGCGACGTCGACCTTCGTCAGGATGTCACAAGGAAGGTAAGTTCGATAATCGACATACTGCGCGTAAGCGAGGCGATGCCAACTGTGTGCCTTTTCATCCGCGTCAGCAAACAGTTCAGAACTATGATTGAATACGTCGTGGTACTCGGGACGCCACAACTCGCGTCGAGCTTGTTCACCGACAAACAGCATCAATTGTTGCCAGTCGGCAAGTGTATTGACGGGCAACCTGAACTGCCTCATCGCTTGCCGTAGCCAATAGAAACCCGCGCGGGGCGCAAGTTGGCGCGTCGCTTCCGCTGCCGATTTAAGTAACCGTTTGCCCTCGATCGTCGGACCGGTTTGCATCCAATGTTCATAACGCCAATATCCGCCAAAAGCTTCATCGCCACCATCGCCGGACAGAACCATCGGCACGTGCTCGCGCGCTAAACGTGAGACGTACCAAGTCGGAATGCACGAACTGTCGCCGAACGGTTCACCGTAATGCGAGACGAGATCCGGAAGAATTTCCAGCGCATCATCGCGAACGATCTCAGTGTGCAACTCGATGCCGCAACCGGCCGCTGCCTGTTCGGCGTACTTGAGCTCTGAATACTCCTCCTCATTGAAGCCGATCGCAAAAGCCTGAACCGGGGTATCAAGCAATTGGCTCATCTCCCATGCAATAAGCGTTGAATCGACACCTCCGGAAAGAAAAACTCCAAATGGCACATCGGCAACCAGGTGAGCTTTGACTGAATTGCGAATCGTGTCTTCGGCGCGCTCCAGCCATGCGTCCTCAGACCCGCCGTTTCGCTGCGCGAATCGTAAATCCCAATAGGTCACCGGATCCGATCGACTACCATCGAAATCGATCGTCATGTAACTGGCCGGCGGCAGCTTGTAAACTTCCTGGTAAATCGTATGAGGCGTTGGTACATAATTAAAGCGCAGGTATAAATCGATAGCCTTCAGATTTCCTTTAGGAACCACATCGTCGACTTCACGCAACGCCGAAAGCTCCGAAGCAAAGCCTACATAGCCATCACCCACTCGGTAGTACATAGGTTTGATACCGAAGTGATCGCGCGCGAGCATCAGCTTTCGCGAACGGAAGTCGGCCAACCCAAACGCAAACATTCCACGAAACTTCTTAACGCAATCTGCGCCCCATTCGGCATAGGCGTGGATGACGACTTCGGTATCTGAGTTAGTGACAAAACGGTGGCCACGTTTTGAAAGCTGATCTTTCAGTTCGCGATAGTTGTAGAGTTCGCCGTTGTAAGTGATCCAAACAGACTCGTCTTCGTCGGACATCGGCTGGATGCCGAGTTCAGGATCAATAATGGCCAATCGACGATGGCCCAACCCGACGCCCTCACGACGCAGGAAGCCGACACCATCCGGGCCGCGGTGCGCAACTGCCGCAGTCATGCGCTCGAGCTCGCCGTGGCGCTGCAAAGCGCCCCGCCAACGAATTATTCCTGCAATTCCACACATATTGTCGATTTAGACGGGAGCAACAATCACTCATGCGGTACGCGAAAACAGGTAGATGTTATTGCTCTGTTCGCCGGCTTCGAGAACTCTTTCGAGCGCAAAGCACCTATCCTTGCAAAAACCCACGACTTCATCCGTGCTCGCTACTTCATAGGGCAGGCCGCCCAACCAGTCAACGATATCGTGGTAAACATTCATCCCTCGCTCGCCCGTCGTATTCCATGCAAAGGGATTAATACCTGCCTTCCAGCGAGGGATCATGCAGTGCTGCAAGACGTACTTCCATACCATGACCTTTTTCCCCAACCAGGATGCGCGATTATATGATTGCTTTAACGCCAAGTGCTTCGGATACGTTGGACCCTTCACATAAAGCGCAATCCACAAGCGACCACCGGGCTGAACAAGTGAACAAGCATTGTCGATAGCTTGCCACATCGCGCCGGTATGGTGAAGCACTCCCCACGAATAGACAATTTCATGTTGGCCCAAACTTCCCACAAATTCTGCATCGAGAATCGATCCACCAATTACTTTCCAATTGGCAGGGCTGCCTGCCCTCTGCCATAACAACCGCGTGGACTCGACGCTGTATGGATCTACATCGAGCGAGACTATTTCTCTCGCGCCCATCATGAAAAAGCAGAGCGAATGAATGCCGGAGCCACTTCCAATATCCAAGACGGTCTTGCCTGAGACCGGGTGGTCTCGCAACCATTCTTCGATGTCATTCGTCGCCTGCTGAATCGAGTTTTCATTAATCGTGTCGACGTAATCGCGCCAGTTCTTGCCAAAAGAAAAAGTTATTCGTTCACTGTGAGTCTGCATAATCGCTTTTCGCAACGCAGCGTTTAATTACTCTGCTTATTAACCCCTGCGCGGGACTTCTCCCGGATCGGACTTAGACCTCGCGTGAGAGACGACTTGGAGAATGACAGAGCGTATCGCGTCATTGACCAAAGAGTTCGCCGAAGCAGTCTATTTACTAATCCCGAAGGCTTCACGCATTTGCCAAACTGTTCCATAAATGCGTATTGGTAGTCGTGTAATCCGGTCAAGGCTTCATCTATCACTTCCCCACCAAACCGGTTGACCCAGTAATCGACGAAGTCAGGCGGAAACGTGTCGCTGTATCGAGGTGATTGCATGAGTTCGACCGCCTGGTCGACGACCTTTAACATTTCCCACGGATTTTTGTAACAGGTCGCGGAATACTGACCTTCAGTCATTCGCCACAAATACAAAACCTCAGGTATGTAACAAGCTCCGTGTTTTAGGGCGATCGCGCGCTCAGTAAACCAATCACACAGACTCAGGAGTTGAGGCGGAAATCCTCCTGCTTCATCCAGCGCGGCTCGGCGAAAAATAGTACTGCCGCCAACGATGTACGCGGGGTCTTTGTAAAGGCTCTTCAAAATCCCAGAGGGTGAAAGGAACGAAGTTTGATCGACGACGCCTGCTCGATACTCTCCGACGATATGTCCTTGCGCGTTTATGTAGCCAATATCCGTGCTACACAGCCCCGCTTCCGGGTATTGCTCCAAAAGACGCATCGACTTTTCAAAGAAGCCGGGTAAGATCCGATCATCGGCGGCAGCTCCATACAAATATTCACCGCACGCCAAATTGATACCCTTCTCGGCGACGTAATGCACTCCCATGTTCCGCTCGTTGCGCACAAGTTTGATGATCGGATCGCGTCGCGCAAACTGATTAACAACGTCGGCGCTGTCGTCCGTCGAAGCGTCATCCACGACGATGACCTCCATCGGACGAAACGATTGCGACAGAATCGCCTCAAGCGCGTCCCCAATATACGAGCCGTAGTTGTAGCTCGACATGACAACTGAGAGTGTGCCCATCTTCATAAAAGGCTGGAGAGCCTTGCTTCGCGCCTATTCTATCCGCCGGTTACCGCCTTTAGGTAGCGAGGAAGGTGCGAGTGGATTGACCTGCGGGGGCTGCATAACGACGCGTCGCTCCACAAAATGCTCAACTAGTAATTCTCCGCAGGAAGTCATCCACGCCATTCTGATCTGACTGGTTCGGGGCCCAGTCCGCGACCTCATTTTCGCTCTTAAGAAAAGGTCCGGATGTGGTCTCGTGGATAACGACGAATTCTGACAGAGGCACCACCGTGTGCCACAACGTACTCGCCAAACGGTAAAGAAAGGCCGCACCGGCCGATCCAGGCGGTCCCAATTTTATTCGTTGCGTTACTTGGCCGTCATCGTCAAAAAATACCACCACCAGATTTCCTTCAATTACGTGAAACGATTCGCTCTTATTTTGATGTCGATGAGGAGGATTATAAGTGCCGCGACAAAAGGCAATGACCATCTCCTGAACCTTGTCGTGATGACTATGATGAAGACAGATTCGCGCCCGCTTCAGCGGAGACTCTGCGGCGCTGATTTTTAGCTTCTCGATCTGCGCCTCGTCTATTTCGATAATATCCTGGTCTGGAAAAGAGATCGTGGACATCGCGAATGTCACCCGTAAAACTCTCGAATGTTGCTGGCTACATAGTCAATGTCGGCGCGCGTCAACTTTTCATGAGCGGGAATACAAAGAATTCGTTCGACCAATCGGCGGGCATTTGGGAATATCTTCTGCTGCAAATGCTGATAGGCAGGTTGATCGGCCATCAGGTACGGGTGTTGAATCTTCGTTTCGATTCCCCTGGTTTCTAGAAAAGTCTTCAATTCATTCCGCCGATCAGCGCGTATCTGATAAGTGTAGTAAACGTCCTCTTCTCCGCCGGCTTCTTTCGGAATGCCAACGACATCTTTCAGTTGCGGATCGTACCAGCTCGCGATCTCCCGTCGCTTCTGAATGATATCTTTGACGCCGTCCAGCCGACGCAGCAGGATAGCTGCTTGTAGAGTATCCAGCCGACCGTTAAGACTAGTCTCGACGCATTCTTCGCGGTTAATGGTGCCGTTGTAACGCAGAGAGATCAATTTTTCATAAATATCTTCGCGATCGGTGACAACCATTCCTGCTTCACCGCAGGCCGCAAAAACCTTCATCGGATTCATGCTGAAACAGGCGATATCGCCGAACGAACCGGCGATGCGGCCCTGGTAGCGCGCGTCAAATGCTTGCGAGGCGTCTTCAACTACGAGCAAGTTATGCTCGTTCGCAATCTGCATCAGCTGAGTCATGCGGCACATTTTACCCGTGTAGTGCACCGACATTAGAGCCTTCGTGCGGGGTGTGATCAACCGTTCGACCCTCGCAGGATCAACGTTAAGATCGTCATCAATGTCCGCAAATATCGGAGTTGCTCCGGTGAGCGCTATTGCATTTGCTGTCGCGATCCAGGACAGCACGGTCGTAATTACCTCATCGCCCTTTCCGATGCCGAGGCTCTTCAAACCCAAATACAAGGCATCGGTGCCGGAGTTGACGCCGACGCCATATTTTCTTCCGCACCTGAGTGCGATTTCGCGTTCTAATTCCTGAACCTCCGGTCCGAGCACGATTCGCCCATGGCGAAGCATTGCGTCAACCGCGGCTAACAGATTCTGACGTTCATTGTCGTCAGTGACGCGCAGATCGAGAAACGGAACCTTAGTCTTGATATTACTTGCCACCATTGACATGTCGTGGATGTTCCTGACTAATGGGCGCTCTTTCGCGGCAAAAATGCGAGTACGAAATAGTACCATGCCATCTTCGAAAAACCAGTGTGAACCACTTCGTCGTTCATTGAAAAGGCCAGCGTACGCCCGAAGTGTTCATCCACCAGCGACACCAATTCGTCCTGGTCGTAACACTTGATATGCGAAGCCTTGCTCAATGGGCTTTGGTATTCGTATGAGTAAATGCTGGGCGTGCCGATGACTAACATTCCAGCGGCCTTCATGTGCCGACTCATTACCGCGACGAATTCTCGCCCCTGTTCAAGCGGCATATGTTCTATTACGTCGAGGTTGACGACCACATCGAATTTTTCAGAGGTTTCCAACTCAAACAGATCGCCGACCACGAAATCAACGTTTGGGCGGCGATTGATCAACTTCGCCTCTTCGATTTCAGTCGTGCGCACTTCAAGCCCAGTCACGTGCGCGCAATGCTGACTCAAAAAGATGCTTCCGAGACCTGAGCCGCAACCTACTTCCAAAACCCGATCGGATTTCTTGACAAGTCGTGCCACGAACTTGTAGCGCGCGAGGCGAATCAGAAACCTCAACAGATTGTCTTTTATGAATGAAGCATATTCGGGCGGCAGAGTAATGCTTGGATTGTTTGCATAGAGTTCATCTACCAATCGCTGGTAGCTTTCGGGATCCGCATTGTAGCGACCAATATCAACCATTCTAATTCGACCTCGTACAGTCCTCTGACGTGAATTTCATAGCTTGATTACGTAACCACCCGGCGACGGTGCCCAGGGAAACTTCTTAACGACGTAATCTGTCCCCGCGAAGAATTCGTCAACGGCCTTTGTTTCACCCGGCCATTCGAGAACGCCATATTCGTCAAAGACGACAATACCGTTCTTCACAACCTTCGGGAACAAGTGTTCAAGACCGACTTTGGTAGGCTCATAAATATCCATGTCAAAATGAAGCAGAGAGATTCTCAGGCCGGGATTCTGCTCCACGTAGGCAGGAACTGTCTGGCGCACGTCCCCGTAAGTTAATTCCACTCTGGGCTTCCACGGCACGAACCGGTCGTGGTCAAAAATTTCTATAGCCTCTTTTAATTCGCAGCCGCCTCCAGCCACGGCGAATGTTCCCGGAACCGCAACATCCTTACCGCTCTCGCTTTCATCCTCTGAACCAACGCCGGTCAATCCTTCGCCCGTGTCAAATCCCAATACTCTTTTGCGCCGGTCGCTAACCTGGTGAACTTCCAGAAAGTTTGCCCAACTCATCAACGACAATCCCCTAAAGAAGCCCAACTCGACAATGTCTCCCGGCAAGTCAATTGTCTGACGAAATAGTTCATAGTGTGCGAGGAAACGCCTCAGATGGATCCGGCGCGAGTAAATCGGAAAGCGCCTGACAGCATCGAGGGGACTAATCTCATGTTTCTTAAAGAAAGCTTCCAATTGGCTTTCTATATCCAGGTCCTGGGAGTAACTGTTGAATTCATTGATCTCGGACGTCTCCATCTGCGGTTTCGTTCCTTTCTCTTTTAGCTCTTCTCAAGGAGTTCGGGCAGCATGGCGGCCCGATCTGCATCGCCGTCCGACTTAGTGAAATAAGTGTCTTCTAAGATCGGAACTGGTAATTGCTTTGCCACTCCCCACTCGATGTTATAAGTAAACATTTTGCGCTCTATTGGAGATAATCTTACTGGTAATAACTGGCGACTTGCGGGCTGCATTCTCCATCCGGCCTCAAGCAAGGTCTGCGCATAGGTGTGACTTGAACAGAAACAGTCCGCGTATGCGCAACCTTTCTCTCGCAGATTATTAAGGACAGCATGAATCAACCCCTTTCCATTTTCCGATCCCTCAGAATCAATGGGATGGAAGAAATCGACGATGCGCCCCACCTTTGCTCTAAAATCACCGGAAGATTGTTCGATCCTGTAAACGCATACAGCGGGCCGGTCAAGCGAGCCGGTCGTTGCGATAAAATACTTAAACACTGGATGAGCAAAATAGCGCCATCCGAAATACGATTGAGAGCGAATTACTCCATAACTCATCGGCGGATACAGCCGCCAATCAGGATTGTAGTCGCCGGAAGCTTCATTGAGATAATGCGGTCGGGCCAAAGTTTCTCCGGCGTAAAGAAGGGGGCGCAAGTCCGCTTGGACAGAAACCTCCGGACAAAGCATTTGTGAGGCTTGTTCCAGATCCAGCACAGACAAGTAGCGGGGCAAGCTCGGATAGAAAGTCCATCCTAAACGGTTAACGATTACCTGATTGTCCGGGCTGGCTTCGATTCCCATTACTACCGGGAAAGCGTCCTGAAGCTTTCGCATTAGTAACCAACCCACGCCGCGCCTGTAGTCTTTTTCTACGTACCAGTTGATCGTCCACGCACCACTTACCGGTTTGTCAGTCGCACCCCAAAAAATTTGCACCGGAATATAGCCCTGGATACCTATCAAACGATCCCCATCCCACGCACAATACATGTTGGCGGCGCCAGTATCCGGTTGGACCATGAATTGCCATTCAAAGACCGATCGGCAACAGAGGGCCACGTCGGGACGATAATTCCGCGAGAGAAAGTCGCGCATCACTTCCCAATCCCGCATCGCGAAGTGGTCTCTGATTTCTATCGCCACATTGGTATGTTGACGTTGCGCATCACCATGAAACCTCTACGCCATGCCGCCCAAGGATCCAAAATAGATCGTCGACCTTTTCCATTCCAGCGATCTCTTCCGATGAAAATCGCACGTCAAAGCGTTCCTCAAGCGCCAGGATCAAGTTCAAGTGGTGAAAGCTGTCCCAGTTCTCAACGTCATTCGCGGTCATCTGCGGAAAGATTTCGAGATCTTCGTGCTCGAATACCATTCGAAACACTTGCTCAACGTCCTGCTTTGTCGCCTGCATAAAGTCCGTGCCCTCAGTCGGTCAAGGGGTCTTCTACAATCTTTGCAAAAGCGTTAGCGATCGGCCGCTGGAAATCGTCTAAGCTGTACTGCTTGCGATCACCCACGTTCGAGATGAGTGTAAAGCCAAAGCGCGGCAGAAGATCAGCGACCAAACCATTCTTTGGCGTCGGAAGATATTCGCCCCGCAGTTCCTCCGGTTTCCGGTCCGCAAGCCATTGGCGCAGATGTTCCATGATAGCGTGCTCAACCGTTCGCCCAATGACCCGGCAACTGAGTAATAAGGTATCGAGCTCGAAGACTCGATCCGATTTCGGCAAGGCGACACAAACACCTGTGATTCCCGCATCGCCAAACCTATCGGACACTCGATAACAATATGCGTAAACGTTTGGATCTGAAGCCCAGGCGCCAAGTTTGTCTCGACTGTGCCGGCGCGTAGTCAAATTAAATTGGTTCGTCTTTGCAACCAGCTGCGCAACTCGGTCGAGATTTTCTGCGCCCACCGGCGTTGCTAAAACCTCCAACTGCAGATCGCGGAGAAATTCTTCGGGCGAAATCACAGCCTCGCGCGCGGTTTGCCGGGCCTGCTCCTGTCGATAGAGTTCCGTCCTTCGCGTGTCCTCGTCGCTCAACAGCGGTCGCTCCAAAAGGCCGAGGCGCGTAATCGCCGTAGCATACTCGTCGGGATCCGGCGGCAGTTCTGCGATCACCACGTCCGGTAAGGCTGCAGCTACTTCGCCGCGTTCGAAAGGTGAATCGTCGATCAGCAGAAAACTATCCAAGGCGAGATTTAGTTCGTTTGCAGCCGCGAGCAGGTTTTGCGACTTTGGCCCCCAATTGATCTTGAGAAGACTGAAGTCCTCGAGTTTCAATATCATCTCCGGACGTTGGTCAAAAACCTCTCGCACATTCTCTTCGTCGTTCTTTGATAGCGCTACTAGCAGGAAACCGTTCGCGGCTGCCTCTTTCAGTAATCGCTGCAAGTTAAGATAGCCGGCGCTTTCGTCAAATGGCGATAGGCGCAGCCCTTTCGATCCATCTTCTCCGACTATTCCACCCCACAAAGTATTGTCGCAATCGACGGCAATAACTTTTATTCGCGGATACGTGACGTTTTCAATCACCCGCGCAAGACGACGACCGAGCGCGATACAGGCCTTGGGATGCAAAGGAATTTTGGCGCTGTTCCAATAACGCGCGGCAGCCCAATCGCTGTTCATCGCCAGCAGAGTAGGAACCGCATCCAGAGTGATCGCGCGATTGCCGAGGGCGTGCTTGGATGCGCGCCTGATCGCTTCCCTGGTTTCGTTGTACCAGCAATCGGTTTGCGAACTGCCGCCGGTGCACTCCCGCAGAGGCTCAGGCAAAATCGTGATCACCGGAGCATTCGAGCGATCTGCGAACGATCGGAAAGCATCTTCTATTTGCTTGATTGGAACGGCAGCCAGATCCGTCCCGCCTTTGGTAAAGCCTAACGAAGACAGATGAACAACAACTACGTCAGGCGCGAAGTTTGCCAGACCAGATGCGGTGTCGATCAAGTCCATGGCCCATTGATCAAAATCTCCTGTGTAAATCTTGGGAAAAATCGTTGGCCCCAGTGCCAAAGATAACGCGTCAGCCGTGTATGAAAGCGTGCAATTGCCGAGCAGTGCCACCTTTACCTCAATTTTCGCGCGCTGCTCGCGTGTCTCACTAGGTATTCTTTGCAGCAGTTGCACGGCAGACAAAAAGCTCGAGACGCTCAGCCACGCATCGCTGTTTTGAAGAATCAGTTCGTAAGCCGCGCCGGGATCTTCTGCCACCGTTTTCCTGGCTTGCGCCAAAGGGTTTGCGGCGACCGAGGAACTCATTGGATCAGCACGCATTGGGCCACCCCTTTCGCGCAGATTTTTCCGTCGCGTGATGCCGCTAGATCTAACACCGCTAATTTAGCTGCGGCACTCAAACGCGCGATGGTGACTGAATAAGTTAGTTCATCGCCGATCATGACTGGTCGAACGTAATCGAACCTGATGGAATGAATCACCGACATTGTTCCAGGCACGAACATCCCGAGCAACCGGGAAAAGCGAAGCGTCACTAGTAATCCGTGAACGACGCGGCCGGAATAATTCATCTGTCGAGCTAACGAAGCATCGGAATGAACCGGCGCCGAATCACCGGACATCTTTATAAAAGCTTCCACCAAATCATTCGTAATCCGAATCGTCTCAGTACACCTGTCGCCGACCGCAAGCTCAGAAAAATTGCGCGCTACGGATTGTGTCAGCGGATCTACCGTTATGTGAGCGGCGCACATCTATTTCACACCTTCGCTAGTCACATCGCCGCCCCGCCACTAACTGGCAGATTTACACCTGTGATGAAACTACTTTCACTGCTTAATAAGAAAGCCGCAGCCATCGCGGCGTCTTCCGAAGAGCCTAGACGATGCATGGGTATACCGCGCGCCACGAAGTCCTGTAAGCGAGGCTCAATATGAGCTGTCAAGGGAGTAGGGGTAAACCCCGGAGAAATCGAGTTTATTCTGATGCCGCGTTCAGCCAACTCCAGGGCCATCACCTTACATAAACCGAGCAACGCATATTTGGCGCTGATGTAAGGAGCCAAATTCTTTGGCGGGACTCCAATCGTATAGCTAGAGAGAACAAAGACGACCGCTTGCAGAGCGCAAGACTCGGATTCAAGACTATGTTTAAGCAGCCAGTAGGCGCTTTCCACAGCAGTCGACCAGTGTTGCTCGTACTCCGACCAGTTGATTTGATAAAAGAGCGCGTTCGGGAGCGCGGGTGAGACCGAATGTACCAGCCCGTGCATTACGCCTACGTCCTTTATTAAACTCTTCACTTGATCCGAATCCGTCAGGTCGGCGGGGAATATTTCAACCGAAGCGCCGTCCGAGCGAAGCTGGCGGCACATCTCTTTCGCCTCCGTCTCACGTTGGCGATATTGTATACAAACCGTCGCGCCCTCTGATCCCAGCAGGCGGGCGGTGGCTGCGCCGATTCCGGTCGCTCCACCACACACCAAAATCCTCTGGCCCTCAAAGCGCTTACTGCTCATCTCAATAATCAGACCGCCAAATAGCCGCCCGCCATTCTATTCAGCGATAAACCAATAGTAATCGCCAGTGTAGCAAATCTGTTCGAACAAGTTCCGCCACTCGTCGACGTGCATGTAAGTCTTGCAAGTCAGTACCCATCGTTCCAGACGTTCCTTCTCTTCTTGAGTTCGATAAGCGTCCAGTTGCACAAACGAATGTTTTCGCGAGACCCGCTGAATTTCGCGAAGGGCCTGCTTACATTCTTCGAGTGGCAAGTTGTGCACGGTGTTTATGGCGGTCACCAGATCGAAAGAGTTGTCATCGTAAGGCAGCTCTCGCGCATTGCCCGCTCGAACGAACGGCTTCACGGATTCCATCGCATGCGCAATTGCGTATTCAGAAATATCGAGGCCGGCAATCGTCAGGTCCGGCATCAGTTCTTTGAAATCGTGAAGCATGAAACCTTTGGCGCAGCCTATATCCAGCAAACTCGCATCTTCCGCGAGCTGATAATAATCGCGAATTCGCCGCACAACTCCCTGCCAGAATCGAGGATGATAATGGTAGCCGCCGTATCCATACATGCGATCACCATCGAAGTACTGCTCGCCGAATTGGCGAGAGATTTCCCGTTGTTCCTCGGTAATGAGAATTGCGCGTTCGCCGACCTTTCCCGTGCGCGACGACGGCGGATATCGATCAAGCAGATTGATTTCAGTTTTCAAACTTCCCGCATTCTCCCGATCAACCTGCGACGATGCTTTGATAAATGATCTCTGGATCGAGACCGTGAGCCGTCCACATGTCGCGCTGTGAGCCAAACTGATGAATAAATGCGTCCCGCAAACTGAAAGTCACGAGGCGGCATTTTGCGCTTGCGTCCCAGGCCAATTGTTTCACCTCACCACCTAAGCTTCCGCGCGGTGAATGCTCTTCGATTACGGCGACAGTTTCGAACCGATCGAGAATGCGTTTGACGCCGACTCGATCCAGTGGCTTGACTGTGTGCGCCGAAACGAGCGCGACAGTTCGACCTTGCTCGCGCTCAATTCGTTCGGCAATTTCCCAGGCCATCTTCATAATCGGGCCATACGAGATGATGCAAACGTCCTTGCCTTCTCGGATCAAGCGCACTTTGCCAAATTCAAAAGGCTCAGGCGCGTCAGTCGTCAGGTTGGGTTCGCCCGCTTTTCCCAATCGCAAATACGTTGGCCCATTTCGTTCGGCGCATACCCACGTCGCGGCTTCAGTCTCCAACGGATCACACGGCGCGAGAACCGCCATGTTCGGGATCGCGCCTACGACTGCGATGTCCTCCTGCGCATGATGAGTTCCGCCCAGCGTCGAGTACGAAACGCCGCCGCCAATTCCCACCACAGTCACGGGCAGATTTTGATAGCAAAGATCGACCCTTACTTGCTCAAACGGACGATAAATCGAGAAGGTCGCGATCGTGTATGCAAAAGCACGGCAACCGCGCAACGCAAGGCCGGCGCAAAGGCTTATCATGGTCTGCTCTGCTACACCGACATTGATGAACTGATTCGGGAACTCGTCGCGAAACGGAGCCATGCTGCCGGCCGGCGAAATATCCGCGACCACGATAAAGACGTTAGGCTGTTTCTTCGCGACCTGATAAAGGGTTCGCGCAAACGTATCTCTCAAGCTTCTTCTTCTCCTGACAACTCTGCCAAAGCTTGCTGATATTCTTCCGGCGAGGGTGAACGGTAATGCCAGATGGGCACGTTCTCCATGTAACTCACGCCCTTGCCCTTGATAGTTCGCGCGATGATCATCATGGGCGCGTTGCCGCTGCGCGATGACACCGCATTGAAAATTGTTTGCTGATCGTGGCCGTCCACTTCGACTGCTTCCCAGCCAAAGGCTTGCACTTTGTCTACCACCGGATAAAAATTAGGAAAAATTTCACTGGTGCGGCCCAGCGATTGGAAGTCATTCAGATCAACTACCGCAACGAGGTTCCGCAGGCCGAGAGAGGGCGCAAGCATCATGGCCTCCCAAGTCGAGCCTTCCTGCAATTCGCCGTCGCTTAACACTACATACACGGTCCGATCCGCTGATTGCACTTTGTCAGCCAATGCCATCCCGACCGCGATGGGAAGTCCATGGCCAAGCGAGCCCGTAGCAGCTTCGATTCCCGGTATGCCGAAATCGGGATGCGTGCCGAGTAGGTAACCGGGCCGGCAGAAGTTGTCTAGTTGCTCGCGCGGCAGGATACCAAGATCCTCGAGCACTACGTACTGCGCCAAAGAACCATGGCCTTTCGAGAGGAGAAACGTATCCCTGGAATCGCCGGACTGATCGCGCCGCATCAATCCGTAGTAGATGCAGTCGACAATCTCGAGACACGAAAAAGCCCCGGCAAGATGCAGCGCGGTTACGGTCTGGGAGATGTCGAGCATGCGTCGACGAAACTTCAGACACCTTCGCCGTGAAGCCGCGGCGTCAAAAGACTCGGTTAGTATTTCCGTTTTGATCATTTATAGATCAGCAGGCGAGCGACTCATGCTCGCAGGACGTACCCCGTGGGAACAGTCTTCAGGTAGTCGACATACTTCTTGCCCCAATCGACCATTTCCTTGATTCCTTCTTCCAGTCCAATCGTCGGTTCCCAACCGACGTCGCGTTTGATCGCGCTGCTGTCAAGCCAATACTGTGAGTCCTGTCCCAGACGTTCGCCGCTGACTTCACACAATTGATCGAATGGAATGTTCATACCTTCCGCAACCTTCGCGACGAGATCGCGGATCGACGTCGGTTCAGGAGGTCCAGCGTTATAAACGGTGCCCAGCGGCGCTTTTTCCGACACCAGATGAATCGCGCGCCCCAGATCTCTGGCGTGAATGTATGACTTGCGCGCTCGGCCCCCGCCATGCAGAGGCAATTTCTCTCCTATCAATCCGCACAGCACAGCTTTCGGAATCACGCGGTGCAGGAGTTGACCCGGCGCGTAGGCGTTGGAAGGTCGAATGATGTTCATTGGAAACTTGAGCACCCTGGCGATCGACAAAAGGTGCATGTCGGCCGCTGCCTTTGACGCGGCATAAGGACTGGTGGGCTGAATCGGTGTTTCTTCTTTCGCGGGAAAATCGCATGAACCGTAGAGTTCCGAAGTTCCAATTTGAATCCACCGCTCAAGGTAATCACGGTGCAGCAACTCTTCAGTCATCTTCGCCAGCGCGACCGAATTCGTTTCATAGAAGCGCCAGAACTTAGACCACGAAGCAGCGCCCTCACCCTGCGCTGCGAAGTTGATGATGACTTCCGGTCTTTCGGCATCGAACATTTCAAAGAGACGATCCTGTTCGTAGACGACATGAATTTGATGATAAACGTAGCGCGGGTCTCCACGGCCCACATTGAGCGTGAAGGCTTCCGGTTTCTCCGGGTTGCGTCCGACACAGATGACCTTTTTCGGATTTGCATTTTCCAGCAGATAAAATGCGGCCTGAACACCAAATACACCGTTGCCGCCAAGAATGACGTAAGTTTTCATCTACACTCCTTAAGCAGTCTTCGATTCTTCAAAACGACAATTGCCTGGTCCCAAATTCGAACCAGATATTCGGGTACGTCATAGTGCGAAACGTCGGTCCGCGCCACGAACTCAACGGCTTGTCCTTCACCACAACGCAAACGTTGCCGGCCGTCATAGAGCGTCCAAAAAGCGGTTAAGAGATAAGGCGGCTCGTTCTCGATGTTGTCATCAACGATAGTATCCAGCAGGTTCAACTCACTGCATTCATAACCGGTTTCCTCGAGCATTTCGCGGCGAGCGCAAGTCTCTAGATTTTCGTTCGCGTCGCAATGACCACCCGGCGGGGCCCACTTGCCGGCCAACGGTAACCCGGGTTTGTCGTCACGGTGCTGCAAGAGAAGGGCACTATCATCTCGCAGGAGGAAAATAGAGGCAACCCGCTTGCTCGGAAGAGACTCGCTCAAAACTGTTCCAATCAAACCGTGAGTACGCGAGCGCTAACCAACGAGCGAACGCTTCATGATCGCGAACGATTCCGTTAAGCCGTCCGCCAACATTGTGAATCTGAATTCCGGAAACCCCTTGTATAAAGCGCTAATCTCAAAATGCCGGTGCGTTACCGGATTCGCGCGAGGCGAACCTTCAATTCGCGTCTCATTGCCGCAAAGCGCTTTGATCATTTCAGCGAGATCGAAGAACGAAACCGATTCGCCGGTAGCCACATTCAATACTCCCTGACTTCGTCGTTCAAGGGATAGTAACGTAATTTCACTGAGGTCCTTGATACACAAATGGTCACGTTTCTCTTCACCCATGCCAAACAACTTGATCTCGCGATTTTTTAGCGCGGTTCTCAAAAACCGATTGGGGCCGTAGCTGTTGTGTGTATCGGCAGCTCCGTAGATTGCTGTTGGACGCAGAATCATCAGCGGGGTTCCCTGCTTTTGAACGGCAGCCGCCAGAACGCGCTCACGCACTAGATGCATCAGTCCGTGAAAACTCGACGGATCGCAACAGGAAGTCTCTCTCACAGGATTGGCATCATCTGCATAGACGGCATCAGAACTGATGTAGACGACGTGCGCGCATTGCGTCTCTTCCAAAAAAGCGGCAACGTTTTGGACCATCGACAGATTGCGCACCAGCGTCGCCACGTCTTTTCCTTTGTCCGGTGTCAACGCCGATACGATAACCAGCGAGTCTCTATCGCGCACAAGGTTCTTTAGTTTCTCGGTAGCCTCGGGCTTCGCGAGATCGATTTCGCGCGACGACAGGGGCAGCACCTCAATTCCTCTTGATTGCAAACGCATTATCAGGTCCTGACCGACAAATCCCGTCGCGCCTAAAACTACGACGCGCGCCGGCAAAGTTGGTTTCGACTCAAGGTGTTCCACTGGTTACTCACAATCTCCCGATCCAAGTTTGAAGTACGAGAACTCAGCTTCGATGCAGGCGTCGCCGTTCAACGTGCCGTACGGATCAATGATCGAGCGGCCTTTCATGGACACCTTAATGTCGTCGAGACTGATATCCGAAAACTCTTTCCACGGAGTCATGATCGCTAATACATCAGCACCGGCGCAAGCATCAAGGGCTGACTCCGTTTGCCTAAGATTTGCCGCGGAAACGCGATCGAGCTTCACGCTTGGATCGTAGGCCTGAATGCGAAAGGGCTTGAGCGCCTCGATCAAGAAAAGTGCCGGCGAATTTCTCGTCGAGTCCGTATCTTGTTTATAAGCCAAGCCCCAAATCGCGATTAACGGGTTTTGAATCCTCGAGAGCACTTGCTGGTGCATCTGCTGCAAAACCCAGTCGCGGCGGTAGCGGCTATTTGAAATCCAGGAGTCCACGACCCCGTCATCCGCACCAAACTCATTGGCCAGCGCCACGACCGTAGCGAGATCGCGTTCGAGATTTCCACCGGCGATACCGAGACCGGGACTGAGATAAGCATGTGGGCCAATCCGCTTGTCGAGTTTAAGTGCCGGAACAATCTCAGACCAGTCGGCGCCGATCCTCTCGCATAGCTCCGCCATCGTGTTAGCGACCGAGACGGATGAAACCAGGCACATGTTAATGGAAATCTTTGCCAGCTCCGCACTCTCATAGCGCATCGTGAGGATAGGGCAGGTGAATGCCGCGAGTAACTCGGTGAATGCTCGAGGAAGTGCCCTGCGACCATCGGCAGCACCGATGATAAAACGCTCGGGATAAAGGGCCCGTTCAACTGCGCGGCCAAAGATCAATGTCTCCACTTGATAGCAGACTTGTAACTGACGATCTGCGAATGATTGTCCGACTTTCTTTGCCAGCCGGCGAGTAAAACCCGGCGGCACCTGGCTCAGGATCACGAGGGTCGCGCCCATCGCGGCAGATGGAACAACTCGCTCAATCAAATCTGTCAGCGGCGAAAGATTGCTGCGGCCCTGATCGTCCGTCGCAACGTCGCGCGAAAAATAAATTACGTCACACTGTGTTAAGGCCGCGGCGTCAGCGACAAAACGAATTCGCGATTGGTTTACCTTGAGTAGCTTCTCTAGTTCCGGCTCGAAAAAACTAATTTGTCCACGATTGAGCGACTCGCAAAGACTGGCGTCGCCATCGTAAGCCAAAACCTCGAAGCCTTTCGCGGCGGTCGCGATTGCCGATACGACGCCCAAATGTGATAGTCCGGCAAATCCAATCATTTCAAAATGAACTTCCTGTCGACCTCGCGCGCGAGTTGATGCATAACGCGGTTAATAATGATGTCGTTCTGGATATTCGTTGTCCCGGCGCTGCACAGATCTTTGAAGTGTTCGTACTCCAGCGCCCACGTCGGGTCCGCGCATTCCCGCGTCTCTGTTTCTTCGGTCGGCCTGCCGCTGGGAAGAACTCGCTTGCGAAGTGTGAAAGTGCTTGGTCCCCACTTGCAAAGACAGTTAATGTGGGCGCTCCCCGCATCGCCAAAAACATCGAGCGTAAAAGTGTTTCGCCACGCCAACAGCGTCGCTTCCAATTCGATAGTCGGATTTCCTCGCGATCCGAACAGCACGTGATCGCAGGCTGCGTTCTCGAAATTGTCGTAGCTCCACACCTGAAACTCTGAACCGATCTCGCCAAACCAAAAGAGCATAGTATCGATCAGGTGCGAACCGATATCTGAGAGCACGCCTAACCCTTGATCGCGCCAAACCGATCGTTTCACATCAAGCGCGGTCCCGTTACCATAAAAGACTCGGATCAAATAAATCTTGCCAAGCACGCCCGAGCTGAGCGTTTCTTTGAGGCGCACGAAGTGAGGCTCGAAGCGATGATTGTAGGCGGTGTAGCACGTCACGTGATTGGCGCGCGCGAGTTCATCCAAATCGAGCAGATCTTTCTCGCTCTCAGCCAGAAGAGGTTTTTCCACCAATACGTGCTTGCGGTTAGCGAGTAGGTAGCGAAGGATCTCGAACTTTGCCTGATCGGGCGTACAAACGAGGGCCGCGTCGAACGACGCCAGCGGAACATCTTCGATCGATCGATAGTCTGCGCCGGAAAGCGCCAGATCGACGCAGGCAACCAAATCGTCTGCAGCAACCGCCTTCCTTTTCTTTCCCTGAACTCCCAGACCGATTACGACGATCCTCATGCGTACTGTATCTGCCTCTCCACCGCATTGAGCTTCTTGAGCACATCTTCCGGAGCAACCGGATTGTTTCCTTCGTGCTCGCAAGCCAACGCGGCAGCTACCGAGCCCAGGATCGAAGCAATGACTGACGACTGCGTGGTGGCCATCGAAAGCGTAGCGTAAGAGAGCAGCGCGTCCCCGGCCCCGACGGCGTCGACAAGTCTGTCAACGAAACTATCAACCGTGAAAAAAGCGCGGACTTCGGACGTTGGTGCACGATAAGTAAGAATGCCGCGGTCGCCTAATTTCAAAATCAAAGTCTTACAATCGGCGCGCTTATAAAGCTCCATCGCCATCGGCCGCACGGTCGAGTCCTGATCGCCCAAAGCGAACCGCGCTTCTTTCTCATTTGGCGTTATCAGATCGAAGCCTCTGAAATCCAGAATATTTCCCCACCGGCTCGCGACCTGGCTATCGGCAACTTTTAGAACGTCATCGCGCAGATTGCCTGACAATTCAGGAATGGTTTCGCGATTGAAAATGCCGTGACGAAAATCTGAGAAAACTACTGCGTCGACATGATCGTGGGCGATCGATTGCTTTAGTTCCTCGAGAATGTGATCTCCGATCGGCCGGTTATCCAGCTTGTCTACCTTCAGCATGCGATAGCCGCCGGCGATATAAACAGTTTTCTGCGTCGTCGGCCGCGTATTGTCGATGATCGGATTAACCTGAATGCCTTCGCCCCGCAGATCGTCGAGTACGAAATCTTTCAGTTGATCATTTCCCAGGACTGTAGAAAACTTCACTTCGGCGCCAGCTCGGCGCAAATGTTTGGCAACGACCGCGGCGCCGCCCGAGAAATCAGTCTGCTGGTCGTATTTCAAACTAAAGGTCGGGGTTTTCGCTACGCCGCCGGTGAGCGAACAAAACACGTAGGAATCGACGATCGTGTCGCCGACAACGTGCACCCGAATGCCGCGAAACGAATCGAGCGCCCGCCGAAGATCGTCAAAGGTAATGTTCTCAGACTCCATCAGCGCCATCAGCTTCTCCGAAGAAAGATTCGGAGGACCGACCTCGATCATGCTCGACGAAGAATAGACGACGTCCCCGGGCGTAAAGATTACTTCGCCGCCATAACTCTTGAGCACATCCATTTCTTCCAGCGTGCGTGGATGAATGCCGCCGTCGTGGTACTCATACCCTTTGGCAAAATAATCCGGCTGCAGAAACGACAGGTTTTCGAGCGGCGTGGGATTGTCGTCGATGATCACATAATCGACGACCTCCAGTGCGGCCAAATTCATCGCGCGCAGTTGTTGCGGAACGAACGGCCGAAAATTGGCCTTCTTAATGTGGGCGTCGCAGGTAAGACTAGCGATCAAGGTGTCGGCTTTGCTTTTCGCATACATTAAGTGACGGACGTGACCGGGATGAACCAGGTCGAAAGTTCCATGACACATAATCACAGATTTCGTTCGCGGCCTGGCCCCGATAAGTTCTCGCAACTCTTCGCGTGATTTCAGTTTTCGGCGGTAATCGTCTTTGCTCATTACTGATTTTTGTCCGACAGCATTGCAAACCAGGTTTTGGTCGCGTTCTGAATTGAAGCGGGGTTCCACACCGGAGCCTCGCGCCAATAATCTATGTTGCGCAACATTTCTCGTACGCCATCTTCAAAAGATACTTTCGGTTCCCAACCAAGCTGCGATCGAATCTTCGAAATGTCGGCCCACGTGCAGTCGGGTTCGCCCGGACGTTTTGGAACTTGAACCACCTCGCCGCCCAGGTGTCCTACCAACGCATTGACAGACTGCGGATTGCCGGCGCCGACGTTGTAGATCTCGCCTGAACGATCTGATTCGGCCGCGCAAAGAAATGCGCGCGCCAGATCAGTCACGAACACAAAGTCGCGCGTCTGCGTCCCGTCGCCAACGACCGTGAATGGCATACCGGCGAGTTTTTGCGCGAGAAACACTCCGAAGACGGCTCCGTATGCACCCGTGGTTTTCGAACGCGGACCGTAAGCGTTAAAAATCCTGATCGACATAACCGGCAGCTTGTATACCAATCCCCAATGAAGCACGGCTTCTTCGCCGCAGTACTTACTGAGTGCGTAAGGATATTCAGGTCGTATCGGAGCATCTTCGTTCGTTGGCACCTCGGCGATCCCATAACATGACGAGGATGCGGCGTAGACGAATTTCTTGACGCCCGCGTAACGCGCCGCTTCCAGCGCGTGAACCGTACCCATCACGTTCGCGGAGAGATATTCAGCCGGGCGTTCGATCGAGGGCACGATGTCGCCAATGCCGGCAAAATGAAATACGTATTCAGCCCCTTTGAAAATCGGATCGTCAGGCGCGGTAACTCTAAGATCCTGCTGTTGAAAAACGAAGTTAGGATCGTGTAGGTGGTGCTGAACATTTTCAAGCCGTCCGCCAACCAGATTGTCGATAACGCGAACTTGATAGCCGCGCTCGAGCAGCAGATCAACCATGTGGCTCCCGATAAAGCCAGCCCCTCCGGTGACCACTGCAACCTTGCTGAGGCTCATCCGACGCCGCCTTTTTTCAGATATCTGACGTTAATGTAACGATCGTCTTCAAGACTGTTTGGCAGCTTTCCCGCCTTCAATGCTTTGCACAAGTCGCGCACCGCATCTTCGACGCTACGCTCGGGCTGATAGCCGAGTTTCTCGGCGATCTTTGTCGATGAAACGTGATATGAGCGCAGGTCGTCCGATGCCGTCGTCTCGATATTGATCGGCGCTCTTTCCGGCATCTCATCTTCGACTACTTTTTTGACCATGTCCGCGAGTTCCGAAACCGTGTGGTTTTGATAACCGGCGTTGAAGATTTCTCCAGCGATCAATTCCGACGGATATTCAAGCAGCTTCACGTAAAGGTCCGCGATGTCATCGACATGAATATTCGGCCGCTGTTGCCTGCCGCCGAAGACCGTGATCTTACCTTTGTTGACTGCGTGGTTCGTTAGAATGTTGACTGTCAGATCGAAACGCATGCGCGGAGAGTAGCCGCAAACTGTCGCCGGTCGAATCACGACGGTCGTAAAGTCGGGCGATTGGTGACGCAACAAGAGCGGCTCGCACATGCCTTTGAACTTGTTGTAGTCGGTGAGCGGAACTAATGGGTGATCTTCGCGAACTTCCGGCGCATCACTTACGCCGTACACCGAACTCGTGGACGCATAAATAAATCGCTTGACGCCCGCCGCCTTCGCCGCCTTGACCATCGGCTCAAAGCAATCGTAGTTAATTGATTTGCCCAAGCCTGGGTCGAGCTCAAAACGAGTGTCGTTTGAGATGCAAGCCAGGTGTATTACCTGGTCCACGCCGGCGAGCGCTTTCGCAAGGCTGTCTGTGTCGCGAATGTCCGCCTCGATTACTTGAAGGCGATCGTGCGTTGGCAATCCATCTCCGCCAAAGAACATCAGATCATAAACAATGACCTCATGACCGGCGCCAAGCAGTTTGGGAACCAGCACACAGCCAACGTAACCGGCGCCCCCTGTGACCAAGACTTTACTCACGTTATTTGGAATCTCCCTCGCTGAATCAAAAGATGTATCAGAACTTTATTTGGTGCGATGTTGTACGGCGGTCGTTGAGGACGCCACTGCTGGTTGGGAAATCTCGATCGTGTAGCCTGCCTTCTCCGCGTCCTGCCAGAACATATGCACCGTCTCGAGTGAGAAGACATCAAGATCTTTGCCGATGACCTCAAGTTTTTTTAACACGTCATCGGTGGCCGTGATGATGTGACAGCCGACCTCGTCAGCTTGAATCACATTCAACAATTCGCGCGGGCTGGCCCAGATTAACTCCGCCTGCGGAGAACTGCGCATTATTTCGACGGCCCGCTTCACGATGGGCATGGGATCGCGACCGGTGTCGGCAATTCGTCCCGCGAAAAGAGAAACAAAATTTCGGGTGCCTTCGACAAAGCTGTCGAGAATGCCGCCAACTTGTTCCGCGGTCATCAAAGCCGTGACATTAATCTGAACCCCGGCTTCGGACAATCGCTTGATCAACGGCTTGCTCGGCTCGCCGCGCGTGTTGGTGATCGGAATTTTCACAAACACATTCTCGCCCCAGGACGCGATCTCGCGCGCCTGCAATTCCATCCCATCGAAATCATCCGAGAACACTTCGAAAGAGACGGGACGATCGTTAACTATGTTCAGAACGTCCCGAGCAAATCCCCGGTAGTCCGTGATGCCGGCCTTTCGCATCAGCGTGGGATTGGTGGTAAAGCCCTTGATGAGCGGGTTGGCCGCCATGCGCGAAATCATGTCGAGATTCGCGCCATCAGCGAACAACTTAACCTTTAAGTCTTTCAAGCTCGGCATATTGAAGTTTAGATCCGGCCCGCCAGAATTAGTTCACTCGCCTCTAGCAATGAATCGACGACCGCGTCTGGGTTATCAGGCTGCTTCTCATCGTAATCGGATCGCACAAGCACGGTCTTGCAGCCTGCTGCCTTTCCAGCCGCGATATCACGCCAGCGATCTCCAACCAGATACGACTTGCGAAGATCGATGGACCAGTTCACCGCAGCTTCCAAAAGCATTCCGGGCTCGGGCTTTCTACAGGAACATGTGTCCTGGTCGACATGATAACAAACCTTGATGTCATCGACATGCAGTTCGCGGCGAATTCGCTCATGCATCGCTTCGACTACGTCTCGCCGTTGCAAACCAGTAGTCACGTCAGGCTGGTTCGTAACCACGATAAGCCGAAAGCCGGCCGCACTCAATTTCTCAGTTGCTTCGGCGACACCGGGAAGATATTCAAGCTCTGCATCTGAGGATGGCGGGTAGGGGCGGCCCTGTCTGACCACGGCCCGATTAATTACTCCGTCTCGGTCCAAGAAAACGGCGCGCGTCATGCCGGGACGCTCGTGTTTTCGACACTCTCCCACTTCATCTCGTGGGCCATCAGAGCTGGATGGCTGACGATACAATGCCACACCACCGCTTGAAAAGCTTCCGTGTGCGCCGTCACATGGGCGGCATCCACGGTCGGAATGACAACAACTTCGTCGCCTACTCGCTTTGTATACCCGCCATCGCGTCCGACGATTCCATAAATCGCCAGGCCTCGCCGCTTCGCCTCGTCAAGCGCGCGCACAATGTTAACTGAAATTCCACGCTCGGCATCTCCACCACCGACCGACATAACAAACACGGCATCCCGCTCGTTAGCGCGGCTAGTGCGCAACCATGCTTCGAATACTGTCTCCCAACCATCATCGTTCGTGCGCGCGGTCAACTCGGCCACGTTATCGCACGGACTGTAAGCTTCAATGCCGGCGATCTTACGAAAGTCATTTGCCGCGTGGCTGCAATTGGCCGCACTGCCGCCGACGCCGAGAAGAAACAACCGTCCGCTGCGATTCCGCAACTCGACTAACCGGCTGACAAGGCGTTCCACCTGCTGCCAATCAATTCCCAGGGCAATATCACCGGCCTGTCTAAGATAAAGCTGTGCGTGTTCCACGTTCTGTCTAATAACGATCAACGATCTCCAGTCGCAATCCGCGTTTGATTTCTTCGGGTGGCGGAGGAGGTTGTTGTCTCTGTGTAGACGTCTTTAGAAATCGTCCAAAACGAAAGGGAATCCGAAGCATCTTATACAGAGCTGGGATTTGCCTAATACCGTTTTTGATCTGTTGATAATACGAACTCGGAGGGACGTAGTCTAGGACATTACCCGCGACGCGTTCGGCAATTACTTCAGCTTCAGGGGCTGGGGGCGTGACGGTTTCCTGAGGCGTCCACCTCTTCACGAAGTAGTGTTGCTGCGGAATTGCATCTCCGGTTGATTCATCAGTTTTTGTGGCAATGCAGAGGATTCCGTACATACCATCATCCAAACCACCAAAGGAAACGGCCTCCAGGCATCCCGGTTGATAGTCGCTAGCCTCCCAAGGATCTGTATGTGCATTTATCGTATGCCTGATTACCTGAAAAGCATTAATGTCGAATTTGTTTGCCGCGTAGAAGTCCCAAAATAAAGTCGGAGAGAACATGTAGAATCCGTGGTCCATGTAATTTGACGAGGGTGCGAGATGAACAACTCGCCCGCTTGACTTGAGCATTCTGAAAATATTTCCAAAAGCATTCGGGAGATGGAATACATGCTCAATCGTTCCACAGTCGGCAATAAAATCAAACGACTCAGTTAGTCGCGAGGGGAGATCACTCCGATTCAGATCGAAAACGTAATCAGCCGACTCGTAGTCGGAATAGTCCAGAGCCGCGTATTCAGAAAAGCCGAGCGATAGGAAAAAAGATTCATCAGAGATATAGTTCAAGGCTGCCAGCTCTGGTTTCAACGATAAGGAGACTGGTCGGGACTTGCAAAGTTCAACCCCAAAATCGCACGCTGCTTTTTCAAGCGTTTCATAATCAAAGTAGACGTCCTGCTTGCCAAGAACTAGTACGCGACCTGAAAATGGCCTGCGATGCGATTCTTTCAGCAAAATCCTGGCGGCACCTTTTGCTATTCCCATAAATCACTTGTCAGCTTTTCGGTCAAGACTCGATATGCCTAGTATTCCATGCCAGTCGTGGGCGGACGACGGGACCAGCCCACGAGCCCAAATATTCCTTGCGCATCTCACCGGTATCGTGCACTTGAAAGCTGACGATTGACTCTTCAAGTATTTGTGTATTTTGGGGAGATTTGCCGACGATCGCAGTGATTGAATAGCTTCCTTCGTTCAAAAAATTTCCAGGTATGCGGCAGACGGATCGAAACGTGCCTCGAGGGTGCGGCTGTGCATACCAAGGGTCGACTGCCAGACTCATCGACGGCGCATTCCCAGACGAAAGCACAAATGTGCCGCTACCAGTCTTGAGCCAGATTCCTGAATACAATGGCGCTCCCGCTTTTAGGTTCTCGTACACGATCTCAACTAAGACTTCCTTTGAAATTCCAACGTCCGCTGTCGGCCCGACGATTCCCTCTTGCAGAATGCTGACCGATCGAAGACGAACATCATCGTTGCCCGGGGCGGTTTCCAAGTCGGGCCAGACAATCTGGCCAAGCACCGATTTCGCCTGAGACAGATATTTTTGAATCACGTCGGCCGGCACTCCGTCAGCAATGATTTTGCCTCGCTCAAGCAGCAAAGCGCGCTGACATAAGTTAACGATACTCGCCATGTTGTGCGAGACGATCAGAACAGTGCGGCCGTGTCTGCGTAAGTCTCCCATCTTTCCGAGACACTTCTGCTGAAACTCTACATCGCCAACGGCCAGCACTTCATCTACAACCAGAATCTCCGGCTCAAGAAAGGCCGCGACGGCGAATGCCAATCGCATATACATGCCGCTCGAGTAGTGCTTAACCGGGGTGTCGAGAAACCTTTCAATCTCAGCGAAAGCGATGATCTCGTCGAATTTTCGCCGAATCTCCGCCCGGGCCATCCCCAAAACGGCACCATTAAGAAAAACATTTTCGCGACCAGTCAGCTCAGGATGAAAGCCCGTGCCGACCTCAAGCAGGCTTCCCATTCTTCCAAAAAGCTCGATATGGCCGGTTGTTGGTTGGGTAACTCGCGAAAGGATTTTCAGTAAGGTTGATTTGCCGGCGCCGTTCCTGCCGATGATCCCAAAGATCTCTCCGGGCTGGACCTCAAAGCTGATGTCCTTGAGGGCCCACAGCGTAGTCGCGGCGTCACCGTCGCCATTTAAGTTTTTCTTATAACGGCGAAAGGGCGCGCGAAAAGCTTTATAGATCGTCTCGCGCAAATCGGACGCCGTTTCGGCTGAACCGATCCGATAGCGCTTGGCCACGTTGTGAACCTTGACGATAGGTTTCATGCTCAATTAGATCACGTCAGCGAATTTTTTCTCGACGCGGTTGAACACGATCGCCGCCACGAAAATAAGAACCAGGGTCGTCACTGTCGAGACCGCAATCGCGAATTTGTTGAATCCAGTGCCAAGCAATGTCCCGCGAAAACCCTCGATCAGTCCGACTACTGGATTCAGAGAATACAGGCGCTGCCATTGTGGCGGAATGATGCTCGCTGGATAGACCACGGGAGACAGAAACATCCATAGTTGGATGAGCACCGGCAAAGCCATGCTGATATCCCGGTACTTAACATTTAGCGCGGCCAGCAAGATGCCTAAGCTAAGCGTAAACAATGTGGCCAATAGAATAATCAAAGGCAACCCGGCCAGGCTCCAGCCGATCTGGATGTGTGCGTGTAGTCCGAATCTGTAGATCAGAAGGAAGACCGCCAGAATAATCAGCGACATGAATAAATCCAATATACGCGTCCCGATGAACGAGACGGGAACGAGTACCCGAGGGAAATAAATCTTGGTAATCAAATTGGCGTTGGCAACCATGCTGGTACTGCAACCGAAAATGCCGTTCGAAATGAACATCCACGCAATAAGCCCGACGAATGCGATCAATGCATAGGGAACGCCACCGGTAGGCACACGGGCCAACTTTCCCAAAACCACAGTGAAAATAAGTGTCATGAGCAGCGGCTGCATTACGATCCAGAGCACACCCAGAAGCGTCTGTTTGTAACGCACCTTCAAGTCGCGCCAGGTCAGAAAATACAACAACTCGCGATGCGCCCAGATTTCTTGGAAATCAAACAAGCCCCATGAGTTCGTCGACTGGATCGTGGTGAGCGGTTCATCCGGTAACGCAGAAGCAACCGAAGCCACCACTCCCGCGCCTTCGTCTGGCTGCAAGGCGTAATCGTTAGTGGTAGCGGCGCTCATTCGTATCGAGTTCGAGAAGTGATCTTCAGTAAGAGAAGAGAAGCTTTATAGGAAAGGAATCAGTCTAGCCACAGCCAATAGCATCGTCAAGCAGGGCTCTCGTCACGCTGGGGTGCGCAACTTACTTGCTCTTGTTAGGTTGGTTTGTGTTAGTCAGGGTCAGTGACCCGTCGCCGAAGAGAGCTGTCTAAGTACGTAAGCTTCAGAATTAGCCGATGTACAGTGAATCTGCGCGACACGAATCTGATATTCACAGTAACCATTTCGCCGCTTGAAAATGCTTTCTATCGACACCCGCATTTAGTCGGAAACTCGCGATGAACGAATTTCCAATCTGTTCCTGATCGCTCAAACTCGTAAACGACAAAGTTGTCATCCTTGTTGGGACAAGCGATGGAATAACGATTACTGCTTTCGGTGTCAATTGTCGGTTCCTTACTAGCGAAACACTGAGCGGCATTTGTATCGCGCTCAAACAGATCGCCAAACCGCCGCGCCAGTTCGGCGCGGTCCGCAATGTTTGCGGCGCCGTTAGACATGGTGAGCGGAAATCTGGATAAGGCCGCAACGGTCTTTTTATCCTTGGCGATTACTGCTGTTTTGAATCTTGCCCAGAAAGCGCGGAATTCATCATTAGGTTGCGCGGAATTGCGGCCAGCCATTTCCACAGCTGCGCCGCTCACTAACAAACAAAGCAATAATTGAAGAACGGGGAAGTCCCGCAAGAGGCACAGACTGCGTTTGGCAGATGAAGCTTTCATCGTCGTATCCGTCTCAAAAAAAAGAGCGAGTGCGCGTGATGCGCGCACACTCGCTCGAATTCTTGTCATTGATAGTCAGGCGCTCACGTACAAGGATCGTTCGTACAGCCAATCGTATTACGAACATGATTGGATGAGTTGATCCAACTCTGACCTTGGGACGCCGAAATATTTCCGTGGTCGATAAGGTTCTGGACCGAATTATTAAAGGCATCCAGCTTACTGCACGCGGTGCTCGTATGCCCTATAGCAAGAGCATCTTCGGCGGCTTGCAGCTTAGCCACCAATCCGCCTTTATTCGTTGGGCTAAGCGACGAATTATTGACGCTTGTCTTCAGGTCCTCGATCGTCTGCGTCACGGTCTTCACCGTCACTGTAAAGCCGCACGACGCGGAATGACCATGGGCGTCGTTCACAGTGTAGGTAACCGTCGTCGTCCCAATCGGGAAGACCGAGCCAGGCGCCGGACCTGCCGTTCGAGTTGTGACTGCACCCGGACAATTGTCGGTACCGACCGGAGGCGTCCAGGTAGCTTTTGCACCGGACGGACAGGTTGGTTCTAACGTCTGGCTCGACGGACAACTGATGACCGGGTTTTCGACGTCGTTCACCGTAACCGTAAACGAGCAAGAGGTCATGTTGCCGCTCGAATCAGTTACCTTAAACGTATTCGTCGTGGTCCCGACCGGGAAGGTCGAGCCGCTCGGGAGACCTGCCGTCTGTTCTGTCGTTGCGCCGGGACAATTGTCTGAACCTACGGGCGTTGGATAGACCACTACGGCGCCGCATATACCAGGATCGTTGTCCCTCGTTATGTTCGCCGGACAACTGATGGTCGGGTTCTCAGTGTCGTTTACCGTAACAGTTTGCGTACACGACGAGTGATTTCCGGCAGAGTCAGTGGCCGTCCAGGTGATCGTGGTTGTGCCCTTCGGATAAGGCGAACTCAACGATTGGTTATCACTGCGCGTGCCAGTGATTGTCGGGTTGCTGTCGCAATTGTCCGTGGCCGTCGCCGTACCCGGATTAACCGTCGCCGAGCAGGTGCCCGGATCGTTACTGGTGGTTATGTTAGCGGGACAAGTAATCACGGGCGGTGTCGTGTCATTAACCGTAAACGTGATGTCCTTTGTCGTCGTATTGCCGGCGCCATTGTTATTGCTGGAGCCGTCATTCGCCGTCAGATGAATCGTGTGCGGTCCAAGTCCGACCAGCGTGCCCGCAGCCGGGTCTTGCGTTACGGAAATGCGATGCCTGTTAACGCAATCCTGTGAATTATCGTCGGCAGAGCAGGCGCAGTTGTCGGTGACGGCGTTGGAATAGTCCGGCACCGCCGCCTGGCAGTTTGCGTCGGCGGAGACGGTTGAGTCGGTCGCTGTAATGACTGGCGGCGTGACGTCGTTAACAGTGATTGCTTCTGTACAGGACGCACTGCCTGTGCGGTGGCACTCTTCGGGGGTGTCACCGGCAGCGCAAGTCGCGGGTGTAGTCCAGGGACCAGCTGTGTCATGCGAATACGCCGTCCAGGTAATGGTCGTTGTGCCAGCCGCGAAAGGAGCATCGGAAGCCCTGCGCGTGCAGTTGCCGTTCGCATCGCAATCGTACATGGGTTTGCCGTCGCTGCGAGTGGCAAACAGAGATACGTTATCGCCCGTCGTGGTGGGCGTTCCCACAGCCACGGCGGCCTCGCAATCACCATTGGCGTTTGCCGCTGGCGGGTCGGCCGGACAACTGATCGAAACGTTACCGGTTGCCTCTTCAACTGTAATGTTGAAGCTGCACATGCCGCCTCCGGTCTCGGAGGTTGCCGTGACCGCCGTGGTGCCGACCGGGAAGAACGAACCGGATGCAGGCGTTGAAGTCACGGATCCGCAATCACCAGATGACGTCGGATCACTGAAAGTAACATGCGCGCCACGCTGGCCGCCCTCTGTGGTATTGGCGAAGGTCGTAATGCTGGCTGGACACTCCAGTGTGCAAGTAGGACCGGGAGCACCGGCTATAACTGTCACATTCGATGTGGCGGTGTTGTCCTGTGTGTAAGGATCGCAGTCGGTAATGCAGGTTGCAGGAGTTGAACCAGAAGCGGCACCGCCTGAGATGGTTGCCGTGTTTGAAATAGTCGTGCCGGGAGACGCACCGGAATTCACGTTCACAACCAGCGTTATTTTTCCGCTCGCTCCCTGGGGCAACGAAGCGATCGTGCAACTGGTCGGCCCGGTGGGCCCCGACGGGAACGTGCAACTAATTCCGGTGCTGGCAGAACCAGAGTCGGTCACAAAAGTAGTATTAGCAGGAGTATCATCCGTAATCGTTACATTCGTTGCCGTGTCGGGCCCATAATTGGTCACCCATAAACTGAAAAGAACATTTGACCCCGCTGTTATGGAACCATCAGTGTCGTTGCTCTTATAGATCGCAAGGTTAGCAGCGGGAAGCGCCGGATTACTGACCGAAAAGTACGCGGCCGTTCGCACTGATCCGTCATTGGCAGACATATCGATTACACGCCAAACCCCGCGATAGTCGGTATTCGGATCCAAGATGGGGACCATGAAAATATCCGTTTGCGGATCCATCACCACGTCGGTGGTTTGAAAGATGACATTGTTGTTGCTGATCCAAGCGAACTTTCGCGGATACAGAGACAGCGGCGGACCACCACTGAGTCTCGCACATGCCTTCTCACCTAAAATGAACGCGCTCTTCGGCGTAGAAAGATCACAATTTCCCGAAAGATCAACTGCAAAGGTCTCCATCACCTCCGGGCCTGGCCCAGCCTGTGGAAGAAATGCGGAAAGCACTGTCTTGTTTGCTCCACTGGCGGCCAGTAGTTCGTTAAGCCGTCCCTCAGAATTGCCCTTGGTTCCCGGGGTCACCCGAAGGTTGACATCGGCAGACGCCGAAGCAGAATCGTGTCTACCGCTATCCTTCTTATGGGCCGACGAAACCGAGAGCAGAATTGTTCCAAACAGCATCGTCGCGACAAAAGCTAAAATAAACCGCGCGGCTTTCGTCAGTGATCGTTTTTGATGAGATCCGGCGAGACGGGTCATGATGGTCTCCTTATGAGAAATCCTTGGTAGAGTGCGCAAACATGGAAAGATAGAAAGAACCCTCTTATGCCCGCCCTGAAACCAGGGCGGGCATATGGCGAAGCAAAACCAATCGCTAAGGCTACTGTTGTCCTAAGCCTGTAGGTGATACTCCGATGGTCCCATCAACCGAGTTGTTTCCGTGAGAGCCAACGGTCCCACCAGCGGTTGCGAATGCGCTTCCATTAGACGAAATTCTGCAATTCGACACGACAAGTTGCGGGTTGACCGTATCCGCCGCAGCATTACCGGCGCGCAAAGCAGCGGATGGATTGTGACTCACCATGCTATTTTCCACGAATACTCTACCGTCATTATTCGTAGCGCCCATGCCGATTCCGTCAGCTCCGTTGAATAAAACAAAGGAATCGCGAATCGACGCAAAGCCGTGGGTGCCGATGGTAATGCCATTGTTTGACATCCTCTCAATCCGCGCTCGATCTGTCGTCAACAATACAAACCCGGTGGTGGTCTGCACGCTGATTCCAACGTTGCAGTTGAAAATGTTCGTATCTTTGACTGATACGTTTGTACCTGTGGCGGTTAGGTTGGCGTTAATTCCTTCTTGCGAAAAATTGTTTATGTAGCAGTTCTCGACGAGCACGTTGCCGGCTTGGAGAATGCTAATTCCCTTCAGCCCCGTTCGTTGGCCGACAGCGCCTGAGGAGCCTGTGCCATTTATGGTAATGTGCCTTATAACCACTCTGCGTTCGGGGTCGTTGCCATTCGGGGTGATGTTGATAACGATCCCGTTCGTGCCGCTCGCGAGAATTGACGTGATGCAACATCCGTCAAGGGTGATGGACTTGGTAATCGTAACCGTACCAAAACCACCTGGATCGAGTGCGTCGATTTCTCCGCCAATGAAGGTCTTGGAGATTGCGCCTGCCCATGTTTTACATGGAGCGGTGCGGCTGCACGGATTGGCGTCGTCCCCTACGCCGGAAACCCAGGTCCTGGTCGCTTGCGCGCTGGCAAACGAACAGGTGGCGATGATGAAACAAAGGACAGCCACGGTCTTGAGGGTTGCGTGAATCTTAGTCATTTCTGTTCTCCTTCGGTTTTGAAAGTCAAAACTGGTTGAATTATCACTTCTTGAAGCAGCGACGCCGCTGGCAGCGGATTGTCTCGACCTTCATCATCTGACGGGGGATAAAGGAAAGTCCGTGACAAAGTGTCAAAACGAGGACGCTTTAATACTTCATTTCCAATGGGCTGTCAATATAATTCCTCGCATTTGATAATTAATTTGCTCATGCCTTCCATAAGCCGAACTGAAACCAGGAATCGAACTCATCAGCCTCAGATCGTCATAGCGTTTCGTATTTTGGCCGAGACTTATAGAGGAGTCCCTCGTCGCTCCATTTCGCGATTGGATACCAACCAATGTATTTTACGGCGAGGGACGGGGGACAGGAATCTGACCATGGTGGCCAGTAAGAGCGCAACTTTTTTTGTGGCGGGAGGAGCCGGATTTATTGGCTCTGGTTTCGTAGCACTCCTCCTGGAGACACTCCCCGCGGCAACCGTCGTTAATTTCGACGCCCTGACCTACGCTGGAAATCTCGATAATCTTCAAGGTCTAAATCAAGAGCGCCATAAATTCATTCGAGGCGACATTACAGATCGATCAAGTGTTCTGGACGCCCTCACGGACGCTACAGATGTGGTGGTTAACTTCGCCGCCGAGTCGCACGTGGATAGAAGCATTCTTTCCGCCAATGAGTTCATTGAGACGAACGTCTTGGGTGCTCAAGTGCTGCTCGACTGTGCCCGTGAGCGTAAAGTCAGGCGCTTCGTGCAGATTTCAACTGACGAAGTAATGGGGAGCCTCCCCGAAGACACAGACACGTTCTTTACCGAAGAGTCTCATTTCAGACCAAACAGTCCATATGCCGCATCCAAAGCAGCCGCCGAGCATTTGGTGCGCGCGGCTCATCACACTTTTGGACTGGATACGGTGATCACACGCTGCGGAAACAATTATGGCCCCCGTCAGTTTCCGGAAAAGTTCTTGCCGCTGATGATTGCAAACGCGCTCAACGATGAACCAATACCGATCTACGGTGACGGCCTGAACGTACGTGATTGGATTCATGTTGACGATCACTG
This sequence comes from Acidobacteriota bacterium, assembly GCA_003222895.1. GTDB lineage: Bacteria > Acidobacteriota > Blastocatellia > Pyrinomonadales > Pyrinomonadaceae > UBA11740. The sequence goes on along the minus strand of QHXI01000049.1, from coordinate 54,115 downwards.
TCGCGCAATTTTGAAAGTCGTGGAAGCCGGCCGATCCGACACAACTTACAACATTGGCGCTCGGAACGAACGTCGAAACATTGAGGTGGCCACATCGGTTCTCGATCAACTTGGTAAGCCGCACTCGCTATTGAAGTTCGTAAAAGATCGGCCCGGTCATGATCGCCGATACGCGATCAACCCGACTTTGATCGAAACTGAACTCGGTTGGAAACCGCAGGAGACCTGGGAGAGCGGATTGCGAAAGACGATCGATTGGTACCTGGGTAATCCCCGGTGGGTTGATCGTGCGCGCAGCGGCGACTATCGCCAGTTCTACGCCCAGCAATACGGAATTGAGGTTGGTGCAAATTGAAAGTAATCGTCACCGGCGCCAGCGGAATGGTCGGGCGCGCGCAAGTTGCGTATTGTTCGGATCGCGGTGATGACGTTGCCGCCTTCGATCACAAAACGCTCGATATCTCTAACGCTTCGCAGGTCGCCGACGCATTTCAGAAAGAGAAGCCCGATGTCGTATTCAACTGTGCGGCATGGACCGATGTCGATAGCTGTGAAGCGGATCCTGAACGTGCAAAGGCGGCTAACACCATCGGACCCGAAGAACTCGCAAATGCTTGCCGCAGCGGCAACGCGTTATTAGTTACGATTTCTACTGATTTCGTTTTCGACGGAACTAAAGACGGCTTCTACACGCAACGCGATCAGCCAAACCCACAGAGTGTCTACGCGCTTACGAAACTCAAAGGGGAACGCCGCGCTCAGAATGCCTGGGCCAGAACAATCGTCGTGCGTACTGGTTACATCTTTGGGACGGGCGGTAATAATTTTCTCAGCACCATGATCCCGCGGGCGCACCGTGGCGAGCGGCTAAAGGTAATCAACGACATGTTTGGGACACCAACATATGCCAACGATCTGGTAAAGAGATTGTACCAACTAGCTCAACTCGATCTTCCCGGCATTTATCACGTGGTTAATGATGGCCCCGGTGCGAGCTTTGCCGAGTTTGCACAGGCCGCATTATCAGAAGCGCGCCTCGATCCTTCGTCGGTGACAGCCGTCAGTCTTGACTCGCTTCAGCGCGCAGCCGAGCGCCCCCGGAATTCAAGACTGAAGTGCATCCTGTCTGCGGCCGTTGGACTCGATCCATTGCCTGATTGGAAGCACGCCTTGAGGGCCTTTGTGAACGCCCTGCCGAAAGAAGCAGTCATCGCAAGATAGGATTTGCCCCAGCCTCAACCTCTGTTATCATGCTCACTCCGATTTTTGGACCACGTTAGGGCTGAAATACCATGACTCACGATGAACATTTGGTTCCGGCACGCACCGGGCGCGACTTCGATTCGACTCTTGCTGACCTGACGCAAAGCAAGCCTTACGGTAAATATGCGCGATACGGAACAACGCAGTCAGAAACGAATGTCAAAGAGTACTTCTTCATCATCCTCAAGCGAAAATGGCTCATTATGAGTCTGCTGCTGGTCGTGACATCGCTCGCGACCATTCAGGCCTATCGCGAGCCCTCGATATACCAAGCCTCAACTATGATCCGAATTGAGGGACGACCACAGAGCGTGCTGTCGACGGGCAATCTCATCATTTCCGGTCAGCCGGACCCGAACTTCTGGGGAACACAACTGCGTCTCTTGCAGAACCCGTTGCTTGCGCGTCAAGTTATTGTTTCGCTCGACTTACAACACAACTCAAGATTCCTTAGTGGCCAGGCACAAACAAGCATTGTTGCGTCGTTGAAACGAATCTTCTCGCGCGAAAACGCGCCGGCCAGCTCGCCGTCAACCAACGCAACCGTTGAACCAATTAGTGAAGAAGATCTGCGCTCGCGCCAGTTTACAGCAGAAGAGTTAACGCAGCTTGAGCCTTACGAAGACGCAATCGCTGCAGGAGAAACTGTCGAGGCCGTCGAGAAGACCAGCCTGGTAACGATACACTTTCAGCATACCGATCCGGAGCTCGCGCAGAAGATCGCCAACACACTGGCGGACGTTTTCGTCCAGAACAACCTTGACCGGATTACCGCAGGAACGAGTAAAGCAGAGATCGATCTGACGAATCAGATCGCCAAGGTGCAGGACAAAATCAAGAAGGAAGAGCAGGACCGCTTTTCCTTCGCCAAAGCGCACAATCTTCCCATCGATAACACGCCGGGCACCAACCTTGAAGCAATGCGGTTGCAAACTTATAGCGCCCAATTGTTAGCCGCTGAAGACAATCGCAGAAGTCAGGAAGCAATTTACGATGCGGCCAGGGATGCGAACGATCCGTTCAACGCACCTGAGATACAAAGCGATCAGCGTATTCAGAAGCTGCGGGATAAGATCGGTGATTTGGAGGACAAACGAAACTCGCTCCTCGAAATTTATACGCCAGAATGGCCCGAGGTGAAAAAAATCGAGGCCCAACTCGAACCTCTCAAAAAGCAGTTGATCGCGGCTCCTAAAGAGGTACTTGCCGGACTAAAATCAAGACGTGATTCAGCAATCGCGCACGAGAAGAGTTTGGTCGGCGCTTATTCACGACAACACGGCACCACTATCCAGCAAACTAAAGATCAGATCGATATGGCGATCATTACTCAGGCGCTTACGACCGATCAGCAATACCTCAATACATTAACGCAGCGCCTGCGAGAACTAACCGCCACGTCGGGAAGTGGCACTGCGAGCGAAGTGAGCATCGCAAATTACAGCCGGCTGCCACACGAACCGGTCGGGCCAGCTCGCCTGCGCACCATCATCCTGGCTCTCGTGATGTCATTACTGGTAGGCATCGGATTGGCATTCCTGCTCGACTTCCTCGACGATACACTCAAGTCTGTCGACGATGTCGATCGTTATCTACATCTGCCGGCGCTCGCGCTCATTCCGACGGCTCGAAATGAAAAGACTAAGTTGATTGCCGGTGATGCGGCTGCGCCAGCGGCCACCACGGCCCTCACAATGGTCAACGATGTGCGTTCGCCGATTGCCGAATCCTATCGGCATCTTCGCACGTCATTGTTATTGTCATCCGCTGGTATGCAGCCGCGAACGATCCTCGTGACGTCAAGTCAGCCATCTGAAGGCAAGACTACTACCGCGATCAATACAGCTTTTATGCTGGCGCAAACCGGCGCGGAAGTCTTGATTATCGATTGCGACTTGCGCCGGCCGCGCCTGCATTCGCAGTTCAATCTTCCGAATAGTCGCGGATTGACGAACTGCCTGTCGGGAGATGGAAAAGATCTCGACGCGTTGCTTCACGTTTATGACAAGCAGCCAAACCTAAAGCTATTGACCTCTGGGCCAATTCCACCGAATCCGGCGGAACTTCTGGGCTCAGACGAGATGCGCAAGCTGCTTATCTTGTTGAGCGAACGCTTCACGCACATCATCGTCGATTCACCGCCGGCGATTTCTTTCACCGATGCGTCGATTCTTTCTACGTTTGTCGACGGCGTGATTCTGGTGGTGCATGGCGGCCGCAGCTCGCGCGCAGTCGTGCGGCGCGCGAAACAAAAACTCATGGACGTGGGCGCGCATATCTTCGGCGTCGTGCTCAACAACGTGAAGATCGAAACTAAGAGCGATTACTACTACGCCGGTTATTACGGCGGCTATTACGACGCGGGCTATTACAATTCGGACGAGGAAACAGCCAAGGACGGAGATGCTCGCGCAGCGTCGGTGTGATCAAGAACGCCGCCCGCTCCCAAGTCATGCCTGGTAAATTCTGTGTCATCGCGCCTGACGTAAAACTCGGGCGCGATGTTGTCATTTATAACTTCGTAAATCTCTATGGCTGTGAAATAGGCGACGGAACTAAGATCGGCACATTCGTCGAGATTCAAAACAATGCACGCGTGGGGCGCAACTGCAAAATCTCAAGTCACAGTTTCATCTGCGAAGCGGTGATGATTGAAGACGAAGTCTTCATCGGCCACGGTGTGATTTTCATCAACGACAAATTTCCACGGGCAACTAACGCAGCTGGTGAACTACAAACTGAAGCCGATTGGAAACCGGTGCCCACAATTGTCAAGCGCGGCGCGAGCATCGGCAGCGGCGCGACAATTCTCTGCGGTCTGACAATCGGAGAAAGAGCAACGGTTGGCGCCGGCTCTGTAGTCACGAAGGACGTTGCCGCCGGCACAACCGTCGCCGGCAATCCCGCCTCTGTTATCGCCGGTTAGTTCGCCGTGCGAATCTTCCTCAATTCACTTTTAATCGAATGCTCGTTATTCTCTCAACGCAATGAAGCCAATCAACGTCGGTGTGATCGGGTGCGGTTATTGGGGACCGAATCTCATCCGGAATTTTGTCGATAACGACTCGGCGCAGCTTCGCTGGATCTGCGACGTTGACGAACGGCGGCTTACGGAAATGTTGCGTCGGTATCCGTTCGCGCAAACGACGACGGACTATCAAAAACTCATCGGCGATAGTGAACTCGACGCGGTCGCAGTCGTGACGCCCGTAGCCACGCACTTCTTGATTGCGAGCGAATTTCTTCGCGCCGGAAAGCACGTGCTGTTGGAAAAACCGCTGGCGGCTACGGTCCAACAATCGGAACAGTTGGTCGAATTGGCCCAGCAGCACGCCCGCACGCTAATGGTCGATCACACATTCGTTTACACCGGCGCGGTGCGCAAGATGAAAGAAATCGTGAGCAGTGCCGAGCTGGGAGATTTGCTCTACTTTGATTCGGTGCGCATCAATCTCGGTTTGTTTCAGCGAGACATCAACGTGCTTTGGGATTTGGCGCCGCACGATCTTTCGATTATGGATTATTTGATCGAGCGGCAGCCGGAAGGCCTCAGCGCTATTGGCAGTTGTCATATCGAAGAAGGCATCGAAAACATCGCGTACCTGATCATGAAATTTCCCGGTGACTTTATCGCGCACTTTCATTTCAACTGGCTCGCGCCCGTAAAGATTCGGCATACGCTAATCGCCGGCAGCAGCAAAATGATTCTTTATGACGACATCGAACCGACGGAAAAAGTTCGCGTTTACGACAAAGGCGTAACCGCCAATCGCGTCGCCGATCGCGAAGCCGCCTACCAGACCCTGGTCAGCTATCGCACGGGAGACGTGTGGGCGCCGAAGCTTGATACGACCGAAGCCCTGCGTTACGTCGTGGCGGAATTCCTCGATTCGATTCGCACTAGCCGCGCGCCGTTGACCGATGGCCCCGCCGGCCTGCGAGTCGTGCGGTTGTTGGAAGCGGCGCAGAAATCGATCAAGTGCGGAGGTCAGTTCACGCCCTGTAGCGCAAATTCTTAATTTGCGTGCACGGCAAGACCGCAAGGTAACAACTTGCGTCGCAATAAATGAAAGTTCCCTTACTCGATCTCCAGGCTCAGTACCCAACGATTCGCGAAGAGGTCCGCGCAGCGGTCGATTGCGTTTTCGAATCGCAGCAATTCGTTCTCAGCAGCGAAGTGAAGGCGTTGGAAGAAGAACTCGCGCGCTACTGCCAAACAAAATTCGCGATCGGATGCGCGTCGGGTTCCGACGCCCTTTTGCTGGGGTTGATGTCTTGTGGAGTTTCGGACGGCGACGAAGTCATCACCACGCCGTTCACGTTCTTTGCATCGGCCAGCGCGATCACACGGCTCGGCGCGCGTCCGGTGTTCGTCGATATCGACGAGCGCACCTACAACATCGATCCGGCGCAAGTCGAAGCTGCAATCACGGATCGAACGAAAGCAATAATGCCGGTGCATCTTTATGGCCAATGCGCCGACATGAATCCGCTGATTGCGCTAAGCGAGCGAGGCGGAATTCCGATCGTCGAAGATGCTGCGCAAGCTATCGGCGCTGAGGATCGCGGGCGTCGCGCGGGCTCGCTGGGAACGATCGGTTGCTTCAGTTTTTATCCTTCGAAGAATCTTGGCGGCGCCGGTGACGGCGGCATGATGGTGACAAACGATCTCGATCATGCACGACGGCTGCACCTGCTGCGCGTGCACGGTGAAGAGACGAAATATCATCACAAGGTTGTCGGCCTGAATAGTCGGCTCGACGCGCTGCAGGCTGCAGTGTTGCGCGTAAAGCTGCCACATCTCGACGAATGGATCGCTGCGCGGCAACGCAAGGCCCAACAATACGAGTTAATGTTTCTCGATGCGGGTCTGTCGGAAGAGATTCAAGTGCCGTTCGTGCGACCGGGCGCGCGTCACATCTTTCATCAATTCGTGATTCGCGTGTCGGGTGGCAAACGTGATGCTCTGCGAAATCATCTGCGCGAAAACGACATCGGCACAGATGTTTACTATCCGGTACCGCTGCATCTGCAGGAGTGTTTCGCTTATTTGGGTTATCGCGAAGGAGAATTCCCCGCGGCGGAAGCTGGCGCGAAGGAAACGCTGGCTTTGCCGGTGTATCCCGAACTCACCGATGAGCAGCAGGATTTCGTAGTAAGAACGATTGCGAATTTTTTCGGAATGGAAGCTGCGAGCGCGGCTAGATAGATCCCCAACTGGCTGAGTGAGCCGTCACTGCGTCGTTGAGTTCTCGTCTTTCGGCTTCCTGTTTGGCCAGCGCCAAATCATGATCGACCATCAGCTTCACCAGACCTTCGAAGCTGACTCGCGGTTGCCATCCGAGCTTTTCCCTTGCTTTCGTAGCGTCGCCCAAGAGTAAATCCACTTCAGCCGGCCGAAAGTAACGCGGATCGATCTCAACGTAACGCTGCCAATCCAGATCGAGGTAACCGAAAGCCTTCTCGATAAACTCGCGCACTGAATGCGTCTCGCCGGTGGCGACCACATAGTCGTCCGCCTCGTCCGCATTCATCATCAGCCACATCGCTTCGACATAGTCGCGCGCATAGCCCCAATCACGGCGCGCATCGAGATTGCCCATGTAAAGTTTTTTCTGCAAACCGAGTTTGATCCGCGTCGCCGCACGCGTGATTTTCCGCGACACAAATGTTTCGCCGCGACGTTCCGATTCGTGATTAAAAAGCAGTCCGTTACAGGCGAACATGCCGTAAGACTCGCGATAATTCACGGTGATGTAATAGGCGTAGGCTTTCGCACACGCATACGGCGATCGCGGATGAAACGGCGTGCTCTCTGTCTGCGGAGTCTCAACGACTTTGCCGTAAAGCTCTGACGACGAAGCCTGATAAAACTTTGGTCGAATGCCAATCTCGCGAATCGCTTCCAGGAACCGAACTGTCCCCAAGCCGGTTACTTCGCCGGTGTATTCAGGAATGTCGAAACTTACGCGCACGTGCGACTGGGCGCCAAGATTGTAGATTTCATCCGGTTGAACTTGCTTGAGAATCGTATTCAGCGAGCTCGAGTCGTTCAGATCCCCGTATAGCAAACGCAGACGCGTTCCCTCTTCATGAGGGTCCTGATAAAGATGATCTATGCGATCGGTGTTGAAAGAGGACGAACGACGAATGATGCCGTAAACGTGATAGCCCTTCTCGAGCAGAAACTCTGTCAAGAAGGAGCCATCTTGTCCCGTGATACCTGAGATTAGCGCGGTCTTAGCCATGTCGAATCTGAGTCAGTCCGAATTTACTCCGTGGTTTTCGTTCGCGAGCAATAGCGAACGTATTTCTGCGGTGCCGAAGTTTTTTGATACCATAGCCAACCTCAGGCTTCAGAGCAAGTGCTGAGCAGTCGATGCCTGCAGCGAACGTGCTCAGATTCAGTTGAGCTAATCAAACACAAAGGACACGTCATCTTCAATTGGGCGCAGAATTTCCCTACAAACGAATCGTGGTTACAGGCGGAGCCGGCTTCCTCGGGCGTTTTGTAACCGAGAAGCTTAACTCCTTCGCCAGCGTCGAAGTATTTATTCCCCGCAGCAGCCAATACAACCTGATCGAAAAAGACGACATCGTTCGGCTGTTGCACGATACGCGGCCGGATCTGGTGATTCATCTCGCGGCAGTTGTCGGAGGCATCGGTCACAACCAGAAGAATCCCGGAAAGTTTTTCTACGACAATCTGATGATGGGCGTGCAGCTCATCGAGCAATCGCGTCTGCATGGCGTCAAGAAATTCGTGGCGACCGGAACGGTTTGCGCCTATCCGAAATTCACGCCGGTGCCTTTCAAAGAAGACGACATCTGGAACGGCTACCCGGAAGAAACGAACGCGCCTTACGGGCTGGCGAAGAAAATGATGCTGGTTCAGTCGCAAGCCTATCGCGAGCAATATGGCTTCAATTCGATTTTTTTACTGCCTGCGAATCTGTACGGCCCGGGCGACAACTTCGACTTGGAAACGTCGCATGTTATTCCGGCGTTGATTCGCAAGTGTGTTGAGGCGCGAAACAGGGGCGATGATTTCGTCGAAGTGTGGGGATCGGGAAAGCCTTCGCGCGAATTTCTTTACGTCGAAGACTGCGCCGAAGGAATCGTCCAAGCAGCCACGTCATACGACAGCAGCGATCCGGTGAATCTCGGCAACGGCCGCGAAGTCGTCATCAAAGATTTGGTCGAGACGATTGCGCGCCTGGCCGGATTTGAAGGCGAGATTAGCTGGCAAACGGACAAGCCGGACGGGCAGCCGCGACGTCAACTGGACACGACGCGTGCCTGGGAGCGGTTCGGATTTCGTGCGCAAACTTCCCTTGAAGACGGATTGCGCAAAACGATCGACTGGTACGAAAACAACAGTTTAGAGTTTGGAGTATCGAGTTCGGAGTCAGGGGCCGGAGCTACCGGACTCTAGACTTCAGGCTTTTTCGCCATGCTTCCGAAGATCAGCATTGTCACGCCGTCGTTCAATCAGGGAAAATTCATTGAAGAGACGATCCTTTCGGTCCTCGATCAAAATTATCCTAACCTCGAATACATCGTCATCGACGGCGGTAGCAGCGACGAAACCGTCAATATCATTCGTCGCTACGAAGATCGGCTTGCGTATTGGGAGAGCGAAAAAGATCGCGGTCAGGTGCACGCCATCAACAAAGGCATCGAACGATCGACCGGGAAAATCTTTGGCTTTATCAACAGCGACGATCTTTATTTGCCGGGCACGTTTGCGACCGTCGCGCAATACTTTCAAGATCATCCGAACGCCGAATGGGTTTGCGGCGATACGACCATGTTCGGCGAAGGACAAGCAGACGAGCCGGTTGAAACTGTAGTTCCGAAATCCGCCGCGCATTGTCTTTCCTGGGCGTACACGGCCGCGCAGCCTGGACACTTTTGGAAGCGCCAGTTGGTTACGGGCGGTTTCGACGAAGCATGGCCATATGATTTTGATCACGATTTTTACGTGCGGTTGTTGTTAGCTGGGCACAAGTGCGAACACATTCCGCAAGCGTTCGCGCGCTATCGTTTGCACGCCGTTAGCAAGACCGTCGCCGAAGGCCACCGGCAGATTGAAGAGTTTGAACGCAGCGCGGAATTTTACGAGAACCGGCTGCACGGCGCCGATCGTCGCTGGTGTCGCTCAACTCGATTTCTGCGGCGTTCGTATGCGGCAAGCGAAGCCGGCGACAAAAAGGAAGGCGCGCGCTGGTTAATTCGCGCGCTGGCAACCTATCCGGAAGGATTAGTGGCGCGACCATTCTGGGGATGCTTGCGCAAGCTTTCGGCGTAGCGCAACCTGATAGCTGACGCAAATAGAGTCGATATGTCTGAACCGAACAATAATCACAGATCGCTCCGCGCTGAACGCGAGTTCGGCCTGATCGTCGGCGGCGTGTTGGTGCTGCTGAGTTCATGGTGGTTTTATCGCGGCAAGTTTCATGACGCTCGCCAAGTCACCTTAACGCTCGGGGCTTTGCTCGTGCTGCTCGGATTGATTTTTCCGAAAGCACTCGTTTGGCCCAACAAGGCATGGATGGCGTTGGCCGAGGTTTTATCCTTCGTCTCAACGCGAGTGATCCTGGCTTTCGTTTTCTTTGTGGTCATGACGCCGATTGGTTTCATCAAACGTCTGTTCGGATGGGATCCGCTGCATCGCCGCGCCGCATCGAGCGAAAGTTATTGGCGGCCTTACTCTGAACGCCAGCGAAATCCGCGCCATTATGAAAAAATGTTTTGAGGAGTTGAAATGTCAAAAATACAGGTAGTCGGCGAACTCTGGCAGTTCATGAAAGAAAACAAAAAGTATTGGCTGGCGCCGATCGTAATCACATTGGTTGTGTTCGGCGTGCTGCTGGTCCTGGCAAAGAGTTCAGCGATCGCGCCTTTCATTTATACGTTGTTCTGAGTTGGACCGGTCGTGCGGTGGTGAATTCCGTCGTGCTGCGGCCTCCGTCGCGGTTTTCCTGAGGGAGATGGACAAGAACTCGAAAATGAAGAAGTTGAGGAGACTAGGATTACTATTTTTAATCAATGCGGTGATTCTGTTGCCATTGGTTTATGGTTTCGAGTTCTTTTTTAGATGGAAAGACCCACACAAAAATTTACCAATCAACGGGTGGGTCAACGGAGAATATTTCACTTGGGGACACAAGGTAACAACCAATAGGTTTGGGCTTCGTGAGCGTGACTTTCAGGTGCCAAAGCCTCGCGGCGCGTTTCGAATTATTGTGCTTGGTGATTCTCTTACTTGGGGTGTGGGGCTAGCGACGAACGAGAGGTATTCAGAACTGCTCGAGCAAGGATCTTTTGGAAGGATTCAAAGATATTGTACAACCAGACCTGATAATCATTGGCTTCTGTGTCAACGACCCGCAGCCTAAGTCGGAGGATTATAGTATCGAGCGTGAGGAATTCGAACGGGCGCATAGTCGCGGATTTGCCTCGCTGAAATATCGACTAGGAAGCGTAGGCCTGCGTATGACCGCGCAGCTCATCAGGGATGCAGTATTCGGCTTGGCCGAAAAAACCGGCACGATTCCCACCTGGCATGAGGGGCTTGGTCGCACTTACGTTCGATCTTCTCCCGAGTGGCAGGAATTTGTGGAGGCCTTGCAGGAAATCAAAGTGATGTCCGATCAAATGAAGTTGCCAACTCCGATTTTTGCAACGCTAAATTCATCGGGGTCCATCGGAAGCGACTACGCTCATCCGAGCCCGGATCTGCAAAGGATTATTGATTGGTGCCGTCAGGGCGAACAGGCTGCAGGCTCGCTCGGTTTCGAAACCTTGGATTATGAGAAAGAAATACCGATTAAATTGGCCAACGATTCGCTACCGGTCAACGTAGTCGACGGCCACCCCTCGGCCCGGCTCAATCAATTGTACGCGGAGAAGTTATTCCGCGCGGTGGTAGCGGATCTGCATCTGAAATGAAGGGAACCATCCTTTCCAGGCTTCAGTGACACGATAGGCTCCCTTCGCGATCGCTGCAGTCAACGCTATGAAGATTCTTGGTATCTCTGCGTTCTATCACGACTCTGCCGCCTGTCTCGTTGTCGACGGCGAGATCATCGCCGCCGCGCAGGAAGAGCGCTTCACGCGCGTCAAACACGATTCCAACTTTCCCGTTTACGCCGCTCGCTATTGTTTGAAAGAAGCAGGCCTCACCGCCGAACAACTCGACTACGTCGGCTTCTATGACAAGCCACTGCTGAAGTTTGATCGGCTGCTCGAGACTTATCTGGATTACGCGCCCGCTGGCTTTCGATCTTTCCTCAAAGCGATGCCGCTTTGGATGAAAGAAAAGCTTTGGATGCCTGATCTGATTCGCACCGAGATGGCCAAAGCGAATGGCACCGACGACGAACGCGCCGCCAAGAAAGTTGGCAAGAAATTCCAATGGAGACTTCTGTTCGGAGATCATCACGAAAGTCATGCCGCCAGCGCTTTTTATCCTTCGCCGTTTGAAGAAGCTGCGATCCTCACAATCGATGGCGTCGGCGAATGGGCCACGAGTTCGCTGGGCGTTGGTCGCGGCAACGAAATCACTCTACTGAAAGAACTCCGCTTTCCCGACAGTTTGGGTTTGCTCTACAGCGCGTTCACTTATTACACCGGATTCAAAGTCAACAGCGGCGAATACAAAGTGATGGGCCTCGCGCCTTACGGCGAGCCGAAGTACGTTTCGCTGATTAAGGACCATCTCGCCGAAGTTCGCGAAGACGGCAGCATTCGCATGAATCACGAGTACTTCAGCTACTCGCAAGGCCTGCGGATGACGAATCCCGCGTTCGATAAATTGTTCGGCGCCCGGCCACGCAAAGCCGAGTCCTTGATCACGCAGCGTGAAATGGACTTGGCGCGCAGCATTCAAGTCATCACTGAAGAAGTGATGATGAAGATGGTCGGCCATGCGCGCAGAGAGACCCGCATGAAGCGCTTGTGCATGGCTGGCGGCGTCGCGCTTAACTGCGTGGCGAACGGTCGCATTCTGCGTGAAGGGCCGTTTGAAGATATTTGGATTCAGCCTGCGGCCGGCGATGCCGGCGGAGCGATCGGAATCGCGCTGGCAATCTGGCATCGATATCTGGAGAAAGAGCGCATCAGTCCTGAGAAAGCTGGAACGTGGCAATCATCGCGCTCTGCGTCAAACAACGGATTGCCGCGCTATGCCGATGGTATGAAAGGATCGTTTCTTGGGCCGCGCGATACGGTCGAGGATATCGAGACGTTTCTGGCCATGCGAAATCTTCCGTACACAAAATATTCGCGAGAAGAACTGCCAAGTGTAGTCGCCGAACTGCTGGCCGCTGAAAAGATAATCGGTCTCCACCAGGGCCGGATGGAGTTTGGTCCGCGCGCGCTCGGTGGTCGCAGCATTATCGGCGACCCGCGTTCGCCGTCGATGCAGTCGGTGATGAACTTAAAGATCAAGTACCGCGAGAGCTTTCGTCCGTTCGCGCCCAGTGTTACCCGCGAACATGTCTCTGATTGGTTCAATCTGAATTATGAAAGTCCTTACATGCTGCTTGTTGCCGATGTTTTGGAGCGATATAGAACGCAACTGAGCGACGATGAACGAAACCTTTGGGGCATCGGTAAACTCAACCTCAAGCGTTCGGGAATTCCGGCGGTGACTCATGTCGATTATTCGGCGCGCATTCAAACCGTGCGGCGCGAAACGAATCCGCTTTACTGGGACATTATCGAAGCTTTTCGCCAAGAGACCGGCTGTCCGGTGATCGTCAATACCAGTTTCAATGTGCGCGGAGAGCCGATCGTGTGTACGCCGGAGGATAGCTATCGCTGCTTCATGAGAACCAAGATGGATTACCTCGTGCTGGAAACTTGTGTCCTCGATAAGTCAGAGCAACCGAAGTTTCAAGACTCAGCCGATTGGCGCGGAGATTTCAAGCTCGATTGAGTGTCAGAGCCCGGAGCCGTAACGGTGGAATCAAAACTCAACATTCTCATGATCCGGTCGCTACCGCTCGCGGTTCTGACCCTGCTTCGGTAGTGTCCTTCAAATTAGGAGACTACCCGCTGCTTCATTTGCATTTCAGCCCGTGCTCACGCTTAAATGTTGCCGACTCAATCAAATGATTTTTTCGAGAGTAGCCAAACATTTATGACCGATCAAGTCAGGGTATTAGTTACCGGCGCCGGTGGTTTCATCGGCCATCATCTAACCAAATATCTGGTTGACCGCGGCTATTGGGTGCGCGGCGTCGATATCAAAGAACCCGAATACGAAGCTACTGCGGCGCACGAATTCAAGCTGTTGGATTTGACGAAGTTGGAGAACTGTATCCAAGCTACCCGCGAGATCGATCACGTTTACGGATTGGCCGCGAACATGGGCGGCATCGGCTTTATCGAAACTCACAAGGCGGAGATCGTGCGCGACAGCTCGCTGATGAATCTGCATTCAATCGAAGCCGCGCGGCAAAATGGCGTTAAGCGCTACTTTTACACTTCCAGCGCGTGCATCTATCCCGGTTTCAAACAAAAAACCGCGGATGTCACTCCTTTGAAAGAAGAGGATGCTTATCCTGCCGATGCCGAAGACGGTTACGGTTGGGAGAAGCTTTATATGGAACGTGTCTGTCGTCACTACACTGAAGATTTTGGTTTGGACACGCGCGTCGTGCGCTTTCATAACATCTTCGGCCCGCTCGGGACTTACGATGGTGGCCGCGAAAAATCGCCGGCGGCGATTTGCCGCAAGATTGCTTTGGCTAACGATGGCGACGATATCGAAGTTTGGGGAGACGGCGAGCAAACGCGTTCATATTGCTACATCGATGATTGCGTCGAAGGGATTTACCGGCTGATGCAGAGCGACCATCGCGAGCCGATCAATCTCGGCCAGGATCGAATGATTTCAATTAACGAATTGGTTGACATCGTTTCGAAGATCGCCGGCAAGCGAATCGGCAAGCGCTACGACACGACCAAGCCGCAAGGCGTGCGCGGCCGCAACAGCGACAATACGCGCCTGCGCGAAGTGCTGAAGTGGGAGCCACAAATTTCGCTGGAGGAAGGACTGGCCCGGACTTATCACTGGATCGAGGCGAAGGTGAATCAGGGCCGCCACAGTGCGGTGACCGTTTAGGAACTCGGAGGTGGTTGCCGCGCCTTGTGATGATCAGCGTAGTTATTCCCGCGTACAATCAAGCGCGATATTTGTTGCGAGCAATCGAGAGTGTTTGGGCGCAGGAGATCGATGATCTGGAAATCGTGGTGGTTGACGACCACGGAATCGCGGCATCGTTGCGAGCCACGGCGAACTGATCGCCTTTCTGGATGCCGATGATTTTTGGTTGCCGGGCAAACTACAGAACCAATTGAATGCGCTGCGGAATACCGGACGTCGCTTTTCGTATTCTGGCTCACAAGTACTAAACGATGCCGGCGAAGTACTGGTGGTAAACCCAGCCACTGAAGAGCACGGTCGATTCGAAAACCTTATCTGGGGTAACCAATTCGCCACCCCGACCGTTTTAGCTGAACGGTCACTGTTCGAAGAGTGCGGACTATTCGACGAGTCCCTGCGTACCGGCGAGGATTGGGATCTGTGGCTGAGATTTGCCTCCAAAGGACCGGGCGCTTGCGTCGCGGAAGCGCTTGTCTCAGTGCGAGGAAGCCACCGCTGGCAAGCCGATGAGCAACAACTCTCCGCCTATGAATATTCTGTAAACAGGATTCTCGCGCGGATGTTCGAGCTAGCCTCGACACATCCGGCCCTCGTTCCGCTGACATCCAAAAAGAGCGCGGTTGAAAGCTGGCATTACGCCGTGCTCGCCAAGAGTTATCTACACGCGCGCGCGTTTCGTCTGTCAGCATTTTACGCTGTTCGCTCCGCTACGAAGTCGCTCCGCGGCGTCAAATACCTGCTTTCAAAAGATCGCTCGCGCTCGGTCAATCCTGAAAGTCGCCATGCCGGCACGGAGGAGTCGCGAATACGATCGGAAGCGAGCACCGCCTTCGTGCCTGTGCCAAAAGCAACTGCTTCCAGCGGATCAGAAGGTTTCCAAGTTAGCGTCGTAATTCGCACCTACAATCGGGCAGCGATGTTAAGAGATGCACTGGAAACCGCCCTGACGCAAACTCACCCGCCCCGGGAAATCGTGATCGTGGACGATGGTTCAACAGATGAAACTCCGGCGGTGGTCAAGTCATACGCGCTCACACATCCCGAGATTCGGTATATCGCGAGTACTTCCAACCTCGGCCCCGATCGGGCGGCCAGATTCGGGGTCGAGGAGGCCCAGTTTTCCCATGTAGCCTTTCTTGACTCAGACGATCTCTGGCTGCCGAATCACTTGGAACAGGCCGCACGAGTATTCGAGAAGGATCCCGAAGCAGCACTGGTTTTCACTAGCTACGGCCTGGTGAATGCAGCTCGCGAAGTGCTGGTCGAAGTAGTCAAGGAACCGCACCTGGTCAGCGATCCCATGCGCCAGCTCTTATTGAAGAAAATCATCGTCCAACCAACGCGATCAGTTTTTCGACGACAAGCCGTAATTGACGTGGGTGGCGTTCCGTTGTACCCAGCCGCTGAAGACTGGGTGTTGGCCGTCCTGCTGGCGGCGCGGTTTCCTCGGGGAATCCGACATTTAAATGCTCGCACGGTTTTCTTTCGTATCCACGGTTCGCAAAGTTACAGTCGGCCGGTGGAGGTACAACGGACATTACTGGATGCCAGTAGATATCTTCTGTCAAACATACCTGTAGAGTTCAAGTCGCTTGAATCGCGCGTTGTGGCAACCAACCTATTGCATTGCTCGATATTCCTGTGGCAGTCCGGTGAACTTGGCAAGGCATGGCGAAGTTGCTTACGAGCAGTCTTCCTCAGGCCAATGTCTTTAACAACCAGTGAGTTCTGGAAAGCTTTTGCGCGTCTCGTAATTCCGCCTTCGTTAGGTAGACTTGTGCGCCAATGGAAACGCAACTTTCAAGCTCGATCTGGGCTTACCTCGGCCGCCACAAGAATGTTGTGAGTAAACAATTCTTTCAGCCAACAGATCCTACGAATCTTGAAGTCAAGCCTCGTTTTCAGCGGGGCAAGCCGGCGGGCTTACCCTGGGCCAGGGGCAGAGTCACTATATCCGAGTTTGTCTACCGTCTGTTAAGCCCGCAGAACAGCATGGTTGAAATGCGAATTAATCACTTGCCTTTGACTGTCGACCTTGCTGAGCAAGAGGCTCGTTACATTTACTTCGGGGCATTTGAATGTAACGAGATTGAGTTCATGCAGAGGTGGGTTAAGCGGGGCGACACTGTGGTAGACGTGGGTGCAAATATCGGCTACATCTCGGCTATTTTGGCCGGAGCTGTGGGATCGAAAGGTAAGATTTATGCTTTCGAACCCAATCCGATTATCTTCCCGCAGCTTCGAACGCTGGCAAAGGCGTCGGCGGGAAGAATTGAAGCCTTTCAATCTGCGATTACTGATAAGTCTGAGAATGGAGTAACCGATTTCTACATTGTTTCTGATCACTCGATGTGGTCGTCAACGGTTATTGAAGGAGATGGATCAGGTCTGGATAGAATCCAGGTGCCATCAATCTCACTAAGCGAGTTTATTGCCAATGGGGGATTATCGAGAGTTGACTTCATTAAGATCGATGTCGAGGGTGGCGAAGCAGACGTCCTCCGAGGCGCGAGCCAATTTCTCACAGACGGTGGAAAACCGATAATCATGTGTGAGCTTGCAGCAAGTCTCGTGTCTGTTCGGACGCAAAGTTTTGCCGCCGTCGAGAGACTGCTTGTGGATTTTGGATACCGGGCATTTCTTATCGCCCCAGGAGGAAAACTCTCGCCGATGTTGCTATCCGAATTAAAGCAACAAACCCACACTTTCAACATCGTGCTTCTTCCTGCGACGGTCCGAACCGAAGAGGCTTTGGGGTAAATCGCCCTCAGGACTTAAGCCTCAATAGAGTAAATCTGACTGCCTAATTAGAAACCGGTATTTTCCCTAATGGCCAGTATTCAGACATGTCCAGCGAACGTATTGTATGTCTCATATAACGGCATGCTCGACCCGCTGGGACAGAGCCAGGTCATTCCGTATTTAAAGGAGCTGAGCAAGCTCGGCGTGCAATTCACGCTGCTCAGTTACGAGCGCGAGCAGGCTTACGGTGTCGAGGGCGAGCAGCGATGCAGGGCCCTCGACGAAGAGTTATCGCAATTCGGAATCAACTGGCATCGACTTCGTTATCATCAGCGTCCCTCAATTCCGGCGACGACATTCGATGTGGTTGCGGGCATTCGCTTCGCAAGCCGTCTGGTCAAGCGCGACCGGATCGATTGGGTTCATGCCCGCGCACACATCCCAGCGGTCATTGCTCTGGCTTTGAAGCGCCGGTTCGGAACTAAGATGATTTTCGATGTGCGCGGATTGATGGCCGAAGAGTACATCGACGCAGATCACTGGCAGGCAAACAGCGTCGCCGCGCGCATGACGAAGAACATGGAAGCGCGCGTCCTGCGCGCGACCGACGCCATCGTTACGCTGACTGATGCGCTGTGGAATGCGATGCGTGAATGGCCGGCGCTGAATGGACGATCGGTCGTTCACGAAACAATTCCCTGCTGTATCGATCAGGAATTATTTCGTTACGATCCGCGGGCAAGAGAAACTCGCCGGGTCGAACTCGGCATCTCTGATCGATTCGTGCTGGTTTACAGCGGCTCGATCGGCGGCTGGTACATGACTGATGAAATGGCGGCTTTCCTCGCCGTGCTCAAACAGCAACGTCCCGACGCATTCTTCCTTTGGTTAACCACGGGGCCGCCAAAGATCGTTGAGGATGCGATGTCCAAATCCCAAATCGGCGCAGCAGATTATGCGGTGCGGCGAATTTCCAATCGCGAAGTTAGTTCATTTCTCAGCGCCGCGGACGTGGGGATAGCGTTCTATCGCCCGGGAATATCGCGTCTCGGAACGTCGCCGGTGAAAGTTAGTGAATACCTGTCATGCGGCCTGCCGGTTGTGATCAATTCAGGCATTGGCGATACTGACGACTTGATCGAGCGTGGAAAAATCGGAGCTGTTGTGAAGAATTTCAACGACCAGGATTACTCGGTCGCGGCTTCCGCCGTTCTCGAGTTAGCCGCAAATAGCGAGGCAACACGGCAACGCGTTCGGGGAACTGCCGAAAAGCAATTTGATCTACACAGCGTCGGAATTGAAAGATACGCACGGCTGTATGAACGCGTCCTCGCCGGTGGCGTGTAATTGATGTAAGGGGGCGCGCTTCCTCACAACTTCGGATGAAAGTTTTAGCCTTAGCAAGTTATCCAGTCGAAGCCGCTGCAACCCGCTATCGTTTGCAGCAATTCGTCGCACCGCTGGCGGCGCGTGGCGTGACTCTGGAGATTCGTCCCTTCTTAAACTCTCGTCAATTCAAAATCCTCTATCGCCGGAATGCCTTACCGGCGACCGCAGTGGGCCTGCTCAAATCGGCTGTGTTGCGGGTCGCAGACTTGGCTATCGCACGCAAAGCGGATGTGATCTTGATTCAGCGCGAGTCAATGCTGTTTGGGCCACCGATCTTCGAAAGACTGATCGCGCGTGGAATGAAGCGGCCGATGGTTTTGGATCTGGATGATGCGACTTACGTCGCCTACGACAGCCCGACGTACGGCGCCCTGGGAAAATTAAAATGGTTCAGCAAGACCGACGATTTGATCAGATGGGCGCGCCTCGTCATCTGTGGAAATCGATCGATTGCTGAATATGTCACCAACAAAGGCGCGCAGGCTCGCGTCATCCCTACCGTTGTCGACACCAACGTGTTTCATCCGGTCGACCGCGAATCACGCGATCGGCCTGTCACGCTGGGATGGATCGGAACTCATTCGACTTTTCCGTATCTCGAATCGATTTTCCCAGTGCTCAGTCAGCTTGCAGAAGCGCATAAGTTCTTGTTGAAAATCGTCGGCGCCACTAGAAGCGACATCACGGTCCCAAACGTACAAGTCGAAACTTTGCCGTGGGAACTCGATCGCGAAGTCCGCGATTTTCAATCGATCGATATTGGGCTTTATCCGATCGATGCCAGTCTTTATTCCGGTAACTGGGCCCAAGGAAAATCGGGGTTCAAAGCCGTGCAATACATGGCCGTCGGAGTTCCTTATGTGGCCACGCCGGTGGGCGGTTCGACGGAAATCGGGGAACCGGGTAAAACGCATCTATTCGCTTCGACAAATGACGAGTGGTATCGTAACTTGAAGTTGCTGATAAGCGATGGCCGGCTGCGAGAAGAAATGAGCGCGGCCGGCCGGCAACACGCGATCGAGCACTATGCGCTTGAGGATCAAGCCGAAAAACTGGTTGCAGCGTTGCGCGAGGCTGCGGGAAAATAACGCGCATCTGGCCTGCTGATCTCACGAGGAGTTTGGATTGGAAAAGCTCACCGCCCTCGAACAACCGTCGGTGCGAACGAAGGAATCAACCGGCGTCGCTGAAGAAGTCCGGTGGACGACGGGCGCGTCTCATCGCGTGAGCAAATTCCGTCTGTTGGTGCTGGGGCTGATTGGGCTGCTGCCTTCGTTTCTGATGCGGCCATGTTACCGGTGGTTCTTTGGATATCGCATCGGCAAGCGCGTGCGGATCGGATTCAGCATTATCGATGCCTCGCAGTGCGTGATCGAAGATGACGTGCAGATCGGCCATCTGAATATCGTGGTGGGCGTCGGTCAAATCAACATAGGCGATCACGTGCGCATCGGGCATTTGAATATTATTCGCGGCGGCAACGAGGTACGGCTGGGAAGGTACTCTGAGATTATTCGGGTCAACGAGATAAATTCAATTCCCAATCCCGACGTGGTGAATCCAGTCGATCCAAGGTTCTTTCTCGGGCCCGGAAGTATCATAACCGCCAATCACAAAATTGATTTTACGGATCGCGTTGAGATTGGCCGTCGTTCTATCATCGGCGGACGCAACTCTTCATTATGGACGCACAACCGGCAGCGCACGCTGCCGATTTCAGTCGGAGACTTTGCGTACGTCGGATCAGAAATTCGCATGGCGCCGGGCAGTTCAATTCCTTCGCGTTGCATCGTAGGAATCGGCGCGGTGATTACCGGAAAGATCGATGGCGAAGGTTATCTAATAGGCGGCCTTCCCGCTAAGCCATTAAAGGAATTAAGCGAGGAAGATAAGTTTCTCGTCGAGTATAAGACTCGGCGCGATTTGCCGGATGACGTTTGAATCAGAGTACGATAGATACCCGCAACATTGAATGAATAACTTTCTCACTGTACTTACAATCGCAGCTGCCGCGGCTTCGCTGGTTATCATCGGGTTCGTTCCGGATAATGGCGTACCGGCGCTTCTGTTTGCCGTGCCCTTTGTCATTGGGGTGGCAATCATAATCAAGCGCCTGAACGTGGACACCAACTTCCTGCTGCGACTGTTTATCTGCGCGATCGCGGTTCGCATCCTGATTGGAACGCTGATTTATTTCTTTAATTTACATGAGTTTTTTGGCGGCGATGCCAACACATTTGATTTTTTCGGAAACGCGCTGCTCCAGAGTTGGGAGGGAGATAAGTACTCCCAGTACTTCGTCGATCTGTTTTCGGGCGGCGGAGCAAACAGCGGCTGGGGAATGCTGTATGTAGTAGCAGTAATTTACAAAGTCGTTGGACGAAATATGCTGGCGACGCAATACATAAACGCAGTCCTGGGTGCGAGCACGGCTCCTATTACCTACCTGATGGCTCTTGAGATCTTTCCGAGCAGGAAGGTTGCCCGCGGATCGGCACTACTCGCCGCGTTCTTTCCATCGTTGGTGCTCTGGACGGCGCAGGGATTAAAGGATGGCCCCATCATTTTTCTTTTGTGTGTGTCGATGCTGGCAACGCTAAAGTTGGGAATGCGTTTCAGCGTAAAGTATCTGATTGCTTTGATACTCGCGCTGTTTGCTCTGATGACCCTGCGCTTTTACATTTTCTATATTGTGGCCTTCTCTATCGTATGCGCCTTGATCATGGGCCGCCAGCGCTTGAGCGGCCAAGCACTGATACGGCAGTTCATCATAATGTTTGTGATTGGCTCCGCGCTCGCCTTTTTTGGCGTGGCTCGCCTGGCATCGAGACAGATCGACACTTATGGCAGCTTTAAGACTTTGCAGGTCATGCGCTCGGATGCATCACAGTCTGCGGCCTCAGGGTTTGGCCAGGACATTGACGTGTCTACTCCAGAGGGAGCATTGTCGGCGATCCCCATCGGTTTAGCTTATCTTTTGCTGGCGCCGTTCCCTTGGCAATTCGGTTCGTTGCGGCAAATGATTACTTTGCCCGAGATGATGATTTGGTGGTCTGCAATACCGTTCCTCGTATTCGGATTATGGTTTACGATCAGACATCGCTTGAGAGAGGTGGCGCCGATTTTGATCTTCACCACTCTGCTGACAATCTCATATTCAATCATTCAGGGGAACGTCGGCACTGCATATAGACAGCGAGCGCAACTTCTGATCTTCTACTTCCTTTTTGTAGCGGTGGGATTTGCTTTGCTCAAGGAGAAGCGAAACGAGAAGGCTCGCAAAACTCAAGCAGCGCGCGAAGATCATCTTCGAGGCGTTGAGTGGAAACCGGAGGGCACACCTCGCAAAGATCAAATGCCCGTGGTTGGATGATTTTGATCAGACCTGCGCACCTCGCTTTTGGAGCCTCGCGGTTGTTCTCTGAAGCATCAGTAGCTGCAAGACGAAATTAACCGTCAGATGCATACTAGTGGCTACCGCGAGACCTATCAACCCGTAACGCAGGAACACCAGAATTTTCAGCGGGATGTAAACAGTGTAGGTGCCGATGAACAACATCGTCGGTGTCCGCGTGTCGCCAATGGCATAGAACGCACCGGAGATTACTTGTCCCGCTGCTCCGCCGATCAAGACGCCAACCAGCGCCAGCATGATCCACCAAAGCATGCGCACGTTCTGTATGGTGATGCCGCCATGTCCGATCATCAACCGCAGCAAAGGCTCCCCGATAAGAAAGAGACCGATACCCGCAGCTACCGTGATCGCTAACATCCAAAGCAATCTTTGATGGTAGATGCGTTTGAAACTTGCCCAGTCTCCCGATTTTGCTGCAATCGCCAAATGAGGAACTGCCGGCGTCGAGATCGCTTTCGTCACGATTAGGTTCGCTGCCGAATAAACCTGCTGACCGATGTACAGCAAAGACAAGCTGCCCGCCGTCGTCAGCGATGTGAGGAAGCGATCGATTAGGGGATCTGATTTGGCATAGGTCTGGCCCAGCAGGAATGGCTTAATGCGACGCCATGCTTCTTTCATCGCATAAGAATTCCACTGCGGACGTTGCCAGCGGCCGAGGATTGGCATCAGTAGGACGACTTTCAATCCCAGGTTCAAAACTGTGGCCCACGCTGCGGCAACAATCCCATAACGCGACAAAGTCCAGAACAGAAAGCCCAAACTTAAGGCGTTGGCAATCACCGATGAAATTTCGGTCCAGAGAAATCTCTGTCGCGCATAGAACACCGACCAGAGAACGACGACAGATGCATTTCCAATCATCGCGAGCAACTGTATGCGACTCAACGATATTGCGAGTTGGCGTGCCTCTGTCGAAAATCCGGGAACGATCAGCGGTACCCAATAGCCCGCCGTTACGAAGAGGATTAGCGCGATGATCGTGAAGAATCCGGTGACGCCTAAGAAGAAACCCCACGCGTCGCGGCGAAACGTGCTTTCATCTTCGGTGCTTAAAATCGGCACCAGCACCTGGGTCAACGAAAAACTGATGACGAGAAAAATCAGTTGCGGAAGTGCCCCCGACGCAAAGAACGAATCACTTTCGATCCCAACGCCGAGACGTGTGACGACGTACCACGGCATCAAGATCGCCAGCACCGCGTTGCAGATCGCCAGGCTTCCGAGCGTGAGACTAAGTTTGAACAAATGACAGTTCCGTGTGCCTTAGTATGAGAACTCTTGTGATTCGATTCCTGATCTCTTCTGCGATTTAAGATCGCATCGGCGATGGCCTCTGACTCCATCGCCTAAATAGATCGAGGGCCCCGCCGGCGCCTACGATTACAAGCAGGATCCAAAATGGATAACGCAACCGGTACATCGCTCCAATGTTGCTGACGACCATTCCGAGAGCGACTATGCCCGCTGATGCCGCGAGCAAAAGAAACCAGACCGACAGGTTCTTTCTCCGATTCCACAGGCCAATTACCGCAAGACATTCAATACAGTAAGTCAGAATGCTTTCGGCTCCAGACAATAAACGCCCGCTAAGGCCGACCTGCTTGCCGGGCGCCAGCCACATGTTCGGGAAGGGCGCAAGAAATCCGACCAGGACCGCGCGCGGAAAATAACGGATCATGTCGGTCGTCATCGCAAAACGTCTGGACTTCTTCCGGCAATAGCACCCGCCGGTTCTTCACTCTCTGCTGATTGCGAAGCGAAGCTTGAAAATGCGGTGTAACCAGGATTGTGACGAAAACGAGTCCGAGGAACAGACTAGCTCCGACCCATGCCCCTCGATTCCGCAACATTTTGAAAACTATCAAAACCGTCGCGATAAGCGCGGTCGCCCACAGCACGTCCCACATCGGCATGCGCACGATCCGAATTACGACGATTGCGATCGCGCACAGCACTCCCGCGATAAGACCTTTCTGCCAGCGGTAGCCGCTCTTGAGGCAACGCGTAAGCCCCAAGATGAAAACTAGAAACACCGTGATCAGGAGTGGATCTCGAAGCAGTTGCGTCGTGTGCAACAGGAACGACGGCCACAAGCCAACGATCGCCGCGGCCAAAATCCCTGTCCGTCGATCGATCACTGTCTCACCGATTTTCAAAACCAAAAGGAGAATCGCCAGGTAGTAAATCAAATTCACCGGCTCAACCGCCAAAACGTTGAAGCCCGTCCAGCGCGACAGGACTACCAACGGCAGCGAATAAATCCTGACGTGCAATTGCGTCGGCCAGGTGGCCCAAACGCGTACGCCTTGCGTTTTCAGAATCTCAGCCAATTCCATGACCTCGTCCTGATACGTGAAACCATCCGAAGCGAACGATCCAAGTCCGTTAGAATCAAACTGCGAGGGCATCCACGCACGTTTGCCTACAACGAACACCGCGGTCGTCACCACGACGTGCAAGATCGCCATCATCAGCAGAAGACGCAATGTCGATTTTGAGAAAACAGACTCGGACTTGCGAGTTGGCGGCGCGTTAGCTGGCATTTGGAAAGTCTGAGATTATCGCAAGAGCGCAGTCTTGTGAAAGACGCTCGTCACCGATCGAATGGAACGCGGCCGTTGAGTACTCGATTCGAAAAGTCACCAACCCAGAAAAAACGCTGCCTGGAATCAGCGGCCTTCGCCTCGAGCAATGAAGTTGCATAAGCATATCGCCGGTCCTCTTTTGGAAAGTTCATCAAGTCCAGGAGCGTCGCGAATAGATTTGCGTGGCTCGGGCGGTACGCGCTGTCAATCAACAATGCTTCGCGGCGAACGATGAAGATCGGGACGTTGGCTTCCGTTGGCGCAGTGTCCGAAGCAGTGCCGCAATGCGTGTGTCGCTCGCCGTGTTCGCTCAAAGTTTGGCCGTGATCGGACGTGTAAACCAGCACGGTTTTATTCTGCCAATGCTCGACGTTCAGGCTAAGGAAGAACGACTCGATATTGTATTTCAAGGCATTGTCATACGTGTTCACGAGTTGCTCTTTTCGCGCCGGATCGATTTCGGTTTCGACTGTGTCAACAGGCTGCCACTCAGCAGCAGTGGCCGGAAAGTTTG
The DNA here is from genome assembly GCA_003222895.1 of Acidobacteriota bacterium. Lineage (GTDB taxonomy): Bacteria > Acidobacteriota > Blastocatellia > Pyrinomonadales > Pyrinomonadaceae > UBA11740. The sequence goes on along the minus strand of QHXI01000049.1, from coordinate 29,027 downwards.
CGACGTATGGGTAGTGAACGCCTCGCTTGATGACAAAAATAAATTGACCGGTCGAGTTGTTGACGAGCGACGCAATCTTCTTCCCAATCACAGCGTCAAGATCAAAATTCTCTGCGCCCTGAAATGTTGATGAAGGTTTCCAATCATCGATGTATTGTCTGTCATAAGAAGTTCCCAGCCAATACGTTTCCTTCTGTCCGTCGAGGAAGATCGTTTTGTAGCCGGCAGCTTTTGCGTATTGAAAAAGGTTGGGACGCCTTCGAATTTCGAATGTCGTATCAGGCAGATCGGCTGGTGTCATTCCGGTAAAAAGTAAGCTGTCGGATTTTTCGCTGCACGTGCCTCCGGACGAGGCGATGCCCGAGTTGTACAACCAACCTTTCGTTTGCAGCTCAGCAAGATACGGTGTCGTGTTTCGTTGATAACCATTAATGCCAAGATGATCGCCGCGAATTGATTCGTCGACAACAAAGACGACGTTGTTCTTTGGATCTAGTTGGCGATGGATAAAAACCTGTTCGCGTGGGCCATGATAGCCGCTGGCCCACTTCCACGGGCTAAGCACAGCCGTTCGCAAGAACGCATCTAATGAGACTGTCGGAAACTGACCGTTCGTAAACGACGAGATGCTGGAGAAGAAGATCGCGAAGACCGCGAGAACCAATGCGATTGGTTTCCATGAAGCTCTGCGGGTCGCGCGAAACTTGAAAAGTAAAGCGCCATAAACGACGGCCGGCAACGCGGCGCGCCAATCCAGGTACGCAGCGATGCTGCCGCGTCTCTGTTCGCTGGTGGCATCGAACAGCGCTACTCGCAAATCCTCGACACTTGAGAATCGCGAGAAGGCGTTTTGATATCCATACTCAAAGAAAACCGCCAAAGCGAACATCAAGAAACAGAAGATTTTCACGCGCCCACTTGCCGTAAGCGAAGCGCGAAAGAATGCCAGCGCCCACAACCACGAAATCAGGACCAGAAACAAACCGCCAAGACCAAAGGCAAACTCTCGCTGCGCAATTTTGGTGACGTAGAGTCTTAGGGGGACAGTCAGGACGATGCATTCGAAAACGATCAGAGCCAGCAGGAAGATGAGTGCAACGAGGGTTTCCTTCATCCACAACGCATCCCAAAAAGATCTCAATATTGTGCGAAGACGAATCATCATCGAGGAGTCATTCCGAAAAGACGCTCTTGAACTTGCGGTGGAATTCACGCGGCGTTAAGGCAACCGAGCCAAAAAGTCGCGTCACCTCCAAGCACTTGATAGCCAGTCGATTTCAGTTCAAACTGAATACCGTCTCATGTTAGGAGACTCGCTGCCGAAAGTCATCTCCGTTAGAATACGCAGTCTTTTTCGGATTTACAGCTTCTAGTTTATGTGTGGCATAGCAGGCATTGTTCGTCGTGACGGCGCGTCGGTCGATCGCGAATTACTGGCGCGAATGAACGACGCCATTCGACATCGCGGTCCTGACGACGATGGATTCTATTTCAGCGACGGCGTCGGCCTGGCGATGCGGCGGCTGGCAATCATCGATCTCGCGCACGGGCAGCAGCCGATTCACAACGCGGACCGGAGCGCTTGGATAGTTTTCAACGGCGAGATCTACAACTATCTCGAACTAAGATCGAAGCTGGAAAAACTCGGCCATACTTTTTACACCGACAGCGACACCGAAGCGATCGTTCACGCCTACGACGAATTCGGAACGGATTGTCCGAAGCATCTGCGCGGCATGTTCGCGCTCGCGATCTGGGACGAGCGCGACAAGTCACTCTTTCTCGCGCGCGATCGCGTCGGCAAGAAGCCTTTGTTGTACGCACAGGTCAACGGTCAATTAGTTTTTGGATCCGAATTCACCGCGCTGCTGGCGCATCCGGAGGTCAGCCGAGAGGTCGATTACGAAGCGATTCACCATTACCTCTCGTTCATCTGTGTCCCCGCGCCGCTGACGGCCTACAAATCAATTCGCAAACTCGAGCCCGGTCATTGGCTGCTTTGGAAAGACGGCGAAATCAAAGTCGAGCGTTACTGGCAACTCGACTTTTCGAAAAAAATCGACATCAGCGAAGCCGAGGCCGGCGAGCGCGTCGTCGATTTGCTGCGCGACGCGGTCAAGGTTCGTCTGATGTCCGAAGTTCCGCTCGGCGCATTTCTTTCCGGCGGGATTGACTCGAGCGCCGTGGTCGCATTGATGGCACAGGAATCTTCCGAGCAGGTAAAGACTTTCTCGATTGGTTTCGACGAACAGGATTTTAGCGAGCTGCATCACGCCCGCCGTGTCGCCGAGCACGTGGGCGCCGATCATCACGAATTCATCGTGCGACCAAACGCCATGGAAATCCTGCCGACGCTGGTCGAGCATTACGGCGAACCGTACGCTGATTCATCGGCGATCCCCAGTTATTATGTTTCGCGCGAAACGCGACAGCACGTAACGGTGGCGCTGAACGGCGACGGAGGCGATGAATGTTTCGCGGGTTACGAACGCTACGCGGCGATGAATCTGGCCCAGCGCTACAACAGCCTGCTGCCTGCGGCGGTGCGAAATGGAATTATCGGCAATGTGATGAAGGCTTTGCCAGAATTTGGATCTCGTGGCAATCCGTTGGGCAAAGCGAAACGATTTATGGGAGCGGCTTCGTTAGGCCCGGTCCAAAGATACCTGCGTTGGGTGAGCGCGTTTGATGAAACCGCGAAGCTTGATTTGTATTCCGACGCGTTTCATCATCAAACCGCCGGCTTCTCGACCATCGATATCATTCGGCCGTGGTTTGCGAAAGCTAATGGTTCCGGAATCGTAGATGCTTCGCTGCTCGCGGATACGATGACTTATCTTCCCAACGATCTGCTCGTGAAGATGGATATTGCGAGCATGACTGTGTCGCTCGAAGCGCGCTCGCCTTTTCTCGATCATCACTTGATGGAATTCGCCGCCAGCCTGCCGGAAAAATTGAAGTTGCGCCGCATGACGACAAAATATTTGCTCAAGCGCGTGCTGAAATCTCTGGTTCCCGCCGAAAACCTGACGCGAAAGAAAATGGGATTCGGGGTGCCGATCGGTCATTGGTTCCGTGGCACAATGCAACCGTTTCTGCGCGAGACGCTGCTTTCCGAAAAGGCTTTATCCCGCGACCTGTTCAAGGCCGACCGAGTGCGCGGCATAATCGATCAGCACGTTGAGGGCAGAATGGACCACTCGCATCGCCTGTGGTCTTTGCTCATGCTCGAGTTGTGGTTTGAAAGATTTATTGATTGATTGTTTAGAGCCGGGCGTTACCAGCCGACTGAGGGCCCACCCTCGGCTAAACAACAAAGGAGGAGAGATTTTGAAGGGTGTCGTTCTTGCCGGAGGTCTCGGCTCAAGATTGAAACCGCTGACGGCGGTGACGAACAAGCATCTGCTGCCGGTGTATAACCAGCCGATGATTTATTATCCGATTCAGACGCTGGTCAATGCCGGCATCACCGACATTATGATCGTGACGGGCGGAAATTCCGCCGGCGATTTTTTGAAGCTGTTGGGAAATGGAAAAGCTTTTGGCTTGAAGCATCTCAACTACACTTACCAGGAAGGCGAGGGCGGCATCGCGGCGGCATTGTCTTTGGTCGAACACTTTGCCGGCGGCGATGCGATTTGCGTTGTGCTCGGTGACAACATCATTCAGGGAAATATTCGCGCGGCTGCTCATTCGTATTCGCAGCAAGGCGGCGGCGCAAAAATTCTCTTAAAACGCGTCCCAGATCCGCAGCGGTTCGGTGTGCCCGAGCTCGACGGCAAACGTGTCCTGCAGATCGAAGAGAAACCTGCGCAACCAAAATCCGAGTATGCCGTTATTGGAATCTACATTTACGACGCCGATGTGTTTCAGATCATTAACATGCTGAAGCCATCCGGTCGCGGCGAGCTGGAAATCACCGATGTCAATAATGCCTACATCGAACGCGGCGACATGACCTGGGACGAACTCGAAGGTTGGTGGAGCGATGCAGGGACTTTCGAAAGTCTGCTGCACGCGTCAAAGCTTGTCGCTGAAACGGGAGCGAACAATCAGGAACTCACTTATGCAGCAGAAGCCAGCGCCAACTCCTAATATTTTTCGCGAAGGCGAAATCAAAGATGTAGTCGTTCGTGATCTGCGAAAGTTCAACGACGATCGCGGATGGCTCAGTGAATTATTTCGAAGTGACGAATCGGATCCGGAATTTTTTCCGGCGATGGCGTACACGTCTTCGACCAACCCCGCAGTCACGCGCGGGCCGCACGAACATGTCGACCAGGCTGACATCTTTTGCTTCATCGGGCCTTCGAATTTCAAATTACGCCTATGGGACAATCGCCAGGACTCAAGTACCTATCGAAATGTGATGACTTTGATCGTCGGTGCAGACGATCCAAAATCTATAGTGATTCCGAAGGGCGTCGTTCATGCTTATCAGAATATCGGCGACGTTGATGGCATCGTGATCAATTGCCCGAATCGGCTCTACAGGGGAGAGGGGCGGCGCGAACCTATCGATGAGATTCGGCACGAAGACGATCCAAATACAATTTTTAGAATAGATGATTGAGCAAAGTTGCACTGCAGTCCTCGCCTCACCGATCGTAAATCAATTGATGAAAATCGATTTTGTGGATTTGAAAGCTCAGTACGCATCGATCTCGCAAGAGGTTGATGACGCTATCCATCGCGTGGTCGCGGCGTCTGATTTCGTTCTCGGGAAAGATGTCGAGTTGTTCGAGCAGGAGTTTGCCGCTTATTGCGGAGTAGCTCATGCCGTCGGAGTTGATTCTGGCACGTCAGCCTTAGAGCTTGCTCTGCGCGCGTATGACATCGGTGCGGGCGACGAAGTCATTACCGTCTCGCATACTTTTTCGGCGACTGCCTTTGCGATCTCGGCGACAGCCGCGCGGCCTGTCTTCGTTGATGTCGACGCGCGAACTTACAACATGAATCCGGCTTTGCTCGAAGCTGCGATCACCCCGCGGACGAAAGCGATCATGCCGGTGCATCTTTATGGTCAGCCTGCTGACATAGACAAAATTGCGCGGGTCGCTCGCCAACATAATCTTCTGCTAATCGAAGATGCTTGCCAGGCGCATGGCGCGAGTTATCAAGGCCGGCGCGTCGGCAGCTTTGGCGATGCGGCGGCGTTCAGTTTTTATCCGGGCAAGAATCTCGGCGCGTACGGCGACGGCGGCATGATCGTCGCGAATAATGAAAGTGTCGCCGAGAAACTTCGCATTCTGCGGAACTGCGGCCAGAGCGAAAAATACAAACATGTGATGGTCGGCTTCAATCGACGGCTCGACAGCCTGCAAGCCGCGGTGCTGCGAGTGAAGCTGCCGCATCTCGACACGTGGAACGATGCGAGAAGAAATGCCGCGCAGCTTTACAACGATTTCCTTAAAGATGACGAGCGGGTAGTAACACCAAACCAAGGTGAAAACCGGACTCACGTCTATCATCTCTACGTGATTCAGCACCCAAATCGCAATGGCTTGCTGGCGAACCTGCGCGACCACGGCATCAGCGCTGGCCTGCATTATCCGACACCGGTGCACCTGCAACCCTGCTATGAATTTCTGAATGTGCCGCGCGGGTCATTGCCTGTAACTGAATCGTTCGCCTCGCGCGTTATCTCGCTTCCCATGTATCCTGAATTGACTCGCGAACAAATTCGGTTCGTTTGCGATCGGATCAAGCAGTTTTCCATTTAAGAGATCTCGATGAAGGTTCTTCGCATCATCGCTCGGCTTAACGTAGGCGGCCCGGCGCGCCATGTTGTTTGGCTAAGCGAAGGATTGAAGCAGCATGGTTACGACACGTTGCTCGTCGCCGGAGTTGTGCCGCCCGGTGAAGACGACATGGGTTATCTCGCCGAGGCGGCAGGCGTGACGCCCACAATTATTCCGGAGATGAGCCGCGAGATTTCCGTGAAAGACTTGCTGACGGTTTGGAAACTCTATCGACTGATGCTGCGTGAGCGACCAGACCTCGTGCACACACACACGGCGAAAGCCGGGACCGTGGGGCGCGTGGCGGGGTTGATCTATCGATGGATGACGCCGGCAACTATTATCGGCAAACCGCGTCGCTGCCGTTTTGTGCACACGTATCATGGTCACGTGTTTCACAGTTACTACAGTCCAGCGAAGACGCGTGTGTTTCTAACCATCGAGAAGTTACTCGCGCGGATGGCGACGGATCGGACCGTCGTAATCACTGAGCAACAACGGCGCGAAATCAACGAACAGTTCAAAGTCGGGCGCGCCGATCGATTCGCGGTCATTCCGTTGGGAATCGATCTCAGCGTCTTCGAACAGTTTGAGGCGCGGCGCGCGCGCGCCCGTGAAGAACTGAACGCGAGCGTTGACGAGGTGCTAATCGGAATCGTCGGACGATTAACTGAAATCAAGAATCACCGACTATTTTTGGATGCCGCAGCGTTGCTGAAACAATCGACGCAGGCGAAGGTGCGTTTCTTGATCATCGGTGATGGAGCTTTGCGCAGCGATCTTGAATCGAGCGCTCGATCGCTTGGCCTCGAAAATGATGTTGAGTTTCTCGGCACGCGTAACGATCCGGAAAACTTCTATCCGTTATTAGACATCGTGGCGCTGACCAGCTTGAACGAAGGCACCCCGCTTAGCTTGATCGAAGGGATGGCGAACGCGCGGCCGGTTGTCTCAACGGCCGTTGGCGGCGTCGTTGATCTTCTAGGGTCGAAAGTTTCGGAAGATACCGATCCTGGGTATCAGACGTTCGAGCGCGGATTGAGCGTCGCGAGCGGCGACGCGCAAGGTTTCGCCCAAGCCCTCGAACTGCTGATTCGTGATCGTGATTTGCGCCGGGAACTTGGAACGCGGGGCCGCGCTTTCGCGATCGAAAACTACGCGAAAGAGCGATTACTCGAAGACATGAATCGCTTGTATTTGGAGTTGCTCAGCGGCGCATCGTTGGCGGTGTCAGAGGGTGACAGCGCGGCCCAACCACAGTCGCAGCGTGACTATCGTGCTAGACTTACGCCTCGACCCTGAAAGCAACTTGGAGGACATTGCGGATTGCGAGTTCTGATCACTGGAGGCGCCGGCTTTATTGGCTCTCACCTTTCCGACGCGTATCTGCAACGCGGCGACGAAGTTTTTGTCCTGGACGACCTCTCGACTGGCAGCTTTGAAAACATTCGGCATTTGAAAGATAACCCGCGCTTTCATTACACGATTGACAGTGTTCATAACCAACCGGTAACCGCTGAACTGGTCGATCAAGTCGATGTGATTTTCCACCTCGCCGCGGCGGTCGGCGTCAAACTAATCGTCGAAAGTCCGGTTCGCACGATCGAAACAAACGTGCACGGCACCGAAGTCGTCCTCTCTCTCGCCAACAAGAAAAAGAAAAAAGTTTTGGTTGCGTCCACCTCAGAAGTCTACGGCCTGAGCACACAGATTCCTTTTCGCGAGGATGGGAATCTCGTGATGGGCGCGACGAACAAAGGTCGCTGGAGTTATGCATGCTCAAAAGCGATCGACGAGTTTTTGGCGCTCGCCTATTGGCGCGAAAAGAAACTACCGACGATCGTCGTGCGCCTCTTCAACACGGTCGGTCCGCGCCAGACGGGCCAGTACGGCATGGTTATTCCAACCTTCGTCAAGCAAGCGCTCTCTGAAAGACCAATCACAGTCTTCGGCGACGGTAAACAATCGCGCTGCTTCTGTTATGTCGGAGATGTCGTCGGCGCGCTCGTGAAGTTAATGGACGACGACAAAGCTGTGGGTGAAGTTTTCAACGTGGGCTCGAATCAGGAAATCTCGATCGGCGAATTGGCGAAGAAGGTTAAGGAATCAACCAACTCAAATTCGGAAATTGTATTCGTGCCCTACGACGAAGCTTATGAAGAAGGTTTCGAAGACATGCCGCGTCGGATTCCTGACACCTCGAAAGTAAACAAACAGGTTGGCTTTCAGCCCCAGATGAATCTTGATGGAATTCTGAAGTCAGTGATCGATTTTCACAGCGGGCAGCAAGCACGCGAATACAAAGCCTCGGCCGCGGACTAGTGATCCGGGAGCGCGCGCGAGATCACGACGAGCTCAATGCTGGCCCCGATTGTGCTTGCCCTTGCCTTTAGTGTCCTAATCGAATAGCTTTTTCATCACGCCAGTCGTAGTTCCATGATCCCAATCACGCCTGCCAACTTAATTCCGCCGCTAGTGTCGTTCGGTCTGGCTATCGCATTGACGCCGGTTGTGCGGATGCTCGCTCGGCGATTCGGATTCGTCGCCAAACCAAAAATAGACCGCTGGCACAAAAAGCCGACAGCAATGATGGGTGGGGTCGCGATTTGGTTTTCAGTTATTACGACGTATCTCGCTTTGGTGCCGCACACAGGGCAAAGTTGGGTCGTCGTCGGTTCTGCATCATTCCTGTTCCTGGTCGGTTTGTTAGACGATTGGCTGCACATCAAGCCTTACCAAAAACTGATTGGACAAGTTATTGGCGCGGCGATCGTAGTCAACTACGGATTGGTTCTGCCGTGGACGCGATCGCTTCCGGCGAACATGGTAATCACGATCTTCTGGCTGATCGGAATTACGAACGCGGTCAACTTGCTGGACAACATGGACGGACTGGCGACGGGAATCGCGGCGATCGCGTCAGGCTTTCTAACGCTTAATTTTATTACTTCAAATCAGGCGACCGACGCGTTGATGCTGGCTGTTTTCACGGCTGCGTTGTTGGGATTTCTGATTTACAACTCGAATCCCGCATCGATCTTCATGGGCGACAGTGGATCGATGTTCATCGGATTCTTCCTGGCCGGATCAGCCTTGATAAATGTCGCCGGCGGACGCTCACGAAGTTTTGTTCCCGTTCTAGCGGTGCCGATTCTGGTTTTGTTTATTCCGATATTCGATACGACCTTCGTCACGATCCTGCGCAAGCTTTCCGGGAGAGCTGCCTCACAGGGCGGCCGCGATCACACGTCGCATCGATTGGTGGCGCTCGGACTGTCTGAGAAGCGCGCGGTTCTGATGCTTTACGGCTTGGCCGCCGTTTCGGGATTGTTGGCAGTTAGCGTGCGACAGCTAAAACCCGACGTCAGCATCGCCCTGCTCGTGATCTTTACGTTGGGCCTGACGCTGCTTGGCGTTTATCTGGCCGGCGTCAAGGGCTACGATGAAGAAGAAGCGGTCCGCGCCGCGCGCGATAAACCTCTCTACGCTTTCCTGATCGATTTTTCTTACAAGCGACGCATCTTCGAAGTGCTGTTGGACATTGTTCTGATCGTGCTGGCGTACTGGTCGGCCTATGCGATCAAGTTCGAGCCTTTCTCAAACAGTCCCGCGTGGAAACTTTTCCTGCGCACGTTGCCCGTGCTGGTCGTCGTGCGACTGGCGGCTTTCCTGGTGTTTGGCGTGTATCGCGGCATCTGGCGTTACACGGGCATGGACGATCTGATGGCATTCGCGAAGGCCGTCGCTGCCGGGTCTTTGCTCAGCATGATCATCGTGCTGTTCAAGTTTCGGTTTCAAGGGTTCTCGCGCGCGGTTTTTTTAATAGATGCTCTGGTGATGTTGCTTCTGCTCGCCGGCAGTCGCATCGCCTTTCGATTCTTCCGCCAGGTGCTTCCAGCAGGGACGACTACCGACAAGGGAAAGCGCGTGCTGATTTATGGCGCGGGCGACGCGGGCGAACTTTTGTTACGCGAGCTGCTGAACAATCGCGAGCTGCGTTATGCGCCGATCGGATTCATGGACGACGACAAGAACAAACATGGGAAGTTGATCCACGGGCTTCGCGTCTTTGGTGGAAACGGATTGTTCGCCAAAATCGTCACCGATCAAGCCGTCGAGCAGGTTTTGATTTCCACGCCACGGATCTCGGAAGAACGCATCGCGGAAATTCTGAGCTTATGCGACGAGCGCAATATTGAATTGAAGCGACTGTCAATCAGGATCGAAGCCATATCAGAAAATCCTCTGAAATCTATCGGACAGATTTCAGCGAATGGAGATTTGTAGTCCTCATTTTTCCACGCCGTGCCGCGATCAAAATCCGTTATTACGATCAATTTTAGGCCTGCGGCTACACGTTGGCTGCTATTACTGCCGGCGTTGTTGGCGATTCTGTGCGCGTGGTTCGCAGTCCGTTGGTATGTCGGTAATGTGATCGCCGAGTACGCGCCGACTCCTGATCAAGGCGGCGTTGAGATGGCCCAAGTCGCGGTCCGCTGGGCGCCCGACGATCCGTTGACGCATTGGCGATTGGCATCGTTTGAAGAAAAGAATTTCAGCGCCGAAAATCTCGCGGTTGCTATTCAGGAATATCAACTCGCGGTCAAGGCATCGCCTTACGATTATCGTTATTGGATGGAACTCGGACACGCATTAGAGGCCGCCGGTGATCGCGAAAGCAGTGAAAAGGCTTTGCGTCGCGCTGTTGAGCTGGCGCCCCACTATTCCCATCCGCTTTGGCAGTATGGCAACGTGCTCTTGCGTGAAGGAAGAATCGACGAAGGATTCAGACAGCTATCTAAAGCGGCTGATGCAGATGATTCAATGTGTCCGCCCGTGTTTGGATTAGCGTATCAGCTGTTCGGCAACGATCTCGATAAGATTGTTAGCGCGCTTCCTGCGTCTTCCGTGCGAATGCGACTCGCTATAGACCTCATAAAGGCCGGCAGTTTTGATCAAGCGTCTCACGTGCTGCGAACCGTCAACGTCGGCGATCGCAAAGCTCAAGCCGCTCTCACCGATGAGATGCTGAAGTCATTATTGGAAAGCAAGCAATATCGCGCAGCCCTGTCTCTGCTTCGCGAATTTGATCCTGACCCATCTCAACTGCCAAACCCTGAACATTTTTGGAATGGTGGTTTTGAACAACCTCTTGTACCTCAGGATCCCAAGCCGTTTCATTGGATGATCAATTCGCGCGCACAAGCACAAATTGGGGTCGATCCCCACGCCCACAGCGGAAGCGGCAGCCTGCGCATTATTTTCGCAGCACCAAACAAACTCGAGAGAGTAGCCGTTTCTCAGACGATCATTGTTGAGCCCGATACCCAATACAGAATTCAGTTCTATCAGCGCACCGATAAATTGGTGAGCGCTAGCACGCCTGTAGTTGTGATAACGGATGGCATAAGCAATGAATGGCTCGCGTCAGCTCCACCTGCGCCGTCGGGCAATACGGATTGGCAATTGGCCACACTGACTTTCAAAACAAAACCGAAAATCGACGGCATCTCGATCGGAATCTTCCGTAGCGGATGCGGCGAACAACCTATCTGTCCAATTTTTGGCACCGTTTGGTATGACGACTTCGATATACAACGTGTCAGCGGCCCCAGCCCTGCAAACCGAAATAGTAGAGCTGGAAACAAGTAAGGCGGCCGCGCCCGAAAAATCAAAGCTGCGGCACACGCTCGCTAGTCGTCTGGCGGTGCTGACGATCTGCGTCATGATTGTGCTGACGACGATGGCCTACGGTACGGTTCATTACTGGGCCCTGGCCATGTTCGCCGCAACTGCAGCCGGAATGGTCTGTCTCTGGTGTCTCGATGGCTTGGTGCTGCGTTCAGTTCGCCTCAGCAAGAATCTTCTCCAGTTGCTAATAATTGGAATGATCCTGGTCGGGATGATTCAGTTGCTGCCATTGCGATCGGCAGCAGATAACGCGGGGCTATCTTTGTCTTTGTCGCGCACTCTTTCCCTTGATCCCTATGCGACCCGCCTCGTGCTGGTGCAAGTCACTTCGCTCTTCATTTACTTTGCGGCGACTTTGATCTTCATCGACACGCCACGCCGTCTGCGCACGCTCACGCGAACGATCATTATCTTTGGGTTCGTATTGGCAATGTTCGGATTGACGCAAGCGTTCACGAGCGACGGCACCAAGGTTTATTGGTTTCGACAGTTGACGCAGAGCACAGCCTTTGGCCCATTCATCAACCGACACCATTTCGCCGGCTACATGGAAATGACCCTCGCACTCCCGCTTGGACTCTTGTTTTCAGGCTCGATCGAAGCCTACAAGCGTCCTTTGTACGCGTTCGCGGCGATGCTAATGGGTGTCGCTCTGATCATGACTAATTCGCGCGGCGGCATCATCAGCCTGGCGGCAGAGATCTTGTTTTTGGTGGTGATTGCCGGGTTCGGACTACGACGCGAGCACGAAGAAAAAAGTAAACGAATTCGCGCGGTTCTAATCCGCGGCGTGCTCGCGTTTGGATTAGTCGTAGTTTTGATTGTGGGCGCCGTGGCATTCGGGGGCGCGGACGTTTTTAATCGGCTAGTCGGTACGGCGAATGCGGCCGACCCAACGACGGGCCGATCGCATTACTGGAGCGTCACGCTGGATGTGATTAAGGCGAATCCAATTCTTGGTTCCGGCCTGGGTTCGCTCGGCGTCATCTACACAAGATTCGATACGCGCAATGGAGCGTATCGGCTTGAACAAGCGCACAACGATTATCTGCAAACGCTCGCCGACGGCGGCATCATCGGCGCGATTCTGGGTTTGATTTTTCTAATCATTCTGTTCCGCAGAGCATTCATGCGTCGCAACACTGATGACAAATTCCGTCGCGGGGTGGCGACGGGCGCGCTCGCGGGTTGCTTTGCGGTGCTCGTGCATAGCGCGTTTGATTTCACCTTGCACACAACTTCAAACGCGTTGCTGTTTCTCGTCTTCGCCGCAATGGCGACACTCGATCATCGCGTCGACGAGAGCGGCGGCGGGCGTCGCCGGCGACGCAGGCGCAAGCATCGACACGCAAACGATCAAGATGACACGGAAACAGCCGCCGTGACACCCGTATTCGTAGAATCTGCCGGACGCTGAACAGGCCTTTCATCGTCCAAATCCAAGCGACTTTGGTTGTATCTTTCGCGATAGACAATGTAGTCTTGCTCTCGCTCTTCCTTTTAAGACCGGGCAAAACCGCGCAGGTCAATCTAAGGAGATTTTTTCAAAGGTGTCTTCGGCAGCAGCCGCAACTATCTCACCCGACAACGAGAATTTGACCGCCCCAACAACCTTGCCGGCAGTCTGCCTGCAAGCCATCGCGCGTCACAACAAACCCGACACCGTAAGCGAGAAGCGCGGCGAAGAATGGGTTCACATTTCGGCGAAAGAATTCATCCGGCGCGTGCGACACGTCGCGCTTGGGCTCGCCGATCTGGGAATTCGATCGCACGAGCGCGTCGCTTTGATTTCCGAGAATCGGCCGGAATGGTCGATTGCCGATCTCGCGATTCTCAGCCTGGGCGCAGTCGTAGTTCCGCTATACACCACGCAATCGGTCGATCAAATCGAATTTATTCTGAGGGATTCTGGCGCGCGCGCGTTGATGGTTTCAGGTGGTCGAATACTGAAGCACGCGCGGGAGGGCTACGGAGGCATCGAACACCTCGAGCATGTGATCGTGTTCGAGTCAGACAGCGCAGAGACGACTGAGAATTCGACCAGTCTGGAGAGCATCGAAGCGCGCGGCGCGGAAATCGATCGCGAACAGCCAGGCGCGTTTGATCGGTTGATTGCACGAGGGAAAGCGGACGATCTCGCGACAATCATTTACACCTCTGGTACGACGGGCGAGCCGAAGGGCGTGATGCTGACGCACGACAATTTCATTTCTGACGTACGTTCAATCACGACCGGACTCCCGATCTCTTCCGCCGACGTTTCGCTTTCAGTTCTGCCGTTGTCGCACATCTTCGAGCGCACCGTCTTCTATGTCTTTTGTTACATGGGCGTCGCTGTGAGGTCTATCACCGCATCATCAAGAAAGGCATGTCGGCAGGCGGCCTGAAGAGCAAGATCTTCGTCAGTTCGCTGGCGGTGGGCCAACGCGTCGCGGAATTGGAAGACAAGAACCAGCGCGTGCCGATCAGTTTACGCGCGAAACATGCAATCGCAGATCTGTTGGTCTTTACCAAATGGCGCGAAGGCATCGGCGGCCGTCTGCGTTATTTCGTCTCCGGCGGCGCGCCATTGTCGCCGACGCTGTCGTATTCGTTTCTGGGCGCGGGCATCAGAATTTTGCAGGGCTATGGGATGACCGAGACCTGCATCGTCTGCGCGAATCGGCCGGAAGATAATTGTGTCGGCTCGATCGGTAAACCGTTCGCGAATATCGAAATCAAAATCGCGTCCGATGGCGAAATTCTCGTCCGCGGCGGTAACGTAATGCGCGGCTATTATGGCCACCCCGAAGCGACCGCGGCCGTGATGCACAACGACGGTTGGTTCGCGACGGGCGACGTTGGCCACATCGATGATGCAGGTCACCTGTTCCTTACCGATCGCAAAAAAGATTTATTCAAGCTTTCCAACGGCAAGTACATCGCACCGCAGCAGATCGAAAGCTTGCTGAAGCAAAGCGAGTTCGTCAGCCAGGTCGTCGTCGTTGGATCGAGCCGAAAATATCCGGCCGCACTGATTGTTCCTGACTGGGAATCGTTGAAGGATGCGCTGCGGGCAGCCGGCGAAGAGGTTCCGGCGGCACATGAAGTATTGAGCCGCCTTCCGGCGGCGATTAAGATCATCCAGAAAGACATCACGATGATCACGGCTCACCTCGCTGATTACGAAAGGGTGCGGCGCATCGCGCTGCTGGTCGATGAATTTTCGATTGAAAAGGGCGAAATGACTCCGACGCTGAAAGTAAAACGGCCCGTCGTCGATCGAGAATACGGCGAGCTGATTGACGAAATGTATCGCGGCGCGTAGCAGATTTGATCGCGTCATAAGACCTCATGTCGAAATCTCTTGTTTCAATCACCACGCTCTTGTTCGACTGGGATGGAACGTTGGTCGATTCAGCACACCTCGGGTTCGCGGCTTATGAAAAAGCCTTCGCGGAACTGAATTTCGTCTTCTCGAAAGAAGCCTATGAAGCGAACTACTCGCCGAACTGGTACGCGGTTTATGAAGCGCTCGGGCTGCCGAAAGAAAAATGGGAGAAGGCGGATGAATTGTGGCGCCGGCATTACGGAACACAGACGGCCGAGTTGGTGGAAGGCGCTGGCGATGTTCTGATGGAACTTCGTCGCAGGGGCTATCGCCTGGGTGTTGTCACCAGCGGTAACGAAGATCGCGTGTGCCAGGAAATTGAAGAGGCTTCGTTGCCGGAAATCTTCGAAGTTGTTATTTGCGCCGAACATATCACGAACAAGAAACCGCATCCTGAAGGCCTTGAGATTGCCCTCGATCGGTTAGGTGGTACGGCCGAGGAAACAGCTTATGTCGGCGATGCGCCCGAAGATATTCTGATGGGAAAGAACGCAAACGTCTTGACGATCGGCGTGCGTAGTAACTATCCCTGCAGCGAACGAGTCATCGAGGCAGGACCTGCTATTTTTATCGACTCGATCTCGGACCTCGTAGTTCACTTCGACGAGCGATCAGATTGATGTAAGCACGTCCCAAATGCATCTCGATTAAGTCGTGCTGATAATTCAATGAAGAAGGCGCGAAGAGAATTTCTCTGCGCCTTCAATTTCACTACAGCAAGTTTCAGCGGTTTTAGAAAGCGAACTTCACGGCGATCTGCAATTGCCGCGGATCGCCAACGCCCTGCCGCAGGAATCCGTCGAAATTGAATAGTCCCGGCGTGCTTAGCGGATTAACGTTGTTCGCGTTGTTAAAGCTATTGAACATTTCGAGAATCGGAATCAGCTCGTAATGCTCGCCGAATTTGATTGGACGTTGAATGCGCCAATCAAACGAAAAGTACGCATTGTCTTTTCGCAGCGTGTTCCGATTCGTCGCGGTCCGCGTCGCCGGCGTGATTGGCTGCGCGCTGCGTCCCTGCACGCGGAAGTTTCCTTCGAATCCCCAACCCATCTGCACGAACGAATAGAAGTTGAACTTGTGGCGGATGTCTCGATCGGACAGCGCATAGTCCAACTGCAGGTTCTGGATATTGAAAGCCCGATCGGTAAACGGATCGCGCTCGTTTGAATCGTCGTCCCTGTCTTTCGACAGGACGTAGTTCCATTCAAACTGATAACGCTTGCTGAAGCGCTTGCGCATGCCGATCGTGAATCCGTTGTAGAGAGACTTCCCGACTGATGCAGCAACAAAAATGTCGCCCAGCGTCGGGAAGAAACCAAAGCGCGCGTAATTCAAAAAGCGCGTCAGGTGAACTCCCTTCGAATGAGTGAAATCAAAGTATAGTGATAGATCCCTCGCGACCTCCTGTTCGAACTGTGCATTCAAGGTGTAGATGCGTGGGTTCTGGTAATTCTTGCTGAACACGCGCACGCTGGCGCCGAACGGAATTGTGCCGGTCGGAGTCGACGGCACAGTGTTGGGCCAGGTCGGTGGCGCTGTCGAAGCGCCAAAGCACGTGAATGCAAACGTCGTCGCGCAGGTCACGCCGAATTGTTGCGCGCCGTTCGTGGTGATCGATCCAACCTGCGAAAGCATGTTCTGCCGCGCGTAGAAAATTCCGTAGCTCGCGCGGATGACAGACTTCCCATTCTTCGCGACGTCCCAGGCGAAACCCAGACGCGGTTGGAATTCCTTCGTCTGATTGTGCAGCGTCCCGTCCGAAGGAAATCGCGGATCGGTCAGGAAGGGACCATACGCAGTTCGCGTTGGTGGAATCACCGGATCAGGGAAAATCTGCGCTTCCCAACGCAGGCCATAGTTCAGAGTGAAGTTCGGTCGCATCATCCACTTGTCCTGAGCGAACAGTGCATAGTCTTGATTTGTGATGGTGGATTTACCCGGCGGCGGAACGCCTGCGATTCCTGTCGGTGTTCCGTCCTGGAGATAAAGGAGCAGCGGGCCAACCACGTTTGATCCTGCCGGACAAGTCGTCGGCGAAGTCACCCAGGTGATCGCACCGGACGCCGCCTGGCACTCCAGAGCGCGCGGCCCGAAGCCGCCAGCCGCAGCCGGTGAAGCGTACCTCAGGAAGCCAGTGACGCCGTCGAAAATGTATCGGCCAGTGAAGAAACCGCGAAAGACCTGATCGTTGAGCGTGTGCAACCACTCGCCGCCGAATTTCACATTGTGATTGCCGGCGATGATCGAGAAATTATCTTTTGCGTCGGTGCGCCACAGCAGTTCGTCCACGGTCGGTTGCAGAAAGAATGGATTGCCGAATCGAAACGTAGTCGCAAAGCCCATCGCGGTGTCGGCCGGCACATTCGAGGTGACGGCGCTACGCGGCCTGACTTCGCGCGTGTACGAGAAGTGAGCTTCGTTCACTTTATTGCTGGAGATCGTGCTGAACAAATTCACGTTGAAGTTATTGATCTTCGAAGGACCTTCGATTCCGTTTGCGGAATTCCCATAAGTCGCGACGTCAAAGGTTTGGTTTGTGTTCTTCGAATAGTCGAAGTTGTAAGAGATGCCGAGCTTGTTTGAGCGCGTGACGTCCCAGTCAACTTTCGCCAGGAACGCGTTGTTGTTGATCTGGTGCAACACCGGCAGACCTTCGTCCTGATTACGGTTGGCTTTGAAAAAATTAATCAGCGCCAGCCGCGCACAGTCGTCGCTGCCGTTGATGAGCGCTTCGTTGGCAGTGATCGTCGGCGCGGCCACGCCGCACGGCGTGCCGATCGCCGAACTCAAGTTATCGCGTCGCAGTTTTTCGCGCACGCCTTCGAACGAGAAAAAGTAGAACGCGTTGTCTTTCTTGATTGGGCCGCCTACCGCCCCGCCGAACTGCTCGCGGCGAAAACCTTTCAGAGGTTTTCCGTCCGACGTGTGCGCGGTCAGCGCTTCGAGCCGTTGAAAATAGAAGAGACTGCCGTGAACGTCGTTCGTTCCGGATTTTGAAATCACGTTGATGATCCCACCGGCAGTGCGGCCGAACTCCGCCGCGGCTCCAGTGGCCACAACCTGAAACTCTTTCACCGCATCGAGTGGAATATCGATCGCGGCCCGCTGGCCTCCGAGTTGCTCGCCAAAAAATCCGTTGTTGTAATCGCCGCCATCGAAGCTGACGTTGTTGAAGATGCCGCGCTGACCGGCAAAGTTAATCTCATCGCCGTCGGGCCCCTGCACGACGCTTACACCGGGCGTCAAAGTCAGCAGGTCTTCGAATTTTCGACCGAGGATCGGTGTCGTGTTTACCGACTTTTCATTGATCGTCGTGCTTGCTTCTGTCTTAACCGTGTCGACAGTCGGCGTCACGTTCACAGTCACCCGTTCTTCCACGCCGGACACTTTCACTGTTATCGGCAGGTTGAGAGCCTGGCCAACTGTTAGTTCAGTTTTCTCGACAACAGTAGTCGCGAAGCCCTGTTTGGAAATGGTGACCGAATAGCTGCCCGGCCTGAGCGCGAGCGCGACGAAGCGTCCGTTTTCATCCGTCGTCAAAGTGGTCGCCACATTTGTGTCGAGGTTCTTGATCTCAACATTTGCGCCGGGCACGCTCGCGCCGTTGGCATCTGTCACCGTGCCTTGAATCGTGCCGGCGGTACTTTGAGTTTGAGCGAAACCTATTGAAGCTACTGCAAGCAGGACAAACACACCAACAGCAGTTCCTTTGATTAGCCGGGCAAAAGAAAAGAACAATTTTTTCTGCATGGTTCCTCCTAGTCTGCGGACGTGTTAAGTCGGGTGATACGTGATAGCCAGGGCATTCGATTCCTGGAGCAAGGCGAGGAGATTGTTCGAACGTGCGCATCTTAATTTTGTGATTAGCGGTCTGTCAATTATTTGCTGCCGACATAATTTTCAGGATGAGATAGTTCTTCTTCCATTCGCATGATGAAACGGCCCACGTGCAATCCATCCATTAACGCGTGATGAACTTCGACCGAAATTGGCAGCAGCGTACGGCCGTTTTCATCGAAGAACTTTCCAAACGCAATTCTCGGAATTGATTCGCCGCGTCCGGGTGTGCGCGCGTGTGCAAAGCTGGTAAACGATATCCAGGGCAGGGTCGTGAAATAAATCAAGTCATAACGCATCGTCGGCTTCAGCGCGCCCTCAGACCGAACTCTGTTTATTGCCTCTGCTGCCGCGGTTACGAACTCGTCAAAATTCTCGCGATAGTTGAAATACGCGTAGGTAAATGTTTCGTTAGGCAACAGCACCGTCGTGCCGCCGTTGATAACGTCATGGACAATCACTTCGTCATCTTTGAGACGATAACGGAAGGGTTCGATTTCGTTTGCGATGCGTAGCGCAAATAATGATAAGCCAGAGATTTGCTCACGCCGGGACGGTCGCGCAGGATTTCCATGAGCCGCGTAATATCGAGCCGCGTGCAGATGTTGAAATACGGATTGGCATAACCGCGGAAGAACTCAAATAATTCACGGCGATGCCAACTTTTCAGGTCGAGACTGTGCGGCATACAAATATTTTTGACTGCAAAAGATTAGCACAGCCGAAGAGGATCGCGATCGGGCTTATTTCGCCTGCTCGATGAAATCTTTCGTGCGTGGATCGCGTGGTGAGTTCAGAATTTGATGGGCCGCGCCTGACTCAACAACTTCACCGCCTTCCATATAAAGCAATTGATCGGCGAGACCTTCGAGAAAACCGATCGAATGCGAAACGATCACCATCGTGTGTCCGCGAGAGACTGTGCTTCGCAAGAGTGAGCGAAGGCCGGCGCTGCGTTTTGGATCAAGCGCGCTGGTCGGTTCGTCAAACATCAAAAGCGCCGGGTGCATCGCCAGCGCGCGGGCGATCGCGACGCGCTGCTGCTCTCCGCCGGAAAGTGTTTCGGGGTAGCGACGCGCCTTCTCTTTCAACCCAACGGAATCCAGCAGTGCAACAGCTTCGCTTTCCGCCTGTTGTTTCGGCACCCGCAACACATGGGTCGGCGCTTCGATGATATTTGCCAAAACAGTCAAATGCGGAAACAGATAAAGATGCTGAAAGACTGTACCGACTTTCTTCCGCAGGCCTTTGACTCGGCGCGAGTATTCGGCCGCGGAAAGATTTGCTTCGAGACGAATTGAATCGAATTCGATCGCGCCGCCGTCGATTCGTTCCAAACCATTCAAGCAACGCAGCAGCGTCGTCTTGCCGCTGCCCGACGCGCCGATAATTCCCAGCACCGTCTGCGGCGCAACCTCGAACGACACGCCGCGCAGAATGCGCGCGCCGTTGGCGTTTTTGATTAGATCGGTGGCGCGAATCATAATCCGGATTGTTCATTGACTCATTGGCTCATTGACACAATGAATCAATGAACAAATGAACCAATCGATCAATTAATCTCAGCTTCCACAGCTTCAATTGCCTCTCGTCTCTGCAATTTTCTTTCAAGTCTTCTTGCCAGATGCGCCATCGGCAAACTCATCGCCAGGTAGTAAAGCGATACCGCGACGCCCAACAGCAGAAATTGTCCCGAGGCGTTGGCCAGCTCGCGGTAAGCCGTTGCCAACTCCCAAACCGAAATCGCATACGCCGTCGAAGTGTCTTTGAAGAGCGAAACGAAATCGTTAGTCATTGGCGGCAGCGCGATGCGAAAAGCCTGTGGGAGAATGATGCGACGAAAGGCGAGCACCGGGCCCATGCCAAGCAAGTAAGATGCTTCCCATTGACCGCGCGGAATCGCTTCGAGAGCAGCGCGATAAACTTGCGATTCATATGCCGCGTAATTCAAACCCAAACCGATCAGCGCCGTCAGCCAGGCCGGCATCGCCAGTCCAATCGTCGGCAACCCAAAATATAGAAAGAGGAGTTGGACCAGGACCGGTGTGCCGCGAAAGAACTCAACATAAATCGTGCACAGCCATTGAACCGGACGCGGGCCTTTCCATTGACCAATCGCCAGCGGCATGCCCAGAACAAGCGCAATGACCATCGAGCCGAATGCGATTAGCACGGTCACGAATGCCGCGCGCGTCAGACGCCAGATCGCTTCACGCCAGTTAAAAGCCGCGGACGTTATGTCGTAACCAACATCGACATTTTTCTCGCCGGCTTTCGCGGGCTTTTGCAATTCAAGTTGCGCATCGTTCCACAGTCCCCACTTGCGCAGAATTTTTTCCAGCGAGCCATCGTTGATGATTTTGTCGATCGCCGCATCGACTTCCGTTTTCAAAGCGTCATCGCCTTTGCGCAAACCGACATTGTAAGTTCCACGAAAAAATGGCTCGCACGCGCGCTTGAGAGTCGTGCTCTTGCTCACATAAAAAACTTCGGCCGGCACGTCCATGATCACGGCGTCGATGCGCTTCAATTCCAGATCGCGATATGCGGTTAACGGCTCGGCATAGGCGCGCATAGGAATGTTTTCTTTTTGAAGCAAGCGCGAGGCGGCCGTATTTCCTAAGGTGCCCACGACACGATTTTTGCAATCAGCAAGCGAATGAATTTGCTGTTCGCCGTTTCGCACGGTCAGCGCGAGTTGAAAAATATAGTAAGGCTTACTGAATTGAATTTGCTTCTGCCGATCCGAAGTTGGCTCGAGCCCGTTGACGATCACGTCGAACGACTTGCGCTGCAAAGCTGAGACCAGCGTCTCCCAATCCGACGGCGCGAACTCAGGCTTACGGCCCATCGCCGCGGCCAGCGCATCGACCATTTCTTTTTCGTAACCTATGTATTGATCCGGATGATTCGGATCGTTGTAGACGTAAGGCGCGCCGCCGCTGGGATCGGCGCCCCAGCGCAGAGGCTGCTGGGCAGAAACATTGCCACTGAAAAGCAAACACGCCGCTATCCAGAGCAGTTTTGATACTGGACTTGGCAAGGGCCGTTCAAACCAACCAAATAGTCAGCCACAGATTAACGCAGATGACCCAGATGAGAAAAAGATTTTATGCGTTCGGCATTCAATCGATGTGTGTCTGTGTAAATCTGTGGCTTCGTTCATCGGCTTCGATTACAATCTCGGCCCATGTGCACTGACAGACGAGATTTTCTGAAAGCTTCAGCCGGCGTCGCCGGCGCGACCTTGCTCGCCAACCGTTTTTCTTTTGCTCACACTGACGATGTTGATTCAACTCAGCAACGACAAGACGTACCGGAATTAATCAGGCGCTTGCCAGTCATGACGAAAGACGTGGCGCCGATCACAGATGACGAGCGCAAAGCTCGCATCGCCAAAGCGCAGCGTTTGATGAGTGAGCAGAAGATCGACGCGATTTACATCGAGCCGGGCTCGAGCATGTTCTACTTCACCGGCATGCGCTGGAGCACGAGCGAGCGCATGTTCGCGCTGGTGATTCCGCAGCGCGGCGAACTCGCCTGGGTGTGTCCGAAATTCGAAGAGGAACGCGCGCGCGAACTAATCAAATTCGGCAACGACGTGCGAACCTGGGAAGAAGACGCGAGTCCATATCGACGCGTGGTTGAAATCTTTCGCGATCGCGGCATTCGCTCGGGAAAGATCGGCATTGAAGAGCGAGTGCGTTTCTTTCTTTACGACGGCATTCGTCAGGAAGCGCCGAAAATCGAATTCGTCAGCGCCACTCCGATCACCGCCGGCTGTCGCATGTATAAGTCGCCTGCGGAGATCGCTTTGCTTCAGAAATCGAACGAACTTTTGTTAATTGCATATCGGGCGACGTGGGCCACGATGCGCGACGAAATGCCGCAGGAAGAATTCGCCGGCAATTGCGTCGCCGCGCTCAATAAACTTGGCGTGCAAGGCGGAATTTTTTGCAGCTTTGGAAAGTACACCGCGTTTCCGCACGGGAGCAGCACGCCGCAGATTCTGCACGAAGGCGACATGGTTTTGATGGACGGCGGGTGCAGCGTCGAAGGCTATCAATCAGACATCACGCGCACATTCGTTCTCGGCAAACCGACTGCCCGTCAAAGGGAAATTTGGAACCTGGAAAAGAAGTCGCAGGATGCGGGCTTTGCCGCCGCGCAGATCGGCGCGCCTTGCGAATCAGTCGATGCCGCCGCGCGCAAAGTGATCACCGACGCGGGTTTTGGTCCCGACTACAAAACTCCGGGCCTGCCGCATCGGACCGGCCACGGCATCGGCTTGGATGGACACGAATGGACCAATTTTGTGCGCGGTAACAAAACTCCGATTCAGGTCGGAATGTGTTTCAGCGACGAGCCGACGATTGTGATTTATGGTGAGTTTGGAATTCGACTCGAAGATTGTCTGTATATCAGCGAGAAGGGCGCAAAGTTTTTCACCGAGCAAAGCCCATCGATCGACAAGCCGTTCGGGTGATTCGTCTAACGCGCGCGGCGGGGTTCGGATGCTAAGGGTTCGGCGAGTCTAAGATCTCAGCTTGCGCAGTGCTTCTTCTCCCAACCCATCGAACAACAACTTCAACTCATCCTTCGCGGCTGAGTCTGTGGTTCGGATGGTCTTAGCTCCAGACGAATCTTCAATCTTCACTTCGTATTGATAATCGTCCGGCGTCGCAGTTGCGCTCTGGCGCGGCTGATCGAAAGGACGAGCCTGTTCGATCAGCCGCTCCAGTTCCTGCTTACGATCGGGTGGCAGTTGTTCAGTATCGATTTCCGCGCGCAGCGGAACATTTCCAAAGCCACCTGTTCGTTCAAAACTAATTCGCATTTACCGTCTTCCACCGGCCGCGGCCGCAGCGAGCGTCGTTCCCACGGCAATACCCACAACCGCCCAGGCAGCTTTCACAGCTTTCTGTTCGGCGCTGCCGGTTCCGTAGAGCGTGCCGGCAACTTCGTAAGTCATCGCCGCGCACTGTGTGAACTGCGTGTTCGGCTGCACCTTGTCAAGCAACGTACGATACCAAATCTTTCCAGCTTTTTCCCAGGCATTACCGCCCAGGGCGATTGCCAATTCATAGAAAGCTTTGTTCGGAATGCCCGAGTTGATGTGCACGCCGCCAAAATCGGAAGTCGTGTTCACAAAGTCCTTCATGTGTGCCGGCTGCGGATCTTTACCAATCACCGGATCGTTGTAAGCGGTGCCGGGCGCCTTCATCGAACGCAATGCGGTGCCGTGGACATTGGGCGTGAAAATGCCTTCACCGATTAACCAGTCAGCCTGCTTCGCCTTCTGAGTCTTCGCGTACTGCTTGACCAACGATCCAAACACGTCCGAGAAATGTTCGTTCAGTGCACCGGGTTGATCCTGATAGACCAGCCCTGCTTCGTATTGCGTAACGCCGTGCGTTAGCTCGTGGCCAATCACGTCGATAATCTTTGTGAAGCGCTGAAAGATTTGGCCATCGCCGTCACCGTATACCATCTGCTGGCCGTTCCAGAACGCATTGTTGAAATTCCGCCGGTAGTGGACTGAAGAATCGAGGCGCAAGCCGCGATCGTCGATCGAGTTGCGGCCAAATACCTTGTTGTAAAAATCATAGGTCTTGCCTGAGCCGTCGTAGGCTTCGTTTATCGACGTATCGTTGCTCTTCGGATCGCCCTCACCGCGCACCAATTTGCCCGGTAGCGTCAATCCATTTTGGGCATTGTAAATCGTGCGGCGCTTGGTTCCCGTTGGAGTCGTCGCCAGCACCGCAAAAGTGTTCAGAATCTCGCGTTGACCGCGCATGTGGGCCGACACGTTCAATGCCTGATAAGCGCGCTCCTTCTGCTTTTCGTTGCCGTTGCGGGTAACGTTTTCGTGAATATGAGGTGGGACGATGAAACAAATCGCTCGATGTAGTTCGCACATTATGTTGGCCTCCGTTGTGAAGTGGGCGGACGTCGTGTGGGATTCCGTGTGAGTTGCAATTATGGTGTTGCGGCTCGCATTGAAATGACCTAAGTGAAGCTCGCCCAAGAAAGCGCTTCACCAGCACGAATTAAAACTGCGGCCCAAAGAGTCAGATATCGGTCTCGACTCAAATTGGGATAGTGGACGCACTCTACGCCCGCGATCCAATCTAGTCAAGATTTTCACTTTAGGTTAACTAGCTAAGAATGATTCGCGCCGGTTGCGCAAGATGGTCGTTCGCCCTCAGTTCGAACTGCATCCAGGCCGTCAATTCGATTTCGTCTGGCGATTCCGCTTATTTCCGGAAATTAGCGCCGATTTGCTTTTGGAAACTTTCATGCTTTTCGCCTTTTGATGAAGTAGGCGGAAAAAAGTCTTCGCCATATCTTGACTGACGATCTCAGCATACGAGGAGCGAAACGAAAAATGAAGTTGTTTCAAAAGGTAACGATTGGCTGCGCGATTCTCCTGTTGATCGCGTGCTCAAGTGGGCGCGCCTACGCAGATGGAATCATTTTGATTAGCCCTGATATCCAAAAACTCGTTCCACCGTTGGCTGCGCTTAATCTTCAACATCACGGTAACAGCACGACCGAAGCCGGCGGCGTGCGCTACGACGGAACTGGAGACGTCTGGTTCGGCGATACCAGCGCGGGGCCGCATCAACATACTGTGTCGTTGACCGACCTGGGCATTGGCCGCGCGAGCGATTTGCGCGTGTTGTTGAATATCAACGAAGCGAACGGCGGAAACAAAGCGCCGATCACGATTGACTCGTTAGTCCTGACAGCTTACGACCAGAGCGGCAACGCCGTATTTAGCGCCGACCTGGTCAACAAAACTCCCATCACGCTGGATCAATTCAAGCATGGACAAGGCGCCAACTCAGACTTCGCATTCGGTTTGGACAGCGCCGCCGCCGCGCGCTTGCAAGCCGCGATGACGGCGAATCCAAATCTGCGGCTGGGGCTGACCGCAGCTTTGAGCAACGTCAACGGTGGGCCGGAAAGATTTTCGTTTGGCGCGGCTACTAAGCCGGTGCCCGAACCTGCCACGATGTTGTTACTCGGTACCGGCATAGCAGGACTTGCTGCTGCCGCGCGTCGGCGTCGTAAAGCGTCAGTGGCGAAGTCGGAAGACGATGTCGCCTAAGTAATCACCAAACTAGATTAAGAGCCGGAGCACAACACTCCGGCTTTTTGCTTTTACCGATCCACGAACGCTCATGATTCGATTGCCGCCCTTCAAGACCTTCCTAAAATCCGGCACAATCGAATTACACAAGCAAGCCGTCTCTGTGTAACTCTGCGTCCTCTGTGGTAAAAACTAATCAAGAACAATGCAGGACAAAGAGGACTTCTTTTGCTCAACTTTGCTATTCAAACTGCGCGTGACGCCGGTCGCGTGCTCGCCGAGCGGTTCGGCCGCGCACTCGAAATAACCAACAAGAGCGAACTCGACCTGGTCACTGAATCCGACCTTGCGTCTGAACGCCTGATCATCGATCGCATCAAGAGTCATTATCCGCGTCACGCGATCCTCGCGGAAGAATCAGGCGCCAGCGAACCCGTCGATCGCGAAAAGGAAAGCGACTGGCGTTGGATCATCGATCCGCTCGATGGCACCACGAATTACGCGCACGGCTATCCATGTTTCTGCGTTTCGATCGGATTGGAACACAAAGGTCGTATGGAAATCGGCGTAGTTTACGATCCGATGCGCGACGAAATGTTCACCGCGGAACGCGGCCAGGGTGCGGCGCTCAACGGCCTTCGCATTCATGTCTCGCGGACGCCAAGTCTCGCAAGCGCGCTTGTGTGCACCGGTTTTCCTTACGATGTTCGCCAACGAAGTCAGTTCGCGCGGCATTTCTCAAACTTCATCATGTCCGCGCAAGGCGTGCGACGCGATGGAGCGGCGGCTCTCGATCTGGTGTATGTCGCGGCCGGACGTTTCGATGGATTTTGGGAAGAAGGATTAAAGCCGTGGGACGTTGCGGCCGGTGCATTAATCATTGAAGAGGCCGGCGGACGAATTTCAAATTATTTCGGAGAGCCTCTCAATATTTACTCGCCGCCGGTTGTGGCGAGCAACGGGCTGGTCCATGACGAGATGATGCGGGTACTGAACGCTTTGAAACAAACGACAGATGAACACGGATTGACACAGATAAAACAGTAAATCCTTATCCGTATTATCTGTGTGTATCTCATCCTTAGAGAGATGATCGCACGATCGCCGACAGCCGCTCACTTTCACGACGCGCGCATTCGCGTGTGTCCTCGCTCTCGCACTGCT
Organism: Acidobacteriota bacterium; assembly: GCA_003222895.1. Classification (GTDB taxonomy): domain Bacteria; phylum Acidobacteriota; class Blastocatellia; order Pyrinomonadales; family Pyrinomonadaceae; genus UBA11740. Next base: position 2,125 of record QHXI01000049.1, on the reverse strand, counting down.
CGACGTGAAAGATCGGGTGATAAGTAATTTCAACGCGCACCCCTAATCTGGGGAAGCGACGGGTGTTGGGCCAAACTCTTTCACCGCCGCGGATCGTAACCGGCAGAATCGGCACGCCGGCTTCCAAAGCCATCCGCACCGCGCCGGCCTTGAATTTCTTCATCGAGCCGTCGGGATTGCCGCGACCGCCTTCGGGGAAAATCACCACCGCGCCACCATCGCGAATCCAGCGCAACGAAAGTCGAATCGGACCCGGATCGCTTCCTTCTAATTGCAACGGCCATGCGCCAAACAACTTCAGCAACAGTCCGACAATCGGCCAGTTGAACGCGGCATCCCATGCCAGGAATCGAACCGGCCGCTTAACCGCAGCTCCGACCCAAAACGGATCGACGTAGGTTTGATGGTTGGCAGCAATGATGACGCCACCGTCGGTCGGGATATTTTGGGTGCCATTCCATCTGATTCGCCAAAGTGTCCGGCTGAGGACGGCGACCAATGGCCGGAGAACGTTCAGTACCGGCTGTGGCAGTGTTCGCGGATAGCGTCGCGTGCCGTTGGGTCGCGGAGTCTGCTCAACACTGGTCGTAATATTCAAGAGTCCTATTCAGTAACGATTATTTTTTCCGGGGGTTGAATCGAAGCCACGGTACTCAATCAGGTTTCATTTCGTCAAACCGAAAAAGGCAATAGCGAAGCTAAATTCGCTCTAATTAGTAGTCGAATCGAAAAAGTGTGCTTTCGATAAATCGAGTGGATCCTTCTTTCGGCTCTTTCGAAACAGTGACCTGAATCCGTCGTCACATCTGACAACACCGTGCTAATGCGAGTAATGCTGCAACGCAAATTGCAATCGCGGCGGTCCCGCGAAAGCGATGATTGGTTTCCATCTTGGCGCGCTACAGAGCCGGAAAAACAGGTCGAATCAGGGGCTATGCAAACGAGTTAGTTCGCAGTAAACTCTCGCTCGCCCAAAAACTTTATCGGCGAATTCCTCTCGGTCCTCGATGGTGAAAATTTGTAAGGAGATTCACGAATGATTACGAAAAAACTTTCGTCGCTGCTGCTAATTGTATGCGCGTTCGCACTGGTTATTTCGGCACAAACGCCGCGTCACCCGCTTAAACTCGACGATCTTGCGCGATTTCGTAACGTTGGGGATCCGCAAGTTTCGCCGGAAGGACAATGGGTTGCTTACACCGTCTCGACCATCGACGCAAAGGAAGACAAGAGCAGCACGCACATCTGGATGGTTAGGTGCGATGGCACGAATGATCGGCAAATCACCTTCAGCAACGATAGCGAAGGTTCGCCGCGCTGGAGTCCCGATGGAAAATATCTTGCGTTCACCTCTTCACGCTCTTCGGGAAAGCCAGGCGTAAGAGGCAATCAGGTTTGGCTGCTGGATCGCAGCGGCGGCGAAGCTTATCAGCTCACTGAGTTGAAAGGACGGCTTGCTGGTTTTGAATGGTCGCCCGATTCAAAACGGCTCGCGCTGTTGATTGGCGATCCTGATCCCGATGCTCCCGATCCAAGCGCTACCCCCGCGCCCGGCACTCCGCCAAAACCGCCAAAACCGATCGTAATTGATCGCTATCGATACAAACAGGATGTGCAGGGATATCTTCTCTCCGGTCGGCACACTTATATCTATCTCTACGACATCGCGACGAAGAAACTCGATCGATTAACGAAGAGTAAATGGGACGAGTCGTCTATCTCCTGGTCTCCCGACGGAAGCCGCATCGCTTTCATGACTAATCATGCCGACGATCCAGATCGCGATCCGTCGGCCCAATTGTATGTCGCGGACGCGACTGCCGGCGCGGCGGAAAAGCTTCTGACCACACCCGACAATCGCGCCAGCCGCACGCGGCCTGAATGGAGTCCCGACGGGAAGTGGATCGCGTTTCTCGAAGGCGACGAAAAGAAATACGGCGCGTACGGCATGGAGCATTTGTCGATCGTTGCAGCCGATGGTTCCACACCGCCGCAGCGCGTTGCGTCGAGCGAGGCTCTTGACCGCGGCGTTTCACAGCCTCGGTGGAGCGATGACGGCAAAAATATTTACGCCGTCGTGACCGATGATATGTCCGCCTATGGTGCGCGCATTCCGGTTGGCGCG
>QHXI01000088.1 GCA_003222895.1 Acidobacteriota bacterium | reverse complement strand
TGAGCGCGAACTTACCATTCAAGCCATGTCTCTGTTTATGCGGATCGAAAGCGAAGTGAGGGAAGCTCGCGCCGAGTGGAATCAGGATCGTTTCCGCCGCCTGATGCGCCTGCGCCCCAGGGCAATTACCCGACTGCGCCGAAGGTGGGAAAGACTCAATCCATTATCTCAAATACCGCTTGGCAGTTTGCGCCGGCGATACCACGCCAATCTAGGTTGTTACCTTTACGAACCCAATCCCTAGTGCTCCCTAGAGCGAAGTACAGTCCTTCTACCCTTACCCATACGCGCCGAGCGTAGCGCGGAGTGTGAACTATCGTAAGTGCGTCTAGCCATATTGCGACAATGACAAAAGCGGAGTGCGGACCGTCGAATCGGCAGGCCAGGCCGGAACGGTCTCTATATATCGCTTTTAGGGAAATGAGGACAAGAACCCCTCTATGCCAAGGTTGTGGCTTGCGCGCTCTCAAGCGCGCCCCGCGTGTAGGCTGTAGCGCATTGGCTTTGACCCTCGATTCGAGAGCCGCGACCGTTCTAAGCACCGTTCATCGACTCGCTTGGTGGACCCGCCGTGCGTCTAGCTGTAATGACCGACGGTGAAAAAATCTTCCGTGGTCTGGAATTTCTGGCTCGATGTCGCGTCTTAGGAAGGTGAGGTGATAAAGCAATAAAGCAACGCGATAAAGTGGGCAGACAAGATAGGGACGAAAAACAGGAACTCGATTGACCGTAAACCCTTTGTTATCAATTGCCTTGTCATCAGGAAAATAAATAAATAAAACTGGGCGAACTGGTAATCAGGACAAATACTTAAATTGCAGCATTTGCAGCCTTATTTTTTGAGGTGAAGCCCCGAACCGAATTCACTAAAAACTAAAGCGAGAAAGAGCCATGTCCAAGCGTATGGGAAACCGCAAGAGAGCGCTTACAAAGCGGGTGACCTCGATAAACTTCTATGTCGATCAAGCGACACAGATTCAGGCCATCATGGAAGCAACAGGAACCAGAATGGAAGCGCCATTGGTCCGACAATTAGTTGACGAAGCTCTCGCAGCCCGTCGCCGGAAACTCGTTCCGGTCGAAGCGCCGGAGCAGTTGCCATCGGTTCAGGATGTCTCGGAAGTTCTTGAAACCATCCAAGCGCTGTTACTCAGGCTCGTTGGACAGGGACAGACGGCCTTTTGCATCGACAGTATGACTCTCGAACTCCTGCAGGAGACGTTGGCCGACGCACGCGCAACGAGGTTAGGCTTGTGGGAGACTTTTGTAGTTCCCGCGTTGAAGGAACAGGGTAAGAGCACTCCGGCCATTGCCGAGCTATTTGATGCGAAGACCGCAGAAGCCCAGGACTTCGCTTATGGACTCGCAGAGGATATCAAGACGCAACTCCTAGCAACAGAAACTAAAATAACCGCGACTGAGATCGATGATAACGATGACCGGCAAGGGCGCTTGCTTTACGACGCCAGGTCCGCGCGCGAGAAATAGAAATCTGATCCCTAACCTTAGACCACTTCTCATCAAAATGCGCACAGATCGTCGGTCACAGTTTGCACACAGGTGCGCTAGACCGAAGGCCCTCTGACGATCCACCAATCTAGCTCGACAATGCGGATCATTAGTGTTTTCGGTCCTTTATGGCCGGACAGCGGAACCGTTTACTTGTTTACCATCATGGCATGGAGTTTGAGATTGGTTGCCGTCGCCCTAGATGAAAACGATTCTTTTGCTCGCTTTGATTTATGGAGAGGGAAACCCGGATGACTAATTTGTCTGAAAGCATATTCGATCTGCCGTCTCGTGAACAGGCCGTTGAAGCCATATGGAATAGCGACCAGGCTGCTCGATATCTTCGCATCAGTCCGCGCACCTTAACGCGAATGGCGCGGCGCGGTGAAATCCCGTCAATTCAGATCGGAAGGCTTTGGAGATTCCGACGCGCAGACCTCGATGATTGGTTGACTCGTAAGGTAAACTTAGTCAGCTATCCATGCCGCCTTAACTCCTAAGGAGACAACATGAGGCGTGCACGTTTTCAACGAGGCAGTCTGAGACGAATCAGGCGCAAGGACGGAACCAAGGTTTGGGAATATCGATGGCGGGAGGCTCAAACGGATGGAACTCGAAAACGGCGATCGATGATCGTTGGTTCGGTCGAGGATTATCCGAGCGAGTCGCTTGCTCAAGCCGAGGTCGAGAAGTTGCGACTCAACATCAACCCATTCGCTTCGCAAGGAGCCATCAAAGATATTAGCGTGGAGGCTTTGGTGAACCATTACCGAGAACATGAGATGCCGGATATCTTCTATAAGGATGAGCCGGACAAAATCTCGGATGAGGAAGAACGAAAGTCGTATTCCACTCAATACAACTACGATGGTTATTTGAGGAAGTGGATTTTACCTCGCTGGCGGTCTTACCGTTTGTCGGAAGTCAAAGCTGTAGAAGTCGAGCAATGGCTGAAGACTCTCAGTTTCGAGAACGGCAATCCCCTAGCGAGAGGCAGCAAGGCAAAAATCAGAAATATCATGAGCGGTCTCTACTCGCATGCAATTCGGTGGGAATGGGCAACCAGGAACCCGATTACGAGTGTTCGACAGAGCGCAAAAAGACAGTCGGTGCCGGAAGTTCTTACGGTCGCCGAACTCGTCAAGCTACTGGGTGCCATTCGAGAACCGTTCCGCACGGCAGTTTTTCTGGATGTAGATTTCAAGAACAATCAGATCTTCATCCGGCGCTCGATTGTAAAGCAGAAAATTGGCCCGCCAAAAACCGAAGCATCAGAGAAACCAATTCCGTTGAATGCGGACTTGGCGAAGGCGCTTCGGCTTTGGAAGATGAAGACGATTTACAACCGACCGGACGATTGGGTTTACGCAAGCGTTGCCATGAACGGTACGCAACCTTACTGGCCAAATTCTATCTATCGCGTTTACATCAAGCGCGCGGCTAAGAAGATTGGTCTGAAGAAGCGGATCGGCTGGCACACCTTCCGTCACACGTTCGGCACGATCTTGAATGCTAATGGAGAGAACCCCAAAGTGATTCAAGAACTGCTGCGTCACGCTACTCTGAAAGTCACCATGGATACTTACGTCCAAGCCGTGTCTGATGAGAAGCGCAACGCGCAGAGCAAGGTTGTTGAAATGCTTCTACCGGGTATTCGCAGGGCAGTGAGCTAGCTTAATGGACGTTTCTGGACGCGCGGGAAAATGGCGGGAGCTTGTAAATGATTGAAAATATTGGCGTCCCGTACGGGAGTCGAACCCGTGTTACCGCCGTGAAAGGGCGGTGTCCTAGGCCACTAGACGAACGGGACGCGTGGTGAAAGTCGTTGTTAGTTGGCGGAACGATTAAGTTAGCCGAGGGGAAAATTACTGTCAAACCGTGAGCGTGCCCGGCCAATCAAGTCGCCGCAGATAATCGATCGAGTAACGTGTTCAAGTGCTTGCCATCGTCGTCTGTGAGAATTAACCGCACCGCAAATCCCATCTCGCGAACGGCATAGATTACCTGGCCCCACAAGCTGACGATCTCATCATCAAGAATCAGCCGCATCTGAAGCAGTTCGCCTTGATCTACCTCACCGCCGCTTAGGACAAAGCCACCAGTGGTGCTGAGATCGCAAACCTGGCCGGCCCCTTGCGTTTTCAACGATTCCCAGCGCACTTTGATATTCGTGCGCAAGCGTTGAGCTCGTCTTCGTTCTTCCATTATGCTAGTTCGTCAGGCAAAAAATGCCCCTATCGCAGGCGGTGCTGATGTTCTATAATTGCCTGCCTTATCCAGCAGATATTTCCAAAGCCGCATACTTTAACACATGGAGTTGACTCAATGATGATTCGTTCCCTAACGCGTTTCGCGCTGATCGCAGCGTTTTCGTTAACCGCCGGTACGGCGATGGCCCAACACGATGTCGGCGGGGGCGCAGCAGGTGGCGGCGCCGCCGTCGGTGGCGGAGATTCCGGGCGCAGCACGCCCGCGCGTCGAACCGTGCGTCGTCCACCAACGACGCGTCGCACGACTGCGCCGGCACGACGCGGCGTCACCGCTGAACAGTACAATGCCCAAGGCGACGATTTCTTCAAAGCGGAAAACTATGATGACGCACTCGACGCCTATACGAAAGCAGTTGCGCTCAAGCCGATCGCCAGCGCCTACTATCACATTGGGTGGATTTACAACGACCGCGACGATTACGATTCGGCGCTCCCAGCTCTGCAACAATCCGTGCGGCTTGATCCGACAGATGCAGTCGTCCAGCACGAACTCGGTTACTCATATCGTAATCTGAAGCAGTACAGCGAAGCTCTCAACGCTTTCAGGCGAGCCATTCAACTCCGCTCGGATTACGCGACGCCTTATTATGAGATCGGTTGGATCTACAACGATCAGGCCCAGTACGCGCAAGCCGTTGAGCCGCTGCAAAGGGCGGCTTCGCTTAAAGAAAATTACGCCGATGCTTACGAGGAGTTGGGCTACGCTTACAACAAACTGAATCGATCGCAAGAGGCGATCGCGGCTTACCAAAATGCGATTCGCATCAAACCGGATTATGGTCTCGCTCTCGTGGGCTTGGGTGACGTCTATTACTATCAGACAAAGCAGTATCAGCAGGCGATGGAAGCGTATCGTCAGGGCGTCCAGTACAAAGACGACAATCCGACTGCCTTTTACAACCTCGCCTGGTGCGCCAACGAGTTGAATCGTTTCAGCGATGCCGCCAGCGCCGCCCGCCGTGCGATCGCATTGAAGGCAAATTATCCGGAAGCCTACGCGGAACTCGGTTTCGCGAATCGAAAGTTGAACTCGCCTAACGATGCGATTACTGCGTATCAGACGGCGATCCGTTTGAAGCCGGGTTATGGAATCGCTTACACGGGCCTCGGCGATGTTTACTTCGTCGACCTAAAGCAGTATCAGCAATCTATTGCGCCCTACGAACAGGCGATCCAAATTTCGCCAAACAACGCGCGCGTTCACTACAACCTCGGTTGGGTTTACAACGATCAATCGCGCTACGCCGAAGCAGCCACGTACCTGAGTGAGGCTGTGCGATTAAAACCGGAGTATGTCGAGGCGCATACAGAGTTGGGATTCTCATACTACAAACTGCATCGACTGCCGGCAGCGATCGAGTCGCTCCGTACCGCGATCGGTTTGAAGCGAGACTATGCGACTGCGCACTTGTATCTTGGTTTTGTATTCATCGAACAAAAAAATAAACAGGGCGCTCAGTCGCAGTATGCGATTCTCAAGCAACTCGATCCGGCTAAGGCCCAGCAACTTTATGATGCGGCCCCGGCAAATATGCGGAATTGAGTTGGCTCCCCTCCCTTTGGGAGGCGACAAAGGGGAGGGCCGAAGGTAGCCCGCGCTAAACCCTCACCCTCCAACTCCCTCTCCCAGCGGGAGAGGGAGAGCCGGCAATCACACAAATGCCTACCGCAATAGTTCATCATCCAGTTTTCGAGAAGCACGACACGGGCCCTCAGCATCCGGAGCGGCCCGAGCGTTACGCGACGGTCATCGATGCGCTGCGCGGCGATGAAGAATTATGGAAAGACGTGGCTGAGATCGAAGCCGACGAGGCTCGACGCAGCGACATTCAGGCGTGTCACACCCCACAGCCTTACAAGCACGCTGAAGAAGCTGTCCGTGAAGGACGCGGCTATCTCGACGCGGACACGATGGTGTCAGGGGCCTCGTTCGAAGCAGCTTTACGCGGCGCCGGCGCCGCCTGTCGCGCGATTGATGCAGTGATCGAAGGCTCGGCGAAGAATGCTTTCGTGCCGGTGCGGCCTCCCGGTCATCACGCCACGCCCGACCGGGCGATGGGCTTCTGCCTCTTCAACAACGTCGGAGTCGCCGCGCGTTACGCGCAAAAGCAATACAAAGAAATCGATCGCGTGGCGATTCTTGATTGGGACGTGCATCACGGAAACGGCACGCAGGGAATTTTCTACGACGACCCGTCAGTTTTTTATTTTTCGATGCATCAGTATCCGTGGTTTCCGGGGACCGGTTCGCGCGGTGAGACCGGTCAGGGAAGAGGCCGTGGCTACACTGTCAACGTGCCGCTCAGAGCCTTGACGCCGACAAACGATCAGCGTCGCGCGTTCGATTCAGCGATTGAAGAGATCGCTTCAAGGTTCGTTCCTGATTTGATCATCATCTCGGCAGGATTCGATGCGCACAAAGGCGATCCGCTTGGTCAATTGCTCTTGAGTGACGAAGACTTTGTGCGGATGACTCACGTCGTGAAGGAGTGGGCCGATGAAAGCTGCCGCGGCCGCGTCATCTCTTGCATGGAGGGTGGATACAACCTCGATACACTCGGCGAAACGGTGAGAGCGCATGTGCGCGCGCTTCAAGCGTAACCGAGCATTTCAATTCCGCAACTTCCACCGCGGTTCAAATTCCTGTACACGCTTCGAGCAGTGCGGTAAACTGCCACACCAGAAACCGGAACACCCTCAGAATTGGTTTTACCTCGGGAGATAGTTATGCCAGATCTGGAAATCAATTGCGCCGAGTGCGGCAACAGCTTCCCGTTTACTGAACGAGAACAGGATTACTATCGCGAGCGCGGACTGAGTCATCCCAAACGCTGCAAACCTTGTCGCGATGCACGCCGAGCGAACTTTGGTAGTGCGAAGCAGGGAGGAGGCGGCGGCGGCGATCGCGAACGTTTCGAGATCGTGTGCGATCAATGCGGCAAGACTGACAGCGTGCCCTTCAAGCCACAACCGGGCCGGCCGGTGCTCTGTGGAAATTGCTTCAGCGCGAGCCGCGCACAGAATCGCGGGGCTTAGGGTGGCAAGTTGCGCTAAAGCGCTATCCGCCAGCCGTGATAATCACCGCCTGGATTCCCAGCAGTTCAGAGAAATCTTTGGTGTAGATCGCTTCGATCTTGCGCGCATCGCCGACACATTCAACCAACTCATCGGTCGAAACAAAACCATCGCTGACCGCTTCGATGGCCCACATCGGAAGATGCGCCGCGGTTTGCAATAGATCCGCGATCATGCTGAGGTACTGCTCTTTCGTCTCAACGTAGGAATCGAGTTTTCCGTTTCGCTCTTTCGCCAGTTCGCTCCAGAACCCTTTCGATTGACGCATCCATTCTTCGCGCCAGGTCAGCACGCGCGTGTTGCGGCTGTCGCTCGATCGTGTCGGCCGCGGCAGACGCAGAAACATCAAATCGGTTTCCTGGGTCTCAGCGAGAAACGCGCGCGCTGATTTATTCGCGCTGGTGTTCCTTCTGAAATTGTTTACCGGCGGCATCGACGTGTGCCAAATCCGACGAAAGACATTTGACAACGAGAGCGGCTGTCGCAAGTCGCGCGTGTCGAGGTTGAAAGAAAAAACGTAGTCGCCGACAGACATACCCAAGGCTAACGCCAGTGCTCGTTTATAAGGCGACGATAAGCGATCGGCATTCGCGCGCACGTTGTCGAACCACCACGCATCCGTTTCATTGAACCATGTCAGCAGTGTCGGATTGCGGAAATAGTTGCGCGGAACATAGGAGTCGTCGAGCACGAGGCTGACGTCATCTTCAGTCAGTGTCTCGCCATTGTTTTCAATGAAGGCCTGAGATTTGATCCAGGCCCATTGCGCCGGATCATTCGCAGCGACGCGCGCTTCCCAGCGCTTCAGGTAATGCCCGAGAGTGGGTTCGCCCGCCAGTGGCAGTGCGACCGAACGAAACTTCAAACGACGAAGCACGCCCAGCTCGAATCCGAGCCAGCCAATATTTCCGGCGTTGAGCGTGGTTTGAGTTTGCACTAAACTTGCTCTCCCAAGTGCTGCACACGTTCCATGATCTCGTCCGCGAGCACATTCAAGTCCGGCGGCGGCTCGGGCTCTTGCGCGTAGCCCTTTAGCTCCTTGAAAGGATCGAGCGCGAGCAGAGACTTCACGACCCGCGGATCGAATTCCAGCCCCGTCCACTCGAGCAGATGCGCGCGCGCCTGTTGCTCTGAATAAGCTTTGCGAAACGGCCGCGCATCAGTCAGCGAAGCATACGCATCGGCTACCCGCAGAATCCGCGCGCCCAAGGGGATCTGTTCAAAACGCAGCCCGTCGGGATAACCATTTCCGTTCCACCATTCATGATGCCAACGAACCAACAACTGCGCGCCGCGATCGGCGCCGGAATCGGCCGCCTCGCGCTCGCTTAGCAGAGGATGTCGCGCAAGATCGATCCGCTCGTCGTCGCTCAACGCGCCAGGTCGTCGAATGTAATCGCGATTCATTACTATCTCGCCCAAGTCGTGGGCCAGGGCAGCGACGCGAAGAGAAAAACGATCGCGCGCCCCGAGGTGAAATGACTTCGCGAGTTGGTCGGCAATCGCGGCGATGCGCGCCGCATGCGGATTCGCGTACTCTTCGAACTCGTCGGCGCTTGCGCTTAGGCTCTTAAAAACCTCGATGGCGTCCGACTGATTGCTGTCGATTGATTCAATTGGCGGCATGAATTGACAGTGTGTTTGAGGTCCTATTTCTTTCGCAAGCTCTCTAACAGCGCGCGCGCTTTCTCGTTCTTCGGATCGAGCATCAATGCCCGCGCTGCTTCGCTTTCAGCGCGACGACGCATGCCGCCGCTTTGATAAATTTCCGCCAACATTACCCGAAACTTTGCGTTGTTCGGTTCGAGCGCGAGCGCGGCGAGCAATTCGTTTTCTGCGGCGCGCCTGGCTTTCGGCCGATTCATTAGCGCGTAACCGTAATGCGCGCGGTAGCGAGCTTGCCGCGGTTCGAGTATAGCCGCTTCCGCAAGAAAACGGAGCGCGTCGTCGTATTCTTTTCGCTGCAACGCTTCCATGCCTTGCCGAAAACTGTTGCCGGCATTCGCGCGCGGTTGAATTACCGGCTCATCCGCAACGGTTGCCTTCCTATCGTTTTCAGTTTTCAGTTTCGAGACTTGTTTTTGATCGTACTCGGCGCGCCGCATCGGATCGTTCAGAATCTCGTATGCGTGTGCAACGCGTACGAAGGCATCTTCGATCCGATTGCGCAGCTCGGGCGTCTCTTGATGAAAACGGTCAGGATGAAAATGGCGCGCCAGCAAATGATACGTGGCCTTGATTTGCGGAAGGGTCGCGCTGCGGGACACGTCGAGAACTTCGTAGTGATCTTTCGCTGAATCCATACGCGCCAGAAAAGACTCGACGTCACCGACCTTGTCTCGAGTCTCAGCCGGCCCTTCTTCTAATCCCGATTCCGACCGAGGTCTCACACGTTTCAGTCCGGCCAGTTGCTCGGCATGGAATGCTGTGGGCCATTCGCTGCGCTGCAGCAGCCCGGCGAGCGATAGCGCATAGACGCTTCGCAGTCCTTCCTCCTCAGGCAACCCGTTGCCGATTAGATCGGGCAAGTGAATTGCGGTGGGCGCGAGACGTGTGCGGGAAACGATGAACTCTTCGATTGGCGAAAGGTTCGGAATCTCTTTGCTTGCGTCGATCGAGAAAACCTCTGTCGTGCTCCCAAAGCGGGATTTGATGAAAAGCAGAGGCAGGTGCCGGGCGGATTCGCGCAACAGCCGGCTAACATCAACTTCCACGCGACTCTCGTTTGTAACCGTGAAGCGTGAATCGAACGACCATTCGCCATCAGTCCAAAGCAGCGCTGTACGCATCACGTCCGCGGCTTGAGCACAGCGAAATTTTTGTAGCGACTGTTGCGTAAGCACACCGGCATTTACCAGTGCTGCAGCCGCGTCCGCGTCCGTATTCGTCTTTTGCGCCTGCACCAATTGCTCGGCAGGGAATCCGCTTCGCTTCAGAACTTCGCGCAGTCGATGCGGTCGCAGATTCGACGCGGCGAAGACCAATTGGCCGGCGTCGAAGTAGGCGACGACCCTGGCGCGTTCTCTTGACAGACGAAGCACGCCCGACAGTTCAGCATTCACGACTTCGCGAACAAGTTCAGCGAGGGGATTCTGGGCGAGTCTTCCGTTCATTGTAGATGCTGCAGCTTACCCGGCGACGCTCGATCTCTCACGTCGAATCATAACGCACGCGCGAAAACCGGTGAAGGTGAGAATTGGCAGCCTTGTTGGCGGAATTGATTTGGCGCTTCAGGCTTTCGGATGTGCTTTGTCGTAAACCTCGATCAGCTTTTCCATCGAAACGTGAGTATAGATTTGCGTCGTCGAAAGCCGAGCGTGACCGAGCAGCTCCTGTATGTCCCGGAGATCGGCCCCACTATCGAGCAGATGTGTCGCGAACGAGTGGCGCAGCGCGTGAGGACTGATGTCATGAATGCCGGCGCAGAGACGAATATATTTTTCTACCAGCCGGCCAACCGAACGCGTCGTCATCCGGGTGCCCTGATAATTCAAAATCAAAGGCTGCGCGTCGCGCTTTGTGGCCGGTGCATTCATCAAGAAGTCTTCGCGCACGCTCAAGTAATCCTGCAATGCTTTCATGGCCGGATCGCCGAACGGAACGATGCGTTCTTTCCGCCGCTTGCCGAAAACGCGCAGCAACTTGTTCTTGAAATCGATGTCACGCAGATTGATGTTTACCAATTCCGAAACGCGCACGCCGGTGGCATAAAGCAGTTCGAGAATCGCTCGATCGCGTTTGCCGAACTCAGTTTCGGGATCGGGCGTTTCAATGAAGCGAATTGCCTCCTCGATTGAAAGATGAACCGGAAGCTTTTTTTCTTTACGAGGGGTTGCCACGATCTTCGCCGGGTTTGATTCGACGATGCCTTCGCGAACAAGAAATTGAAAAAACGTCCGCAGCGCGGCGAGCTTACGCGCGATCGAAGTTTTCTTTTTGTGATCAGAGTGAAGCGTCGAAAGCCATTCGCGGATCGTGAGGTGATCGATTTGGCTTATTGGCGGACTACGGTGCTTTCCATCGTCAGCGGGCGCGATGTACTCAAAGAATTGACGCAGATCACTCTCATAATTCCGCACGGTATGCGCGCTAACGTTGCGCTCATAGCGCAAGTGATCGAGAAATTGGTTGAGAAGCTGATCTAGCATGGCTTACAGAGCTACTCATCATGAAAGACTGTGTAGGCGCTGACCAGAATTGTTTCCTCACCTTGTAAAGCTTCGCGCGCAACGCTTCTGATCCTTTCGGTGTATTGGCCGATTAGGAGCCTGTCCTTTTTCAGATTCAACGGTATGTCCGTAAAGAGAATGCTGATTTTGTCCGGCAGAATAATGCCACTCGCGGACAGGAAGGTTCCCGAAGCGGAAACGACAGTGCAACCTCCAAAGGCGTAGCTCACCTCAGTTTGCAGTTGAGTGGGGAGTTTGACGTAAGCAGGATCAGGAAGATCAGGAATGAAGACCTCGATCCGTACTTTCTCGGATAGCAGCAATGAATTTCTCCCTACGCTTGGGAAACGACTTCATCCGCTTGATGACTTCCTCGCGCGTGAGCTTTGCTCGCTTCGGTCGCTCAATCTTAACTTTTTTCAGTACCTTACTCATCGTGTCGGAATTATGATATCACACGTGTCCCAAACAGATTCGCTAAGCGCGATCAGAAACCTTGACTAGAAATCCTTTTCTTGATCGCACACGTGCATTTGGCTGCGGCTTCACGCGCACGCTGATCAGGTGATACTTGCCGTCGCGCTTATCGGATGCAGGGTAGTAACTGAGGATGTATTGCTGCGCGAGATCGGCTGAGATTTGCGCGAAGGCGTTGTCGAGATCGTCGACGCTCTTCGGAATATAAGCGGCGCCGCCAGTCTGCGCAGCGAACTCCTGCATGCGCCGTTCGGCCGCAAGATCGCGCACGTTCGCGTTGTCATAGACACCAGTCTGCACCACGTAGACCTGGCATTCGTCAGCCGAGAGTCTCTGCAGAGTTGCTTCGAAATCGTGATCGTATCGGCTGGTTGTATCCCTGCCATCTGAAACGATGACAATCACCCGCCGACCAGGAAATGGTTTCACGTAAGTCAGCGCCATGAAAATCCCATCGTAGAGCGAGGTTGCACCCTCAGGTTTTGCGAACGATTGGATCGTTTGTTCGAGGAGCGCCACGTTGCTGGTCATTGGTTGCGACAGTTCGATGTTGGTGGACACGGAATAAATTGCAGCCTGATCTGCAGGCCTCATTACGTTGCGAAAGAAGCGCACGGCGGCGCGTTTCTCAAAGTCACGCGATGCATCCAGGCTGCCGCTGTTATCGAACAACATCGCCATGCGTACCGGCGATTCTGCGCGCGCGATGTCGCTGATCGGTTTCGGCTGTCCGTCAACAGAGAGTTCGAAATCTTCGAGCCGCAGATTCATGATCGCAACCCCGCGAGTGTCAACGACCGTGGTCGGCACCGGGACCAGATGCGACGTAACGCGCACTACCTCGTCGCCCGCCTCCGTAGAGTTGTCGTTTGTATTTGACTGGCCCGTCGCTGGTTTAATCATCAGGGGCGGGGGCGGTAATTTCGATGCCTGCCGAGACCGAGAGTTTTTTGGCGTGGGTGAAGGCGCTGGGCCCTTTTGCCGGCCTGATTGAGAGTGCGTCGGTAGCCGCGAAGCCGCGATGAAAAAAAGCATAGCGATTGCGGCGAAGAGAACGCCGCGTGAAAGTATCGGGGGTAACCTCCGCGGCCCTCTCACTTGGCTACCGCCAACTGCTGGCTGTCGTGACGAACGCTGTGCATCCACTGATCCCATTCTTCTAAAGCCAATCTTACTTGCAGCAAGTGCCGATCGCGTTTGCGCTTGACCGATCGAGCTTGTTCGCGACTCAACGGCTCGAGCAAAGCAAACGTGATATTGACCGGCTGATAATTTTTCGTTTCCGCGCTCGAAACGTATCGCGCCAAAGCCCCAATGGCACTACGCGGCGGCGCAATCAAAAGTTCTTCGCCTCGCAAAAGCCGCGCGGCATTCGCGCCGGCCAGCCAACCCATCGCAACCGATTCTACGTAACCTTCGACGCCGGTGATTTGTCCGGCAAAGAAGATGTTTGGATGCTCGCGCATCTGCATGGTTGCCGCGAGCACTCGTGGAGAATTGATGTAGGTGTTGCGATGAATCTGTCCGAACTGCAGGAACTCGGCGTGTTCAAGTCCCGGGATCAACTGCAGCACGCGCGCTTGCTCGCCGTAACGCAGATGGTTTTGAAAGCCGACCATGCTGTACGCATCGGCCATCAGGTTTTCCTGCCGAAGCTGAACCGCGGCGTAAGGTTCGCGGCCGGTTCGTGGATCGACGAGGCCCACCGGCTTCATTGGGCCATAACGCAAAGTGTCGATGCCGCGCCGCGCCAGCTCTTCAATTGGCAGGCAGGCTTCGAACCAACGCGTTTCTTCAAATCGTTGCAACGGGACGCTGTTCGCGTTGGTTAACTGTTCATAAAACTGCGCGTATGCTTCTTCGTTCAGCGGACAATTCAGGTAATCGTCGCCCCCCTTTCCGTAGCGAGCAGCTTTGAAGGCGATGGACTGATCGATTGAATCTGCCGCGATAATCGGCGCGATCGCGTCGTAGAAGTAAAGCTGATCGTCGCCGGTCAGTTTCATGATCTCAAACGTCAAAGCATCAGAGGTCAGCGGTCCGGTAGCGATGATCGAAGTCTCGCCGGGCGGAATAGAGGTGATCTCCTCGCGCACAATTTCGATGTTTGGATGAGTTTCAATCTGAGCGGTGATGTGATTAGCGAAACGCTCTCGATCGACGGCGAGTGCGGCGCCGGCAGGAACCCGCGTCTCGGCCGCTGCTTTCATAACGATCGAATCGGCGCGGCGCAATTCTTCTTTGAGTAAATGCGAAGCGCTGCCCGGTTCATCAGATTTTAGAGAGTTCGAGCAGACAATCTCGGCAAGTTTGTCCGTGCGATGCGCGGGCGTCCGCTTCACCGGTCGCATTTCATAAAGACGCACTCGCGCACCGAGACTAGCTGCTTGCCAGGCAGCTTCTACTCCGGCGAGACCGCCGCCAATGACTGTGATTTCGTTCATCGTTATGGAGCGCAATCCCTCTCCCCCCGTGGAGAGGCGCCATGGTGAGGGGTTATGCGGCGGAAACGAAAATCAATTCTACTCTCACTTGACTAAGCCCTCACCCCCACCCCCACCCCCACCCTCTTCCAGAGGGAGGAGGGGGCTGCAATGATTACTATCGCCGCTTCTTCCTTTTCAAAACTTTTTCATGCGCC
Source organism: Acidobacteriota bacterium (assembly GCA_003222895.1). Lineage (GTDB taxonomy): Bacteria > Acidobacteriota > Blastocatellia > Pyrinomonadales > Pyrinomonadaceae > UBA11740. Next base: position 20,274 of record QHXI01000088.1, on the reverse strand, counting down.
CGCTTGGTCAATCGCGCAACGCGTTCAGCGGTCGTCTCTGATCTCGCGACACCGTGCGCAAGCTCTTCAGGGTGATGTTCGTGCATCTCTTCCTGATGCTTATGAAAATCGAATTCGTTCATCCGCGCGCCGGTCCCGACCTTGAACGTTTCGATGTTGCGTGTTTGATCTCTCATAATGCCTCCGTTCGTCGTAGCATAGACTTCAGTCTGTGATCTTGATCGGCCGCGACTGAGAAAGATCACAGACTAAAGTCTAGCTACTGCTTGACACTCAAAAGAGCGCGTTCGTATAGTCAAAGCTCAGGCCAAGCCGGCTTAGCTCAGTTGGTAGAGCGTGCGATTCGTAATCGCAAGGTCATCGGTTCGACTCCGATAGCCGGCTCCAGTCTTCCTTGTTCTAATCACAAGACAAGTCTAGAACCGTCACCCAGTAGCAGCAAGTGACTTACCACATTTTGAAGCAGATTTAGGGATTGCTGAAGAATGAGAGTGCAAGGTCTCCAGCTATTGACGTGACTTCCCGGATCTCCAAAAGCTTATCAAGCAGATCCCAGTTCTCTTGATCGAATGCGTTCTTGAGATGGGCACGGGTAACTTCAAATTCCGTCATGGTTTCTCGCAACCAGCGGTCCAACTGGTGAGCGAATACTTTTGTTTGAGATTCTTGTAAACCACGGCGGTTACTAGCTGCGTCTTGCGCTTGATCCTTACCGTCATGCAGAGCCGGTAGTTGAGTCCGGCGACCACTTGAACTTCCGCGCGTTTGATTGAACGAAGCGATACGAGCGCGCGTAGCTTCTGCGCCTCGTTCTTGATAGCGAACCGTGCTGCTGCCAGCGCGTCAGGATCGCTGTTCGCAGTTTCGCTGTAGCCACCAGCAATCTGCTCTTGGCGGGCCTGAGCTCCAGACAGCATGCAAGGAACGGTAGTAAGTGCGGCGACGAGCATCACCGCGATGTTTGCGATCCGCAAATGTCTTGTCATTTGTAACCTCTTACTTTCGAGTATCATCGTGCAATCCTACGCGGTTCCATAACCATGCGCTTTCGCCGGCCATGCCGCGATGAAGAGCAGAGTTCCAATCACTGTCACGATAATTAGTCCAAAGAACCCTGCGTCCCAACCATACTTCTGAACCAACGCGCCGAGTCCCCAGCCTGACAGCACAGTGCTGGCGTAACCAAAGATGCTCGTCAGTCCAATCGCTGTCGCGGCGGCGCGCTTGGTTGCCAGGTTCGCCGCCGCAACTGCAAGCAAACACTGTGGGCCATAAACAAAAAAGCCTGCGGCGCCGAGCACGAGGGTGGTTAGCAATTCAGAATGCAATTGAAGTTTCCAAAACGCGAACACGGCAACTCCAGCCAGCGCCATGTACACAACACAAGCGCGTACGGCGCGACCGCCAAGAAATCGATCCGTGATCCAACCGCCGAACATTGCTCCCAGCGCGCCGCAAAATTCGAATGCCGCAACCATCCAGCCTGCGTGCGTGATATGCACGTGCTTCGCTTCGGTAAGCATCGTCGGTCCCCAATCGAGCACCGCGTAACGCACGATGTAAACGAAGAAGTTCGCGAGCGAAACGATCCAGATGTACTTGTTCATGAAAACTCGCTCGACCAGAAAGCGCCGGAATTCTTTCCCCGATTCATGCTTCTGCGAATGTTGCTCGGTGCCTTCAACTTCCGGCAAACCGACTGAAGGCGGCGTGTCCGGCAGCGTCAGCCAAATCAAGATCACGCATGCGAATGCGATGGCCGCGGGAACAAAGAATGCGAGACGCCAACTTATGACCACGAGATAACCGCAAAGGATCACGATCAATCCGCCGCCGATTGAATGCGAGATGTTCCAGATCGACATGCGGCTCGCAAGCTGCTTCGGGGAAAACCAGTGCGCCAAAAGTCGCGCGCACGGCGGAAAACCCATCCCTTGAAACCATCCGTTGGCCATCCAAATCAAACCGAGCGCGACAACTGCGGAATTGAATCCGAACAGCACATTCATCAACGCCGAAGCGCCGAGTCCGAACGCCATGAACGCGCGCGCGTTCGCTCGATCGCCCAGGAAACCATTCGCGAATTTCGAGACGCCGTAAAGCACGCCGTGCAAAGTCAAAAACAAACCAAGCTGAGTTTTCTTGAAGCCGAGGCTGCTCTGCATTACCGGCATCGCGATGCTGAGGTTCTTGCGAACGAAGTAGAAAGTCGCATAGCCAATGATCGAGCTGAACAGGACGCGCTTTTGCCAATGACGATATCGATTTGAGACTTCAGCCGGGTCGGTTGACCTAATCGGCACGGCCGCCGCAGGAGCAAAGATTTTCAAGAACCTACCCAGAGCTGGAGGTTGCGCGATTGATTCGGCGACGATTCCGGTTTCGAGTTGATCAGACAATGTTCGCCTTCCTGAAACGCGGGAAGTCTATCGTGCGTGCATCGTAACGCAAAGCTTTTGTTAATCGCCGATGGTGGTGGTTGCGGCTCTGCCGTCTGATGTGCGGAAAGCCTGCGGCTTTCCGGCATGGATCATTTTTTGTTATCAGGCTCCGCCTCGCAAATGAGGCGTAGCCTAATAATAATCAAAAAAGGCTCGCGGAAAGGCGTAGCCTTTCCGCACATCAGACGGCAGAGCCGCCAAAAATCCGTTTTGACAAACCGCTTTGCTGTCGTCTTGATTAATCCTTCGCCAGAACTGAAAATGTTGCCTCGCATGACTCTTGGTCTCCAACAAATTGCCGCCTATAAACGCGATGGCTTCCTCGTGATCGAGAACTTTGTTTCGCCCACGGCCTGCGATGATTTACGCGCGCGCGCTGAAGAACTCGTGCGCGAATTCAATCCGTCCTTGATTTCGATTTTCTCGACACATGAACAGACGCGCACCAGCGACGATTACTTTCTCGAATCCGGCGACAAGATTCGTTTTTTCTTCGAAGAAAACGCTTTCAATTCCAATAGGATGCTGCGGCAAAGCAAAGAGCAGTCGATCAACAAGATCGGCCATGCGCTTCATGATCTCGATCCGGTGTTCGATCGGTTTTCGCGAACGAAAGAGATTGAACAGTTAGTGCGCGAACTCGGAATCGAAGATCCGTTGTTGCTTCAGTCGATGTACATCTTCAAACAGCCGCGCATTGGCGGGGAAGTAACTTGTCATCAGGACGCGACGTTTATTTACACCGAGCCGTTGCGAATGGTTGGGCTGTGGTTCGCGCTTGAAGACGCGACGATCGAGAATGGATGCCTATGGGCGATTCCCGGCGGACATAAGCTCGGGTTGAAGTCGCGTTTCGTGCGCGCGGACGCGGGCGGAACTCGCTTCGAAACATTCGACGATTCGCCCTGGGCTGAAGAAAATCTCCAGCCGCTGGAAGTCAAGAAGGGAAGTCTGATCGTGCTGCATCCATTACTCCCGCATCTCAGTCGCGAAAACAAGTCCTCACAATCAAGACATGCTTACACGCTGCATATCATTGATCCTTCCTGCGAATATCCGGCTAGTAACTGGTTGCAGCGGTCGGCGGAGATGCCGCTGAGAGGGTTTTGAGTCCTGTCATTTTGCCCATCTCAAACTGTGTCGCTGCCGAGTCGTCCTGAAATGGGCTGTCCGTTGAGAGCGATCACCAATCCGCGAGGTGTAAGATATTGCCAAAGGGTTGACCTGGCACCACGTTTGAGACACATAATCACGTTAACACATGACGGCTGGGGCACTCCGAACCGGATGACATGCTAATTTTCTTTGGTTCAGCGCTGCTCTGCCAGTTTTTTCTGTCGCGCAAGAAATGAGTCACACATCATCACGTTCTCCGCTTCGGCTGTTCTATAGCTACTCTCATCAGGATGAAGAGCTTCGCGTTGAGTTAGAGAAACATCTCAGCGTTCTGCGGCGGCAAGGCGTCATCTCGGGTTGGAGTGATCGCAGAATTGAACCTGGACATGAGTGGGCTGGGGAAATAGACGGACAACTTGACAACGCGGATATTGTGCTTCTGTTAGTGAGCGCCGATTTCCTCGCCTCTGACTATTGTTATGACGTTGAGATGACTCGCGCAATGGACCGGCACGCAAGCGGCGACGCGCGGATTATTCCTATCCTATGTCGGCCCTGCGATTGGAAGTCCGCGCCTTTTGGAAAACTTCAGGCGTTACCGACTGAGGCCAACCCTGTGACCCTTTGGTCAAATCCGGACGCAGCGTTTGAAGATATTGCACGCGGAATCAGACGAATATCGGAGACATTGATGAGAGCCCGCCTCCCGACGATTGCAGCAGAGGCGGAAGCGTCGAAACATCCGAACCAGCCCATCCCTTCGTTCGAGCCTGTGAAGTCTGTTTCTTCTGTTTCCGCGCAAGCAATGGCCCACCGCTACTCGAACCTTTTTCAGATATCGTCGTGGCGATTTCCTTACGTGGTCTTGATTGCCGCATGGAAGGCCGACTCAAATGAGTTTGGAATGGGTGAGGTGATTAGCCTTACGGACAACGTTTCCACTTATGTCTTACCGGAAGATTTTAAGAAAAATCCGCCACCTGCTTACTACTTTACAGATTTCAAATGCAGATTAAGTCAGTACGACTTCACAATCTTACGCGCGGGCCTCTGTCGCCTTACGTTTACTTTTTCGAAAATTGAGTATCTTGACTATCTGTTGTCCGGCGAGTATCTGGATTCTCCGCTGCCGGATGATCCGAACCGTACCTTCAGAGATAAATACGCCCCTCGGCTTGATCTGAATGACGTGAGTCATTCCAAACTAACAAACATATGCGGGGTCGGGATCTTTCTGATCACGCGCGACGATAAGATCGTTGTTTCGAGGCACTCACACAGCGTAAACGTCTACAGCAACACATGGACCTACTCGGCTAGCGGGACGATGGACTGGTGTGACAATGTACATCCATTTACTGAAATGGCCCGAGAATGCCGTGAAGAGATAGGTCACAACATTAAGTTGGACAACATGTATTTGTTTGGATTTGGCGTTGACGCTCAGAAGTTCTACTACCAATTCAGTTTTTTTGAGAGGACTGGCCTGTCATCAGAAGACGTGATCGGAAAGGCCATTATGGCTCGTGATTACTTCATCGAGATGCAAGAAATCGTAGCGATCCCATTCGACCTTGAGTCCGTCGTAGACATGTTGAAAACAAATCCGTGGGAGCCAGCGGCGGCGGCAGGCTTGTTGACACTCTGCGCCAAGAGATTCGGCTATCGAGCCGTGGAACGAGCCATTGACCCTGTGTTTGTTCATAAGCGACTAACCGACGAGATGACCGCCGAGTGGGACTATCGAGCGTTCCGACCTGGAGATCTCGCGGTCATGAGTGCTCGTTATCCAGGCGGTCGACGTCACGAGGAATCGAAGAAGTACATAGAGGCGGTCTTTGACTTCATCGGGAGCGACATTGACGGCGAAGACGTCCTGGAAATCGGAGCGGGAATCGGGAGAATGTCCGAAATCCTGGTTCGCAAAGCCAGAAGGATGACTTGTATAGATCTCAGTAGCAGAATGCTCGAGCGGAACCGAAATCGGTTAGGATCCTTCGCGCAAAGAGTGCAATATGTGCAAACGTTCGTGCAGAATTACATTCCCGACAGATTATATGACGTTGCAATTTCGTCACTTATGCTTATTCACAACGTCGAAGAGGAAGACTTTCACGCCGTAGCTGAGGTTATGAAAAAATCCGCAAGAACCCTCTTTCTATTTGAACATGTTGATGTCGGGCAGCAAGTCAGCGAACACACCCGCCTTCGCGGTGAGGCGGCACTCCTGTCCGCCTTTCACGAATACAAAGTGGAAAGAAGGGCCACCTACCAGCTTTTCACAGACAACTTAATATTCCTTAAGTTGACGCGTCGTTGAGGACGCAAATCAGAGATCTATTCCACCGTCACCGACTTCGCCAGATTCCTGGGCTGATCGACGTCGCAACCACGTCGCACGGCGATGTGATAGGCGAGCAGTTGCAGCGGAATGATCGAGAGCAAAGGCGACAGCAAATCGCTGGACGCGGGAACTGTGATGATGTGATCAGACATCCTGGAAGACATCGAATCGCCTTCGGTCAATACTGAAAGAACGATCCCCTCACGCGCTTTGACCTCCACGATGTTCGAGTGAGTTTTTTCGTAGCGCAACTCAGAAGCCCGATTTCCTTCTTCACGAGTGTTGATGAACATTACGGGCAGACGCTCGTCGATCAAGGCGTTCGGACCGTGCTTCATTTCACCGGCGGGATAACCTTCGGCGTGAATGTACGAAAGCTCTTTCAGCTTCAGTGCGCCTTCCAGAGCGATCGGAAAATTGATTCCGCGTCCGAGGTAAAGAAAATCGTTCACACGGAAAAATTCTTTCGAGAGTTCCTCGATCAAATTTGCCTCGTTCAGCAGATGTTCCATCTTCACCGGAAGTTCCGCGAGTTGTTGCGCGTGCGCGCGGCTCTCTTCTTCGCTCAACGTCCCGCGAATTTGACCCAAATACAGACCGAAGAGATAAAGCGCAATCATCTGTGCGGTGAAAGCCTTCGTCGACGCGACGCCGATTTCCGGGCCCGCGTGGGTGAGAATTGTGCCGTCGGCTTCGCGGGTAATCATCGATCCCTGAACGTTACAGATTGCCAGCACGCTGCTGTCTCTCTCACTCGCTTCGCGCAGCGCCGCGATCGTGTCGGCTGTTTCGCCCGACTGTGAAATCACGAGCAGCAGAGTGTTTTTGTCGAGCACTGGATCGCGATAGCGAAACTCAGAGGCATAATCGACTTCGACGTTCACGCGCGCGAGTTGTTCGATCATGTACTTGCCGGCGATGCCCGCGTGCCAGGACGTTCCGCAGGCGGCGATCTTGATCGAATCGAAACGCTTGAAATTTTTTTCGCTGAGGTTTCGCATCTCATCCAAAAATACTCGGCCCGTATCGAGCGAGATGCGCCCTTCGACGGTTTCGCGGACCGCGCGCGGCTGCTCGTAAATCTCTTTGAGCATGAAATGCTTGAAGCCGCCCTTTTCCGCTTGAATCGGATCCCAGGTGATGCGTTGCCGATGCGGCATGACGGGATTGCCGGTAAAGTCAGTAACGCGGACGCCTTCCTTCGTCATCACCGCGATTTCGCCGTCGCCCAGAAAGAAGACATCGCGTGTGTGTTCGAGGATTGCGGGCACGTCGGAAGCGACAAAAAATTCGCCGTCGCCGATTCCGATCACGACCGGCGGTCCAAGCCGCGCGGAGATGATCGTGTCAGGTTCGTCCGCCGAAAGCATCGAGAGCGCGAAGATGCCGCGCAGCTCATTCACGGTTGCGCGCACTGCTTGTTCGAAACTGTTTCCGTGCTTGAGGTGTTCTTCGATCAGGTGAGCGATGATCTCGGTATCGGTTTCAGTGACGAACTCATGATCTTTTTTTCGCAGTTCATCTTTTAGCTGCAAATAGTTTTCGATGATGCCGTTGTGCACGACGACGACGCGACCGGTGCAGTCGCGGTGCGGGTGCGCGTTTTCTTCGGTAGGCCGGCCATGCGTGGCCCAGCGCGTGTGTCCCACGCCATAAGTGCCATCGAGAGGATGCTTGCGCAAAGCCTCTTCAAGATTGCGCAGCTTGCCTTCAGCTCGTTCAATCTCGAGGTGATGATTTTCATCAACAACCGCAATCCCGGCCGAGTCATAGCCGCGATATTCGAGCTTGCGCAGTCCGTCGATAATCAACGGCACGACTTGTTTGTTTCCAACGTATCCAACTATTCCACACATATCAGTAGGCAGTGAGCAGTAAGCAGTAAGCAGAAAAAGAATATGAGCCGTTAGATGTCATGCGTCAGTTAGTTTCTTCTTCACTTTTGCCGGGACGCCGGCCACAAGCGTATTCGGCGGAACGTCTTCGGTCACGACGGAACCTGCCGCGGTAACCGAGCCTTCGCCGACACGCACCGGCGCGACGAGCATCGTATCCGATCCAATGCGCACGTTGTTTTCAATGACGGTTGGATGTTTCTGTTTGCCGTCATAATTGCAGGTCACTGTGCCCGCGCCAATATTTGTATTCTCTCCAATCGTCGCGTCACCCAAATATGTTAGGTGCATCGATTTTGTGCCGCGGCCAATTTGCGACTTTTTCACTTCGACGAAGTTTCCGACAACCGCGCGCTCTTCCATCTTTGCATTCATCCGCAGATGCGCAAATGGACCAACTGCACAATCATCGGCGATATCAGAATCGACGATCAGACAGTGGTCTTTGATCGCGACGCGATTGCCCAAACTCGAATTGACGATGCGCGCTCCTTGCTGAATCTCGCAGGCCTCGCCCAGAACCGAATCGCCCTGGATATGAACATCGGGATGAATGATGGAGTCGCGGCCAATCTTCGCCCCGGCGCTGATGTAGGCGTGCGAGGGATCGATGAAGGTCACGCCGTCTTCCAACATCAACCTGCGAATCGTCCGACGACGGATTAGATTTTCGAATTCAGCAAGTTCAGCGCGAGTGTTGATGCCCAAAACCTCCCGAGCGTCGGAATGCTGATAGAGCGCGACCTCTTCGCCATCTCCTTTTAGAATCGCCGGAACGTCAGTGAGGTAATACTCGCCCTGACTGTTCGTGGGCTGAATCTTATCGAGGGCTGCAAATAACTTCGTGCTGTCGAAGCAGTAGATTCCTGCATTCACTTCGCGAGTCTGGCGTTCTTCGTCATTCGCGTCTTTCTGCTCGACGATCTTGACGAAGGCGCCCGCTTCATCGCGCACGATTCGGCCGTAGCCGGTGGGATTTTCGAGCCTGATCGTCAGGATCGTGCATGAAGCGCTCGAGGATTTATGTTTGTTGACGAATCCGCGCAACGTTTCGGCCCGGACCAGCGGAACATCGCCTGACAGAATCAAGATCGTTGATTTCGCGTTAGCGAGTGCGTCCTTCGCGGCAATCACCGCATCGCCCGTTCCGTGTTGTTGCGGCTGATGAACGAGCGATGCCTTTCCTGTGCCGAGTTCTTTATCAACCGCGTCTTGCACCTGTTCAGCCTGGTGACCAACGACCACATAAATGTTGCGCGGCTCTAGTGCCGTCGCAGCGAGGCAAACGTGCGCAATCAGCGGCCTGCCATCGAGCTTGTGAAGAACTTTCGCGACACCAGACTTCATTCGCGTGCCGAGACCGGCCGCGAGAACGAGAACATCTAATGGTGATTTCTTGGGGATGGAATCTTCTGGCATCGAGCGTTTCAGTTTGCGTTCAGCAGTTCACCAAGTACGGATCGCGAATGCGCGTTTGCCGCACAATTAATCACTACGCGCGCTAGCCGCGCTGAATCGTGACGCACCATTTCGCCTTCATCCAACAAATCGGCGCGCACGATTTCTATTCCTTCTCGCGCAAAACGCTCATCAGCGGCTTCGTCCAACAGGATTTGATCGGCGCCGTCAGAGCGGTAACGATCCGTTTGCTCTGCGGTGATTACGCGACTATTCATGACTACATAATCGAAATTAATTTGCGGAGCGTAACTCCGCACCGCATCCACATGTTGCTTGAAGTCGTAGCCATCGGTCTCGCCCGGCTGTGTCATGAGGTTGGCAACAACAATTCTGGTCGCGCGCGAGGAACCGATTGCATCAGCTACTCCGCCCACGAGGAGGTTAGGGAGAATGCTCGTGTAAAGCGAACCTGGCCCAATCGTGATCACGTCGGCGGCCTGAATCGCGGCGAGCGCTTCCGGCAAAGGAAGGCAGTGCTCAGGCACGAGACGGAGCCTGCGAATATGTCCGCGTGCTGCTGTGATTTGAGTTTCGCCGCGCACTTCGCGGCCATCTTCCATCTCGGCCACCAGGCGAACATCGCTGATTGTCGCCGGAAAAATATGTCCTTTGCTTGCCAAAACTTCAGACGAAAAGCGAACGGCCTCAGCGAAATCGCCGGTCACTGCGGTTAGCGCCGCGAGAAATAGATTTCCAAAGCTGTGGCCGCCGAGATCCCCCGAACCCGTGAAACGATAACGGAAGAGTCGGGAAAGCAACGTCGAGTCTTCCGACAAAGCGATCATGCAATTACGAATGTCGCCGGGCGGAAGCATCTGCAATTCTTCGCGCAAACGCCCTGAGCTGCCACCATCGTCTGAGACGGTGACAATCGCTGACAGTGATTCGATCCAGTCTTCTTCGCCGCGTTCGCCGACATAACGCTTCAGACCCGCGAGCAGAGTAGATAGTCCGGTGCCGCCACCGATGGCTACGAGCTTAAGGCTGCCGTTGGCGTTTGCGTCGTGCAAGATTTGCTCCGGGGTTAATCAGTGATGCGCAATCAGAATAATACGCGAAAGCGAATCGGTTTGGAATATGACTGGGGATCCTTGCAATCGCCGGATGGAACTATTCGCGACTGGCGAAGAGCAATTCCTCAAACTCAGGATCACTGCGCAACGGATTGAGATCCTGATCGCGTTGGGCTCGGATGCGCAGATTCGGTTGGAGATCGAACGCGCGCTCGAGAGACTTCAACGCGGTATCGATCGCGCCCAAACGCGCGCGTGTCGCGGCAAGGCCGTAATGGATGTGTGCGGCTTCAGGCTCGCGACGCAACGCACGCTCAAAGAGTTCTTGCGCCGCAACGTATTCTCCGCGATTCAATTCAATAACGCCGCGATCATAAAGCGAGTCAGCATCGCGAGGCAGAGTATAGTCAGTTCGCAGGCGCGATTCAGCAACCGCCAGGTAAGTTCTGGAGCGTGCGGTCACTTCCGAAACCGTTGGATATTTTTCGACGAGGGATCGAAACAGATTTCGCGCCTCCGCAAAATGTCCGCGCGAAAATTCTTTATGAGCAGCTTCGAATGCTTGTAGGGCGGCCGCTTCATCATGAGTTAATTGCGGTGGCGGTGTTGGAGACGCCGGCCGCTTGAGAACCAGCGGAGCCTTGGTGCGAACTGGCTTTCGCTTCGCGGCTGTCCGCTTTACAGCCGCTCGTGAGGAAGCCGACGCAGCTTTCTTTCGAACGGCAGTTGTTCGCTTCACCGGTTTGCGAGCCGCGATTTTTGGTTTCGCCTTCGCCTTAGTAATCTTTGTTGCTTTATGCGCGCGCGCTTTACCTGCGGGTGAACGTTTGGTGGCCGGCTTCAGGCGAGTTGATTTCGCGATCGCACGCTTGCGAGCTGGTGTATTCGCTGCACGCCGAGACGATGCGCGTGTCGAAAGTTTCTTTCCGCTCTTGGCTACCGGGCTACTCATGGTAACAGGCCTCGCCTCTAAGGGGTATATTTAATGCGAAATTGGCTCAAAAACGACGCCAGAGGGTAGCATAGCTGGAGGGCTAAATCAACGGAAGAGTAGGGTTTGCAGTCCCTGGACCAGAATTGGTTTAACCGTGCCAGGTATTTCCACCGATCGAAAAACACTTGAAGCCTTCGAAATTGCCGTGTTAATGTGACTCGTGAGCTTTGACGACGGCTTTTGACGCGTCGGAGCTGGCCCACAGCGCAAAACATCGTTGGCCACGAGCTTGTCAGGTTCAGTTGCCTGCCCTCCTTTTCGGTTCGCTCAGACATGACCCACAGCTCAATAGTGATGCGCGAAACGCGCTACCATCAGATTAAGGCGGTCTTGGCCCGTCTGCGTTTGGACTCGTCCGCACGCTTGGTGGTCTTGGTCGATAAGGACGGTCAGCAGATCGCCGTTCACGGCGAACTCGGCGATCTCGACACGACAAGTTTGGCGTCGCTGGCAGCGGGGAACGTTGCCGCTACCGGTGGAATGGCAAAGCTGATTGGCGAAAAGGAATTTCCGACGCTGTCCCATGAAGGTGAGAAAGAGAGCATTCACATTTCTGTGATTGGCCGCGTGCTTCTGGTCGTGGTGTTCGATGACAGGTCAAGTTTGGGTTTGGTTAAGCTCCGATCGAAACAGATCTCTCATGAGCTGGCGACGACCTTTGCTGAAATCGAACGCGAGTCGGCCGCGGCTGGCGTCTCGCTGCCGTTTTCTGAAATCACCGATGAAAACTACGCGTCACGGGAGATCAATTGCAAGATCGTTTATTACGGTCCGGGTTTGTGCGGGAAGACTACGAATTTGCAATTCATTTATGACTCGACGGCAGCGCAAGCGAAGGGCAAGTTAATAAGCCTCGCCACCGAAACGGACCGCACGCTCTTTTTCGACTTCATGCCGCTGGAGTTGGGGACAGTTCGCGGCTTCAAAACTCGCTTTCACCTTTACACGGTTCCCGGTCAGGTCTTTTACGAAGCTTCGCGCAAATTAATTCTCAAGGGCGTGGATGGCGTGGTGTTCGTCGCCGACTCGCAGGAAGAGCGCATGGACGCGAACATCGAATCTCTCTACAACCTAGAAGAGAATCTGCGCGTCTACAGCTACGATCTGATGAAGCTTCCCTACGTCCTGCAACTAAACAAGCGCGATCTGCCGACGGCAATCCCGTCGACTGACTTGGCCGCTGAGCTCCTACGCAAGGATGAGCCGGTGGTTGAAGCCGTCGCTGCCACGGGAGTAGGAGTTTTCGATACTTTGAAAGCGATAGCGAAGCAGGTATTGACCGAGCTGCGGAAGAGTTAAACCTCGAGCGACTTCACCATCAACAGTCCATCGCCGCCATTCGAATAATATTTTGGCAGCCGCTGCGTAACCGAGTAGCCAAGGTTCAAATAGAGTTTCTGCGCTGAGACATTGCTGGATCTCACTTCCAGCCTGACTATTCGAACGTCTCGCCGTTGAAAACCAGATTCGATTGTCTCCATCAGGCAGCTCGCGAGACGGCGTCGCCGATGTTCAGGTGCGATGCCGATCGTAGTGATATGGCCTGTGTGATCCGGCTCGAGCAATCCGATCACGAAACCGGCCATTGCTCCGTTCTGCATGACAATGCGGTAGGCAACCGATTCAGGTGTGGTCAGCAGGTAGTCGAAAGTGTCGCGGCTGTATGCCTCGCCATCGACGAAGCAGCGCTGGTCCAGCCGCCAACATTCATCAATTTGCGAAACGGTAAGTGGCCGTAGGTCGTAACGCACATTGACCGGCGGCACCAGCGCGATGTTCGGGCGCGCCTCGGGCTGAGACACTTGCCGGCCGCTAAGCCACCATCGCGGTCGAAATTTTTTGAGAACGGCCATACCCCAATCGCCCGTCAGCGGAAATAAAGCGTGGCGCAGATTATAGCCTGTCACCCACCGTCGCTTTCAAGTTCGCAAACACAAATCACATTATCAACATGCAATCGCCATAGCTGTAAAAGCGATAACGTTCGTTCACTGCGTGCCGGTACGTGGCCAGCATGAAATCGCGACCCGCGAAAGCAGAAACAAGCATCAGCAGTGAAGACCGCGGCAGATGGAAATTGGTTAACAGTCTGTCGACGACTTTGAATTGATATCCGGGCACGATCGTAAGATTTGCAAAACCCGAGCCGGCTTTTACTTCGCGGTTTGATGTGGCCGCCGATTCCAACGCGCGCGTCGTTGTCGTCCCCACGGCAATTACATGGGAACTACGGCAGCGGGCGGCATTGATTTCTTGCGCCGCACTTTCGTCAATTGAAAACCATTCGGCGGCGACTCTGTGTTCAGCGATGTCATCGACCCGGACAGGTTCAAAAGTTCCGTAACCGACGTGCAGAGTTACTTCGACGACTTGAATTCCGCGTGCTCTGATTCGTTCGAGCACGGCCGGAGTGAAGTGTAGGCCTGCCGTTGGCGCGGCAATAGCGCCGCGATCCTTCGCATAGATTGTTTGATATCGATCGCGGTCATTCTCTGACTCTGCTGCCTCGCGCCTGATATAAGGCGGAAGCGGAGTCTCGCCGATTCTATCGAACACGTTTTCAAGTGGTTCGTTTGCTTCGAATTTGATCAAGCGAGCGCCATTCGGCAATTCCTCAATTACCTCGGCGGACATCGCCGCACCTGCGAAATCGATCTGCGCCCCGGTCTGCAGACGTCGAGCCGGTCGCGTCAACGCTTCCCAAACGTTGCCTCCTACTCCGCGCAGCAGCAATAGCTCCACCGTGCCCCCGGACGATTTTCGCTGGCCATGCAATCGAGCCGAAAACACCCGCGTGTTGTTAATTACTAAAACGTCTCCTGCCGTCAACAGATCAGGCAGCGATATGAATTCAGAATCGCGCCACGTTTGCGCTGCCCGATCCACCAGCAGCATGCGCGAAGCGTCACGCTCATTCAGCGGTTGCTGAGCGATCAACTCTTGCGGAAGCTCGTAATCGAAGTCGGAGATGCGCATCGCGAGAAATCAAGCGCCGAAGCAAGAGCGAAGAAACTTACGAATAGGATGCGGAGGGGACGTTAATTCCAGGCGCAGGGACGGGATGCTCCATGTGCTCGCGATGAAAAACGCCGGTCAGCTGCGCGCCGAATAGCAGGACCAGGCTTGAGACGTAGCCCCACGTAAGCACCGCGACGACGGCGCCGACCGAGCCATAAATCTGTTCGTAGTTAAAATAATTCAGGCTCCACGCGAAGATGTATTTCGCGGCTTCCCAAAGGAGGCTGCCGATCAACGCCCCGGGAACCGTGTCGCGCAACGTCACGTACGCGTTTGGCATGAATCGATAAACGATCGAGAACAACGCGAACGTTACTAATAGACTGACCAGCGCGAAGACGACCTGCCAGACCAAACTACCGACGGACAATAGCAGTGGATAATGTTCGAGTTGATGTGGCGACAGGCGGCCGGCGATTTCCTGCATATAAACGAGGATCGACGTGAGCAATACCGAGGCCGACAGCAACAATCCGATAAATCCGATCATGCCCAGCGTCAGCAACCGGCCATGAACAAAGGTGCGATGTGTCGTCCCCCAAATTCTGTTCAGAGCGCGCTCGACGATGGCGAAGACCCACGAGCCGGCCCACAAGACTACGATGGCGCAGGTGATCATAACGCCGGGGCTGATCGCCGAAAGCGATCGAATCGTGTCGCGAAGGAATTGCGTCGAGCCGGGATACACCTGCACGACGTGCGAGATCATTTGATTGCCGGCGGCGATCTTGTTGCTTAATGCCAGTAGCAGCAGTAGAGCAGGGAACAGAGTCATCAAGCCGAAATAACTCATCGCCGCAGCCGACGCGAACAAATCGTTTTCGTGAAAATGATGAACTGCGTCGCCCAGCATGCGTCGCCATGGCGAACGATTCTTAACTCCAAATGAATGGCGGGAAATACGTCGTGGCATGATTTAGCGCAAACTGCGACTTCCGATTTGTTTAGGCGCGGGCTAACCGCCCGCGCATCCCGGCGGGCAGTAGCCCGCCGCTAAACGGCTACTGCGAATCAAACAAGCTTGGCTTTTGCTGCCCTGTTTTCAATCCAAAGTGTTGATAGGCGCGTTGGGTCGCCATGCGCCCGCGCGGAGTGCGATTCAGGAAGCCAATTTGAATTAAGTATGGCTCGATGATTTCTTCGATTGAATCTTTCTCTTCATGAATCGCCGCCGACAAAGTTCCCACGCCGACTGGCCCGCCTTCAAACTTCTCGATGATCGTCGTCAATAACTTTCGATCCATTTCGTCGAGGCCGTACGTGTCGACCTCCATCCGATTAAGCGCGTCATTCGCCACCTCGTGCGTGATCCTGCCGTCGTAATCGACTTCCGCGTAATCACGCACGCGCCGCAGCAAGCGATTCACGATGCGCGGCGTGCCTCGGGATCGGCGAGCGATTTCGTGGGCGCCGCCGGCGTCAAGTTCGACATTCAAGATGGTTGCCGAACGCTTGCAGATTGTCTCCAAGTCTTCCGGAGGATAAAAGTCCAGATGAAAATTGATTCCGAATCGGCCACGCAGCGGCGCTGTAATCAAACCCTGTCGGGTCGTCGCCCCAACCAAGGTGAACTTGGGCAATTCGAGTTTGATCGAGCGCGCGCCCGGTCCCTGACCGATCAATAAATCAAGACTGAAATCTTCCATGGCCGGATAAAGCTTTTCTTCCAAAGCCGGCAACAGTCGATGAATCTCGTCGATGAAAAGCACGTCGCCTTCCTGCAAGTTCGTCAACAGCGCAGCAACGTCCCCCGTCTTTTCAATCGCCGGCCCCGAGGTTGATTTCAATTGGGCGCCCATTTCGTTGGCGACGATGTGCGCCAGCGTCGTCTTGCCTAATCCCGGCGGACCCGTTAGCAGAACGTGATCCAGCGCCTCGCGCCGCTTGCGCGCAGCGGTGATATAGATACGCAGGTTTTCTTTGGCTTTGGTCTGTCCGATGTACTCAGCCAGACGCGACGGGCGCAAAGAAAGATCGAATTGCCGATCTTCATCGGTAGGTGTCGCTTGCAAGGCTTCGGCTGCTTGGGTTGCTTTCGGCATGTTCAAGTTGAATTGTGAATGCAGGGAGTGATTCGAAGGCCTAGGCCTTTGCCAACGATCGCAAACTCCGGCGCAGAACCAACTCGACCGAAAGTTCGCCGCCTTCATCGATCGCGTTCTTGACGGCTTTTTCCGCAGCAGCTTTCTGATATCCGAGATTCGAGAGCGCTGACATAGCATCGTCGCGCATGGTATCCGGGGTGGGAGCAACTCCCGCGCCCGCGGCTTTCGCGGCAAATTCTTCTTCCATGGCCGGCGACGAAAGCGCTGCGATCTTGTCGCGCAGATCGACGACCAAACGTTCTGCGGTCTTTCGGCCAACGCCGGGAATAGCCACCAGCCGTACGAGATTATTTGTGCGAATCGACGCGATCATCTCGTCGGCGTTCATTCCCGACAGCAACTTGATCGCAAGACTCGGACCGACGCCGCTGACCGAGATCAATTGAAGAAACAATTCGCGCTCGCGAACTGTCTTAAATCCATAAAGACGAATCGCATCCTGGCTGACGTGGGTATAAACGCGAAGTTGCACCGCCGATCCTGCTTCGCCCAATTCATAAAACGTCGAAAGCGGAATCGCGACTTCATAGCCAACGCCGCCCACGTCGACGATCGCCGACGTCGCTTGTTTTGAAAGAAGTGTTCCCGAAAGATGTGCGATCATTTTGGTTCGCGGGCGACCTTCTGTGCCCTCTCCCGCTGGGAGAGGGAAGGGTGAGGGTACTACGCGCGCCAAGCCCTCCCCTTCGTCCCCTCCCAGAGGGCGGGGAATAAAGTCGTTAACGCGCGCGGATTATCGCGTAAATTTGTTTTCAATCGCAAACCTGTCACTTCTCGCTTCGCTGCTTCGGCGTTATACTTTTGTCGTTCGCCATGAAGAGAGAAAAGATTTCTGAATTAACCACGAACCGGCTAAGCGTGTATTTGCGCTGTCTTAATGAATTGGCGGCGGCCGGAATCAAGACGGTCTCGTCGCAAGAGCTGGCCGAACAATTCAATCTTAATTCCGCACAGATAAGAAAAGACCTCGGGTACTTTGGCGAGTTCGGCGTGCGCGGCACCGGCTATTACATCGAAGATTTGCGAGCGGACCTGACTAAGATTCTCGGACTCGACAAGCCGCATCGGGTCGGCATCATCGGTGCCGGAAGACTCGGAACCGCGCTGGCGAATTACAACGGCCTGTCGAAATCGAACTTCAGTGTTGTTGCCTTATTTGATAACGATCCGAACAAGGTTGGCGAACACGTCGGGCACGATCGAATTCCTGTTTTTGACGCGAAGAAGATCGCGAAGGTCGTTCGCGACGAACAAATCGACGTCGCCGTAATCGCGGTTCCCGCCCGAGCCGCACAACGCGTGCTCAATCAAGTGATGGCGGCGGGCGTGAAGGCCATTCTTAATTTTGCGCCGGCGCCGTTGAAGGCTCGGCTGGGCGTGAAGGTGAGGACCGTCGATCTGACAACTTCACTCGAATCGCTTTCATATTTCCTTGCGCAACCTTCGTCGGCGCTGGTGACAAATGGAAACGGCGTGCCGGCCTCGCGAGCCGAGATAACTCAAGCTGATCAAACAACCCTCTGAAGTGATCTTCTAAATGGACGAACAAACCGCACGGCGCGACCTGATCGAAATCTGCCACCTCATGTACGAGCGCAGCTACGTCGTTTCGTCGGACGGCAATGTCAGTGTCCAGCTTGGTGATGGGCGAGTGCTGGCGACGCCGACCATGACCTGCAAAGGCCGAATGACGGAAGACTCGATTGCCGTTACTGATCTTGAAGGACGATCGCTTAACGATCGACGGGCATCGAGCGAGTTGGCGATGCACCTTTTGATTTATCGCGAGCGGCCGGATGTGAAGGCTGTCTGTCACGCACATCCGCCCCACGGAACTGCCTTCGCAGTTGCGGGACTGCCAATCGATCAGCCGATCCTTTCGGAAGTCATTCTCACGCTTGGTTGTGTTCCGCTCGCGGAATACGGAACTCCATCTACTGACGAGTTAAGCGACGCCATGCGGCCTTTGGTAAAGCACCACAATGCGCTGCTGATGGCGAATCACGGCGCGGTAGCGTACGGGTCCGATCTCTGGCAGGCCTGGGATCGTCTGGAAACGCTGGAACACACAGCGAAGATTGCGATTCTTTCGCGCGTGCTTGGTGGCTCGCGGAATCTTTCACCGGATGCGATTGAGAAACTAATCAACGTGCGCGAATCAGCGGGCTATCTGGATGAAGGCGCGCGTTGCCAGGCTTGCGGATATTTGCATGAGACGAGGTTGTCGTGTCCGACCGGGGATCGACCGACGCCGCGCTCGTATTCCGCCACAAATGGATCGGGGAGGGTTTCGCTCAGCAGGGAAGAGTTGGTTGAACTCCTCAGCCAGGCGGCGCGACTGAGTGAGCGATGAATGGCTAATCATCAATCGTAAACAGAACTAAGCGTGCTATTCTATTTACGATTTACTAATAATACTTCTCACGGGAGAAACTGAATGCAAGAAGCACTTGGAATGGTGGAAACAAAAGGCCTGGTGGCGATGATCGAAGCCGCTGATGCAATGGTCAAGGCGGCGAACGTAACCCTGATTGGTTATGAAAAGATTGGCGCGGGATTTGTGACCGCGATCGTTCGTGGTGATGTGGCGGCCGTCAAAGCAGCAACGGACGCGGGCGCAGCAGCCGCGCGTCGAGTCGGCGAGTTGGTCAGCGTGCACGTAATCCCGCGACCGCACGGCAGCGTCGATGAAGCGATGCCGATCACCGCGCAGGCTCGGGCATGATCATCGCCCGGATTATTGGCACGGTCGTCTCGACCCAAAAGGACCAGCGTTTGGAAGGCAAGAAACTTCTGATCGTGCGGCCAATCAACGTCGACGGCACCGACACAAGCGGTTATGTCGTCGCTGTCGACACCGTCGGCGCGGGCTTTCATGAACGCGTGCTGGTGGTCGCCGGATCGAGCGCGCGTCTGGCGCAAAACATGAAAGACGCCCCGGTCGATGCAGCCGTGGTGGGCGTGATCGACACAGTAGACATAATGAGTCCCGAGTCTGAAGTCTAAGAGTCTGGAGTCGCAAGTCTGGAGTCTAAGACTCAAATGTCGATATCCGCATTTAGACTCCAGACTCGGCACTCCAGACTCCGAACTGATTTTATATGCAGCTTGCACGCGTAATCGGCACAGTGGTGGCCACGATCAAGAACGATTCGCTTCGGCATCGCAAACTTCTCGTCGTTCAATCCCTCGACAAGAATTTGGCGCCTCAAGGAAAGCCGCTGGTTGCCGTCGATGCTGCGGGAGCGGGCGTCGGCGAATTGGTTTTCTGGTGCCGGGGAAAAGAAGCAAGCTTTCCTTTCAAACGTGAGGACACGCCGACGGACTGCACCATCATTGGAATCGTAGACTCGGATAGTCACGTCTGTTGTGAATAAGAACGATCTTCGTACTTTGAGCTTTGTACTTTGATCTCTAATCAAAGTAACGCCTGCCCGCCCAGCGGCCAAAGTACAAAGTACAAAGTACGAAGCACAAGCCACAGACTTTAAGATGATCATAGCCAAAGTTGTCGGCAACATCGTCGCTACGCAGAAAAATCAGCGTTACGAAAATGCGCGCGTAATGTTGTGCGAACAGATAACCCCCGAAGGCGAAACAACCGGTCACACGGTGCTCGCACTGGATGCTGTCGATGCCGGGGTTGGTGACACGGTTCTGATCGTGCAAGAAGGTTGGAGCGCTTCGACGACGGCGACTGGTAAGGCCGGCGCCGCGATCGATTCAGCCATCGTTGGCGTTGTAGATCGCATCGATCTTTTGGAAAGCCCGGCATAGCGCAAACGATCAGTTTGCGAATCGCCAGCTACCAGCTTGCGTTACATAAAAGTGAGTAATGAAGATCAAGCACGTTTGATAGCAGAGCGCGTCGCGCGACGGCTGGTCTC
>QHXI01000011.1 GCA_003222895.1 Acidobacteriota bacterium | reverse complement strand
ATCAAACCCGAAAACATCATGGTGCGCAAAGACGGCATCGTGAAGGTTCTTGATTTTGGTTTGGCGAAGCTGCTGGAGGATCGCGCGCGCGACATGGTCGATCACGAAGCCGACACCCGCGCGCTGGTGCTCACCGATCCCGGCAGGGTTCTCGGCACTCCGCAGTATATGTCTCCTGAGCAGGCGCGGGGAATGGAACTCGACGCGCGCTCGGACATTTGGAGTCTGGGCGTCGTGCTTTACGAAATGCTCGCTGGCCGGCCCCCGTTTCACGGCGAGACGAAGAGCCATACCGTCGTTTCGATTCTCGAATCCGAACCGCCGCCGCTCACCATGTTCGCGCCTGACACGCCTCCTGAACTGCAACGAATTGTGCGCAAAGCTCTGACGAAGGATCGCGACAGCCGTTATCAAACTGCGCGCGACCTGATGATCGATCTGAAGAGTCTACGCCGCGATCTCGATCTGCGCAGCGAACTTCAGCGCTCATCCATGCCGGGCGGTCCAGGTCGCGCCGCCACAGTCGAAATTCGGACGCCGCCGCCAGAGATTACTGAGATTGCGCAAGCGCGAAGGACGGCCGCGTCTGCCAACGCCCGCGACAGATGGATCAGGCGACACAAAGCGGCTGCCGTCGGCGCGGCTCTTGTGACGATTGCTTTGTTGCTTTTAGGCTGGCGCGCACTCTTGAATCAAAAACCCAAAACGATCTCGCCGGCTCTGCTGGACTCCATCGCCGTGTTGCCCTTCGAGAATCAAAATCACGATGCCGACTCGGATTATCTTGCCGATGGCTTGACGGAAAGCATCATCAACAGTTTGACCCGCGTGCCGAATCTGAAAGTGATTGCCCGCAGTTCAGTTTTCGCCTACAAGGGAAAGTCGATCGATCCTTTCACAGCGGGCAAGCAGTTGGGCGTAAGCGCGGTTTTGACCGGCAGAATTATTCAGCGCGGAGACGAGGTGACGATTAGCACCGAACTGCTCGACGTGGCCGGCAACAAACAAATATGGGGCGACCAGTACAACCAGCGGCTTTCCGACTTGTTGTCGGTGCAGCGTGTCATCGCCACCGAGATTACCCGGAACCTCCGGCCGCAGTTATCCGGCGATCAGCAGAATCGCGTGGCAAAGACCTATACGCAGAATGCCACAGCCTACCAGCTATATTTGAAAGGACGCTACTATTGGAACAAGCGCACCGAAGAGAGTTATCAAAAAGCGATCGAATACTTTCGGCAGGCGATCGGAGTAGATCCCGGATACGCGCTGGCTTATACCGGCCTGGCTGACTCGTACAGTTTTCTCAGCAGTCAGGGAATTCGTTCGCCGCAGGAAGTTTTTCCGCTCGCCAAGGATGCCGCCGCGCGCGCCATTGAAATCGACGATTCGCTGTCGGAAGCCCACACTTCCCTCGCGTACGTGAAACTCTATTACGATTGGGACTGGCCCGGCGCTGAACGCGAATACACTCGCGCGATTGCGCTGAACCCAAACTATGCGACGCCGCATCACGGCTATGCTTACCTCTTGATTTCATCGGGCCGAACAAATGAAGCGATGGCCGAGATTGAAAAAGCTGAAGTGATCGATCCGCTGTCGCTAATCATCAAGACGGATCATGGCGAGTTCTATTATTTCGCGCGCAGACCCGACGACGCGATACAACAATTACAAAAAGCCATCGACATGGATCCGGGCTTTGTCCGCGCGCACTTTCTCCTGGGACGAGCTTTTGCTCAGAAAGGGCAGTGCGATTTGGCTATTCCCGAATTTCAAAAGGCCCGCAGCCTGGTTCCCAGCGGTGTTGAAATGCTCGGCGGGCTGGCGCAAGGTTATGCCTCGTGCGGCCGCAAGGCCGAAGCACAGAAGGCAATCGATGAACTCCTTGCATTATCAAAGGAGCATTACGTTTCACCTCATTGGATTGCGGCCACAGAAGCGGCGCTCGGAAAACGCGACGAAGCATTCAAATGGTTGAGCCAGTCTGTCGATGGAAGATTTGGACCGCTCATCTATCTCAAAGTAAATCCGATTTGGGATCCACTTCGCGGCGATGCGCGTTTCGAAGAACTTGTCCGGCGCGTGGGCTTATGACCGGACTCGCAACTTGATTATCGGTGATACTGCACCGCAAAGGAGAGAACATGCCTAACCCATCGTCACTTCTCGACACCTTCGAACATGTTGTGGTCCTAATGCTTGAGAATCGTTCGTTCGATAACCTGCTCGGCTATCTTTACCAGAACGACGTTCCGCCTGGTCAGCAGTTTGACGGAGTGGTCGGCAACAACTTGAGCAACCCCGACGAAAACGGAAACCCGGTTCCAGTCTCGATGGAAAGCGACTTTCATCAACCTTATCCCGATCCGGGCGAGGAATTCGATCACATCACCGCCCAATTGTTCTCTGGTCTTCCGCCGACGGGCGTTCCCCAGATGCAAGGGTTCGTTAAAGACTACTTCAGCACGCTGAACGCGTTGTTGCCCAAGTGGACGGGTTCACCCGCGGATCAAAGCCGGGAGATTATGCAGTGTTTCACCCCGGCTTATCTTCCGGTGCTCAGCGGCCTGGCCCAACACTTCGCCGTTTTTGATCATTGGTTCTGCGCGGTGCCGAGCCAGACCTGGTGCAACCGCGCATTCTGGCATGCCGCGACTTCCTGGGGCTGGGTCAACAATCCGCCGCTTGATGCAAATTGTCCCTGGAACCTCGATCACTGGGGTGTCTCAAGCAACGGCGCCACGCTATTTGATTTGCTGGAAGCAAAGTTCGGAAAAGGCAGTTGGAACGTCTATGAGGATCTCGCAGTTCCTTTTACCAAGCTGATTCATTGGGGCGACTTGAAGGACAAGGATGGGGAAAACTACTTCCGCTATTTCGAGGGTGGGCGTCCGTTCTTTACGAATTTTTTTCGCGATTGCGCGAAAGGTCGACTGCCGAAATATTCGTTCGTCGAGCCGCACTTCATTAACTTTTTCGAAGACGTGATCTGGCATGACGACATGCACCCGTCTTCCTTCGGTTCTGAACTCTATTCGGATGGCGGTCCCGGCAGTGTTCTGCTCGGCGACCGGATCGTTTGGAAGGTTTATCAGGCGATTCGCAATTCCAACAGCGCCAGCGGAAACAACTGGCAAAATACTTTGCTCATCATCACTTTTGACGAACATGGTGGCGGTTACGATCACGTTCCGCCGCCCCCGACTGTGTCACCTGATCCGAACCAATTCAATACCGGACAGGGACAGGATGGTTTCAACTTCGACAGGCTGGGCGTTCGCGTTCCCATGGTGATGGTGTCCGCGAACATCGCCCCGCACACGATTGTAAACAGCCCGATGCACCACTGCTCGTTCTTGAAGACAATGCAAGAGAAGTGGGGACTTACCTCTTTGGGCTCGCGGCAAGACATCGCCCCGCCGTTTACCGAAGTGTTTACGTCGACCTCGCGTTCCCTCAATACCTGGCCGAATTGGCAAGTCTATCCGGGACCATCGTCGAAGCTGAATGCCGGACTTATGCAAGAAGTCGATCCGAACGATGTTCCGCTAAACGATCTGCAAAAATCGATTCTCAATGCGATTCGCAAGTTTTACGGCGACAAGTTTGGGTTGACGATGTTGGCTGACCGCGAAATCAACACTGCGGGCGACGCGAAGGAGATTCTCGAGCAAGCCGAAAAACTTCGCCATCTCGCTTAGGCGCGGTGAGGCTTACCTCAAAGACACAAAGGCACTAAGAGAATTAGCGCAAACGTTAAGATCTTCTGGCCAGTTCATCTTCGTGTCTTCATGTCTTTGTGGTTACTCTACCGTGCTCACTGATCTCCGCGAAATTTTGCGAGTCACAAGCTCAATCCAGCGCGTGTGTCCCATCACGTCCCACTCCCGACCGAAACACTTTCGTACATCACATTGACGCCTCACTTTTGACACAAAAAGAGCAACCGATCGTCAATCATTTCCATCTCACTGTCGGCTCCTCGATTGCAAGTGCTTTACAAGTTCTTTGTAAATCGGTTCGGCCATGCGCAGCCAGGCGTTATCACAGATGACCGTAGGTCATCGCTCACATGGAGAATACCGAAATGAAGTTTCCTCGATTACCTCACCTGCGGACTGTGAAGTTCGCCCCCGTTGCTGTTTTTTTCCTTTTCTTCGTCACTAACCTAACCGGTTTTTATTTCAGCCCGGCGCTGGCGCCGACTGTGCAAGCCATCACGCGTGCCGATTTCAGTAGCGATTTCATTCCCCTCGACATTCCGCAATCGGGCGATTGCGATCTCGATCTGATCATCTTTCGCGCCGGTGAACGCGAAGCAGTCGATCCGCGTTTGATTCACGCGGTGATTCAGCAGGAGTCGAAATACGATCCGAAAGCGACGTCGCCGGTTGGAGCAAAAGGTCTGATGCAATTGATGCCTGATACGGGGAAGCGTTTCGATTGCAAAAATCTGAAAGATGAAGCGTGCAATGTCGAAGCGGGAACCAAGTATCTTGCCTGGCTATTGAAGAGATTCAATGGTGACGTGTCGCTCGCGCTCGCTGGTTATAACGCCGGCGAAGGCTCAGTCGACAAGTACAAAGGCATTCCGCCTTATCACGAAACTGAAAACTACGTGAAGAAAATCGTCGGGAACTACGGCAAGACTTATCATCCCATCGTGTCGCCAGACGATGCGAAGGTCGTGTTCGGACTTACTTCGAGTTCATCCGCGTCAAGTTCCGATTGAAGCGCTCACGCGCTCGGGAAGGCAACACCCTTTCTGCCACCAGTGTGGTTGCGCTTGCCAAGCGAAAAATCCCGACAAACTTTACTTGAGGCCGCCTTTCTTGTTGCTTCGGAATTGTGCGAAGAGGATTGAACCGGCTGCGAAATACTTCTCGATCAGCGACGCGCCTTTGGCAGAGTGCGCGCCGCTGAGCTTGAGTTAATGCGCGCGCAGGTAGTTTCTCGTATCTGCTCGCTCCGCGTATAATCATCCCGCCCAGATTCTGAGTTTCCGTTCTACGTCGAACAAAAATAGTTTCCCTACAGACCGGAGCGACTTATGTCACAACCCAACTGTCGAATCCTGTATGTCGATGATCATGACGACAGCGCCGAGATGCTGAAGCTGCTGCTGTTGCCGATGCACTATGAAGTGCATTCTGCGAGCACAATCGAAGAAGCGTTGCGGCGCGCGCGTAATGAACCATTTGATCTGTACGTCCTGGACAAACGATTGCCTGACGGGTCAGGCGTGGAGTTGTGCAAAGAACTGCACGGGTTGACTCCCGACGTACCCTGCATCTTCTACACCGGCGATGCCTACGAAGTTCATCGTCAAGAGGCGGTCGCGGCTGGCGCTACCGCTTTCGTTTCAAAGCCGGACGTCGAAGGCCTGATCAAAACAGTTCACGAGTTTCTGGCTGAGCGAGAATGCGCGGCGGCGTAGTTTATCGACTGCTCAGTTTTTGCCTCACCGGATTTTCTAACCATCAAAACTTGCCCAAGAGGAGAGTCTCGAATGTTGCCCCGTAGCTTGCGCACCGTAACGCTTACCGTTTGTATTCTGCTGACGTCTACATCGGTCGCTTTATCTCAGCCTGAATCACGTTCGACCTCCACGCCGAGGCCTTCGCCGGAAGCCGCGAAGCCCGACGAAGCGAAAAAGCCTGAGCAGCCTCAGGCCGAGGACGAAAATCGCCCGCGCGATCCGATGTCGGCGGCGACATTCAATGGATTGAGATTTCGTTCGCTGGGGCCGGCGTTCACTTCCGGCCGCGTGATCGGATTCGCGGTCGATCCGAACAACGCTTCGAAATATTTTGTGGCATCGGCTTCGGGCGGAGTTTGGAAGACGGTCAACAACGGCACGACCTGGACGCCGGTCTTTGATCGAGAAGGATCGTATTCAATCGGTTGCATCGCCCTGGATCCAAAGAATCCGCTGACTGTTTGGGTTGGCACAGGCGAGAACAACAGTCAGCGGAGCGTCTCGTATGGCAACGGACTGTATCGTTCAGACGACGGCGGCAAAAGCTGGAAAAACGTTGGATTGAAGACATCCGAGCACCTCGGGCGCATCGCGATCGATCCGAAAGATTCAAACATCGTTTACGTCGCGGCGCAGGGACCGCTGTGGGGACCGGGCGGAGACCGCGGTCTGTTCAAGACAACCGACGGCGGCAAGACCTGGAAGAACATTCTCAACGTCAGCGAGAACACCGGCGTCACCGAGGTGGTGATCGATCCAAATAATCCCGAAACGATTTACGCGGCGTCGTATCAACGTCGCCGCCACATGTTTACTTTGATCGATGGTGGGCCAGAGAGCGCGATCTATAAATCGACCGACGCGGGCGCGACCTGGAACAAGTTGCGCGCGGGTTTGCCGACGAACGACATGGGGCGCATCGGTTTGGCGATTTCGCCGGTCGATTCGAATGTGATCTACGCAACTATCGAATCGACCGATCGCAAGGGCGGCATCTTTCGCTCGAGCGATCGCGGTGGCAGTTGGGAAAAGCGCAACGACTTTGACGCCGGCGCGATGTACTACGCGCATGTCGTCGCCGATCCAAAGAACGTCGATCGCATTTATGTGATGAACGTCTTCCTAATGGTCTCGGACGACGGCGGACGAACTTTGCGACGGCTGGGCGAGAGATCGAAGCACGTCGACAATCACGAGATTTGGATCGATCCAAACAACAACGATCACTATCTGGTTGGCTGCGACGGCGGCGTCTACGAAAGTTACGATCGCGGATCGACCTGGACCTTCAAAAGCAATCTTCCCGTCACGCAGTTCTACGACGTCACCACGGACAACGCGGCACCGTTCTATAACGTGTTTGGCGGCGCCCAGGACAACTACGCGTTTGGGGGGCCGTCACGTACGCGCAACGCGTCGGGCATCGTCAATGCCGATTGGTTTGTGACGCAGGGTGGGGACGGTTTCCGCACTCAAGTCGATCCTGAAGATCCAAACACGATTTACGCCGAGCTTCAGAACGGCACCCTGGTTCGCGACGACAAACGCAGCGGAGAGCGCATGGGTATTCAGCCTCAGCCCGCGCGCAACGAAGATCCGCTGCGCTGGAACTGGGACTCGCCTTTTATCATCAGTCCGCATTCACACACGCGCCTTTACTTCGCGGCCGACAAACTTTTCCGCAGTGACGATCGCGGTGCGCATTCTTTGGCAACGCATCGGCGCTGGCTGAATCGCAGAAAAAAGAGGGATTGATCTACGTCGGCACCGACGATGGTTTGCTGCAGATTACCGAAGACGGCGGCAAGAACTGGCGCAAAGTTGAAAAGGTTGGCGACGTTCCCGAGCTCGCCTACGTTAGTCGTATCGTCACTTCGAACTCGGACGCGAACACGGTCTACGTCGCGTTTGAGAATCACCAGAACGCTGACTTCAAGCCTTATCTTTTTAAGAGCACGGACGCGGGCCACACGTGGACCTCGATCAAAGGCAACTTGCCGGCGAACTGGCCGGTGTGGGCCATCGCCGAAGATCATGTGAATCCGAATTTGCTGTTTGCCGGAACTGAGTTTGGTTTGTTCTTCACCGTTGACGGCGGACAGAAATGGATTCAGATGCGTGGCGGCCTGCCGACGATTCAGATTCGCGACCTCGTCATCCAGAAGCGCGAAAACGATTTGGTCGTCGGAAGTTTCGGCCGCGGTATTTACATCCTTGATAACTACACGCCGCTGCGTTCGATCACGGCCGAGATGTTGAAGACCGATGCGTTGTTTCCGGTCAAGGACGGCCTCATGTACATCCAGGCTCAGCCGCTCGGTGGTCGTGGCAAATCTTTTCAAGGCGAATCATTCTTTACCGCCGAGAACCCTGCGTTCGGTGCGACGTTCACTTACTACTTGAAAGAAGAATTGAAGCCGAGGAAGACGCGCCGGCAGGAAGCCGAACGTGCGGCCGCGCGAAGCGGCGGGCAGATTAATTTGCCGAACGGCGCGACCTTAAGCGCCGAAGAAGAAGAGGAAGCGCCGGCGATGATCTTCACCATCACGGATTCCACGGGAAAGGTCGTGCGCCGTTTGACTGGTCCAACCACGGCCGGAATGCAGCGCGTCACCTGGGACTTGCGTTCTCCCGCGCCGTCACTGCCGCCGCCACCCAATCCCGAAGGCGAAGATCCTTTCAACGAAGGCCCGGCTGGTCCATTGGTAATGCCCGGAACTTACAAAGTCAGCGCGGCGAAGCGCGTTAACGGAGCGATGACGCCGATTGGGCGCGAGCAGGAGTTCCAAGTCGCGGTCGAAGGTCAGGACCGAATGAATCCTGCCGACCGCATCGCGTTGGTGGAATTCCAGACCAAAGTTGCGCGATTACAGAGAGCGGTGCAGGGGACTCTTGAAACGGCGAACGCTTTGACGCCGCGGTTTGTCGCGATTCGCCGCGCGCTGATCGAAACACCGAACGCTCCAGAGAGTTTGCTCAACGAAGCGTCGGCTCTTGAGAAACGAAAAAACGAAATTCTGCGCGCGCTGCGTGGCGATCAAGCTTTGCGGCAACGCAACATGAATCTGCCGCCATCGATTACAGAACGCGTCGGTGACATAGTCGGTGGACAGCGCATGTCGACTGCTCGTCCGACGCAGACTCAGATCGATCAATACACTGCTGCGGCTGCTGAGTTCGAAGGCACGCTCAATCAACTGCGTCAATTGATCGAAGTCGATCTGCAAAAGCTCGAGAAGCAGATGGAAGCCGCCGGCGCACCCTGGACGCCGGGAAGAATTCCCGAGTTCAACAAGTCGCGTAGCGACGACAGATAGTAGCCCCGGTGAGCGAGCGCAGCGAGCGTAACCCGGGGATCACGTCCCCCTAAAGATCCCAAGCCCGCGAAGCGGGCGACAGAAACGGTTGCGTGGTGAGATTCAGGTTGAGGCTATGATCCGGTCGCATCCACCCACGCGGGCTGCCCGCGCGAGGACCCCGGTCCGCTCCCGGTTCTGACACGAGCTGCAGCACTCAGCATGTCGCGATCAGCTCACATTCGCGATGCTTTCGCTCCGGAGGAGCGGAATGTTTATAGCTCACACGTATCAATAGAAAGACAAAAGATTTTCGGGCGGTCGCAGGCTATAAACATTTCGTCCCGACGGGATGAAAACTCACGAGCGCTGCGAATCGAAAGACTGCAGGACTGACCCGATCGGTTACTGGTTTGAGTCCTTCTCCCCACTGGGAGAAGGGTTGGTGATGAGGGTTTACGGAGCGATTCAGAATTGGATCAATGAATCAATGGATCAATGAATCAATTCTTCAATGATGCCAGCGCGTAGATCCCTTGCCTGAGGCGGATCGCATATCCTTCGTCTACCAGTTGATGGTTTCCGAGCCCCGCTTGAACGCGACTCAAACCCGAAGCGCGCGCTGTCTCGCCGAGTAACGTCATCCCTGCGCCCGCCAGATATGCTCGAGCGATCTCTCGCAGTGCCGTCTTGCGCGCAACCCGCTTTCTCAGCTCTTGCGGGAAACGATCTTCGGCCAGCATCCAGATATATGAAAACGTCGGTTGATAGATGACATCCTGAGGGGTCACTTTCATCTGGCGTTGTAACTCATCGAGGGCGCGTGTGAAGACGGCGCGTTCGGTGACTCCGCTTTCCGCACGCAGGTCTGCCGTGGCCAGTTCGTGTTCGCGCCGGAGCACTTTGAG